>JAKSRE010000037.1 GCA_024403775.1 Clostridia bacterium | reverse complement strand
AGAATCGCTGTTTCAGCCATCAAATTCGCGGTAGAGTGTACCGGCTACCGCGACACCTTACCGTGAAGAATCGCTGTTTCAGCCATCAAATTCGCGGTAGAGTGTACCGGCTACCGCGACACCTTACCGTGAAGAATCGCTGTTTCAGCCATCAAATTCGCGGTAGAGTGTACCGGCTACCGCGACATCCTACCGTGAAAACCAGCCATCAACAAAAAACTGTCTCAAAACCTGTTTAGTCTGGTCTTGAGACAGTTAGATGTTTTTAGTTTGTGGGTGGGGGGGGATACGCTTTCGAGGAGGAATGCTATATTAATCCTCAAAAACGACCTTGAAGTGATTGGTGCCTGCTGTATTGGTATCGATTATAAGATTTCTATTAACGGATGTGTCTCTGAAAGTCAAAGTTACATCGATATTATCCTTAAACTCAGGCATTCTGTGATCATTACTCCAGCCGACAAGAGAGCCGCTGTTTTTTATAATCGTGCAGCCATCGAAAAGGACGGTACTGCTGTCGGTAGGCTTTGCCAGGAAGTACATGAATGTCTCTCCTGTATGAGTGATAGTACATCCTCTGAAAATTACATGTATATTCTCGACAGAGAATGCCCATGGGCCAATATACATGAATGTCTTCTCGCTGGACTTGATATCACAATTCTCAAAAAGAATCTCGCCCTGATAACTATGAGTACCAAAAGAAAGCTTTAGATTGTCGAAAGTCGAATTTCTGACTATCAAACTATGGAGGTGATCTTTACCAGTAAGTTCTGAATTGCCTTCAAATGTGCAGTTGTCGATAATTCTACTCATATTGTCATTGGTATCAGAAGCAAAAATTAATTTTCCATTTCCAGTACTATCTGGAACAAATCTGCAGTCATAAAAATACACATTATTTCCCAGCATAGGTGCTGACTTTATTACACAATTATGGAATGTTGCATTGGTGCCTTGCAAATTGTTAATTGTACAGTTCTCAAATACAACTTTCTCTGGAACCGTGTCAATCCAGCCATCACCCAGAACACAGTTAGTTATAGTGAATCTTGCGCAGTCAATCTCGTCAGAGGATGAACAATCGATAATTCTTACTTGTGTAGTACCACAATTATCTAATCTTCCATATCTTGCGTAGTCTTCATTACCAAGCTGCCATGAAACTGCATTCAGATTAGGCATGTTTCTGACAACACCGCCAACTACGCCATATCTAATCTCAACTGAATGGTTAATGTTATTCTCGATTACATGGTTAAATCCAAAGCACGAAACTACTGTACAATTCGCATTACCAGTCTCAAGCACAGTGTTGTTGCGATAATACATATCCTGGCACTCCTGAGCACCATCCTCGAAGTCAACGCAAAGCTTTGTAATACTGTTACCACATCTAGTGAAAGTATTATTCTCAATCAGGAGACTCGTTGCTGCTGAAGGGCAAAGTGCAACTGATCTTGTATCAATAAAGTCACAATTTACAACCTCACTATAGTTCTCGAATTTCTTAGTATAAATCGAAATTGTATTCTCATAACCGCTTGTTGGAATATTTGTTCCGAGTACAGAAACTCTTACGTATTTTGCGCCAGTAGGAATGAGCATTTTTCTATACTGGAAACCTGTTACAGTCTCAATATATTTCTTACTGCCATCATAGAATGTCACATAAATAGTAGCTGATTTTGCCTGAATTCCTCTATAGCCTTCTGGGTGACCAACATAGATATAATCCTCAGTATCATCCCAGTTTTTAATCTCTGTTAAATCAATATATCCACTGGTACTGCAGCCTTCTCTTGTTGTCTCCTTACCATCAATAATAATCATATTCTGTGTATAAGAATTAAGTAAAGCTCTTGGTCCCCATACACATCCGCAGCCAACTGTATGGCCTGTTGTATTCTTAATAGTAAGATTATCAAGTGAGCAGTATTTATCGCCTTCCATAACTACAGTCATGATAAATTCGCCCATAAATCCTGTCTCAAGGCCAAGATCAATTCGCTCATATCTATCGCCTTCCAATGTACCGTTAATCAGATGAGAATCTATGCACTCTCTGAAATTAACCATGCAGGCACCAACTCGAACTTCAGTTGAAGTTACTGTATCAAGCTTAATTGTGCTTCCATTAAGATCGACTGTAAAACCAGATGGCATCACAATACATGTATTACCAGCAGTATCCTTTGTCAAACCATCGATTCTATATGTACCCTTAAGAAGGACAACCTTGGTGTAGCCTTTTGCCTTTAAATCAACGAAAAACTTATTAAGACCCATTCTTGTATTAAGACAGTCTGTACTACTCTTACTATTGTTATTCTTTATTCCATAAGTTGTAAGATCAGCTGCTGTCATATTATAGACTTTGTTTTGAACTGTAGAAGGATTTATAACCCACAAATCATTATAAAGTCTAAGTGACTTCATGCCTGTTCTGTTATCTCTTACCTGAACAGAAAATACATGCTTACCTTCACTTAATTTTCCAAGTGTCAATGTATAATCGCCACATGGAATATTACTTATTACATGCTCTCCACCCTCATCAATCTCATAGATCAAATCAAGCTTTACTGATGAGTCATTGTAGATTTTCTCAGACTGATCATAGTCAGTTAAATACAAAGGAATCTGAATATTGTCATTTGGTGAAGGCTTTGGATTAAAGTAATAAGTTGAAACATATGGCACAGCGAAAAGTGAATCCAAATTCAAAGGTGCTGGAGTAACTGGAATTGTTACTTCCACAACCGTTGGTGTAGGAGTTACAGTTGCTTCTGGATTTACTGTAGAAGTTGGTGTTCCAGATACTACTGGTGTGCCTGATACTACTGGTGCGCCCGTAGCAGAAGGAGTTGATGTAGCTCCAGAAGGAACTTGTGGAGTTACGCTTGTACCATTATTAGGTGCTGATGTTGGTGTCTCACCACCAAAAGATACAGATGGATTAGTAGGAATTACTAATGGTGCCTCTGTTGCAACTGGAGTATTAGCTGGATTAGC
This sequence comes from Clostridia bacterium, assembly GCA_024403775.1. Lineage (GTDB taxonomy): Bacteria > Bacillota > Clostridia > Saccharofermentanales > Saccharofermentanaceae > Saccharofermentans. The sequence goes on along the minus strand of JAKSRE010000037.1, from coordinate 19,844 downwards.
TACTCCCTGCTGCTCCTCACACATTGTGCATGGGCCTGATGAAATTACATCTGCGGCTGGTATTTTATCAATGCTACCAACTTCAATTCCATAAGAATCACAGATTGCTGCAAACTCAATTGAACCTGCAAAACCATTAAAGATTTCTTTTCTTGTTGAACCATTAACTAAGAAGTCTACCCAGTATGCTTTACCTGTCGCATCCGAACTTCTTCCAAGGAATGCTTCATACATTACTTCAACAAAGTGATTATCACATAAATTGCGATTTATAAATTCTGGACTAAATACAAATCCATATGCTACCTCATATCCACTTTTACTGTGGTCTACAAGATATGTTGTCCAGCCTGCCATTCCTTCGTCATCGCAGGTTCTGTTAAGAACAACGTTATAAAGTCTCTCAACGAATAAGTTTACTAGTGCGTTTTTATTAAAGTCATTTCCTAATACGTGATAGCCTCGTACTACGCCAAAACTTTTACAAAGATTAGAAAACTCAAGTGAATTAGCAAATCCACAGTAAATCTCTTCTCTTGTCATTCCCTTATCAAGAAGATCTACCCAGTAGTTAAAGCCTTCTGTATCTGGCTTTCTTCCGAAGAAAGCATCATACATATATCTTACATATTCAGAATTAGTTACCTGTAAGCCCTGAAATTCTGGGCTAAATACAAAACCATACGCAACTGAACAGCCTGTAGCCTGCTTATCTACTAAGCTTTTGGTCCAGCCATCAAGGCCTATTGAATCTGGCTCACGATTAAGGCAGATTGAATAAAGTCTTGTTACAAAGTCCTTGATTGCTGCTTCGTCTGCTTCATCTTCTTTATTTGAAGATGCGTTATCCGCGAAGATTGTGTCTTCATTGGAATCAATATTATTCTCTAAAGCAAAAACTGGAACTGAAAAAGTGCTTAAACTAATTATTAGCACTAATAAAAGAGATAAAAACTTACATGATTTCATGGCATTTCCTCCACACAAAAAGATCAACAATATGAGTGTCTTTTAAATCCTAATAAGTTTTTCCCTGCCTCTAATTATGAGCGTTTGAGAATATAAAATCAAGGGGTTATTCACACTTTTGTAACAATTTATAAACAAATGCTTAAAATTTGATATGAGGCTATAGGCGTTGGGAGTTGGTGAAAGGGGTTAGAGATCCTCTTTTATTGAGATGCGGCAAGATTTAAGGGATGAGTGGGATGTCTGACGTCTTAAATTCTAGGTTACTGGTCTAGGGTACCTAGACCGTGTACATAGACTTTTGATGATTTTGGGCCTAAATTCTAGGTTGCTGGTCTAGGGTACCTAGACCGTGTACATAGACTTTTGATGATTTTGGGCCTAAATTCTAGGTTGCTGGTCTAGGGTACCTAGACCACGTACATAGACTTTTACGTCTTATGCATTAAATAACTGTGTGAGTGACGGTTACCGTAACGTCCTACCATTAATTTAGGACATTTGAGAGCAAAAATAACGGTAGAGTGTGACGGTTACCGTAACGTCTTACCATTAATTTAGACTGTTTTAAATCAAATTCGACTGTTCAAGTGACGGTTACCGTAACGTCCTACCGTTAATTCGCGGTAGAGTATACCGGCTACCGCGACATCTTACCGTGAAGAATCACTGTTTCAGCCCTCAAATTCGCGGTAGAGTGTACCGGCTACCGCGACATTCTACCGTGAAATCCAGAAATAAAAAGCGGCCCCGAAACCAAAATATTATTTTGGGTTCGAGGTCACCTAGCATGTCACTTATTAATTCTCATAAACTATCTTAGCCCAGTTGGTATTTACATTCTTTGTATCAATCGGCAGATTAGGATTTACTGGTGTCTTATTGAAGATAATCTTAATAGCTGCACGATTTGCATATTGCTGGAACTGCGAACCAAGACTTCCCGCCACATTAAATCCATTGTTACCTGTCACAAGCACACCAGAAGTCTTATTAATCACACAGTTAACAAAGACAATCTGACTATCATCAATCGGCTTTGCAAACAGATTAATCAGGTTATTACCAGTATGCGTTATAGTGCAGTTCTTGAAAATAACATTTATATAACCAGCATAACTTGATAGCGGACCAGTTGTAAGAAGTGAACCCGCTGATGAATTGATCTCACATGAATCGAAAACAATCGACGTAGTGGTTGAGTTCAATGTTGCAGAAGCCATGTATTCGAGATTATTAAATACACAACCACGGAACAGTGCGGAACTACAAGCGCCATTCATTCGCGTTGTACCTTCGAAAGTACAATTCTCAAACACTCGGTTAAAGTCTGACTGCCACGTCCATTTAAGGAACGGATCACCCTGGCCAAGATTTTTAAATGTGCAATTATAGAAGTACAATTCACCCGCAATATTACCTCTGTCAAGGCTCTGGATAGTGCAGTTATTAAATACTGAATTGCCGCCGCCAAGGCTTGTAATTGTGCAATTCTCAAAGCGCATGCGGTCATTCAGGTTATTAAAGCTCTCGGTACTTATCGTACAGTCGCGGATTATGAAATCCATAGTCCACTTACCATTTTGAGCCCTGTTTTCGGTCCTATATACGCTAAAATTATTGTCATAGACACGCATGTATGCCTGGTGCTTTCGGTCACCGAGCTGGAATGTGACTGAAGTTCTTGGATCAGTCATATTGCGAACTGTCAGTCCATAAACTCCGTGTCTGAACTCGAAGGAGTGGTTGGTACAATTTTCGAAAATGTGATTAAAGCCTCTGTTAGATATAACGGTACCGTTTCCTGCTGATTCAAGTACAGTATTATTACGATAGAAGACGTCCATGCACTCCTCGCCACCGTCTTCGAAGTCAACGGCAATCGCGGTTATGCTGTTGCCGCAGCGGGTGAATGTACAGCCCTCGATGAGGATGTGGCATGCAACAGCTGGTGCCATGGCGCAGGCTCTGGTATCTATGAAATTGCAGTTTTTCACTTCGCAATAATCGCCAAGGTGGTGGTCATATATTGCAAGATTGCACTCGCCATTATAGCCAGTGTCGATATTTGTACCAAGAACAGTTACACGGCAGTACTGGGCATTGTCAGGAACGAGGATTTTACGGAACTGCATTGCTGTTACTGTCTCAAGATAGTTCTTATTAGCACCATAGAAAGAAACATATACAATTACTGAATCGCTCCAAACGCCTCTTAAGCCATCAGGATGGCCAACATACATATACTTGTCGAGCTGGTCATTCTTACGCCATTCTGACAAATCCATATATGAACTGGTGCTGCAATCAGGGGCACTTACAAGATTACCTGTTGCAGGGTCGATGGCACCTGATTCATAGTTTCTTATAACGTTTCGAGTAGGATAGGTATAGGTCTTGAAGAAAGCATAACTTGTGCTGTTCTGAACATTTACGTTAATAATAGAGTTATACTTTCCACCATACATTCTTACAGTAGAAATTCTCTCGCCAAGTGTTCCTGTCTCAAGGCCGAGAGCCTTACGCTCGAATCTGTCGCCCTCAAGAGTACCATTAGTAAGGTGTGAATCAACTGTATCATAGAAGCTTACAATACAGCCAGGATTCTCGCTTGTAATAGTATTAAGCTTAAATGTAGAACCATTCATATCTACTGTAAAGTTAGTTGGGATCCATACGCTACTTGGCTGACTATCAGGAGTACCAGGACGCTGCTCACCATCAATACGATAGATACCTTTGACGAGAACCACCTTGGTATAACCATTTGCCTTAAGGTCAGTAAACATCTGATTTAAGCCATTACGGTTATTAAGGCACTGAGTTTCAGTCAACTCAGGTGTAAATTGTCCAGTAGTAGCATTTTTATTCTGGAGAACAATACTATATTTTGTAAGATCAGACTGCTGCATAACATATGTCTTACCTGCTACAGTCTCACTTGTAGAATTTTTAAGTACCCACAAGTCATTATAAAGAACTGCAGAATCAAGGCCTGTTCTGTTGTCTCTTACTTTTACTGAGAATGTATGCATACCTTCTGAGAGCTTACCAAGAGTAATTGTGTAATCTCCAAGTGGTACGTTCTTTACTGTCATCTCAGGATTATTATCAACTTTATAAATAATATCCAAAGTTACAGAACTATCTTCAAACATATAGTCTGAATTCTCATAGTCAGATATATAAAGAGGAATCTGAATTGTATCATTAATAGAAGGCTTTGGATTAAAGTAATATGTTGCTACATATGGAACTTTAAATCTTGCATCAAAATCCTCATAACTGTCTGTTACAGTAACAACGCAGGAAGCTTCTTTCTTATCAGAAGTTATGGCAGTAATTGTTGCAGTACCAACTCTTAGTGCCTCAACATGCCCCTTGTCATCTACTCTGGCAACAAGCGGATCAGATGAAGACCAGGATATAGTTGTATCTGCCTGCGCTGGCACAACACTAAGATCTAAAGTCTCCCAAATATTCAAATCTGCAGAAGTTACATTTAGAGCAATTGAAGTCTCCACTACCGTTGTTGGTGTAGGAGTTGGAGTCGGCGTATTTGTCGGCTTCTTTGTTGGTGTAGGTGTTGGAGTCGGTGTATTTGTCGGCTTCTTCGTTGGTGTAGGAGTTGGAGTCGGCGTATTTGTCGGCTTCTTCGTTGGTGTAGGAGTTGGAGTCGGTGTATTTGTCGGCTTCTTCGTTGGTGTAGGTGTTGGAGTTGGAGTATTTGTTGGCACCTTTGTTGGTGTAGGTGTTGGAGTTGAAGTACCTGTAGCTACTGGAGTTACAGTATTTGTTGGTGTAACTGTTGACTCTGGTGTTACTGTATTTGTAGGCACAGATGTTACCTCTCCAACAGTTGGTGTTGGAGTACTTGTTGGGGCCTCTGTTGGTGTTGGAGTACTTGTTGGTGTAACTTCATTAGTAATACTTTGAGTTGGCTCTTCTCCACCAAAAGATACAGATGGAGTAGTAGGTATTATAAGTGGTTCCTCTGTTACAACTGGAGTATTAACTGGATTATTAGTTGGGTTAACTGTTGGAGTTGCAGCTCCCTGCTGTTCTTCCTCACACATCGTGCATGGGCCTGATGCAGGCATATCGGTAACAGGTGTTTTATCTATGTTACCTGCTTCAATTCCATAAGAATCACAGATTGCTGCAAACTCAATTGAGCCTGCAAAACCATTAAAGATTTCTTTTCTTGTTGAACCATTAACTAAGAAGTCTACCCAGTATGCTTTACCTGTCGCATCCGAACTTCTTCCAAGGAATGCTTCATACATTACTTCAACAAAGTGATTATCACATAAATTGCGATTTATAAATTCTGGACTAAATACAAATCCATATGCTACCTCATATCCACTTTTACTGTGGTCTACAAGATATGTTGTCCAGCCTGCCATTCCTTCGTCATCGCAGGTTCTGTTAAGAACAACGTTATAAAGTCTCTCAACGAATAAGTTTACTAGTGCGTTTTTATTAAAGTCATTTCCTAATACGTGATAGCCTCGTACTACGCCAAAACTTTTACAAAGATTAGAAAACTCAAGTGAATTAGCAAATCCACAGTAAATCTCTTCTCTTGTCATTCCCTTATCAAGAAGATCTACCCAGTAGTTAAAGCCTTCTGTATCTGGCTTTCTTCCGAAGAAAGCATCATACATATATCTTACATATTCAGAATTAGTTACCTGTAAGCCCTGAAATTCTGGGCTAAATACAAAACCATACGCAACTGAACAGCCTGTAGCCTGCTTATCTACTAAGCTTTTGGTCCAGCCATCAAGGCCTATAGAATCTGGCTCACGATTAAGGCATATTGAATAAAGTCTTGTTACGAAGTCCTTGATTGCTTCTTCGTCAATATCTGATTTCTCATCTTCGTTATCTGAAGAAGTAGTATCAGCGTTATCTGCAAAGATTGTGGTATCGTCTGAATCATAATCTCTTTCGAGAGCGATAACAGGAAAAGGAAGAGTGCTTAAAACAAGGGTTAGCACCAATAGAAGAGATAAAAACTTACAAGATTTCATGGCATTTTCTCCACACAAAAAGAACAACAATATAAATGAATTCTTAAATCCAATAAGTTTTTCCCCGTCTTTAATTATGAGCGTTTGAGAATCTAAAATCAAGTAGTTATTCACAATTTAGTAACAATTTATAAACAAATGCTTAAAATCTGATATGAGGCAATATGCGTTTGAAGTGGTGGTGTTCCGAAATACTCATTTAGTGTGATGCGGGCAGATTGGTTGGCTGTTTGAGCTTTAAATTCTAGGTTACCAGTCTAGGCTACCTAGACCATGTACATAGACTTTTAACGATTTTGAGCCTAAATTCCAGGTTACCGGTCTAGGCTACCTAGACCATATACATAGACTTTTAACGATTTTGAGCCTAAATTCCAGGTTACCGGTCTAGGGTACCTAGACCGTGTACATAGACTTTTAACGATTTTGAGCCTAAATTCTAGGTTACCAGTCTAGGCTACCTAGACCATGTACATAGACTTTTACGTCTTATGCATTAAATAACTGTGTGAGTGACGGTTACCGTAACGTCATACCATTAATTTAGACTGTTTTGAATCAAATTCGACTGTTCAAGTGACAGTTACCGTAACGTCCTACCGTTAATTCAGAGCATCTTATGGCAAAAATGACGTAGAGTGTAACGGTTACCGTAACGTCCTACCGTTAATTTACGGTACACTGTACCGGCTATCGCGACATTGGCAAATAATAGTCTTAAGACAATATGCACTTAAGTTAGATTAATATACTATCACTTTCTATTAATATGAATATCAGTCAGCGCACACTGGTCACCTGTAAGGTAGACATAGATTTTTGCTACTTCCTCAGGGATGACCGTTCTATTTTGAGTTTCAAATCCACTATTCTCAGTATGTAAATCTATGATATTTCCCTGTCTGGATATTGTCAGTTTACAATCCACGCCATCTTTATTCTTCTGCTTCCAGATACCCCAGTTACCAAAACTGTCGTCCTTGAATACCAAAGTCTCATTGTTGGCATCTGGATTGTTGCACCATACCTCACCATCAAGTCTTATAAAGGCCAGTTCCTTAAAATTCTTGCCACCAATCACACCATCATCAGAAGTAAAAAATGCTACGATTGGGCAGTGCCATACTCTCTTTGATGAAGGAAGACTCATTGTATGGAAACTAATATTCATATCACTATTTAATTCCACTATTTCAGAATGATTTGACATCCAGCCATCCATCTGAACATTTGGAATATCACCAGTCGGACCATCAGTATAAGTTATTTTATCAGCGATACGAGAAATATAGCTATCGTCTACTTTATCTGTAGCAACCTCAACATCAAGGACATCAAGTGTACAATATTCTCCTGTTAAAGCAAAATATACATATCTTGATGCATCATAAAGTGCCAAGGTCAACTCATCAGTTCTGTCTTCTGTATTAATTCTAACGAACAGATGATCATCCTTCTTCACCATAAAAATATCAGCTATATAAGTCTTATTACATTCAGTTTTTGTATTATCTTTACCTTCTGAATTATGAATAGCATTGCAAACAGCATCACGAACATAATACGGAGAAGCAGCTCCATTCATATCGACCCTAGCATACTCAACAAAATCCATCTCCCCTGCTGTAAGGCCATCCTCAATATAATATCTAGCATCTGATGAATCATAAAACAAAAGTGTTGGCTGCCCACCATCTCTGAATGGCTTATACTTAATTCTAACTGATACTGGGCAGTCAGTTAGTCTAATACCAGCTGAGACCTTTGATTTATAAGTATCAAACATATAAGTGAGGTCTACACCAAATCGTTCCTCTTCCTGCCATTCTCTCATTGTATAGTCATGATCCTCGTCAAGAAACTTAAGCATAATTCTTACAAATTCAGGATCAAACTGTGTACCTATTCCCTTAACAAGTTCTTCTCGAACATGTACCTGAGGCAGCATATCACGATAGCTTCGCACAGAAGTCATTGCATCGTATGCATCAGCAACGGCAATAATTCTAGCTATAAGTGGAATATCATCACCTTTAAGTCGCTCTGGATATCCTTTGCCATCATAGCGCTCATGGTGATAATGAGCTCCAATACTAAGTGAAGGTGACATAACAATCTTTGACAGAATCTGCCCACCTAACTGAGGATGAAGTTTAATTACGGCAAACTCCTCATCTGTAAGCTTACCCTTCTTGTTGATAATGCCATTATCAATTCCAATCTTGCCTACATCGTGAAGTAAGCCTGCGAGATAAACATCGTCGCATTCTTTTTCTGTCATTCCATATTCTTTTGCAATCATTCTGGCATATTTTGCAACTCTGTTTGAATGACCATTTGTATATGAGTCATTGGCATCAACTGCGGTAGCCAAAGCTTCTACTGTCTGTCTCAGGAATGCATTAGCCTGTTCCTGAGCTCTGATAGCTTTTACATAATCATCAATAGTTCTCTGGTATTTTTTTAATGTTCTATTAAGACGAGCTGAGAATTCAATATACTCCTTACGCTTAAATGCGTCCTTCTTATATCCCATTACCATGTAGCCAACGATGAAGTCGTCTACCTTCAGGGACTTAAAAACAAAAATCTTTCCTGGGTTCTCATTATTGTAGCCCAGTAAAATCTCACTAATATCCATTGAGTCTTCATAAGATACTACGCCACCTGTACGTGCGCAAAGAACATCCATAACAGAACTCAAATATGGCTTATCTACTTTCCCTGCTGGATTCATATAAACCAGCTCTTTATATTGTGGATTTATATATATATGAAAATCTTCTGTCTCCTCACCTATTGATGAGAAAAAATCATTATTTAAGCTTTGATGAATATTCTCAAATCTCTCATTTGACATGATACACATGTCTAACTGAGATACTCTTCCCTGTAAGCTCTCAGAAAAGTAGCGTTCAGACCACCACATTCTTCCGATTTTTCTTCTCAATTCCTCTTCGCCATTACAATTAAAACAGCCACAACTCTCACCAGGAATTGGAGTACAAGGTATAATGCTCTTTCTTATGAGACTCTTGCTTCCTATAAGTTCCATAACAAGCTTTGCACATTCGGAGCCCTGCTCATCATAACCCTGATTAACAGTAGCAAGAGATGGGAAACACACCTTACCATCGCTTACATTATCAAAACCAGTAACAAGTATATCGTCTGGAACTTTGTAACCAAGCTGAATCAAAAACAATACTGCAAACATCGCCATCTGGTCGTTGGCACAAATAAAAGCATCTGGCAGTTTGTTATTCCTATCAGCATAATGCTCGGTCATATATGTCTTTATAAGGTTGCCTTCCCAGTTAGCATGGAATATATTTTCTTCTGTAAGGCCATAACCATGAGCCTCGAAAGTCTTGGTTACTACCTCCTTTCGAAAGTTGGAATCTTCATTTTCTTCTGGACCCGCGATAAATACAACGTCTTTTACCCCATGCTCTACGATAAGGTGCTCACAAAGATTCTTCATTCCGATATAGCTGTCAACAGTAACAGTAGTTACGCCCTCTATTTCCATTCCCTGAAGTATAACTGGCACTTCTGCCCTCTTGCATCTGTCAATTATCTGCAAAATCACTTCATCGGAATTCATACCGGAGCCAAATATAATAACTGCATCAAAAAAGGAAACGTCTGGCAAAGTATAAATAGCGTCTTCTGCTTCATTCTTTCCTGCGCCATCTACCGCCAGCGAATATGAAGCAAATACAAAAAGATCAACTTCATTACTCGAAAAGCTGTTACTAAATCCACTTATAAAGTTGTCTACATTCTCGCCATTCCAGCCGTTTACGAATAATGCAACTTTCTTTTTCATAAATTTCTCCCCAACTATACTCGAGCTCATATAGAAATTCGGTCTCCCGATAACGCACAGTATTACAAATGAAGTTTAACACAGAGCAAACTTATAAATCTTTGATTTTATAAAGAGTTATAGGAATGTTAATAATTTTGTTTCAAAATTCGTTCTCTAAATAGAAAGACTCAAAAATGCTTGATTCTGAAACTGGAAGTTCGCTTTGAAACACAATTTGTAGCGCTTATAGAATATTGTGTAAATCCATTAAATATCGTAAAATATTCCTATTGTAAACAACGAGCATAAGCATGGAGGGTTTATGGTTTATTTATCAGAATTTGTGGGGAGTTTGCTTATCATGCTTGGTGGATACTCTTATATGAGTAACATCACACTTAAGAAAACTTTAGTTAGTACTCTTAATTACATTGAGTTAGCAGTTGCATGGAGTGCCGCTGTAGGATTTGGTTTATGTATGGCAGTTGTTATGGGTGGTCCTGCATATCTTAATCCAGGTGTAGTAATTGGTAACGTTATTTTTGGTTCATTAGCTATTAAGGATGCTTTGATGTTTATCCTTATGGAGTTCTTGGCAGCAGGTGCTGCAGTTATCTTGGTTATGATATTCTTCTGGGATTCATTCAAGGCTTCTAAGGGTGTGTCAAAGAGAGGAATCTTCGCTGCTTATCCAGTAGAGAAGAATATTCCACTTAACTTCCTTCAGGAAATCATGGCAACATTCCTTTTCCTCTTCATCGTACTTGGTTCAATCAAGGCAGCATCTGGTACAACTGCTCCATTACAGATTGGTATAGTTGGTTTCTTTGGTGTAATGCTTGTTGCATTAACATTGAACAGTACTGGATATAGCTTGAATGCTATGCGTTCAGTATTCAGTAGTATCTGGTTTGCTTTGCTCCCAATTCCTACTAAGGATGGAGAGAAGGTTGACTGGGAATATCAGCTTATTGTTAACGTACTTGGTAGTAGCATCGGCGGTATTTTGGCTGTATTCGTAATTGGATTATTTTAATTAAAATTAGTAATGAATTAATAAATGATTATGCGTTGTTGTATGGGCTCTCAAGTGATTGAGAGCCCTTTTTACTTATAATAAAAAATCCATATTTAAAGTGGATATTGTTTTATACTCAAATAATTTCCGGTCAGGCCTCAAGATTGGATAAAGCCTTATTAAATTCACTAATAAACTTATCTTGCCCTTTACTTGTAAGAATAAAAAACAACTTATCAGCTTTTCCATCACTATTATTGATCACAATTGTAAAGTATTCATCTTTATGAAAAGTATCCAAAAGCCTATTTATTATTCCACGCTCAGCCCTTGATGACTGAAACGGAGCACTTCTAAATCCATCATGATTCTTGTCAGATATACTCTTCTTATATGGCTGCTCCATTAAGATATCCTTTACACATGACAGTGGAAACACGTAATGATCTTTATATGTGCCATCATAATTATTTTCGGAAACAAAGATGTGGCTTTCTGTAAGATATATTGCGCAGACACAATCTGGCACCGACTTGTCATATGAACAAAGCTTTCCCTCTAATTTAGCTTTTACTTCTTTCTCTCTATATTTCATCTTAGGCTCTTCTCCCAAATCTTTTGTTTGCAATTACTATAATTCTATTTTATATATTGGGGGAGGCGTGATTGGCAATTTCCAACTCCATAAAGAATTGCAAATCCCCCTGCAACACCTCGTTAACACTTATATCAAGCCAATTTTTCTTCGAGCGGTTTATCTCTTTTACATAAGTTTCATCCGCGAAAATCTTTCTTAATCTCGCAACAATATCGCTAATCTCATTAACCTCCAACGTACTATCATCAAAGATGTATTTTCGCAAACAATTAATGAGTTTATCTTTATCAACACTGTCCTTCAAGTAGAAAATATCAAAAATATCTTTGTACCTTGTATTGCGTGTCATGAAGCGAAGTAAAGATTTTATCTTCTCCGTTATTATCTGCTCTTTTGAATTCATAAGCAAGCTTGCGCCTTCCTCTTGAAAGCAGATATCAAAACAATACTCTTCCTGCTTTATATCAAGATCCTTATGAACACCGATATCGATTTTGCCTTCGATTTGATATTCATATTCATCACTAATCCTGACATATACTCTTTTTCCAAAATAATCCTGATGTTTTAATTCTTTTATTGGCATTTCTAATGTTATGCTTAACCCTTCAATCTGATTTAATCGCTCAATAAACAATCGTATTGAATCATCCGAAATAGAATACCGAATAAAATCCAAATCAATATCTTGTGTTGCCCTTCTAGCACTATGCGATAAGTTACGCATAACAACACCGCCCTTGATAGTTATATTACGATTGAAAGAACTTTCAGAGATTGCTCTTAACAAAATATCCTGGCACAGTCTGGCCTCAGCATTTGCTTCGTTATAACCTTCGGCACAAAGCTTATCTATTTCTTCACGAATATTCATCACAATACCTCCAATTGTATTGCATTCATAATCGCTTTTTTCGTTCGAAACTTCGCTGCATACTCTTCAATAAAAAAGAAATCAAGAGTAGAAGCAATAGACCTAAAGTTACCAATAACTTCTTTATAATAGTCAAATGGATATTTTGTCCTAGAACGTATTAAATCTACCAAGAGTCTTTCACGTCGATAAATAGGTATTTCATTACCACGATACTCCATCGATATTCTGCCTAAATCAAATATTTCATCTGTGACAAATATCTGGTGGACATTTTTATCTTTTATTCTAGTGTCAGTTCTCTTTGTCGCTAATACATGTTCATTAGGAATTACATCTGTCAGTCCCATATAATAGTACGCACTTTCTCCTGTATATATTGCTCTTGGATACTTTGCCAATACTATCTCCATCTCACTGCATTTTTTATTCAAAGAATAAACACCTTTTTCCAAAAGAAAAAGTCTACCATTTTCAATTTCCTTCTTAATCTGGTAATCAGATCCATACTTATCTTCGCATTCCTTATAAGTTAGTATCATATCAGGCTCTCCATTCAAGCAACAATTCACACCAAATAATTTATTGTGTATTATAACTTCAATTATACTTCCCTTCGCACTAATTTCAAGTAAAAATACACAACATATCAATTCGTGTGTATCATTAATATAATTCGACAGAACACTTACTACGCGATATTGAAATATAGTACATCTATTGCTAATCTATCATCATTTCAAAGACTTCAATGTCTCTTCAAAATCCCTAAAACTACAGTTATAGTTCCCATCAATCTCCTTATATCCGATAACTACTCTCTTATTATTCTCATCCTCTTTGCAAATTATCAGATAATAGATGTCATCTTCAAGTTTTGCGCCATAGGTAGTTTCCGTCTGATAACTAGTCTTATACATAAAATAATTCTCGCCATTATAGTTATGTATTGCCATAGAATCAGTTACCCATATAGAGTTATATTCATCTCGGTTAATCTCATCAGGAAAGTATGAGACACATCTGCCTGTTATATGGCTTGAACACATCAGTTCACCTGTTGGCTTAAACTCTGGATTAAGATATGAATCTTCATAAAATATCTGAATTGGGATAAATGGACTGATTATAGTAATACTATTCTCTCTGGCAATAAAATCTAACTTTATGGCCTCTTCATAAGAGGATAAAACCGCCATCATTTCCTCATACTGTTTTGGGGTTGGCCCAACTGCATTTCGTATAGACAACTGAAAATCAACAGTACTTTTAATACCCTCTTCGTACTTCTCTTTATCTATAATCAGATCAGCAAGAGTTACTGCCGTTCCATCAGGCTTAACATTAATGATTCTCTCTCCTGTCGAAATGCTTACTATAGAATTATCTATTCTATAAACCGTCATACAATCAGATTCAGCGATTACCATGTCATTTAGATAAATCTTGCCATCGGCACAATAAACATCAGGAAATCCTGTTTCCTTATTCTCTGCACGTACTACAGAACTGCTGCATGCTGCTAATATCAGGCATGCAGTAATCAAAAAAACACTTAATAATCTTTTCAAAATACTACTCCATTTTCAAAGATATAAAACATATCATATTTATTATACATAAAAAATAAAAACTGACTTGGGGAAAATTTTTATTCGGGTCAGAATTGGTTGGAATTATAGATTTGGGAATAGGCTGGTGCTTTGCTTGCCGCCTCCCAAACAAAAAAGCCATCTCAAAAGTAATCAATTAATCACTTCTGAGACGGCCTTGTAATACAACTAATCTGACAATACAACTTATCTCTTCAATTTGCTAATAACCATAGGAATCAAAGAGATAGCAACAACTACTACATACATAATCTCACTATTTCCAACCCATGGTGCGAAGAGGTCATCTCGGTTGAGTTTATAGTGGTCTTTTAGACCATAAACAGTAATTGTTTCTCCTCTACCATATTCGCGCTGCTGGAAAGACTTGTCTTCTACTGCAGTAATCTCCTTACCGTCTTCCAAAGTCGCAGTAACAGTAAACTTATATCTAGTCTCTCCTGAATCGTTTCCCAGATATGATCTTCTGTATTCCTGAGTGCAATTAATTACAGTAGCAGTATGCCTCTCTACCTGATCTCCTACAACCATCTCATTAACCATAGGAAAAAGAAGAATGAAAGCAATTCCAAACACAAAAAACACGATACTAAGCATCATAAGTGGCTCATTTTTCATAGTACACCTCATCTTTTCTATATAATATCTATCACCAGCTACCATGTTAGCATAGTAAACGCTTACTAGCAATTAGATAAACAGTATCTCTACTCCACTATTAATACCAAATCAAAGCAATTCATTCTGTCGAAAATGGAAATTGATAAGTTTTTATAAAGAATCAAGTTTTCTAAATAATTCGCATAAACCATTTGATATACTAACAATATTAGATAAAATGCGATTTTCACGAGGACAATTTATGATTACAAAATTTAAAAAGGCACTAACCTGGATGATGACTTCAGTTATGATGATCTCGTCATTTAGCCTGCTTTCAGGATGCAAGAGCGTAGTAGACGATGGAATTCATATTCCTGAAAATGCTCCATGGTATAACACAGTTAAGTTTGAACTTCATAGTCCATATGATGATGTTGATCTTACGTATGGTATGACACATACTCCAGTATATCTTAATGATAACCTGTATGTTCTTGTTACTGGAGAGAAGCGTTTCGATTACAAAACTGCATTGAATGACCCTAATTTTGATTACAATTCTTTGCTTATTAATTCCGTGTTAAAGTACGATTTAAGTGGCAATTTTATTGAAGAAGTTACGCTGAATCTGGAAGAATCATTTGGAATAAATAATTATCAGGTTACGGGCATATCAGAGTATGATGGCAAACTCAAAATCAATGCTTTAGCTACTGATATGAACACCTGGGCTACCAGTAATTATAGTGTTTTATTAAATCCAAAATCTGGCAAAATTGAATCCTGTACTCCTTTTGATATTGGAGAAGGTCTTGGCTCAGATCTTGAAGCTACAGTAAAGGTCGGCGATTATGAAGTTAATGCCCTTTATATTAGCGGAATGGGCAAGTCAAATTATCAGTTAGTAATTACCCGTGGTTCTGAGATCATAAATACAATAGATGTCGGCAAGACAACAGGCATATATTTATGGGATATAAGCCAGATTTTTGCAGTCGACAACGATACTGTTCTTATGAAGTGTCATAGCGATGATGGCAAGATGACAGGAACGCTTAAAGTCTCGAAAGGCGAACTCTCTCTTACAAATGAATCCATGGATATTCTTGATGAATATGACTTTGCAACTTCTCAGGATGGTAAGTCATATGCTGTTAATTCAGAAGGTATCTGGTCTATTAATAAAAATAGCGAAGTTGAATCAGCATTATCTTTTACTTCCGCTCTGATTAATGCAAACAAAGCTTCAACAAGCCAGGTTGTTCATTATGATAACGATACAGCAATTCTTTTTACACAGGAGAATAGTTTTACAGTAACTCTCCCACCATGTACTGTGTATATTCTAACCAAAGCCAAGACTAATCCTAATGCAGGTAAGACAATACTTGATGTATATGTTTTATCTGATTGTCTTTCCTATTCAGAAGCTGAAAGTATCGTTCAGTTTAATAGTTCCAATCCAGAATATTTTGCCAAAGTAAGATATGCGGGTATTAACCCTGATATAAATACTGAAGAAGAGATTGAGAAGATTAATAATGTCACAAATCAGTTAATGACTGACATTATTGATGGTACTGGTCCTGATGTTATTCTTGACAGTGCATTTGTTCAGCAGCTTAATAAACCTGATTACATTTTGGATTTAAGTACATTTGTTAAGGGAAGTAATGGTATCGATGAAAGTAAATATTTCTCAAAGATAATCGATAATGCGAGTTCTTCTGACGGAGCATTATATCAGTTCCCTCTCTCCTTCTCAATTGGGGGCATTCTAGCTTATCAGTCTGATGTAGAAGATGGCAGAGTTGGTTTCACTTTCGAGGAATATAAGAGGTTCATTGATACTGTATGTAATGGTAATAACCCTATCTCAGGCAATAAGTTTGATTTCTTATCTGACTGTATCGCAAGAGGTTATGTTGACTACATAGTTGATGGCAAGATTGATTTTAATACAGCAGAATTTAAGGCTATTGCCGAATATGCCAAAGAGAATATATATGATGTAATCGCGATTGACGAGGAAGAAGACTACCTCGTTATGGGCTACACTGATCCACTGGCAGACGGCCCAATTAATACAGTAATTCACGATGCTGAAAGCTTTATTTATCAGGCTTATACTATCCATGAGCCTTTTGGAATGTTTGGCTATCCAGGCATGACTGGTAATGATGGGCCTACCGCATATATTAATTCTTCTGCCGCTATCTCTTCTACTATCGAGCCAGAAGTTCAGGCAGTCTCCTGGGAATTCATTAAGACTATGCTTAGTGAAGAGGTTCAGATGTTTGAACAGGATGGAAATCCAATTAATATTGAAGCATACAGAAACTGCGCTAAGCTTGCAGTTGACCTTATGAACGCTCAGTATGATTCATATATAAATGTTGGTTATGATGAGGCTGAACTTAATGCTGACGGCATGACAAGAACTGATGAGAGAATAGTTGACTACCTTGTTGATATTGCAAATAGTGTAACTTCTGTGAATTCAATTGATACAGCTGTTAAGATGATTCTATTCGAAGAGATTGCTGCCTACTTTGCAAATCAGAAAGATATCGACACTGTAATTCAGATTATAAATAACAGAATTCAGACTGTTGTTGATGAGCGTGGAATAGCTTAACTTATTGCAAAAAACTAATCTCATGGGGAGCCTTCTTTTAAGTTTGATTTAACATCAATTTATTTAGGCTCTTCATGAGAGTTGGGCTATACAAGTACGCATTCATCAGATAAACTTCTTCTATTCATAGCGGTTCGCGGATTCTTATTACTTAAATATAATATTCAACAAGTTATATATTACACAAAAGCACCATTATAATAACCAGTAAATTCGTTAATCGCTTCTTTATCGATATCGAATTCATCTTCTATTGCACGCATACTCCCACACTCACTATTTCATAAAACGATCTGCTCAGCATTCTCAATCTCAGCACAGTCTTCTGCAGACCAATACACTTTTGCAGTCTTTGACAAATCATTATTACAAAATTCTCGAGACTTAAGTGTATCAATAACGGTCTGTACATCTTCTTTGGCATTATCACAAGCAAGCCACAGCGCTATCCTTTGCTTATCCAGATAGTCATATCCATTATCATAAATCTTACTATCAGTTACTTCTTCAATGTAGGTCGGAAGTTGATATATAACATCAAGAGACGGATTATCTAACAATTTGGAATTCAATTCTACTATTATAGTTTGCATTTCTTTCTCCCAAAATAATGAAAAATCAAATCTTGCAACCAGGCCAAATTCATTATTTTCTTTTTATCATACCATTATCAATAAATGAAGCTTTCTTAATTCTCTCAAGACTTAAATCATCAAGAAGAAATTTATGCATCATTGGGTGCGTAAAAAAGTTCATTGGCCTAACCTGAGTAGGACCTGCCACAGTCCACAAGCGAGCCGTTGCCAGCCTCTCTATTGCCTCTAAGGCTTTTTCATCCTGATTCAAATATAGATATCTTATGATGGCATTCTCGTGGTGCATCTCAGAAAGATTACTATCCTCTATCTTTTCATAAATCTGAACAGCATCTTCTGGCAAACCCTTCATGCATACCATATTGTATAGTTTTATTTTATTAGACATTGTGTCATCTTTTAACTTCATAGATGATATCAATTCTTCAACAGACTTGGCATCTTCTGAAACACAATAATCTAATTCCTGTTTTGACTTGGGTAATAAATTACTTTCGAGATACTCTAATATTATTTTGCAGAAATTATATCGCTGATTCTTACCTGCCTCACAGCTTTCTCTAGAAGAAGATAATAAGCGATCCTGCTCCTTTAAGATCATCTCTCGGACAAAATCTTCTCTCTTTATTTCCTTGGAAGCGAACGCAGCAGCCGTAAGATATTCATTGAAGGCATTGGCGTAATACCATTCATCCCAATAAGGCATAATTGAGTCAACAAAATCTATTGCTGTATCATAATCCTTGTCAAAAAAGGCTATCGCAGCTTTAACAGCATTTACCTGATGTGGATACTCCTCGAAAAGCTCCAATTTCTCAACACTGTCATATGAGCCATCCATTATCTCATAACAAACTTCTCTAAACTTCTTAGAAACCTTAACTACTTCCATATTACTCGTCTTCCATCTCAATATTATTGCTTCTCAGATACTCTTCAAAAGCTTCCATATATGGTTCTTCTACCGTTCCGATAAACGTTGATGAATTTACATATGTCGCTACACCCTTCACACGAATCTTAGTTGTCTTTGTATCATCAATATGAATTTCCCTGCTTCTCGGATTAATAATAATGCTAGTAATCAGATGCCCATCAGCATAAAGCTTACCTTCTTTAATCTCAAATGTAACCTCTTCATTATAAAAAGCATTCTCCCCTTTGTAAGGTTTTGTTTTTTTAAATAAAATAATCGTAATTGGTATAATCGAGATAAAATCAACAATACATAAAATCCCCGCCCAATAGATTTCCTTACAAAACATAACGAAGAAAACAAAAAACAAAACAAGCCAGATACCGAGCGGGAGAAAAATTAAGGCTTCTTTTCTCTCGTCCCCAAGAATTCTTCTTTTTTTGACTGTTGTTTTAAACATTTCTTCTCCTTAATAATCGTCCTCAAACCCTAAAGAAAGATAAAAGCGATTAGTTAATCTTCACAGTTTTTTTCTGCATAAATGAATAGCCCATATATCTCGCTTTAAAACTTACTTCTTCGAAAAGCATTCATCCAATACCTTTACATCGAACCAATCATGCAGTAATTCAAGGATTTTCCTGGATATTAATCTCTTTTGTTCAACATCTGTATCTGTTCAATCATATCTCTACTTATCAATATATTTCTCTTTCACGAAAGTTATTTACACTCATTTCTTCTTCCTCTTTTTATCATAACATATTGTTAACCGAACCAATGTCAACGATATACAACTATTTAATATAAAAGCCATAATCCACAAAATTAAATGTGGATGATTAAGTTCAAAAAAATATAGATTCATCCTTAAAACGGCGTATTTTTTGCCTCTCGGCAAAATCACTACTAAAAACTATCAGAAATATAACATTTTAAAACATAGTACGTAATTATTAGTGTGTAAAATACTAGTGTCTTTCGATTAGACATTTGGTTAGTTATTGTTGTGATGGGTAAATAAGTGAGCAGAATAGCTAGTAGTGAGTTATATAGAATACTGAGTCAAATCTCAGATAAGGATTTTGATCCAGGTCGCATATTCGGTGTATGTGACATGCTCCCACCACTTAGCATTTCATGCTTGAAGTGGGGGCTTCTTACTC
>JAKSRE010000036.1 GCA_024403775.1 Clostridia bacterium | reverse complement strand
TAGTCTTTTCAAACAGCCTTTTCTTTAATTGTCCTTGACAATGGGACCAGTTTATAGAGTAAAATCTATTTGGAGCCAGCTCCTTTTTATTCGTGATTATTTGTTGTGAATCGGGAGACAATAGGGTAAAATAAGAAAGCTTAGATAGTCGGTGTTGGATTACTAACTTTCTATTGACTATTACGCTTGGATTTATTATAATAATTCACGTTATTATGCACAGCACGAGAGGAGGGGTGAGAGATGTCAGAGATTAAGGTTAAGGACGGCGAGTCCCTTGATAGTGCTTTACGTCGTTTTAAGCGTTCATGCGCTAGATCTGGTGTTCTTGCAGAGGTTCGTAAGAGAGAGCACTACGAGAAGCCATCAGTTCGTCGTAAGAAGAAGTCTGAGGCAGCTAGAAAGCGCAAGCATTAATAAATTGTTCATTTATGAGAGAACATTCTACGGAATGTTCTCTTTTTTATTTTGATAGCATCTGTTAAAATATACTCAATAATAAATAAGTTGAGTGAATTAGTATGTTGTTAATAGGTAAGAAATGGCACACTGCTCATTCCTTTGAGAGTAAGGATGCAGCAGAGCTTGTCAGGATGCTTCTTGAGGCTAGAGGCATAACTGACGATTCTGAGGTTGAAGAATTTCTCTCAGATAATCCGAAGCAGTGGCACGATCCGTTTTTATTTAAAGATATGCAGAAGGCTGTAGATGTAATAACTGACAGCATGAGTTCTGGTGAGAAAATTCTCATTTATGGTGACTACGATGCTGATGGTGTTACAGCTACTTCTATTCTTGTTCGTTATTTCAGACTCCACAATTGCAATATCGATTATATTGTTCCTCATCGTGCTGAACATGGTTATGGTCTTACGGAGAATATTTTGGAGAAGGTGTTGGAAAAGAATCCAGAACTTCTTATTACTGTTGACTGTGGTATTACAAATGTTGAGACTGTTAAACTTCTGAGAGACAGAGGAGTTAAGGTGGTTGTTACTGATCACCATAATGTTAAAGATGACATCCCTGTAGCTGAGGCAGTTATTTGTGCCAAGCGAGAGGATAATACATATCCTTGTAAGGATTTGTGTGGTGCAGGTGTAGCTCTTAAATTGGTCGAAGCTCTTGGCCGTGACGGAAGATATAAAGTTACTAATAACTTCTGGCATCAGGCAATTGAACTTGCAGGTATTGCAACTATTGCCGATTTGGTTCCTCTTGTTGATGAGAACAGAACTCTTGTTAAGCAGGCTTTTAAGAGTATGCAGAATCCTGCAAATCAGGGTGTTAAGAAGATGAATGAGATGCTTATTAATGGTAATGGGAAGCTTCTTGATGAGACTTTTATATCGTTTAATTTTGTTCCTAGAATTAATGCTGCAGGAAGACTTTATGATTCTTCAGATTCTTTAAAATTGTTCCTTGAGGATGACCCTAAGGTTGTAGCAGAAGCAGTTAATTCTCTTACAAAGCAAAATGATGAACGTAAGGAGATTGAGGCCAGAGTATTTGCAGAAGCAATTGCTCAGCTTGAGAATCCTAAGCGCCCTCCAGAGTGGGCAATAACTAATACAGTTGGCCCTCTTGTTGTATACTCACCTAACTGGCATCAGGGCGTTCTTGGAATTGTTGCAGGTAAATTATCTCAGCATTTCAGACGATCAGCTATTGTATTTACTGATGATTCAATTGGTGTTGGCACGATTAAGGGATCAGGCCGATCATTTGGTGAGTTCGATTTATATTCTTCTCTTGATTCAGTTGGGGATTTGTGTCTTAATTTTGGTGGTCATAAGAAGGCTGCTGGTCTTGTTGTAGAGAAGAGTAAGCTTGCTGCCTTTATGCGTAAGCTTGAAGAGAATGCCAAGAACTGTAAAATCGAGAGCGTTGATATAGAAGAACCAATCGACTGGAATGATGAGGATGACTCATTAGTCGCAGATGTTATTCTGGACGTTAACCAGATTGATTTCAACACATATAATGAGATTTGTAAGATGAAGCCTTTCGGAATAGGCAACAGAAAGCCTACTTTTGTAACAAGAGATGTTACTATAGGTGATATTCAGACCATGAGCAATGGTGCACATGTAAGACTTGATGTTTTTGATTCAGCCAAGGGCAAAAGCGGAAGTGCACAGATGATTTCTGTTGTTGGTTTTGGTATGGGTCATTTAAGCAAGGTTTTAAGAATTGGCGATAAAGTAGATATCGCATATTCTCTTAATGAGCATTCGTTTAAGGGGAAGACTTCACTTAGCCTTCACCTTATGGATATAAAGATTGATTATAAAAAGGATTTTCTCTGGGCCAAGGCCGAGTATGCAGAACGTTTGTATAAGAGCGGGCTTGAATTAACTGAGATTCGCAAGCTGACTATGCGCCCGATTGAAGAGATGATTCCTTCAGATAATCAGTATGGTGAATGCTATAAAGTTTTAAACAGTATTTCAAACGGCGAACTTTCTACCTGCGATGCGGATTTATTAGCAAGATATATTACTAATGAGACTGGAAATAGTATTACTCCTTTCCAGGTTCTGCGTTGTCTTGAAGTATTTTCTGAGGTTGGACTTATTACTTTGGGAAATCTATCAGAGGCAAGAATTTGCTATAGTATTTTGACTTCTACCGAAAGGAAGAAATTGAGCGACAGCAAGACATTTCAAAGGATGAAGCAATATGTCCAGTGATAAAGATACAAGTAAGAATAACGAGATATTACCAGTTAAAGAAGAAGTTGCAGATGATATTTTTGCAACTTATGAAGTTTTGTCTGATGAAGATGAATACAAATATCTCGCAGATATGAATGATGTTCTCATTGTGCCAGAAGAGATGATGGATGAATTTAATGAGATTATCAGACGTTATGATGAGTACATGAAGAGAGCTCATATCGATGATACGACTCTTGATATGGACGAGAAATTAATTCGCAATAGCTTTTATTTTGCTTATAAAGCTCACAGACATCAGCGTCGTAAAAATGGTGAGCCTTATATTAAGCATCCGCTTGCTACTGCTGATATCCTTGTTGAGCTTGAAGTAGATGCTGAGACACTTGCTGCAGCTTTTCTTCATGATACAATTGAAGATACTGTTGCTGATTCAGTTCTTGTATCTTCCATTTTTGGACCTACAATTACTCAGCTTGTTGAGGGCGTAACCAAGATTAGTAAAATTCAGTATTCAAGCAAAGCTGAAGCACAGGCATCTAATGTTCGTAAGCTTTTGATGGCTGTTGCTGAGGATATCAGAGTTATCCTTATTAAACTTGCTGACAGACTCCATAATATGAGAACTCTTAAGCATCAGCCTCCTCATAAGCAGGTTGAGATATCTCAGGAGACATTGGATCTCTATGTTCCTTTTGCTGAACGACTTGGTATCTTTAAGATGAAATGGGAATTGGAGGATTTGTGTCTTAGATATCTTGATCATGATGCATATTATGAGCTTGTTGGACTTATTTCTTCCAAGCGTTCTGAGCGTGAGGAATATATAAATAATGTAGTTGAAGAGATTAAGGCGGCTATTGAAGCTAACGGAACAGTAAAGGGATATGAAGTTGAGGGCCGTCCTAAGCATTTCTATAGTATCTATAGAAAGATGCATAATAAGAATAAGACTATCGACCAGATATATGATATGTTTGCATGCCGTATTATCGTTGAGAAGCTTGCAGACTGCTATACTGTACTTGGAATAGTAAATAGTACATTTACTCCAATCGATGGAAGATGTAAGGACTATATCGCGCTTCCAAAAGAGAATAACTATCAGTCTATTCATACTACTGTTAAGAAGAATGAGAGTGGTGATCCATTTGAAGTTCAGATTAGAACTTATGCGATGCATAAGACAGCTGAATATGGTATTGCTGCACACTGGCATTATAAAGAGGCTGGAAACTCCAGTAATTTTAATACCGATAAACTCGATGAACGAATGAACTGGATTCGCCAGTTCCTTGAGACTCAGCGAGATACTGAGAATAATGCTACAGAGTTTTTGGACTTCCTTAAGACAAATATTTCGCTTGATGAAGTATTTGTATTTACTCCAAATAGAGATGTAATCAAACTTCCAGAAGGGGCATGCCCTATCGATTTTGCATACATGATTCACAGTAATGTCGGAAATCATATGCATGGTGCAAAAGTTAATGGAAGAATCGTACCTCTCTCTTATAAACTTAAGAATGGTGATATAGTTGAGATCCTTACTTCAGAGAAGATTAAGGGACCATCCAAGGACTGGGCTAAGGTAGTTGTTACTGCTTCCGCACGTAACAGAATCAACGCATGGTTCCGTAAGGAATCACGAGGCGATGATATTGTCAGCGGTAGAGAGCAGCTTGAGCGTGAGATACAGCGTAACGGCTTTAAAACAAGTCAAATTATTAATGATAAGCTGATACCACCACTTCTTCGTAAGTATTCATATTCAGGTATAGAGGACCTCTATGCTGCCATTGGATATGGTACGATGAGTGCGCTTAAGGTATTCGGTAAACTTCGTGATGAATACATAAAGAGTATCTCTGTTGAAGAACGCCAGAAGCTTGGTTATTTTGTAAATGAAGCAGGAACAGTTCTTTATAGACCTGTTGAGATGCCAGACGATATAGGAAGACTTCGTCCTGATTCTGAGTATCACGAGAATGTAAGTAAGACTAATTCTGTTCGTGAAGTTAAGCCGGATAATGGTACACTTAAATCCAAGAAGGGTGAAGTTAATATTATTGTTGATGGATTAACTAATTGCGAGACTCATCTGTCACAGTGCTGTTTCCCGGCGCCTGGTGACAAGATTATTGGTTATGTAAGACAGGTAGGTGGTGTAGGTATACATAGAACCAATTGCCCATCTATTATTAATGTAATGCGTAATGCAGATAAGTCTCCAAAGGATAAGGAACGAGCTGGCCGACTTGTTAAGGTATATTGGAATAATCTTAATGATCAGGATGTTGTTGATGCTAAGATTAAGGTAATTGCGAGTGATGGCAATAATATCTTAAGTGAGGTCATTAATGCTATTAGTGCCGAGCATCTGTTTGTGAACAAATTTAGCAGTGTATCCAAATCTGATTTTACCTGCGAGATTGAGGCGGTAATGGAGATTCGTAACCGTAATCAGCTTGACCGAGTTATTGGACGAATCAAGGGTATAAAGGATGTTATTGAAGTAATCAGACTTTAACTTATAAATGAATACTACTTAGAATTGAATACAAACAAAAAAGAATGTCTCAGGATTAACATCCTGAGACATTCTTTTTAATAAAATTTCTGGTTGATATGACTTACATTACAGATTATAAGTGGTCTTCTCTTTGTTTTATCAAACAGCATATTACGTACTGCATTTTTGAAATGAGAGGTTCCTACTTCCACCTCGATATCTTCGTTTTTGCGTTTTGCTGTAGATAAAAGACTTGTTATCTTAGCAGCGCAGTCTCTGTGAATCTGAGTTGCTTCGTCATCAAATACAAATCCTGCTGAATTAACGATAGGAAGGCAAGCAAGTTCTGATGTAGAATCATCTATAACTATACCGATTGATATACAGCCATCCTGAGCAAGAAGTCTTCTGTCAGCAAGAACATGATTCTGAATATCACTTACGCCTGAACCAGAAATCAAAACTGGACTTGCTGGTACAGTATCTGTAATCTCTGCTTTATCCTTAGATACACTAAGAACATCACCGTTACTCATTATGAAAATGTTATCTGGATCCATTCCAAGAGAAGTCGCGAGCATCTTATGCTTATAGAGCATTCTGTATTCACCGTGAACTGGAACGAAGTACTGTGGCTTAAGAAGAGAGTGGAGAAGTGCAAGCTCGCTTTTATAAGCGTGGCCTGATACATGAACATCTGCCAAAGACTCATATATAACCTGTGCACCCTTCTTAAAAAGCTCATTTATTACTTTATAGATAGGCTTCTCGTTACCTGGAATTGGGTGAGCAGAGATAATTACTGTATCTCCCTCGTGAATCTCAACTGATTTATGAGAAGCGAAAGCCATACGTGACAGAGCACTCATTGGCTCGGCCTGGCTTCCAGTTGTCAGGATAACAAGTTTATCGTTATCATATTTATCAATATCTTCGATATTTATCAGCGTGTCAGGATTCATATCGATATATCCAAGGGAATTGGCAACCTGGAAACATGTAATCATACTTCTTCCAGATAAGCAGACGTGACGACCGTACTTTTCGGCAGCGGTAAAAATCTGCTGCATTCTGTGTACGTGGCTTGAGAAAGTAGCTATGATAATTCTGCCCTGAACATTCTGGAAAATACGCTGGAAAGATTCGCCTACAGATTTCTCAGAAGGTGAGAAGCCGTCGATTTCTATGTTTGTACTCTCGCACATGAAGAGAAGAACGCCTTCTTTTCCATATTCAGCAAAACGCTGAAGGTCCATAACACGTCCGTTAATTGGAGTGTAGTCTATCTTAAAGTCACCACTGTGGATAATTGTTCCAGCAGGGGTTTTAATCGCCAGTGCATATGAGTCAGCGATACTGTGGTTTACTCTTATAAATTCAATATTAAAGTTACGTCCGAGCTTAACTGTATCACCGTTTTTGCATGCCTGAAGACTTATTCCAGCAAGACTTACACCACTGTCGGACAGTTTATGTCTTACGAGTTCAATTGTGAGTTTTCCACTATAGATTGGACACTTGATATCTCTCAAAAGATAAGGGAGAGCACCAATGTGATCTTCGTGACCGTGTGTAAGAAGAATACCAACTAACTTATCGCTGTTTTCCTTTATATAAGTGTAATCCTGAATTACGCAGTCAACACCTGGCATATCTACCTCAGCGAAAGCCATACCAACATCTACGATAATAATCTCATTATCGTATTCGAGGGCTGTCATATTTTTACCTATCTCATTGAGACCCCCAAGTGGAATCACTTTAACAGGGGATGTCTTGGTTATATACTTGGAATAGTCGATATCGCTTCCTTTGAACATCTTCTTTGAAGGGCGTCTTGTACGTCCGGAATCAAATACGATTTCGTCCTTAGGAACGATTGTAATGCTCTTTTTCTTTGATCTTTTTGGAGCATTCTGCTTAGAATCAGCCGCACTCTGACTAGAAGTGCTCTTAAAAGAAGAGTCTTCTCTGGTAGAGTTGGTATTTTCAGTTTTTTTACTCATTACTTAATATCACTTCGCTTTCTATAATAATTTATTTATATGAATCCTTATAATGGATTAATTAACGACATAAACATTACGTGATGTTGTACTGTAGTTACTTGACTCACCGTCATCAGCATAAACATCGATATGAGAACCGTTTACGCCAGGTCCTCTGTCTTCGACTGTATAGTAACCATCACCACCGAGAGGATCATTCTCGATATATAAAACTGTTCCAGCAGGGAAAACGCCCCAGTCGGCAGCACAGGTTCTTCCCTGTGTACAAGTTGTTCCTGTTGCAGTACTGGTGCTGTAACTTCCGTCTCCCATTGGCTGTGGACCATAGAACGTAATAGTACATGATCCATAAAGAGTCATGTTCTCACCATTTATTACTGTAGTTGTTGTCTGCGCTGGAGCAGGTACAGGAGTTGGTGTAGCCTGAGGTGCTGGTGCAGATGTAGGAACAGGAGTAGGTGTAGCCGGAGCTACTTCTGTTGTAAGCTCAGCTAATACATAATTGTTATTATAAGTTTTATACCAGCCATTATCTGTTACGGCAATAACATCAATTCCATCGCCAGGATTAAGTGTCTTAACAACTGGGCTTGATGTTGATGGGCCACTTCGAACATTAAGTTCTGATTTTGCATATACAAGTTTAATAACTGCTGTCTCAACAATTTCCGGTGTAGGTGTTGCAGTCGGAACAGGAGTAGAAGTAGGTGCAGGTGTTGATGTAGGAACAGGTGTTGAAGTAACTTCAGTAACTACTTCAGAAGTTGTCTCAGAAGGAACTTCAGAAGACTCAGTAGTTGTTGTCTCACTGATAGTTTCTTCACCTGATACATCAGAAGAAGGCAAAACTGAAGAGTTAGAAGATTCTAATGGTTCTGTGTTGTCGGAGTCATCTGAAGAAATAGTATCATCAGAAGTCTCACTAATTAATTCAACAGAATATTCATCGTTAGGATTACTTTCGGTAATATCAAGAGACATATCTGGTTCGAATTCAACATCGCCAGTATCAACAAGTTCTTTAATGCTTTCATCAACAGAAGTTGTTACTGTCATAGCCTCTGCGTTAAGAAGATTACTCATTATAAAAATTGAGGCAACACAAATTATGATGATTGTAGATACGCTGACAATCGTTTTGGTTCTCTCGCTGTTTATAAAGTCAGTTGTAGTAGTATCAATAAACTTCAAACTGATAGTCTCCTTAATCTATAAATATGCAACTTTGCACAAATATTATACCACATCTACAAAACTCAATATATTGTTGGATATAGTGCAAAGAACGGGATTTGATTAATATTTCCTTAAATAAATGTTAATAGTGAATAAATATAGATAGATGTCTATGTTATGTCGTGCTGCCATAGCTGGTGATAGAAAAGACGATTGTGAATGTAAATTGATAAAAAATACAGATATTTAACTCGACATAACATAATATTTCTTACCACTATAAATTGAACTTTGAGTAAAATTGGATTTGACAGGTCGATAGATTTTATGAAATATTATTCTACCAGCAATGATTGTTTTGAGAGATTTTGAAGTATAAATCATTCGTAAGAGAAGAAGAAAAAAGAATTTTGTATTTTTGAAATGACAAAAAACAGGTTGAAATTATGTAAAACTAATAGTGATATATCCGGTTACAAGTGTCAAATACATTTTATAACTAAGTAGTTTTCTGACAGAAAGAATTCAAAAGTTTTATGTCAGTATTTTTGAACATGATAAATACTATTCCGCTGATCAAAAAAATATAAGAAAAAATTTCATTTTCAGTTAAATTACCTACTACACAAAAAAGAAATTTGTGTATAATAGAAATAATTATCAGTGTAGCATCTGATATTTGTTTTTGAATTAATAGCACTTCGGTGCTTTTCTATATATATTTGGTACAATTTATGAATTATAAGAAGATCAATGCCAAGCAGCAGTTTGGCACTACTGAGCACGAACAACAAAAACGTCGTGTGAGGGTTTATGTTATTTGCACTTTAGTGTGCGTTGTGTGCGTTCTACTTGATGTGTTCTTTCTACTAGACATATTTAAGTAAATCCCATAGGTAAGGGATTTGTAACACTGTTAAATTGAATATTCTTGACTTTTTTAAGATTCATGGGGCTGTGAGTCAGGTTTGTTTTACCCCAAAATAAAGTCACTTTTGATCCAGTAAAAAGATGCTGGAATGATTTTGTTGCCATAAAATACTCTTGCTCTTTTGTCATATTGCAGAACAAAAACACGGAAAATGTTTGTGTAAAAAAATAACTTGAACAATCAGTTAGCCGATGCTAACATTATGTTGAGTTAGTATAGGGTTTTATAGTTTTTGAATTTCAGGATAATAGAAATTCAATTTGTCGAATGATAAAAAACTAACCAGATGCGTTCTTTGAATTTTGTCAGACTATTTATTTTGCAAGAGATTATTTTTTATAATTCTTAAGATTGAAGTTTTTTTCAAAATTGCTTTTTTAATCTGACGATAAAATAGAAAAATGGAATCGAAATGTTTTTTCTTGGATTTGGTTGATTCATGAATGACAAATGATCTTTTCCGTTCTTCAAAAAATGTTCTGAGTTTGGTTTTCTATAATGCTCATAACTAGCTTTGAATTAGAATATGATGTGTAATACGATATATTAACGTATGTCTATATATTATCGCAGTTTATACATGGATGATAATGATGTTTATAAGTGACATAAACATTTATTGATGTCTATATATGAGGTTATTATGAAAAAACTAAGTGAATTGAAAGTTGGTGAATCAGGTACGATTGTTAAAGTAAATGGCGATCGTATTTTGAGAGGCCATCTTCTGGATATGGGTCTAACTCCTAATACTTGTGTTAAAGTTAGTGCTATGGCACCAATGGGTGACCCAATAGAATTATTCTTACGTGGTTATCGTCTGACACTAAGACTTGAGGATGCCAGCAATATTGAAGTTTTTGATGACGAATTCAAATGCACTGGCAACTGCCGTGAGTGCGGCAAAAGAATTAAGGCACAGTCTTAAGAAGGGAAGTAAAGTTTATGATTATTGCTTTGGCAGGAAATCAGAACTGTGGCAAGACCACATTGTTTAATGCGTTAACAGGATCTAATCAGCATGTAGGTAATTTCCCTGGAGTTACTGTTGAACAGAAGGTTGGTACTGTTAAGAGTTCAAAAAAGGATAATCGCGATATTAAGATTGTTGATCTTCCAGGTATTTATTCTTTATCTCCTTATACTAATGAAGAGATTGTATCAAGAGATTATATTCTTAATCAGAAGCCTGATGGCATACTAAATATTATAGATGCTACTAATATTGAGCGTAACCTTTATCTTTCTTTGCAGTTAGCTGAACTTGGTGTTCCAATGGTAATTGCTCTTAATATGATGGATGAGGTAAGAGATAACGGTGGAAATATTGATGTTGAGAAGATAAGTAAACTTCTTGGCGTTCCAGTAGTTCCAATTTCTGCGGCCAAAGAGGATGGTATCGAGGAACTTAAGGATGTGTTCATCAGGACTTTCGAGAATAAGATTAAGCCTCAGGTAGTAGATTTTTGTAAAGGCGGAGATAATGGTGGTGTTCATAGAGCTCTCCATGCGATTATGCATATGATTGAGGACCATGCTCAGGCCGCCAATATTAGTAGAAGATTTGCTGCTACCAAAATAGCTGAAGGCGATGAGTCGATGCTTAAGCTTCTTAAGCTTACTACTAACGAGGTCGAGACTATTGAGCATACTCTTTTACAGCTTGATAAAGAAGTTGGTATGGATTCTCAGGCAGCTATTGCTGATATGCGATATCAGTTTATTGAGGATGTTGTAAAAGAGACTGTTGTTAAGCAGGCAGAAAGTAAGCAGCATAAAACTTCTGTTGCAATTGACAAGGTTCTTACTCATAAGTACTTTGGAATACCATTATTCTTTATGATAATGGGAATAGTATTTTATTTGTCATTTGATCTTATTGGCGGAAATCTTACAAGCCTTTTCGAGAGTGTTATAGATTCAGCTATTGACGCTATAAGAACTGGCCTTATAAATTACCAGATGAACCCAGTCGTAACAAATATGATTTGTGATGGTGCACTCTCTGGAATAGGAAGCGTCTTGTCTTTCCTTCCTATAATAATTGTTCTGTTCTTATTCTTATCTTTGATGGAAGATTCTGGTTACATGGCAAGAGTTGCTTATGTTATGGATAAGGCTTTACGTAAGATAGGTTTATCAGGTAAGAGCTTTGTTCCGCTTCTTATTGGATTTGGCTGTTCTGTTCCAGCAGTTATGTCAACAAGAACACTCTCCTCTGAAAGAGACAGAAGAATGACAATTATGCTTATTCCATTTATGAGCTGTACTGCAAAGCTTCCAATTTATGGATATATATCATCTATTATGTTCCCTGGAAAAGCTGGATTAATTACTTTGTCTCTTTATATTCTTGGAATGGTTTTATCTGTTGTTATGGCTCTCTTTCTTAAGAAGTTTATATTTAAGGGTAAATCAGTTCCATTTGTTATGGAGCTTCCTAACTATAGAATTCCAGGATTTAAGACAACTATTATGCTTCTTTACGATAAGGCAAAGGATTTCCTCGTAAGAGCATTTACAGTAATTTTCTCTGCTTCTGTAATTATCTGGTTCTTACAGAGTTTTGATTTCAGATTTAATGTAGTAGCAGATACCGAACTGTCAATCCTTGCTAATGTTGCAAAGTGGATATCTCCAGTTTTCATTCCTCTTGGATTTGCTTCATGGAAAACAACTACAGCTCTTATTTCAGGATTCATGGCTAAGGAAGCAGTAGTATCAATCCTTGATGTTCTTACTGCAGGAACTGGAATAAATGGACTTTTTACAGTTGCTTCAGCATATTCGTTTTTGGTATTTACCTCACTTTATACTCCTTGTGTTGCAGCTTTTGCTGCTATCAAGAATGAGTTTGGTAGTAAAAAACTCGGTATGGCAGTAGCACTTTTGCAGTCTGTTTATGCCTGGGTTGTTGCATTTGTTCTTTTCAGATTAGTATTATTATTTGTATGATTTTAATTAGGAGATAAGCACATTGGATATTCGTGATGAAGTCTATTCAAGAACATACGGTATATATGGACCAGATATGGTAAAGCTCTTTAAGAGCCATGTTATGGTCATAGGTCTTGGCGGAGTAGGTGGCGCATTAGCAATCTCACTTGCACGTTGTGGCGTTGGAGAACTTACACTTGTTGATGGAGACTATGTAGCAAAATCTAATCTTAACAGACAGATGATAGCAACGATTTCAAATCTCGGAGTAAATAAAGCAGAAGCTGCTTTAAAAATGATTAAAGATATTAATCCTGATATAAAGGTAAATATATCTACCAGTTTTTTTACTCTTGAAAATATGGAGAAGGATGAAGTTCTTAAGAATATCGATAAAGTAGATTATGTTGCAGATGCCATAGATAATATAAAGGCAAAAACTGAACTTATTAAGTATTGCGTTGATAATAATATTCCAATTATAAGTTCCATGGGCGCAGGAAATAAGACTAATCCTTGTGGCTTTAAAGTGAGCGATATATCCAAGACTCAGGTTGATCCTCTTGCAAGAGTAATGAGACAAAGACTTCGCAAATTAGGTATAAATCATTTTAAAGTAGTATATTCAGAAGAAGAGCCGATTGAAGCTTTTGGAAGAGAACTTATAGAGGAGACTGAGAGTAAGTTTGAGACAACAAATTATACAAAGTCCAGAGCCCCATCAAGTTCTCCATTTGTACCTTCAGTAGCAGGACTTCTTATGGGAAGTGAGATAGTAAAAGATCTTGTAAATACTTCTGATACTTGACTTAACCCATGTGTTTTGGTAAGTTATTGACAGTTTAATATTCATACTGCGTTGATAAGGACCAGTAATTAGAATACGAATTTACAGAGAGTTGTCGTCAGGTGCGAGACAATAATTACGGTTTTAATGAACTCACCTTGGAGCATTCCGGTTGAACGCTTGATAAATCAGGTTATTAGATTCGGACGTACAAGTTCCACGTTACAGGAACAGGATTAAATGGCTTTGATGCCGTCGTATCCGTTAAAGTGCTTTCCCTTTGTTATGGGAAGGAATTAGAGTGGTACCGCGAATGACCCTTCGTCTCTAAGGCGATAGGGTCATTTTTATTTTTATCGTTAGTTTTAGTTTTCTAGCGTGGGTAAACGGAGGGTACAATTATGAATTACAGACATTATAAGAGAATGCCCGTAGTAAAACTTGATGACCGTCAGTGGCCTTCAAGAGTACAGGAGAAAGCACCAATATGGTGTTCTGTTGATTTAAGAGATGGTAATCAGGCATTGGAAGTGCCAATGAATATTGAGCAGAAACTCGACTTCTTTAATTACCTTGTTAAAGTTGGCTTTAAAGAAATTGAGATTGGTTTTCCAGCAGCTTCTAAGACTGACTATGAATTCACAAGACGTCTCATAGAGGATAATTATATTCCAGATGATGTTACTATTCAGGTTCTCACTCAGTCACGTGAGAGTATTATCAAGGAGACATTTGAAGCAGTTAGTGGTGCGAAGAATGTAATTATTCATCTTTATAATTCCACAAGTACTGTTCAGAGAGAGGTAGTATTTGGATTTGATCAGAAGGAATGTATTGATCTTGCTGTAAGCGGAACAAGACTTGTAAAAAAGTATATTCAGAACGATAAATCAGGTACTAATTTCAGACTTGAATATTCACCTGAGAGCTTCTCTTCTACTGAACCTGAATTTGCAGTAGAGATCTGTAATAGTGTACTTGATGAATATCAGCCAACAAGTGATGATAAAGTTATTATTAATCTTCCTGAGACAGTTGAGATGAGTACACCAAATGTATATGCTGATCAGGTTGAGTATTTCTGTCGCAATGTTAAGTATAGAGAGAATGTGATTGTATCTATTCATACACATAATGACAGAGGTACAGGTATTGCTTCAAGTGAATTGGGTCTTCTTGCAGGAGCTGATCGTGTAGAGGGTACTCTTTTTGGTAATGGAGAACGTACAGGTAATGCTGATATTGTTATTCTTGCCATTAATATGATGATGCTTGGTATCGATCCTAAGCTTGATTTTAGTGATGTTAATGAAGCAATTTCGGTATATGAAGAGAATACTTCCATGCTTGTTCCTGACAGATATCCATGGTCTGGAAAGCTTGTATTTACTGCCTTTTCCGGTTCGCATCAGGATGCAATTAAGAAGGGCCTTGAAGTTCAAAATAGAATTGAGAATAAAACCTGGGATGTACCTTATCTTCCAATCGATCCTAAGGATGTAGGTCGTGATTATGAGCCAATCATCAGAATTAACAGCCAGTCTGGTAAGGGCGGCGTAGCATATGTAATGAGCCAGATGTTTGGTCTTACTTTACCTAGAAGCTTCCAGAAGGATTTCATTAAAATTGTTAAAGCCAAGTCTTGTGATGAAGATATCGAACTTTTACCACAGCAGGTATTTGATCTGTTTGACGACAGCTATATAAATGTGTTTACTCCATATAATCTTCTTAAGTTCCGAGAGTTATCTCATGAGGATAATTATTCGGAGGTAGAAGCAATTATTTCTAAGGCTGACATGGAGGCTACAACTTTTATTGGACATGGTAATGGTTTCCTTGATGCCTTTGTAGATGCGGTAAATCATTTTGCTGATGTGAATGTGACAATCAATATGTATTCCGAGCATTCCATGAAGAGCGGTTCTGATTCTGCTGCTATCACATACATTGAGATTATGGATAAGGATAACGGCAAAATCTATCTTGGAGCAGGCGTATCAAGTTCTGTAACCAAGTCATCTGTCCGTGCGGTTATTTCTGCTGTTAACAGAATGCTTAATTCCCGTGTTTAATAATGAGATTGGCTTTTAGTCACTTTTCGAAAAGCTGACCTCAAACTATAGACATTTTTTGGCAAGCTGTTATCAATAAACAACTTGCTAAATAGCTTTGCATACATTAAAATTTACATTGATTTATTATGTATATTAATAGGAGAATCAAAAATGAGAGTTTCAAGATTATTCATGGCAACACAGAGAGAGGTTCCAAGTGATGCGGAAATCCCATCACATCAGTTAATGCTTAGAGCAGGCCTTATGAGAAAGGTAGCTTCAGGTATTTACTCTTTTATGCCTGTTGGTATGAAGGCTTACCGTAATATTGAAAATATTGTCAGAGAAGAAATGGATAAGGCAGGAGCACAGGAACTCATTATGCCAGCTGTTCTTCCAGCAGAGGTTTATATGGCTTCAGGCAGATGGGAGAAGTTCGGACCAGAGATGTTCAGACTTCTTGACCGTGGCGGAAGACAGTTCTGTCTTGGCCCAACACACGAAGAGCCATTTACAGAGGCTGTAAGAGATACTATTAAGTCTTATAAGCAGCTTCCTGTTACACTTTATCAGATTCAGCATAAGTACAGAGATGAGAAGAGACCAAGATTTGGTGTTATGCGTTCAAGAGAATTCGTAATGAAGGATGCATATTCATTTGACGTTGATGAGGCTGGACTTGATGTATCTTATCAGACAATGTATAAGGCTTACTGCAGCACATTTGACAGACTTGGCCTTGACTATATTATCGTTGATGCAGACTCAGGTGCTATGGGTGGTTCTGGTTCACAGGAATTCATGGTTAAGAGTATTGTAGGTGAGGATGCAATCTGCTACTGCTCAGCTTGTAATTATGCAGCTAATGAGGAGAAGGCTCAGTGCGGTGTACCAGAGGTATCTGATGACGTAAAGAATGAAGCTCTTCTTGATGTTGAGAAGATTTATACTCCTAATGTTCATACAATTGAGGAACTCATCGAGTTCACAAAATCTGGCCCAGAGGCATTTGTTAAGACTATCCTTTATAACATTGATGGAAAGATTGTTGCAGCAATGGTAAGAGGCGACAGAGATATCAATGAGACAAAGCTTGGTAATCTCTACGATGCTACAGAGATGACTCTTGCAGCATTTGACGATGTTGAGAGAATCACTGGTGCTAAGGTTGGTTTTGCTGGTCCTATTAATCTTAAGGAAAAGATTGATGTTATCGTTGATAACGAAGTATCAGTAATGAAGAATTTTATTGTTGGTGCCTGCGAGACAGATTATCACCTCAAGAATGTTAATATTGACAGAGATTTTGAGGCTACTAAGGTATGTGATATCCGTAATGCAGTTGAGGGTGACAAGTGTCCTAAGTGTGGCAAGCCACTTTCTATGTGCAGAGGCGTAGAGGTAGGTCACATCTTTAAGCTTGGTACAAAGTATTCATCAGCACTTAACTGTAACTATCTTGATAAGGATGGTAAGGAGAACCCAATGGTTATGGGTTGCTATGGTATCGGTGTTGGCAGAACAATGGCTGCTGTTATTGAGCAGTATAACGACGAGGACGGTATCAAGTGGCCAGTAAATGTTGCTCCATATAAGGCTTCTGTTATTCCTACAAAGATTAACGATGAAGAGATTATGGGACTTTCTGAAAAGATTTATGCTGCTATTTGCGATAAGAACATTGATGTTCTCATCGATGATCGTAATGAGCGTCCAGGCGTTAAGTTTAAGGATGCTGATTTGATTGGTATTCCTGTAAGAATTACTGTAGGAAGAAGAGCTTCTGAAGATATTGTTGAGGTTAAGTATCGTGCTACTGGCGAAGTTAAGGAGATGACTTCTGCTGAGGCAATTCAGGCTGTATTAGATGCAGTAAAGGCTTAATTCCTGTATCTGTTTAGATATACTTTTATCTGGATTGGGGAAACGGATTGAAGAAAAAACTTTTTAAAACAAGTATTCTTAAGACATCAGCTTTTGCAGTAGGTGCTGTTCTTTTTATGAACAGCCTCTGCTTGGCTGATGTTTCTGTATATGAAAATTTCGAATTTGCAGCATATATATCCGATAAGACTGGTGCTGTGAAGGAAAGCTCAAACAGTAAAAGAACTAACCGCAATCAGTCACCAAGTGAACCTTACAGAGCTCCTGTTGTTCAAAAGGGAAAGCGTGATGACATTGAATTTATAAGTTATGACAAAACTATTCACTGGGAAACAGGAAGTGAATATTATGCTGACTATAGTTCAATAGATTTTGTGGCTCCACTTGGAACAAAGTGGTCTTTATATATTGAAGGAACAGAACTTTGTCTGTCCGTTCCTGATGATTCGAGTTCTGAGATTGAAGTATATAAATATGAGTCTTCGATGACATCTTCTTTTAGTGGCAGTGGAATGATTTCCAAGGATATTGCTTCTAAACTTTCTGAGAATGGTGAATACTGGGTATGGGTTACTACTAATGTAGATGGCTTTGATCTTGAATATTACGATATCTATCTTACAAAGGATGAAGAAGGAAATCTTCATTTCTTAAAGTCTCCAATCTATGATTACAATGTTAATGCTCGTACCAAGCTTTGGACAGATGAAAAGTCGTTGAATGACTGCTTGCAGGAACAGCATGATATTATGTGGAATGATCCTGAGATAATAAGTAAAGCAGAAGAACTTACTGAGGGTTGTACTAACGATTACGAGCGAGTTCTTAAACTTTATCAGCATATTACTTGTGATTTTTATTACGACTATGATCAGATAAATACGAACTATGTATTTCAAGATGATATCCTTCTTTTGCTGCGAGATAGAGTTGCTGTCTGTGAAGGTTTTGCCAATTTGTTTGTTGGACTTTGCAGAAGCATTGGAATTCCTGCAACCGTATCTTTTGGAAGTTCTGAGGATTTTACTGATACTTTTGTTTCAGATACATTATTGTCTAACCATGCGTGGGCAGAAGTATATATCGATGGAACCTGGTATATAACGGATTGTACCTGGGATAATAATAATGAATATGAAGAAGGCGATTATAAACATCGTTCTGACACGCTTAACTGGTATCTTATTCCAGTTGAAGTATTCTCATTTACTCATAAGATATTAAATGCAGATACTGCTCATGGTGAGGAGAGAAGCGGTGATTGTGGTGATCGTGCAACTTTTACAGAGAGTAGAGATGGAGAACTTACAATTTATGGCTATGGTGAAGTGGAGCTTCCTGATGGTGTGGATGACTTTTTTACCGTGACTTTCGCTGAAGATTCTAATATCACTACTATTGGCAGAAGTTGTTTTAGCGACTGTGATCTTCTAACAAAAGTGTATTTGCCAGATTCTGTTGAGATAATAGAGATGGAAGCTTTCTATACCTGTGAAGACTTGGAGTATGTATATATTCCTGAAGGTGTAAGAGAGATTGGAAGAAGTGCCTTTGAATGGTGTGATGAGCTGGCATATGTATCTTTGCCTAAGAGTATTACAGATTTGAAGAAACATGCCTTTGACAATTGCCCAAGACTTGTTTTGTCTATTCCTCATGATTTGAAGGATACTGAGTTTAATGAATATGATACATTGCCATTATCGGTAATTATACGTGATAGATAAATAGAAATTGTTTTGATTGGAGATGTAAATTTATGTCATATATTGAGTTTCGTGAAGTTAAAAAAATCTATAAAACAGGTGATGTAGATTTATATGCCCTTAATAATGCTGATTTCTTTGTAGAACGTGGTGAACTTGCTGTTATTCTTGGACAGTCTGGTGCAGGTAAGACTACACTTCTTAATATACTTGGCGGTATGGATCGTTTGTCTACTGGTTCTGTATTCTTGGATGGCCATGAAGTGTCGAAATTCAATGATAAAGAACTAGCGTTGTACAGACGTAATAGTGTAGGTTTTGTATTTCAGTTTTATAATCTGATTCCTAACCTTACAGCTTATGAGAATATTGAGATGGCAGCACAGCTTGTCAAAAATCCGATGGACTGCGATAAGCTTCTTGAAGATGTTGGATTGACTAAAAGACGTAATAATTTTCCTTCTCAGTTATCTGGTGGTGAACAGCAGCGTATATCCATTGCAAGAGCCATAGCTAAGAATCCTAAGCTTTTACTGTGTGATGAGCCTACAGGAGCGCTTGATTATGAGACTGGTAAAGCTATCTTAAAGCTTCTTCAGAGATTAAGTGTTGAAGAGAATATGACTGTTGTTATTATTACTCATAACTCTGCTTTGGCTCAGATGGCTAATCGAGTTATCAGACTTAAAAATGGTGAGGTAACAAGTAATATTGTCAATCCTAATCCAGTTAGCATTGATGAGATAGAGTGGTGATTTTATGGGAAGTTATGGCAAGATTGTTTGGCGAACCATAAGAGACAGCTTTGTTCGCTTTATTGCTATTCTGTCGATTATTGCACTTGGTGTAGGTTTTTTTGCAGGACTTAAGGTTACTACACCTTCTTTTCTTGAGACAGGAAATAAGTTTATAACTGATTATAAGATGTTTGATTACAGACTTATATCTACAATCGGATTTAGTAAGGAAGATATAGAAAAACTTCAAAATCTTGACTATGTAGAGAGTGCTGCAGGTGCGTATTTTACTGATGTAATCACAGATTATAGCAGCATTGTGAGACTGCATTCTATTACCAGTGGGGTTAATGAACTTAAAGTAGTTCATGGAAGACTTCCGATTGCGACTAATGAGATTGTAGTGGATGATTACAGATTAGATGAGTCTGTTATTGGCAAAAAGATATCTATTCCTGAAGGTGTAAATGAATCTTCTGTATTGGATGGACTTGTAGAACATGAGTTTACTATTGTTGGAACAGTAAGATCTCCTCTTTATCTTAATTTTCAGAGAGGAACCACAGATGTTGGTTCTGGTTCTATCTCATATTTTGCTTTTGCTCTTGAAGATCTCTGGGATGCTGAATACTATAGCGAAGCTTATGTATACTGTAATACTGGTTATTATATTTTCTCAGATGAGTATGAAAACTTTGATGAGAAGGTTAAGCCTGTGCTTGAGGATGAACTTCTTAAGATTGAGACAGACAGATATGCTGAATTGCTTCAGGACAGCTTTGAAGAATTGGAAGAGGCTCGCCAGGAATTCATCGATAATAGAAATGATGCCGAAAAGGAACTCAACGATGCATGGCAGAAAATAGTAGATGCCCGTCAGGAATTATCAGATGCTGATACTGAACTTAAAGATGCAAGGCAGGAACTTGATGATGCCAGTGTAGAGATTAATGATGGCCGATCTGAGTTAAACAGTACCGAACGCGACTTAGAGGATAAACTTCGTGATATAGTTCTTGGAATTGGAAGTATTGAAGATGGTCTTAATACTTGCGCGGAGACCAGAGCTGAGCTTGAGTCTAAATTGGAAGAAGCTACGGCGGGATTAACTCAGATTTATCAGGCGATAGAATTAATAGATGCGTCACTTGCTCAATATGGAATAGTTCTTGGTAAGACTTCATATATTCAGGGAAACAGATTCTTTGGTGATGAATATGAACCAGAGATTCCATCTGAGACGTTGCCATCTTCAAGTGAGATTCCTACTGAAGTTACTCCTTCAGTAACAGAAGAAGTAATGCCAGGTGATAATCCAACAACTAATCCTTCTGAGACAACTACTGAAAGTCAGGTTGAAGAGACTACACCAATACCTAGTGAGAGTGACAATCCAGGTGTTGATGTACCACAATTACCTGATTTAACAGAAATCATGACTCAGTATAATGCACTTGTTGAGCAGCGAACACAAATTGAGAATGGCATTATTGAGATAAATTCTGGTCTTAGTCAGCTAGATGCTACTGAAGCAGATTTAAAAGAGAAATTAGAAGAGTTAGAGACATACAAGGCTCAGGTTGAGGATGGTCTTAATCAGATTGATTCTGCGAGAACTGAACTTATTAATGCACAAAGGGATGTAGCTGATGCAGAGATAGAATATGCTGATGGTCTTGAAGAATATAATAACGGCGTAAAGGAGTTTAATGACGGCGTTCGTGAGTATTTTGAAGGTGTATCTACATTTAAATCTGAGATAAGTCAGTTTGCAAGAACCCTCGGTTATGCTTTTAAGCAGTATAATGAAGCCGCTCAGAAGGAGCCTGAAGTATATGTTCTTGGAAGAGATACTAATGTAGGATATGTCTGCTTTGACAGTGATTCAAAAATTGTAGATGGTATAGCTACAGTATTTCCAATATTCTTTTTTGCTATTGCAGCTCTTGTATGTTCAACAACAATGCAGAGAATGGTATCTGATGAGCGTGGGCAGATTGGTACAATGAGAGCTCTTGGTTATAGCGAGACTGCTGTAATGATGAAGTATATTATCTATTCAGGAAGTGCTTCTCTGATTGGATGCATTTTTGGATTTGCTGTGGGAAGTAAAGTATTTCCATATGTTATCTGGACGGTTTATGGAGTAATGTATGGTTTTGCTGATATAACGTTTAAGACAAGTATCCCTGTATTTATTGTGTGCCTTTTGGCTTCACTTTTATGTTCTGTAGGAGTTACAGTAGTAACTGCAGCTTCTGAGATGAAGGGTATGCCAGCTGAATTAATCAGACCTAAAGCACCTCTTGCTGGAAAGCGAATTCTTCTTGAGAGAGTTAGCTTTATATGGAATAAACTGCCATTTTTACACAAGGTATCCTTAAGAAATATCTTCAGATTTAAGAAACGTATGATGATGATGATTATAGGTATAGCTGGTTGTACCTCACTTCTTATTACAGGTTTTGGTCTGAATGATTCTATTAAGAATATTGTTGGATTCCAGTATGACAGTGTCCTTGTTTATGACGTAAGCGTTAATTTTGATGAAGAAATGGATGAAACTAAGATGAATGCTGCCATAGAAGAGGCAGATAAAAAGTTTAATACTACTTCGCGTGTTGTTTATGCGGTTCAGGAGAATTTAACTCATAATGGTTTGGATGTAATAAGAGATGTAACTCTCATAGTAACTGACAGCAATAATGTAAGTGATGCTTTTGTAGGTGCTGTTGATGGCAAGGCAATGCCTTGGCCAGGTGACAATGAGGTAGCGATTAGCAGTAAACTTGCCAAGAGCAACAATATAAATGCTGGTGATATGATCACTTTCAGCTATGGAGATAAGGGTCAGACATTTACACTTAAAGTAGCATATGTATTTGATAACTATATATTCCATTATGCTTTCATGAATGTGAAGACCTATGAGGATGTTATGAATGAGACTTATGATCCTCATCATGCGTTCATATCTCGATTTGCTAGTGATGGAGTTACAACATTATCACCAGAGACAGACTATGATTATGCAAGCTTTATCTCATCTAACAATGATGTTGTTAGCTGGGGCGTTGTAAATGAGAGTAGAATCATGTTTGGTAATACTATGGAGCAGCTTAATGCAGTTGTAATTCTTGTTATTATCTGTGCGGCTCTTCTTGCATTTATAGTTCTCTTTAATCTCAATAATATTAATATTACTGAGCGTGTTCGAGAGATTGCTACGCTTAAAGTACTTGGATTTAATAAATCAGAGACAGGAAGCTATGTTTTCAGAGAGAACTTTATTCTTGTAATATTTGGTTTTATTGTTGGTATTCCTCTTGGAAAAGCTCTTCATGCGTTCGTTATCTCTCAGATTAAGATGGATACTGTTACTTTTGTGGTTCAGATTTTCAAAATTAGTTACCTGTATTCATTCTTGTTGGTAATATTGTTTGCTGTTGCAACGGATGTAGTTATGAGAGGAAAAATCCGCAAGATTGATATGGCTGAGTCCCTTAAGAGTATAGAATAAGAATTAGAATTAGATGTGATTGGAAGCCATCTCAGAAGTGATTGGAAAGTTACTTTTGAGATGGCTTTTTTGTGGAGTTCATGCCAAAGTCCACAAAGCCCCTCCACAAGATTGTGGACTTTTAGGCCT
>JAKSRE010000035.1 GCA_024403775.1 Clostridia bacterium | reverse complement strand
CAGATTACGTACTCGCTCCTTGAAGTAGGGGAATTCTTGCTTGATTTAGTTAAATATCAAACTATATTCCGTTGACTGATTACAGCCATCAAAGACAAATGTAATAGCAAATAAAGTCCTAATGCTACTACATGTCATATTTCTATTCATCTATTGGATACCCTAAATCAATTAATTTACTACCATCTATAGCAGAAAAATAAACTTTGTCTTCGATATTGAAACTGCCATCAAGATCTTCAAAACTCTCACAATAATCAAATTCCCATACTGGAACCAACTTAAACATCTCAAGTGAATTAATCATTACTGGCACATAGCATAAGGAGATGTCATGAACAGTGATACTGTTACCGCCTGATGCGAGCCCTTCTGCCTCTTCGATAAATATATTAACTATCTCGTCAAGAGTAAGAATCGTCTCTTTCTCGCCCTCTTCTATTATCTTGTAATAGAATCTTCCACTACCATTAATAATTCCTTTATCAGAAACATCAACAGTACTATAAAATCCAAAATCCCTTGTTAAAGGCAATCCATCATAAGTTGCTCTCAACATCAAATCATAGAACCCCAAACCTTCAGGATCATTATTATTAAAAATTTTTACGTTGGCTGGTTCATAGTCAAAAACCAGATCCTGTGCAGTAAATGCCATTGCAATATTACAAGCATCTTCGGCACTCAAATTACAATTATTAGGAATTAAAGATGTTATATATTCATAATCATTCCAATGAGAATCATCAGGTGAATTTACATCTTTGGTAAAATTATCATAATCTATAAACCCAATACTTGTTCCACCTTGAGAAGCAGTATAGTGACCTTTTCCAACTTCAAATCCATCAAGCATAATACTAGTTTCTTCACTTAATACGGTAACACCTGAATCTAATATTACTCCAAATGTATTTTCCAAGCGTTCTTTGTCAAACTGAATTGTCACACCGGAAGCTTCATTAACAGATGGAACTCTGACATTAGAATCAAATACCAATTCTATTGTTCCACATGAAAACGAATCCGAATAGTGATGACGATCAAGAGCATCGGCAATCAAATCATCGGTATTTACAGGAAGTGTCTCTAGGTTCTCATCGTCATAAGCTACTACTATAGTTGTTGATTCCTGCATTGTAGTAGGCTCAGGAAAGTCCCTACTACATGCAATACATGAAGTAATCAAGATAAAACTTAAGAAATATGGTAATTTCTTTTTTTTCATTTTATACACCAAAATTAAAATTATGGATTTGTATAATCAGAATCATATTTTCCAGTTGTATTATATGGGCCACTGTAGTCATTGTCTATTCTTGCCGCTATATAGAATTGATCATTTACTACATTATGTCCAGACATATAAGTAGGATGAGTTGTTGCACGCCCACTTATCCACACTTGATTAGTTCCAGTGACCAAATAAGGACCGGAATTATAGTGTCTTAAAACAAATGCAAATCCAGCTCCTGGCGCATTATTATACTCAGTTTTAATAGTGGCTGGTTCACTAGCATATGCCTTTGTATTTGATGTTGAGTAATAAGTGTTAAAACTGGTATCAGTATTATATAATTTATAAGTAAACTGATTATTTAAAGCATCTACACTTATCCAAGAAGACGCCATTGTTAAGCAGCACAATGCTGTGATTAAATATTTTCTTTTTTTCATTTTTTCTCCTTTTATAGATTAACTATTGTACTAACATTTCTAATCTGCGATGAATACTAGAA
Organism: Clostridia bacterium; assembly: GCA_024403775.1. Lineage (GTDB taxonomy): Bacteria > Bacillota > Clostridia > Saccharofermentanales > Saccharofermentanaceae > Saccharofermentans. Next base: position 21,602 of record JAKSRE010000035.1, on the reverse strand, counting down.
ATACACCTGTTAAACCAATATAGAATTCGATTTATATCCATTAGATTCACAAATCAACGCATAATTGCAATGCAACTTTTACTTCTTCATGGTCTAACAAAAGAGGTTGTGAGTTTTCCGTTAGTATCACACATTAGTGTAAGTTGATATGAAGAACTCCCCCACAACAATGTTGCTGTTCCAGAGATTCTCGCATAAGCTTTATCTGTAGAAATATTACCTGATGTTATAGATGGTGTACTACTCCATAATGAGTTACTTCCACGATTAAATGATCCACTCGCTGAAACAGTACTACAGCTATTGGCCGAATAAGTAAAAGATCCATTTACCGTAACTGTATAAATCAGAATTCCCGCCGCAGAATATGTTTCATGTACCGCTGAACCATTTCGTGTTGATAGAACAGCTGTAGTTATATTTTGAGAATCAGGGACAAAAATAGTATCTACCTCAATCATTTCATTCTCATAGTCTATCTCAACATTAAAATAAATTTCTTCAGCGTTACTAGAATATCTTAGTAAGTTCGTATACGAACATACTAGCGGAGAATCATTGATACTACGTACTACATTAGTCCATTCTTCATATGATTCAACTTCATTATTTTCTAAATATTCAATCAAATCATTCGAATATTCAGCAGCTAGTGAATCAGCAAACAATGAAAATATAATCATAATCATTATCAACACTGATAATATCTTCTTCATTAAATCTCTCCTTCCTCTACATCATAATAAACTACTTTTACTGGTTGTTCAGATCTTTGAGGATCAAAGCGTTGCATTCCCATTATAAAAAGAAAAAACAAAAGCAATAGTATAACGATGACAATTATAAATGCACAAACTATCTTTCGTTTACTTTTTTCAGCATTTGCTAATTCTAATCGAATATCTTCCAATTGCATCGCCATTGGGGTTACCGTATCATTACTACTGTCTTTTTCACTTTCGAAATCCATTTCCAAAACTTCAGATAATTTTTTAAAATCACTTAATGATGGAGAATGAATATCGTGTTCCCAACGTGCAATTGTATTTGTTGACACACCGATTTTAGAAGCTAATTGTGCCTGTGTATATCCGTTACTCTGTCTTGCTCTTTTGATTTGATCTCCCAAACCAGTCATTAATACACCTCCTCGTGTTTATAATGTCATTTATTTCAAAAATATTCATCACACAATCATGGTGGATAAGCCACCAATTCTGGTGGCTTATCATCATTATCACTGTGATTTGTTTATTACCTTTCACTTCACTTGCTTTCTAATGCTAATTCAGATAATTAACTCAATATCTTCTTACTCGATTTACAATTCAAAGAACTTTAAAAAACGTCTTCCTGGTCTATCTCAGTCCAATTCATAAGTCATCACTAGAAGTACAAATAAACAAAATTACTAAAAAATAACTAAATCTGTCGTATTTCCCACATTGCACTCATGAAAGCCAATATAAGATTAATATAAGAAAAATAAATAGCACTGCTAAGATCAGTAATTATTATATACATACTCTCATATACAGTGTTATATTAAAAATAGAAATTAGTATTACGATTGCATAATCACTTTACCTCGATTATTACTACTATAGAATCAATATAGGCTTTTAGTCACAATTATTCATAAATCCCTAAAGCACTTATAATGTTCAGAACCATCTGGAATCATAATAATTCTTTTAATTCCATTAGTAGTCAGAAGGTTAAATTTATCAATGCACCAGTCTTTTAATTCTTCCGTGCAAATCACTGGATTAGCAAATATCATCGCCTTTCCTCTTCTTATTTCGACCCTCCCTCTGGGATAGAAGTTATACTCTTTGTTGTGGGTAATCTTAGCTGGTAAATCATTCCAGACTAATCTGTGATTATAATTATCTTTATTTCTTGAATTCAGATTTAGATTATTACTCTCAATAATTCTTCCATCTGCTGTAACTGGTATTTTAAAATACAATCTATTTGAAGCCATATCATAAGAATCAGTAATCCAGAAGATTCCTTTATATAGCTTATTTGCTTCACTACCATTCACATCATTCATTAATGAAGAATTCTCCATATTATATCCATCCATTTTCGATGCACTTTTCCCAGCGGTCAATTCGCATACATATCTCCCCTTCATATGTTCTTTCCATCTCGTAATACCAGGAACCAGGAGGGGGCTGAACATCTGTATACATCTTTATAGAGATTCCTTGCTGATCCTTAATCCCTTTGTTATGTAGTAAAAATTCTGAAGAATATTTTTCCAGCAAATCAATCGGTCTCCATTCCTTAATATCTGGTGCAAAAACATTTCTTTTAGAATCAGCGTTTCTTTCCCAGTAGTAGGGCACATTCTCGCCGTCATTAACCATAATGCTGTCCTGAGAGTATTCAGCACACCATTTTTTACATTCCTTGATGACATCGGCTATACTTTGAGTCTTTTTATTTTTATTATCAAAGGGAAAAACAGCAAAGAACTTCTCGAAAGTGTTTTCTATATCAGAATCATATTCATGTTTGCCATCCTCCAAGTAACCAAAATTAACTGGCAAAAATGCATATCTTTTACTTACTATTTCCTGTCTTAAATCTTCACTAACCCTATTGGCAGATATTATTACAAAACCATCATTATAGTGGTCACACAATAGACGCTTTAATGTCTTCTCTTCTATTAAAACTCGTCCGCCTACAAGTTTTTTATTTTCCTGTGTCTTGCTATTATTCATCGTATCTGCCCTTCTCCTAATCTTCCTGAATCATTACAACTTAATCTTATTCATGGATATGTTCCAAAACTGGGGCATAATAATCATCAATAATCAGAAAAAGTGCTATAATCTACACACTTGGAGGAAAAAGAAATGGGAAAATCAAAAAGTATTAAATCAACTGTTAACGTATTAAAAGGCATGATGTTTTTTCAGTTTATATTCGCAATCGGTGTGGTTTTGGGATTTATTCTTAAAGGATTGGGATTTATCTTTACAGCAAACTTCTTTACTATCACATGTTCACTTGGAATGTTGATTACATTTATTTTCTGTGGATTGTTTGTATTCTCATCACGTATAAAATTAAAGAAGATAGTAAAACAAGGAGCTTTTGCACCTGAAGAACTTAAGCTTGCACAAGCTGGCATTAAAATGGCCAATACTATTTTACTTATATCATTTATCGGAACTATAGTATTTTTTACGAATATTCAATAAGGAAAGGAGGCCTTCCGTTAAGAAGACCTCCCTCACAAATGGAATGGATGATATGTTTTTCGCAGAAAAACAACAAATCTAAAACGTCACAGTCACTTCAGTGATTATAGAAGGCTGTGCTCCCAAAAATATAAAGGCATCCGGTCTCTATGAAGCTACCGAACGCCGTTGTTCATTTCCAAATTTTATTTACAAAACAAAAAGGAGTTCACAGATAGTGAACTCCTTTGTTCTGATAGGCATATAATACTACACTATTTGATAATTTTGCAATAGTAAAATCACTTTTCGAGAAAAAACTATACAAAATTATTCAGCGATAACCTTAATCCAGCCCTCTGGTGCCTCAATACGACCCATCTGGATACCTGTAAGTGTATCGTAAAGCTTCTTTGTCCATGGGCCCATCTCGTCCATGCCGCTTGGGAAGCAGATCTCACGGCCGTGGTCAACAATCTTACCAACTGGTGAGATAACAGCTGCTGTACCGCAAAGTCCACACTCAGCAAAACTATCAAGCTCTGACAACAATACTTCTCTGTGCTCTACCTTCATGCCAAGGTACTTCTCAGCAACTATGCAGAGTGAACGACGTGTGATTGATGGGAGAATAGAATCTGACTTAGGTGTAACGAGTGTGCCATCCTTTGTAATGAAGATGAAGTTAGCTCCACCTGTCTCCTCAACCTTTGTACGTGTCTGTGGATCGAGGTACATATTCTCTGAGTAACCAGCCTCGTGTGCATCAACAATGTTATAAAGAGACATTGCATAGTTAAGACCAGCCTTAATGTTACCTGTACCATGTGGTGCAGCACGGTCAAGATCAGATACTCTGATAACGATTGGCTTAGCACCGCCCTTGAAGTAAGGACCTACTGGTGTACAGAAAATTCTGAACTGATAGTCGTCAGCTGGCTTAACACCGATAACTGGGTTAATACCGAACTCATATGGTCTCAAATAGAGAGTAGCACCTGAACCGTAAGGTGGAACCCAGTCAAGGTTAGCCTTAACAACTTCTACTACTGCGTCTACGAACTTATCCTCTGGGAATACTGGCATCTTGAGTTTCTCGCAAGAATCCTTCATACGTGATGCGTTAAGGTCAGGACGGAAACATACTACCTTGCCATCCTCTGTTCTATAAGCCTTAAGGCCCTCGAAACATGTCTGAGCATACTGAAGCACACCAGCGCACTCACTCATTGTTACTGTAGCATCTTCTGTGAGAGTACCCTCATCCCACTTACCATCTTTAAAATTAGCTACGAATCTCTTATCTGTAGCAACATATCCGAAGCCGAGGGAGCCCCAATCGATATCTTTTGGCATTTTAGTCACCTCTTTAATTTATTTTAATTATAATATTGCATTATAGCACTTCTATTTAATAAAAGTCACTCTTTTGTCCTCTTAAGCATAAGAGATTACAAAAAGAGAGAATTCCTTACTCATTTTTAATGCTTGATAAGGTCATAACGAGTTCTAAATGAGGTCACACTGTCATTTAGCCTTAAAAACAAAGACGATATTACTCTCTGAATAAGGTACAGTAATGGACAGTCTGTCACCCTCTACTGTTCCAAAAAAGGATTCCACATCGTCAAAATCCAGTTCATAGGAAGAACCTGACTGAACCAGAACTCCGCTATGAGACTTCCCGTCAAATGAAAAGGTAAAATTATTTCCATCTGTAGTAAACTTCGGAATGACATCGTCATCAGTAAACGTAAGATGCGTGGTCTTTCCATTAAATATAATTCTTGTAGCTCGCCACTCAGATGTTATTGGAACATTCTCCTTAGGGGCGCAGCCACAAAAGAGCACCAAAGACAGTATAATCATCAAGGCAACAGTTTTAAGTTTCTCCATATAACACTCCTTCTAGATATAATTCTCCTTAATAATATAATAACCCTTCCCAATTGCTTCTAGATTATACACCAAACCAGAAAATTTCCTATCAAAAAAGGCTGTCCTCCAAGTACAGTTAAGCACTCTGCAACAACCTTCTGATGCCTTTTATTCTATTTATCACTATAAATTAGGCTTAAACCTCGTGAGAAAACTCTTTCTTATAAATAGCGAAAATCATATCAATCGTCCCCTTAAGCACGTCACGATTCTCACCATAAGGATTAATTACAACACCATGAACATCATTATCATCTTTGGCAATCTGAAGTAATTCCTTAATAGAAATAATCTTTGTCATAACCCCGTTATTGCCACGGGCAACTTCAGCCTCATCAGTAAATAACGCATACCACTTCTTACCATGAGAACATTCATATTTTAAAGGCTCATCATCATCTACAAGTGTCAGCGCGATTCCGTCTTCATCGATACGGTGCATAAAGACATCTGCCAGCGTATAAGTATACTTCTCATCATCGAGTCGGTTAATTCGGCTTACAGTAGTCTTAATAATGCGGTTATCCTCTAATCTGCTCATATAAAATCCCCCATGAAGGTGTTGATTAGTTTTATTATACGCTTTTCGCGAAAAGTTGAACTACATATTTTCAAGATTTAGCACCCACTGTGTAAAATCGTCACATGTTTTCTCATAGAAATCCACGAAATCCTGCTCGGTATAAATCATATACTGATACTCACTAGGCTCATTCAGAAGTTTTTTGAGGAAGTCCTCGACCTTCACCAGATCCTCCTCAACAACATCTATCTCGGATATAAGTTTGGTGGCTTCAGCGATTTTCTTAAGATTCTCAGGCGACGCATCCAGACACTGCTTCTTGTCATCTATAAAAACACTCATATCCTTCCACTTATAGCTTCGCACTTCATAGCCATTCGAAAGCATCTTTGACATTGGGACGCGGCTCACAAAATCCGTCATGATCTTAACATCAAGCCACAGGTGAAAAAGATACCCAAGCATAAGCGGATTCTTCTTATGAATCTCCGCCTGATATTTGGAATAAAAAGTATGAGGACACCAGAAATACCCCTGCCCAATAGCCTCGAAATGCGTAATTGGCTGATCAATCTTCGTCTTAGGACTGATTAACCATCCCGCATTCACATCTGGCATAAGATTGCCAAATAAAAACATATCCTTTTCCAGGCCCTCAAATTTGAGAGTCTCATTCACCTTCTGGGCGCAATATAAATGTGTATTCCAGTCTGCCATATAGTGTGTCCGCTTTCATTTAGATTTACTAATTGTGTTGCTTCGCTTTTTTATCACGCATTACTTCATTAATAATACACCTGTCAGATGAATTTGGTTCATGTTTTAGGTGATTTTTTGTTGATTGGATGATTGTTGGTGTGACGGTTACCGTAATGTCCTAGCGTTATTTTTGGTAGCTTGGAGGCGGATTTAATGGTCCATGTGACGGTTACCGTAACGTTCTAGCGTTATTTTAGGGTGTTTGGAGTCTGAAATCGCGTATGAATTTTGCAGAATGCTGTGTCCTACCACTGATTCACGGTTAGGTGTCGCGGCTACCGCGACATTGTACCGTGAAAAAACGCAGATTTAGCTCCAAATTCGCGGTGGCGTGTCGCGGTTACCGCGACATTGTACCGTGAAAAAACGCAGATTTAGCTCCAAATTCGCGGTGGAGTGTACCGGCTACCGCGACATCTTACCGTGAAAAAATGCAGATTTAGCTCCAAATTCGCGGTGGCGTGTCGCGGCTACCGCGACATTGTACCGTGAAAATCAGAATTCCAGGTTACTGGTCTAGGCTACCTAGACCATGTACATAGACTTTTGGTATTTTAGCCCTTAAATTCTAGGTTACCGGTCTAGGCTACCTAGACCATGTACATAGACTTTTGGCGTTTTAGCCCTTAAATTCTAGGTTACCGGTCTAGGCTACCTAGACCATGCACATAGACTTTTGGCGTTTTAGCCCTTAAATTCTAGGTTACTGGTCTAGGCTACCTAGACCGTATACATAGACTTTTAGACCAACTCACTGTCAACTCACTGTCAATTCACACCCAAAACACCCAAACAGGCTATATTTCCAAGCAAACAAAAACCCCTGAAACCTAACGGTTTCAAGGGTTTTATTAATCTCAATAATCTTAAAACGATTAACGCTTTGAGAACTGTGATGCCTTACGAGCCTTCTTGAGACCTGGCTTCTTTCTTTCCTTCATACGTGCATCACGTGTGAGGAAACCAGCCTTCTTCAAGATTGCCTTGTAAGCCTCTTCATCAGCCTGAACCAATGCTCTAGCGATACCGTGACGGATAGCACCAGCCTGACCTGAGATACCACCACCGATAGCCTTAGCGATAACATCGAACTTACCCTCTGTTGCTGTTGCAGCGAGTGGCTGACGAACAACGAGCTTCAATGTATCAAGACCGAAATAATCATCAATCTCTCTGTCGTTGATAACGATCTTACCTGTACCAGGAACGAGACGAACGCAAGCTACTGCATTCTTACGACGACCTGTACCGTAAAAATAAACTTTTCCAGCTTTCTTAGCCATTGTGCGTTCCTCCTATTAACCCTTAATCTCGTAAGCTTCTGGCTTCTGAGCCTGCATGTTGTGCTCTGCACCTGCAAAAACGTGAAGCTTTCTAAACATCTGACGACCCAAAGAATTCTTAGGAAGCATGCCCTTAACAGCAATCTCAAGAGCCTTCTCTGGATTATTATTCATAAGATTCTTGTAAGATGTCTCCTTAAGTCCTCCAGCATAACCTGAATGATAACGATACATCTTCTGCTCTAACTTCTTACCTGTAAGAACCATCTTTGATGCATTGATAACGATTACATAATCACCTGTATCAACGAATGGTGTGAATGTTGGCTTATGCTTACCACGGAGAAGCATAGCAACCTCTGTAGCAAGACGACCTAATGTCTTACCAGAAGCATCTATTACAAGCCACTTTCTGTCAACTGTAGCTGGTGTAGCAACATATGTCTTCATATTGACTAACTCCTTAAAAATATAAATTCGCTCTAACGCGCTTGAGTATAATACTACCGCAAGAGGTATATGTCAACAGTTTTTTCTTAAAAAATCTGCGATATTGTCTGTTTTTCGCGTTTATTCTCGTTTATTTGACGACATATGTGATTTTACACCCCATTTATTACGAAGGCAACATAAAATCACCCAAAAAAATATGCTATAATTCACTCGTTATTTTATCATCAATGAGGTTAGTTTATGGATAAGAAATATATAGCACTCACTTTCGATGACGGTCATTCAAACGTTACCGAGAGAGTTCTTGATATACTTGAAGAGAATCAGATTCCTGGAACATTTTTTATTATTGGTGAGCACATAACTGAGGCGTCACGCGAGATTTTTAAGAGACAGCTGAAGGATGGATGCGAGATTTGTAATCATTCATGGTCACATAATCATATGTCCAACTTGTCGGCTAATGAAATAAAGAAGGAAATCGAGGATACTTCAAATAAGATAAAGGAATACGCGGGCGTTGAGCCTACGTTCTTCCGTCCACCATTTCTTGATGTCTCGAATGATTTATTTGATAATGTGGATCTTCCATTCGTATTTGGTTTTGACAGCAGAGACTGGGATTCTGAAGTTACTACCGAGCAGAGAATTAATAACGTTCTTCATTTTGCAAGAGATGGCGCGATTATTCTGATGCATGATTTTGATGATAACTATAGAACCCTGGAAGCGCTTCCAGTGATTATCAGAGAGCTCAAAGCCAGAGGCTTTGAATTTGTATGTTTGAGTAAGCTTTTCGAGGTGGAGAAAGTAAACCCACATCAGTATAAAAAGCTCTGGAGCTGGGTTAAGGACCCGATTAATCCTTTGACCAAGACCGACTATCCGGATCCGGATGTGATTCGCGTGGACGACACCTACTACATGATTAGCACGACCATGTACTATATGCCTGGCGGAGTTATTCTTAAGTCACATAACCTTAAGGACTGGGAGATTGCTTCATATATTTTTGACGAGCTCGATGGCACGCCTTCTGAGCGCCTTGATGACGATTCTTCTAATTATGGCGAGGGCATGTGGGCTGCGTCTCTTCGCTACCATGACGGTAAATTCTATGCTGCTTTCGTAAGTCATGGACAGGAAAACACTCATCTTTTTGTTGCTGACAACATTTCCGGTCCTTGGGAGCACCGCCATATAAAGGGTTATTTCCACGACTGTTCTCTTCTTTTTGACGACGATGGCAGAAACTATATCGTATCAGGAAATACCGATATCAGAATCACTGAATTAAATGAAGACTTAAGTGCACCTAAGGAAAACGGTTTAGATAAGATTATCATAAGCGATAACCGCGACGAGGTGCGTCTTGGCTACGAGGGAGCTCATTTCTATAAGATTAATGGTAAGTACTACATTACCCTTATCCACTTGCCTAAGGACGGCATAAGAACTGAGGCCGTATTTGTATCAGACAAGATTGAAGGCCCTTACGAAGGTAAGGATGTAATGTGCGATGCCTACGAATTAATTGAGCAGGGAATCGCTCAGGGCGGATTAGTGGATACTCCTGATGGAAAATATTTCTCCATTATGTTCCAGGATTCTGGAGCAGTAGGCCGCGTACCTTTCCTTGTCCCTGTCAATTTTAAGTCAGAATCAGATATTCCTGAATTTGGAATTGACGGAAAACTCCCATTTGATTTTGATGTTCCTGATTTAAAGCCATCTTATAAATATGAGCCGCTTTTTGTCTCTGATGACTTTAGTTCATCTAATCTAAAAAAGCCTTGGCAGTGGAACCACGTTCCTGATAACTCTTTGTGGGAGATTAAGGAGAATTCATTAAGAATAACAACTGACAGAACTGTCATTAATCCTTTGTGGGCAAAAAATACACTTACACAAAGAATGAATATAAGCGGCTGTAGTGCAGCTGTCACTGTAGATGCATCTTTGATAAACGATGGAGATTATGCTGGCCTTATCGCACTTCAGGGCTGCTACAACTTTATCGGAATTACAAAAGAAAACGGTAAATTCTACCTTGTTAAGATGGTTAAGACTGAGCCAGTTAAGCCTTTTGAGATTGGCTATACAGATAGAACATCTGGCGACATAGTATATAAGGAAGAGATTAATTCTTCTGCACTTGATTTAAAACTGAGCTGCAATTTCTTCAATATGGCCGACATGGTGGACAGCTACTACAGAGAATCTGATGAAGGTACCTTCTCGAAAATCGGTTCTTCTCACAACCTGAAGTTTGCATTAGACCACTTTACAGGTGCCAGATTTGGCCTTTGCATGTTCTCAACCAAGACATTTGGCGGAACTGGTATTTTTAAGAATTTTATCTACAAAACTTAAGTTAGAAGCATCTTCTTTTTAAATCCTGAACAAGATTTACATAGAATTCTCTAACATCATAGCCTTTGATATTCTCACGGTTAAGATCTATAACATCACCGTGGGATATTCCTCGTCTGCCATGAGGCTCAACGAAAGTATATTCTTCACCCCATTTAAAAGAATTAATTCCAACCAGACCGTCATTAGGGCCGTCAAATAGTCCTACAAGTCTCATCGAGAGATTGAGCGGAAACTTACCAGACTGTGGCTTATCTATTTTGGAACCAAAAGACTGATAAAATACAAGCTCTGAATCCTTTACCACTTTATTACGTTCCTGGCATCTGCTTCTCGTAAGATCAGTAACCGCAGAGATAAAATCCGGATTAATATCGCCCAATTCTGAAGCCGCCTTATTATAGGCAGAAGCAACTGCTTCTTTTTGCTTCTCAGGCATCTTATCAAGAATATATTCAGCAAACTCGCACCCTCTGTGCGGAGTATTAATAGTTGTAAGAGACGCTACATATTTATCCATACCACAAAGCGAGATAGCTGTTCTTGAATCAAGACCACCCTTTGAATGTGCGATGATATTAACCTTTGAGGCGCCTGTAGCCTTGAGCACTTCTTCAATTCTTCGTGCAAGTTCTTTTGCAGAATCGTCAACACTTGCAGCACTATTGTGATTGCCATAGAACAAAGTCGCGCCATTATCCTCAAGGTCCTTTGGCACGCGTCCCCAGTAGTTAAGATACTTAAAATCTCTGAAGAACACGCCGTGAACCATAAGAATCGGATACTTGGTCTCGCATATTTTCTGATCCTTACGCGAGTCATTCAGTTTAATTCTCTTTAATTCAACCTTGTATTCCTCCGATACGATGAGGATTATTCTTCCAAGCATAATAAGATGAAGAATCGGAATCCAGCCACAGAGAGCACCGATCACACGAGTCTTAATTCCAAGCTGCACAGAAGTCACATATACAATCGATATACCAACAGCAAATATGATTAATTCCAAAATGGCGATTAAAATACCACCTATAATCCAGCCTACTGGCGCATCTACAATTTTTCCAATATTAGCTATATAGACGATAACTGCTATCAATAGCGAAATGCAAAATACCTTAAGGCAGTTATTGCCAAAATTCATTAGTTTAAGTCGTCTCATTTTTTAATTTCTCTTCCACAAATAATCACTTCTTAACCACATAATTATAAGACGGTGTCGTCTCAGAAGCCATCTCAACAGAAGGATTATTTCTAAGAACAAAATCAAACTTATTTACTTTTGTGCACATATAAAAATCTTCAGAAGGAAAAACCTCCTGATTATCAGGATCAAAGAAATGCCTTGCACCCTCGTTTTTAAGGGCTTCAATTCTATTAGGAAGTTCCTCTTCTTCAAAAGCCTTTATCTTCTCAGGCGTACCTTCTATAAGAATCTTAAGATATTCAGCACAAAGTTCATCTTCCAGCGCGATTCTGGTGCCATTATTACCCATGGCAACTATTGATACCTCATCTACATCAAGCGCCTTAACATATTCTGCTATTGCTTTTGCATTAACAAGACTTCCAGTAACAACAAGGCTGCTATTAATACTGTTTACTATCCCCTGCGTTCCTGCACTCGTGGTATGAATTACTATTGCGTCTTTAATCATATTTTTATATGGTTCAATCTGAGATGGAGAATTACCAAAATCAAACCCAGGGAGCTTAACTCCGTACCTCTCCCCAATCGTTAAAACTTTTGAGGAAGGCTCCTTAGCTTTAATCCTCTCAGCTAAGTTTAAGGCCTCTTCTACATCCCCTACAGGGTAGATTCTTTGAGCGCCCCAGCTATAAAGATAGCACTCCAGAGAGAATGCTCGAAAAACATCTATAATTATGGTAGCTCCCTTTGCAAGACGACTACCATCAATAAAACGTAAAATTTTAACTTCCATAATTCCCAGCTTACTGAATAATTCTTCTGATCGCAAGAATTGGCTTACGGTCAATACTAGCGTAAATTACACCTGTTGAATATGTTGACGCATGAACAATCTGACCATTACCAACATAGATTCCGCAGTGTCCTGAATATCCTGGTGATGTCTCATAACATACAACATCGCCTGGCTGAACATCCTCACGTGCTACAGCAACACCACAGGTTGCAAGAGAATTTGCAAAGTGTGGAAGATTATCAACCCCTACCTGACGATAGCAATATACAACGAGACCTGAACAGTCTACGCCGCTTGCTGACTCACCACACCATACATATGGCTTACCAATCATGGACTCAGCTACATTAGCAACACTCTGACCATTCATACCTGTGATAACAGGAAGTGATGATACATTACCAGTTGTAGCATTATAGCCTGAAGATGATGATGACGAACCACCACCGCCACCTCCTCCGCCGCCATTACTCTGCGGGATTGGTGTAGGAGTTGGAGTAGGTGTCGGAGTTGGTGGAGGAGTCTGGGATGTATAAGATCTATATACAAATCCAGTAAGTCCACTATCCGTTGTTACCTTAAACCACTTGTCTGCATAACATGTAACATGAAGTCTCGTCTCATCATAAAGATTTGCAACTATTTCACTATCGACTGAAGGTTCACTTCTAAGAATGAGGCTGCTGGTATCTACCCATACGATAAAATCACAGTCTACCCATACCATGTCATATGAGATTGAAGAAGTCAGTACGTAACCTTCTGTACCGTCTTCAGTTCTGATTTTCGACCAGGTGTCACCAATGCCAATTCTTACTACCTCAGAGCCGAAGCCCAGTGTCTTAAGAGTAATGGAATCCATCTCTGGGAATTCTTTGAGAATGGAGTCCTTGGCAGCAATATAGTAAGTAGTATTATCTGGTGCAAAAACATCAGTTGATAAAAGCTCAATTGGAAGTCCAGCCTCATCATACTGCTGAACAACTGTATATGTAAGTACATCCTTATAAACAGAATTATCTACGTAGGTACTAGCTCCTTCAGGCTCATATCCCTCAAAATAGGTAGCCTGAATTACACCGCCTTCAATAGCGGATACCATCTCTCCACCTGTTGTCTCTGAATAAGACCAGTCCTCAATGGTTACTTCTTCTCCCTCATCCTCTAACTCATCCTGCTTAAAAGTTGCAGCATAGGCATTACGAACCTGAGTAGAAGGAAGAATGTTATTTATAATTCCAAGTGGAAGCGTCAGCATAGGAGATGCAGTCATCGCTGCAACTACTATAACAACTATATATTGAACAGAATTACGTTTTTTACTCATACTCTTTCCTTTTACATATATATACAACCTAATTATATAACGCTTACTTCAATACTTAGGTTGCATTTTGGTGACATTTTACGCTTCAGGCATTACTCCATAATTAGAAGGCATATCGGAATATACTGGAATAAGGAAGGTAAAACCTGAGTCAACCATATCAATTGACTCATAACTATCGTAGTATCTTACGCCTTCGGTGTATGCCATAGAGATGTTCTGGGCATACTGATGCTCGTAAAGACCATTCTCATCATCTACAACATCGAATTTCTGGAAATACAATGTATCCTGGCCCTGAGCTGTATATCTTGAAGCAATCCAGAGAGCACCGCCAAAAATCGCATCATGTGGTGAATCCCATGGAAGATAAAGTGAAGCCTCTTCTTCTGTTATCTCCTGTTCTTCAGGATTTCTTCCCCACATAGCATACTTGGCACCATTTATTACCGCACCATTATTTACATTAGGGTCAGGTGTGGAACCAATATTATAAAAATTATAGTAACCTTCATAGCCTGGTACCGTACCATGGCAGAGATCAGATAATCCGCCATAGCCCATCTCCTGGATAATTCGGCTTGAGAGAAGGTATGGAGATACATTGGCATTTTTACCTGCATCGTAGATTATCTGTGCATAGTCTTCATCAGGAGTATCCATAAAACTGCCGTTAATCATTGAGGCTACACCTTCTACAGTCTGGCATGAACCATCAAAGGACTGCAGCTCAAATGCGAAAATGTGTTTCTCATCAAAATAGTTGCGAGGATCCGTGAAATACTGCACAACTGAAAGCTTAGCCATCTTCCATCCGCCATTATCATAGATTGGGCTTGAATCAACGGTCCATCCTGGATGAGAATAAACATTAGCAAGGCTTCTGCTGCCGTTATCCTCATTATCAAGCATGGTGTCAAAACTTAACCCTGTATTATATGCTCTGAAGACATAATCTGGATGAATTGAATGAAGCATCCAAAGTCCTGAATAATAAGACTCTGGGAAAGCCTTTAATGTATTTTCAACAAAGTTTCCGTCATCATCTCCAACAAGGAAATAGATATTATATGTATTCTTATTTCCATCAAAATCTGTTACAGATATCTCTACTACTGTCTCACCAGTCTCCATATGCTTATTCTGGCCCTGCTGTAAAGTCTCGCCAAAAACATTATGGACGCTTTTAATCTCCATAGTTCCACAGTAACCGTCCTGAAGTTTACTGTTTATTGCTACATCGAATTCATCCCTGCTATAGAATCCATAATTATAAATGTCACGATTAAATACAGGCATAACATTAAGATAGTTTCCGTTAACTGGATTAATAAAGCCTGTCTCAATAAGTATTCCGTTAACAGGAAGAAGTCTGAACTGATTTACATCCACCTCATAAGTATTTAAGTTAAGATCAGTAAGAATTGCAGAATCTGGTCCATTATACTGAACGGACATTATCTTATCGTCGTATCTTGCAACATCTTTACTCTGAACCATCGTATATGTAAGTGTTTCTGTAGGAGTGCTGTTTTCTACTTCTCCCGAATCCAAATCCACCTGATTAGCCTTATTAAGAGCACCTCTTTCTACCTTTATATAGAACACATTTGATACACCGTTAATTCCTGTCTCATTTGAGATAGCCTCTGTGTCCTGCTTCTTACCTCTCAAAATCTCGTAGTTTTTAAGTGTATTTCCATCCATATTTGGAATATCGTTACTTCCAATTAAGTCACCATATGCATCGTAAAGTGAAGCTTTAATATCATCACTCATCTCAACAAAGTTAACATAGGCATTTCTGTCCTTGGCATCAAGATAATACCAGGAGCAATCAGCATCAGGCTGAATATTTCCATACTGCACATTATCATTTACAAGTGGCATGATGTGAGGAATTAAAATATCTCCACCATCAAGAATCGCACCAGAACCATCAGATATTCTAAGAAGAATACTTACCTGATGATTACCCTCCTGAACACCTGCAGTATCCCAGGCAAGAGTGAAACTTTTTGTTGAAGCATTTGAATCGTCAATAGTAAGATATCCCTGATAAAGAGTACCATCTACAAAGAAGTCCGTTCTTACGTCACTTCCATCAATATCAAAACTTCCTTCAACCACACGTATACCTATTGTGTATCCATCACTTCCAGTAAGTTTTCTGTCAATGGTACAGCTGTTAAAGGTACTCATCTTACTATCATCAATTTTGGTCATTGGATAGTATTCGTCATTTATACTGGATAATTCTTCTGCTACTACATATTGTCTGGAATGCTCATCAAGCATGGAAATGATTTCTTTTCTGTCCTTATCAGAAGAATCATCCCCCCAGATAATTGTACTTAAGCAGTCCGCAAAATACTCATTACTGGTATTATTAAGCAAAAATTCTGCACCAGTAAGAGACTTGGTAACATAGTCACCAAGTGTCATCATTCCATTATCAATTCTGGCGATTACCATATCCTTATCTTCAGGATCCTGATTTGTTATTTCGATAGTACGTTCAATTATCTCTACGCCTCTTATATCAAGTTCTTCATTGGAACTTCCTGAGAGGTTATTAAAAAGCACTACGCAGGATACAACAAGTATCAAGCCTACTAACATCGCCAAAATCATCAAAACCAAATACTCTTTGGCTTTAATTCTCATTCTTTTCCTCCACTAATCTCATCAAGTGTCATGCCGTAAGCTGGTACAAATTTATCCATAAAAATTCTTACTGCCTCAATATCAATTGCATCAATTGACTTCTTTATTGTCTCGCTGGCACTTGTAAATTCTTTATTTCCTGACTGAATCTCAGTAATACACTTTATATAAGCTGAAATTCTGTCTGCCGCCTTAACCAGTCTTTTGCACAAAATCTCTTCTTCAGTCTTAAACTTTGGCGCAAGAAGGTCATAGTACTCACTTTGCATCTCTTCAGGAAGAAGACCTGTAAGCTTTCTTGCAGCCCAGTCCTCTACTTCTCTGTATGCATTTTTTATTGTCTCATTACGATACTTAATTGGTGTTGGAAGATCACCTGTAATAATCTCTGTGCAATCGTGATACAAAGCCCATGCCTGAACCTTATATGGATCTGGAAGAAGGGCTCCCTCCTTATCCTTATTAAGATTATTATTTATAAGACACAGTGCATGCGCAATAACTGCTACATCAAAGCTGTGCTCCTTAATATTTTCAAAACTGCTGTTACGCATAAGGCCCCATCTGTTGATGTACTGCATTCTGTCCAGCATCGCAAAAAATCCGTATTTATTATCGTCCATTTCTAATATATCCTCTCCAAAACTTTATTTATACTCCGAAAATCTTCTCAAAACATTCAGTCGCGAAGTTATCCGTCATGCCAGAAATAAAATCAACAACAATTAAAACCTTCTCCTCATCCTTCTTAGGATGCTTTAAAACATAGGAAGCAAACTGCTTAACCATGTCATTCTTTGAGTTCATCAGTTTCTCATTATCATTAAGTGCATCGTCTAATAAATCGTAGAATTCAGCGAACAATTCCTCAATAATAAGATTTGTCTTCTTCTCATAAGTCTTAATATGCTCATTCATATAGATATGATCTTTACTGCTTATCAAAAGCTTATTAAAGGCCTCAAAGTTGCCATCTGACAATGAGATAACATCCCCGTCAAGCTTGCGGGAAGTATGAATTATATCAGCAACAAGAGTATTTATTATCTGAGAATTACTCGAACCCAATCTGTCAAGAACTTCCTTAGGAAAGGTCTTGGTCTCATCAAGTATTCCTGCTCTCATCGCATCTTCCATGTCTCTTCCAACATATGCAATTTTATCAGCAAATCTCACCACGCAGCCTTCAAGAGTCGCTGGAGCAATCGTTCTGTCAACTGAATATTCGTAAAGTCTCTCCTTTGTCTTATCCCTTCTAGGAATCAGTTTCTGCTCACCGTAGGATTCACCGCAGTGAGATACAATTCCATCCCTCACCTCGAAAGTAAGATTGAGCCCATAATGATTATTATGCTCCTCAAGAGAATCAAGAACTCTTAAACTCTGTACCTCATGGCTAAAAGAGAGATTAGGATTAACCTTCTTAAGACAGTTAGAGAGCATTCTCTCTCCCGAATGCCCGAAAGGCGCATGTCCCACATCATGTCCCAATGCAATCGCCTGAATTAAATCCGTATTCAGATTAAGTGCACGGCCAATGATACATGAGATATAACTAACATAATTAACATGCTCAATTCGCGAACAGAAGTGATCATTATTCGGATTAAAGAACACCTGTGTTTTGTGTCTTAATCTTCGAAAAGCTTCAGAATAAATAATTCGTCCAATATCTCGCTCATAACAGCTTCTAACAATACAAGGAGGCTCATCAACTAATCTTCCCTGAGAATTACAGCTTCTCGATGCACCAGAAGCAAGACCTCGCTCTCTCTCCTCGCGCAGCGATTCAATAAGATTTGTATCAATCTCATTGTCAACCAGATTAGTATTTGTCTGCACCTTGTCAAACTCGTCAGCAAACATATCAAACATATTGTTATTATTCATACTTTTTCCTCTAATCCGAACACCAACTTTACTTCGCACTTAATTATATATTTAATTTTATACTATTAATGTATCAGTTATGTGTCTTTTAGAGCTTTTTAAGGTTAAATTAAGTGCTTTTTAATTAATATTGGTACACTTTGCAAAAAAAGGCTAAGTTTTTGCAGGTAAAAGAGTTGGTATCTCAAAGGAACAACTTGTAGGAAGCGGTAAAGATTGGGCGGCTCAATTTATGAGAAGCGGCGAAATGTTGGCGCCGCTCTTAATTATCCTCCCCTGTTTATAATTGCGGGCTAATTGGGAAAAGGCTTTAAAATTATAAATTGCTATAAATCGAGGCTTGCTGCTTAGCAACTTGGATTGCTGAATATTTAGAATAAATACACGTATGCTCCATTATTCTAGAATGCCCATTTTAAAATTTAGAATTCTCTTCGCTAAGGCCGATTATTCTAAATTTTTACCGACGTTTGTAAAAGTAGCTTCTGCCCCAACTTTTTACAAACTTTATCCTTCTTAATTTGTAAAACAAAGCAGTTTCCCTTATTTTTACAAACACGCCCTTTTATAATTTGTAAAAATCATCCTTCGACTTTGATTTTACAAACGCCCCCTCTCTATTCTAGAGCCACTAAAAAAACTCACACATATATAACTAAGTACAAACTCAAAACATACAAAAAGCCATCTCAAAAGTGATCTTTCAATCGCTTATGAGATAGCTTCTCTACTATTAATTATTCTATTTTAACTTAAGCCTGAATGCCGTAGTCAGCGCAAAGGTTAAAGAACTCAGCTGAGCCAGAAAATCCTGTAAATACATCTTCATAAGCTCCATTGCCATTTAATACATCAACCCATGCTGTAAATCCAGCTTCGTCAGCCTCACGACCAAAGAATGCTGCATACATATAATTTACAAAGTCTTCGTTACTTGGATTCTTACCAATAAATTCTGGTGAGAATACAAATCCGTAGCTGCATCTTGTACCAGATACTTCACCATTATAGAGCTTTAACACCCATCCAGCCTGTCCTTCCATATCTGGAAGTCTGTTAAGGCATACTTTGTAAAGGCGAGCAACAAAGCAGTTAATACCTCCCTGCTGACTGTTAGGTACACCAACAAGATAATATCCACTTACAACGCCATACTTAGTACAAAGATTATAGAATTCTATTGAATTAGCAAATCCAGCAAATACCTCTTCTCTTGTATAGCCCTCAGAAATGCAGTCCATCCAATATGCAAAGCCTAAATCGTCAGCCTCACGTCCAAAGAACATATTATAAAGATCTGTTATGAAGTCCTTGTCATTGGTATTCTTATTGGAATACTCTTCACTGAAAATAAAACCAAATCCTACCTGTGCTCCACAAGCTTCGCCATTGTTAAGTGAATCCACCCAGTAATTGTATCCGCCTTCATCAGCATCACGACCAAGGGCAATCTTATAACAACGCTGAACAAAATCTCCAACATTTAATTCTGGAGCAACTGTTGGGACTGCTGTAGGTGCTGTAGTTGGAGCTGCTGTTGGAGTAATCTCTTCACCTGCCACAATTGTAGGCTTTGGTGTAATTGGATTTGTTGTAATCTCTGGAGTAGCCTCTGGAGTTGCTTCCGGTGTAACTACTACTTCCGGAGTAATCTCTGGTGTAGCCTCAGGTGTTACCTCTGGAGTATTTTCAGGAGTAATTTCTGGTGATACCTCTGGCTCAGTATATGAAGCTTTACCAAGAACTACCACTACCTTGTAATCGCCTGTTTCTGCCACTTCCTTAGAAGTAATTTCCTCACCTTTTAAAGACAAAACTAAGTCACCATCAACCCAGTTATCGTCTGTTGACTTAATTGTAATTACCAAAGCATACTCAACATCTTTTTCATAAGCATCTTCAGTTACTGCTTCATATTTATTGTCACCAGCAACTTTTACCCACTCATACTCAAGATTTAGCTTTGCATCATTATCGGTATCTGTAACTTCCAAAAGCTTATCACCAACTGCAAATTCGCCAAGTTCAACATTGTATGTTGACAAGTAGCCGCAATAAGGACAGATTGAGTTGTCCTGATTATATAGGTGATCGCAGTTATCTCTATCAATATAATCAAATTCCAATACAAATCCCTTTGTACCTGAAACTTCACCATTCTCACCATCAAGATAGTAAGTATAATCTCCGCCAAAAGTAGAACTTAAGAACTCTGCTTCATCTTCTGTCTCCGCAAAAGCGGGATACTGATCCTCAATGTTCTTTATTGACATATAGAGTTTCAAAATATTGTAATTGGAATTACCATCAAAACAAACATAAGAATGACCGTTATAACTAATTGGCTTTGTAAAGCAATAATTTGCTGTATCAATCTCAACGATAAAGCCATAAGTTCCTACATAACATGAAGTTCCATCTCTCTCATCATTCCAACGACCTCTATTATTGTCATTGTTATAGATCATAGCTGTATCTTCACTAGTATTGTTAGGTTCACCTGAAACCCAGTTTGTATATACTTCTTCATTAGTAGCAATATTAGTCCACTTGCCATCGATTACTTTAATGCTCTGGCCCAGACAATTATTCCATATAGTCTTATCAGTTGCATCACGCCTCAATCCGAGATGATAACCCCTCAAAGTACCACTACTCTTCATCAGATCAACTACAGCTTCTGTCTCTTCAGCACTATCAATAGAAATTAAGTGTCCACCGATTGATTGAGCGTATTCTTCAGCATCATTGAATTTTGCTCCAGTGTTATAAATAAGGATTAATTCATCCCCAAACATTGAATATCCGGCATACTGATATTCCTTTACTGCTGCATTGGCAGCTACACAAGGAAAAATCATGCTGATAGACATACTTATTGTTGTAAGCATTGTCATTAAACGATTTTTCTTCATTTTTCTTCCCCTTCTCTTTCTTATAAATACAAACAATGCTATGTTACACGATATACAAACTGTTTACAATTAGTTTTAAATCTATTCATATAAAAAATCGAGACAATTTAGTTTTGTTGTATGGCTGTTACTGCAAAATGCACAATTACTAATACTATACTGCTGATTCCCAATCGGACATACAAAAAGAGGCTGCCTCGTTTGAGACAACCTCTAATTTTAAATTCTTAAATTCTAGACTTACAACTTAGCAGGTCTGTTCTGGTTTTTATCCTTGTCATTCTTTCTCTTAGCAAGAAGGATAATAATACCAATAAGTGCTACCACA
>JAKSRE010000034.1 GCA_024403775.1 Clostridia bacterium | reverse complement strand
ACCACGTAAGCTTAATCCTGCCAATTCTGTTTACAGAAACAAAGTCCTTATATAATAATCCACCCATTATATAATCCCCCTTTTGTTTTCTGCTATTTTTACTGATCCCCAATAACAAAGAACGCAAACCACCAGCATAACAATCAGCATTATGTAGGATTTATATGCCATGAAATCAACAATGTTATTAAGAAATCTCATGTAGTGTGTAATGTCCAGAGAACTCGTTTTAAAAATTGCAACAATCGATTTGATGTTAAAAATTATAGCCGCAGCAACCATTGTAAATACTGAGGCAAACTGGGCATAATCTTCTTTGCCTGATCCCAAAAGAAAGCTAAACATAACTGTCAGGAAAGACATAATGAGCATAATTGAAGCAAGCGATACCATAATTCCAAGAAGTGTCATAAAGCCTGCGATATCAGTAAATACTGAAAGCAGAATCACCATTATTAAATCGATTGCCATACCAATAACAGATAGCAATCCTATAGACATGAATCGTGCCAAAATTCTTTGAGAAAGAGAGACAGGTAAACAAGCAGATACTTTACTAAAACTAGCCTTGTTATCTGCCAGAATAATAGCTGAGACATCAAGTACAAGTGCGAAAGGTAAAAGCATAAATATGATAATTTCATCAAAAATAACATGCTGTATATCTGATGTTGTAAAGCCTTTATCCGCCATTAGACCATCCATAACCTGACTTATATTTCCATGTTTAGAACTTAATACGAACATGACTGCCAGGATAATTGTAACGATAAGTATATATAGGAACATCACGCTCTGATGACGTCTTAAAATCATGAAGTCCTTAATAATTAACCCCTTCATATGTAACCCCTTATCTAACGTAATAGAGCATAATCTCTTCTAAGTTTGCAGGCTCAATAACCATATCTGGATAGAGTTTTCTGCAGGCATCTATGTCATTTACCAGAATGGATACACCATAAGATTCAACATCATAGTTAACAATTAAACCTTCGCTTATTTTCTTAAGATCATCCTTCTTGCACTTAAGGATTCCGTGTTTCTCTAATATCTCATCTTTATTACCTGACAGGAAAATCTTACCCTTATTTATAAATACAACTTCATCAGCGAGCTTTTCCAAATCACTTGTAATATGAGAAGAAAGAAGAATTGTGTGATCCTCTTCAACGACATATTCTCTAAATATCTGAATCATCTCATTTCTCACAATTGGATCAAGACCAGATGTTGGCTCATCCATAATTAATAGCTTCGCATTATGAGACAAAGCAACAGCAATCTGAAGCTTCATTCTCATACCGCGTGAGAATTCACCACATGGCTTACGGGAAGGGAGTGAGAACTTCTTTAGGTAATCGAAGAAAACTTCCTCATTCCAATTCTTATAGATATTTTTCATCATGATGTTTATATCCTTACCGGTCATAAACTCATGGAATCCCATCTCATCAAAAACAACGCCAATATCCTCGCGAATAGCTGCGCCGTCACGACTAACATCCTTACCAAAAACAAAAACCTCACCTGAATCTACCTTAATTATATCCAGGATAGCTTTGATGGTTGTTGTTTTGCCTGCACCATTTTGTCCAATAAATCCACATACAGAACCTTCAGGGATAGAAAAAGATACATTATCCAGTTTAAAATCACCATAATCTTTAGTGATGCCCTTAATTTCAATTACATTCATAACTACTACGCCTTCTTTTCTTCATATAACAGTCTGACCATCTCAGTTAATTCCTCACAGCTAATCTTACCAATAATCGCCTTATCTACAGCTTTATCGAGAAGTTCCTCAATAGCAAACATCATATTTTCCTTAACAATGTCGTTATTGATTCCTTTAACAAAACTGCCTTTACCAGTTACGGACTCAATGAATCCGTCCCTTTCTAAGTCCTCATAGGCTCTTTTGGTGGTGATAATACTAATCTTCAGGTCCTTTGCCAAAACTCTCATAGATGGTAATAACTCACCCTCGACGAGATTTCCGTTCATAATCTGACTTTTAATCTGCTCCTCAATCTGTTCATAGATTGGTACACCGGAGCTGTTACTTAAAAAAATGTCCATATAATTTCCTTCGCGCGATTCGAAAGGCATTTTGCGCACATAACCTTTCGATAACTATATAGTGTATATATTCAATATACACACTCGATATACACATGTCAATAGATAAGTTGCCCCCCCAAAAAATATTTGGATATGGAGGATGAGGAAGTTAGCAGAGAAGTGATATAAAGTTAATCCCCCAAGTGCAGTAGTTCTGCAATTGGGGGATTTATTCTGTCATAACTAGTTGATTATTCTTCGCGTTCTGCGTGTAGAGCTTTTTTCATTTCGTACATTGCATTATCAGCAAGTTTGAAGTACTCATCAAGAGTAACTTTCTCTTCAGGCTCTATTATTACTGAGCCGACACTTATAGTAAGTTCAAAAGGAATCATCATATCTTCAGCCTGTTTTCTAACTGATTCAATTAACTGATTTTTGAAGATGTTACCATTATCGATGAATACGTTCTCGCCAAGAATTACGAATTCATCACCGCCATAGCGGACACCGCACCAACCATCTGGAAGGGTAGAAAGAATTGCTTTTGATACAAGTCTTATAGCCAAATCGCCCTGAAGATGTCCATAATGGTCATTAATAGTCTTCATTTTATTGATATCGGCTACCATAAGAACACCCTGCTTGCCAGCATTGCGAATCTTCTGAAGTAGAGGGATGGCACGCTTCTCATAACCTTTACGATTGTAGAGTCCGGAGAGCTCATCGTTTATGGACATATCACCAAGTTTACGGTTCATAATTCCCATCTGAATACTTTGCTTAGCTCTTATCATACCGTCGCTGATTCGCATTACCCAGGTGTTGAGATAGAACATGTTGATAAGTGAGAACTGATTCTTAAATACAACATATCCAATTACAATACTTCCTGCATGAAGTGGAGAAATCATATAGGTATTAGGACCTTCATCAGGTTTCTCAAAAACAGGGAAGATGTATGAAGTATTAATCTTTTGTCTTGGAAGAGGTACGCCGTCTCTTATTGCAAAGATTACGTCCATTCTGTCACCATATCCAAAACATCTTGCAGAAGAAGTATCATTAACTGATTCAACGAATGCTTCATCAAGGCAGATGCAGAATGTATTACTTTCATACATATCATAACCAATCTGTGGATCATCATCGAAAAGCACAGCAAATCTGTCGTGAACCTCATCAAAATCTTTAACCCCACTTGTTACACTGTCAAGTGCTGACAGGTGCCAGTCAAACATTGTTCGTTCAGAAGGAATAGTGTAGGCACTATTGATAAAGTTAGCCTGCTTTTTCTTGATCTCGTTACTTACAGTACATCTGCAGCTTTCACCAATTGCAAGCTTAGAATGATGCTTAATTGTGCCTTTTTTTGGTGCACCATTAATAAGGTCAATAAGATGCTTCATACCTTCATAACTTCTAGTTTCCCAACCACGGTCAACAGAAGTGATAATAGGATTATAAGTCTGAGCCGAAACTACGTTGTCAAATCCAGTTACGATTACATCTTCTGGAACAGAATAACCCATCTTTGACAATGCAAAAACGGTGCCCATTGCCATTACATCGTTTGCACAGATGAATGCATCAGGCATATTGTGAGTAGTAAGCCATTCAGGAATTTGCTGACGAACACAGTAATAACTCCATTCGCCATCAATAATAGAATCATCATTTAATTCAAGATTATTTTCTTTAAGCACATCCCTGAGCGCCTGGAGACGTTCAAGATTCTCTAGATTGTCGCGACCGCCTGATACAAATGCAACATTTTTAACTCCGTGACAGTCAACAACATGCTCGCAAAGCATTCGCATACCAGAATAGTTATCAGTACAAATGCAGTCTATACCATCTAGTTCGTATTCAAGACAGACTGTAGGAGTATTAATCTTCTGAATCTTGTCATAAAGAATACCAAGTTCACCACGGTTATTGAGAGTATTGCCGAGGAGTAAGATTCCATCAAACTGCTCTAGGTTAGGCAGATTCAAAATGTTGATATAACCATGAGCTTCATCATCCTTATCGCTGGCTGCTGCATACTGGACGAACAAATATAAATCTGCATTGAATTCTTTGGCTCCTCGTTCGATACCATCCAAAGCGTTCTTTATGTATTCGTCACTCCAACCATTTGCAAAAACTGCTACTTTCTTCTTCATGAGTTGTACCTCATTTATAAAAACTTATCAATCAATAAAACACCATTTTCGACTTTAGTGTCATCTTATTAATGATAATGATACATTTTAGATTTGTAAGATATAACAAAAATATTTTAACAATTAGTAAACAATATGTCGATTTGATTTAATTAGATCTAGGCGCTAGTGTGTAATTAGGCATTCATCATCGAACAAGCTGGTCTGTGATATAATTAATATCTCTAAAACAAAGCATAAAGTATATTAAGTATGAAGAAAATAGGGTGGGATATAGATGAGCAAAAGGATATTGGCAGCATGTGGAAATGATTGTTCTGTCTGCCCAAGATATACCAAAGAGCCATATGTAAAAACAGAAAAGGAGTTAGCTCATACTGCAGAACTATGGCACAAAATAGGTTACAGAGATCATATTGTTACTAATGAAGAAATAGCTTGTACTGGCTGCAAAGAAGATAATTGGTGCAGATATAATGTCATTAGATGTACGACAGATAAGCATATTAAGCATTGTGGACAGTGTTTGAAGTTTCCGTGTGACAATATTAGAGAATGTTTTAAAGTGACAAAATCGTTTGAACCTTTTTGTAAGAGAGTGTGTACTGAGGAAGAATACGCATTAATGCGAAAGGCTTTTTTTGAAAAAGAAAAGAATCTAAAGGATAATTAGAATTGATTATATGATCTAAAGAAAGGATAAGAGGTTTTAATTGGTTTGATTAGAATTTACTAACTATTATGAAAAGAGAATTTTTAATCGCCATATTTGTTTGTTTTTGTCTTGGTATGACAGGATGTGATGCTTCGAAGGAAGTAGTAAACACAGATCAAGTACAAACAGAAGTAGAGGCTGAACATAAAGAAAATGAAGATGTAGCAGTTTCTGACATGGATGAAACTACTGATGAAACAAGTGAAGAAGATGTAGCTAAGGATACTACAACTGTAGATGATGTTTTAGATTTGACAGAATCTAATGTGATTGTGAGAGATTCCTTGGAATTAGATAAGAAACATACAAAAGTACAAATTATTACAGACGAAGATTATACATTTGAGGATGACTTTATCCTAGAATATACAGATGCTATCCCTGAATATAAGGAAGTCATTAATATTTCTAATTACTATGTCAAAGAGTATAATCTTGGTGATGATAAGTTTGTATATATTATAGGAGAAGATGATGAAGACCGTGTCATTGATACATGCATATATTTTACAATGAGCGATTTTGAACCATTTGATGAGGATACACTTTGTTTTTATGGATGTGTCCCAAATGAAGATGATTATGAGTATACAACTGTAGATCAAGGTGATGCCAAAATAGTAAAATATGTAGATACGCTGGAATATTATACAGATTGTGGAACCCAATACTTTGATTCAGACGGACATCTAATTATTTGGGAATACTATCTAACAAGTGGTAGTAGAAAAATGCTCTATATATGGGATGATGACAATGTCTCCATGATTATTGATACAGGTGGTCAGGCTTGGAGTTCAGATGATGAAGGGACATTAGTTGGAATATATACTTTGATTTATAAATTTAATGAACCTGTACCATTTGAAGAAATTGTATTTGAATGAACTTAAATTAGATTCAAAAGAACGCATGGGTTGAAGAGGAGTGTTATTCAATAAAATATTATAGCGGAGAGATTCATATACCAGCTGTAAAATATGATAAGTTGAGAAGATGTTTTAAAATCGATAGTGAAAACTTTTGAGAAACACCCTTTCGAGAGGGAGATAAGTAAATGATTGAGATTAAATATGTAGAGGAAAAAGACAGAGAATTCTGGTATAGCTTAGATAAACATCTGTCAGAATCTGAATTTATAAAAAAAGTGCGCGATAAGCAGGGTTATGTGTTGTTTGATGACAACAATCCTGTTGGAATACTTAGATTCAACCTGTTCTGGGATAACACACCATTTTGTACAATGTTGTTTGTTGATAATACAAAGCATAAAAAAGGTTATGGCCGTGCGCTTATGAGATACTGGGAAGAAGATATGCAAAAGCAGGGTTATGGCATGGTTATGACATCCACACAGGTTGATGAAGAGGCTCAGCATTTTTATAGAAAACTTGGTTACAAGGACTGCGGAGGATTTATTTTAGATATTCCTGGTTTTGAGCAGCCGATGGAAATGTTTATGAGTAAGGGACTGTAATTTGCTTTTTGCTATTATAAGATTCTACTTTAGGTAATAAAAATGGAAATTTTTACTCAAAATAAAAAAGCACCTTGCGTTAGGTATTGCTTGTTACGCTACGTAATGAAGTAAAATCGGCAGCATAAGGAGGTGAAAACTATGTCAAAATACACGACGGGAGAACTTGCCAAGCTCTGCGGCGTTACGGTCAGAACAGTTCAGTATTATGATACAAGAGGAATCTTAATTCCGAGTGAACTTACTGAAGGAGGAAGACGACTTTATACTGAAGATGATTTAAAGCGTATGAAGGTCATCTGCTTTCTTCGTGAACTGGATTTACCCATCGATGCGATTTCTCAGATATTAAATGAAGAACATCCAGAGAAAGTTATAGCCCTTCTGGTTGAACAGCAGGAGAGTGTACTCATGGAAGAAATTGCTGAGAAGCAGGATAAACTGACCAAACTACACGAACTGAAAAATAGCTTAAATGGCAAATTTTTCTCTCTCGAATCCATTAGTGACATAGCCATAATTATGAAGGGTAAAAAAGAATTAAAGAAAATGCGCTGTACGACGATCCTTACTGGGATGCCCGTTACGGCATTGCAGTGGTTTTCTATTATATTCTGGATTGTAAAAGGTATTTGGTGGCCATTTATTGTCTGGATAATTGTTGCATCTGTATGGGGAATAGTAGTCAGCAGATATTATTTTAACAGCGTAAAATACATCTGTCCTGAATGTCATGAGGTATTTAAGCCATCATTTAAGGAAGCTTTTTGGGCAAACCATACGCCTACTGCCCGTAAACTGACTTGTACTAATTGTGGTCACAAAGGCTTCTGTGTGGAAATCTGGGGTGGTGATGAAAAATGAGTGAATTTTATAATATTGTTATAGGTAAAAACTCCGTTCCAGCTTTGGCTATTACGGTTGTTTTGATGTTTGTGATGCCAGCTTTGTTCCTTATCTATTGGATGAGAAGGAATAGAAAGAAGTTAAATATCAAATTCCTTATTTGGGGTGCCGTTGGATTTATTATATCTGCCCGTGTTCTGGAACTTGGGGTACACTTTGTTTGTCTGATTATGGATAATCCTGTTTCACGCTTTATTAACGGTAATACCATAGCCTATGTCCTTTATGGAATAACTATGGCAGGCGTTTTTGAGGAGTGTGGAAGATATATTATTCTTAAATATGTGATCAAAAAAGACCTTACACCTGAGAATGTAGTCCTATATGGAATTGGTCATGGCGGTATAGAAGTATTTACTGTTTTACTGCCTTCAATCATTTTATACCTTGCTATTGCAGTACTGTTCTCTTCAGGAGATATAAATAATGCACTTAAAACATTAAATATTACTGAAGAAACTGCTTCTGCTGCACTTCCAGCAGTTCAGTCAGCTTCTTTATTCGGTTATGGAATGATGGTCATGAACGTTATTGAGCGTCTGTTTGCGATGCTTTTACATGTTGGATTTACGGTGGTTGTATATTATGGAATCGTAACATCAAAGAAGAAATATCTTTTTATTG
Organism: Clostridia bacterium; assembly: GCA_024403775.1. Lineage (GTDB taxonomy): Bacteria > Bacillota > Clostridia > Saccharofermentanales > Saccharofermentanaceae > Saccharofermentans. Next base: position 16,620 of record JAKSRE010000034.1, on the reverse strand, counting down.
CAATTATCCTTCATATGCTTATAGATGCGTTTCCAGCACTATTCCAGAGAGGAATTGTACCACTCTGGAGTGTTGAACTCTGGGGTGCTTTATGGACTGTTATAGTTGTAGTAATTGCAGTAAAACTATACAAGAAGATGAAGGATTCTTTTGTATCGGAAAAAGTATAGTAATATGTATTCGGTTTTGATTAATTATGAGAATTCTGGAGAAATAATTATGCTTAAAATTAAAAATTATACAAAGATATATGCGGGTGATAAGAAGGCCTGCGAAGATGTTAATATTTGTGTTGAATCTGGAGATATCTTTGGCTTTATTGGTCATAACGGAGCAGGTAAAAGTACTACAATTCGTGCTGTTGTAGGTGTCCTTGATTTTACTGATGGTGAGATTACTATAGATGGTCATTCAGTAAAAACAGAGCCAATGGAATGTAAGAAAATTACAGCCTATATTCCTGATAATCCTGATATCTACGAGAATCTTACAGGCATACAGTATCTGAATTTTGTAGCAGATGCTTATGGTATTAGTTCAAAGGAACGTTCTGACAGTATAAAAAAGTATGGTGATCTTTTTGAGATAACTGGTGCTCTTGGAGATTTAATTTCATCTTATTCTCATGGAATGAGACAGAAGGTGGCAATTATCGGGGCGCTTATTCATAAGCCTAAGCTTCTTGTGTTAGATGAACCTTTTGTAGGCCTTGATCCTAAGGCGGCACACACCTTAAAGGAAATTATGAAAGAACTATGTAGTAACGGCTCTGCAGTATTCTTCTCAACACATGTTCTTGATGTTGCAGAAAAACTTTGTAATAAGATTGCTATCATTAAAGGTGGAAAGATTATTGCCAGTGGAATAACTGAGGATTTGCTTGGTGACAAGTCATTAGAAGATGTATTCTTGGAGGTGGTTGATAATGACAAGTAACACGATGTTACTTCTTAAAACACTTCTAAAATCCACCAGTGATATTAACGTATTAAAGTTTTCCAAGGATAAAGCTAAACGCAGATATGCTACAAACTCTCTTATTGGTCAGGGAGTCCTAAGTATCGTGATTTTGATATATGCGACATTATTAAGCGTTAGCCTTGCAAAGTCTAATCAGGCTACGATTATTCCTGGGTTATGTGCATTTATTTTAATTGTTATGCCATTTATGTTTACCCTGTTTAAAGCAAATGGTTATCTTTTTGGATTTAAAGAATACGATATGATAATGTCCATGCCTTTCTCTGTAAAGAGTATTGTATCTGCCAAGTTTTTGTATATGTACATAAAGAGCATGCCAATGTATGTATTTGTGTCATTATCTATGCTCATAGGTTATGCGGTAGGTGGATGCCTTAACGTAGGGTCTTTTATTCAGTGGATTATAATGACACTTTTAATCCCAGTAATTCCTATGGTAATTGCGACTGCTTTAGGGGCATTAGTAGTAAAAATAGGAGCAGGATTTAAGTACAAAAATATAGTACAGGCAGTGTTAATAGCAATACTGATTCTTCCTGTCTTTTTTGGAAGATTCTTTGTCGAAAATACAATGCGTAATGACGAATTAGATGCTGTGATGAACTCTTTAGCTGATAATGTAAATAGTACATATGCTTATATTCCTGTAGCTAAGTGGTTTTCAGAAGCTGTAAATGATGGCGTTTTACTATCTTTTCTGTTGGTAGTATCTTTTTCTATTCTTATATATGTATTATTCATTATTATACTTAGTAAGTTTTATCGCAGAATGAATTCACAGCTTTCTGCAAGTGCAAAAAATACGAAGTATGAACTTACTAGTCAGAAACAGAAGAGTATGGTTAAGTCCATTGCCTTTAAGGAATTTAAGCGTATGACTGGCTCTTCAACTTATCTGTTAAATGCTGGTCTTGGTCAGGTAATGACATTTATCATGAGTATTGCCTTATTGTTTGTAAAGCCTGAAGTAGTAATTAGTACCATGCTTCAGGGCGCACCAATCGAAGCTTCCATGGTTTTTCCTGCAATTCCGATTTTGTTTTATTTCTTTCTTGGTATGGTGCCAACAACCTGTTGTTCACCTTCTCTGGAAGGAAAGAACTATTGGATTATTCAAACTCTTCCAATTGACCCAATGGACGATAATAAAGGAAAGATTCTTTATAATCTGTGTATAAGTGTTCCTTTTGGTATCTTTGCAACTGTTGCAGCTAGTATTTGCTTTAAGCCTTCTATTATTGATGCAATAAGTAGTGTTATTGCAATAATCAGCCTTTGTGTTTTTGCCACAATTTTTGGATTAAGAAGTGGACTTAAACATAGAAGACTGGACTGGGAAAATGAGATTGAAGTTATAAAGCAGGGAATGGCAGTTTCTATGTATATCATCCCTCATATGATAAGTGGTATGATAATGATGCCTTTAGTAGTGATTATTAGTAAATATTTACATAGTGTAGCAGCTACCATGTTAATTCTTAGTTTGATTGCATGGGTTCTTACTGCCTTATCTTGGAAAGGAGTAAAGAAATATACTCCTTCACATTGATTATTTTGGAGATGCTTTTATGATTCAGAAAGTAAAACAGGAAGACATTCCATAGATTCTAATTCTTTATGTCTGGACTAGAAATAAAAAATATGATAGGTTAAAGAAGATATTGAGCGATTGCTTGATCCACGCTTGTTAGGGAAAATCTAACAGGCGTTTTTTTATTCATAAAAAGGAGAGAGGTCTTATGAAGTATTACAGAGTACATTCGGAGGATATTGCTTATTTGACTAATCAACCTAGAGGAATTTTTACGGTAGTCTATAAGTTGGTTGAGGCAAAAGTAGTAACTGAAGATGAGGAAAAGGAATACTGGAAAAACAGAGAATATTTTGAAAAGGTATTACCAGTTCCACCATTTTATAAAGATGGAAATACTATTAAAGCTGTTACCTGGTTTAAAGATACAGAAAAAGGAAATAAAGTATATCAGGAGATGGTATATTATAGGAATATGGCATCAAAATATGGTGTTAAGTTATATATGACTGAATGTGAAGAAGTTCCAGGAGATGTTATCTATGAGGACGATTTTCAAATTGCGGTAATAAATCAGAAAGAAGATTTGAAAACAAGAGTATCATTAGTATGTTAATGATTTGTTTTAATGTTTGAGGGCAAAGGAGCAAAATTGTGTATTTATATCACTATTTCGATAATACGATAGGACCATTTAAGAATATATCTGATTTAAGCCCCAAAGAAGCTCAGGCAGTATTAGAAGATATACGTAAGAGAAAACCTGATACTATGTGTGCTCAAAGGCAGGAAGAATATGTGAGAACCAGAATTCATTTTGAGAATATTCTTAGAAATGAATTCATCAAAAAAGGTGGAATAATAGAACGACAGGTCCCTCATTATATGGTTGTAGAAGAAAGCTCCTGGCTTAGTTCGTGGTACGAGAATTCAAGCTTTATAAAAATACCAATAGAAGAGTTTGATTTATCAACAGTATCATTTACATATGGGGACTCTCATCCTACATTTAGTGACAGAATAAATGATGGAAAAGAGTATCGTAAAAGACTTTATACATATGATGAGATACTAAAAATTATAGATAAATACGGATATCCTCAGGACTGGAATAAAGATGGTAAGTATGGACCTGAAAGATACATCGAAGCTCATATTTGGAGCGACAAGGTGATACAAAAGTATATAAAAAAATATAATGACAGCCGTGATTTATAATTGGAGTTCTTTATAAAGTGTGTTAAGTTCTAGGAATATGTGTGGCTTTTTTTGTTTTTGGAATACTCATATCACTTTTAATGATATGATATAGCTATCCTAAAGGAAAATATGAGTATTACAGTAAAACTTTTATACTGGTGAGAATAGCTTAGCAGTTGTCATATGAATACTAATTTGGAAAATATTAATAGAAATAAAATAGGTATATCCTCATCGACGCTTCACATAATAGCAATGGCTTTAATGTTATGTGATCATCTTTGCATGACGCTTTTGGGAAATCAGATGTGGCTTCATTATATTGGAAGAATTGCCTATCCGATATTTGCCTTTATGCTGGTTGAAGGATTCAGACATACCAGTAATATAAAGAAGTATCTTTTAAGAATGCTGGTTTTCGCACTTATCTCAGAAATACCATTTGACTTGATGTGTGGTGGTACCTGGCTGTTTCCAACACAGCAAAATGTCATGTTCACTTTTATAATCAGCATGCTTTTAATGCTTCTTATGGAGCAGCCTAAGAAAATAAAGAATAAAACAGTAAAATTAATTGTCTTTGCTATAACTTCCATTTTTGCATTGATATTAGGCTTTTTAATAGGAACCATCACTATGGTAGATTACTTTGGCGGTGGAATTGTCATGGTACTCTGTTTTTATTTATTTCAGGAAGACAGAATATTATCCTTTGAAGTTAATCTTAATGACTCAAAAAGAAGAATGCTTGTGGTTATAATCAATAGAATTGCACAGGCTTTCTGTGTATGGCAGATATGTAATGAGATGATAGGCGGTCTTTGTGCAAATATTACTGTTTTTGGAAAAACATACGAAGTCGTTGTTGAATCGTTTGGAATCCTGGCATTGATACCAATATGGCTCTATAACGGTAAGAAGGGTATTAATTCAAAAGCATTTAAGTATATCTGTTATGCATTTTATCCTGCACACATCTTAATACTTGTTATTTTGCAGCGCATTATATTTTGGGCATTTACCGTTTACTAATACATTTTCGAGAAGATTTTGCCTGTAAAACTTGTAACTATAAATAAAGGAGGTCTTAGGTATATGAATTCATATGAGGCTCAGCACATAAATAAATTAAGACCTTATCTTGCTGAGTGCTGTGTTCTTTTAATGAGGGAGGACGAGTATCAGAAAAATCTCTTAAGATAGCTGCTACAAGAGTGCTTCGTGTAAGTAAGAGGTGAGATTATAAAGAAAGTACGCTATTGTTTCACTTGTAGTGTGGTATAAAGCTATATAAAAGGGTTTTGTTTATACCTCATTGTGATTTATAATGTAATAAGAAGAATTGTCTTAGGCATAAGCGAAAGGAGGAATTTAAATATGGCGATTGAAGACGGTATATCGTTAATTATTCCTTGCTACAATGAACAAGAGGCTTTACCTATTTTTTATAAAGAAGTAACTAAGGTATTAAGCGGTCTAAATTATGAGTATGAACTACTTTTTATAAATGACGGTTCTGTAGATGATACACTCAAAATACTTAAAGAAATTGCTTCTTCAGATGAACACGCAAAATACATATCCTTTTCCAGAAATTTTGGAAAAGAAGCTGCAATGTATGCAGGATTTTGTAATGCCAAGGGAAAATATGTCGCAGTAATGGATGCGGATATGCAGGATCCGCCATCATTATTACCTCAAATGTTAGAGATTCTCGAATCGGGTGAGTATGATAGTGTTGCTACAAGAAGAGTCTCAAGAGTAGGTGAGCCACCTATTAGAAGTTTTTTTGCTAGGCAGTTCTATAAGATTATTAATAAGATATCTGATGCTGACATTGTTGATGGGGCAAGAGATTTCCGCCTTATGAAGCGTGAGATGGTTGATGCGATTGTTAAGATGACAGAGTATAATCGATTCTCCAAAGGTATTTTTGGATGGATTGGTTTTAGAACTTACTGGCTGGCATATGAGAATCAGGAAAGAGTTGCAGGTGAGACCAAATGGCATTTCTGGAAGCTTACCAAGTATGCAATCGAGGGAATAATTAATTTTTCTCAGGTTCCACTCAGCCTTGCTTCATGGTTTGGTCTTTTTATGACACTTATCGCATTCTTATTTGTTGTATTCATTGTTTTACGTAAGTTGATTTTTGGCGATCCTGTTGATGGTTGGGCATCTACAATTTGTATTATTACATTTATTGGTGGTATCCAGTTATTCTGTATGGGAATTATGGGACAGTATATTGCCAAGACATATGCAGAAGTTAAGAGAAGACCACACTACATTGTAGGTGAGAGTAATCTTGAGAATCCAAAGAGTAAGTAAGAAATAAAAGATAAAACAAAAACGGAGCTACCTCAATGTTTGTTTGAGATAGCTCCATTTGTTTTACCAAAAATCAAAAACTTAGTTCATAGGTGGAACTGGTGGAATAGGTGGCATACCAGGTACACCAAATACAGAAGATAACTCACTTACGTTACCAGCTGCTGTCCATTCAGCCATTCCTTGTTTCCATACCAGACTGTCTTTATTAAATGAACCATTAGAAGCCATTGTAGTTAATGTTGCAATGTCAAATGGACCAGAGGCCTGGCCGTTAACTGCTACATGATAAGTATTTGTTGGAACAGGAGGAGGTACCATTGTCTGAGCGTTAGTACTCATATTCTGCATTGGGTTCATCATGCCACTTACTGTACCTGCAAGATTTTGGCCAATTGCACCACCGAGTGCCATACCTGTCATCATACCTGTAAGGTTCATTCCGCCTGAACCATTTACTGAAGTAGCGCCAGCAGCACCCATCTGTCCGAGAGCCTGAGCTCCAGCAACACCAACTTCTGTCTGAGCACCAACCTGGAAAGCTGCCATATTAGCTGACTGTGTCTGAAGGTGCTGAGCATACTGACCTTCTTCACGCTGGATACGAAGAGTCTCTCTGTAATTCTCGGCATTGATTTCCTGCATAGCAGCGATGTTTTTTACATTTGCTGCAGTCTGTGCCTGAACTGTAGCAGTAGTAACATCCTGAGTAACCTTTTTGAGTTCCTGATAGCCAGTACTTGTCTTATCAAGTTCAATTGCACTGATATCTGTAGTAACGATATCAATACCAAAGATTGGTTCGATAGATGATTTAAGTTTTGCTTCTGCAACAGTATTTACCATTGGGATATTACGTTCAATCTGAACAGCAGGCATTCCTGTATCAGAAGGAATGTTTGCAACAATACCCTTAACATTCTGGATAACCTTGTCACGAACCTGATCCTGAAGGTCTTCTAAACTGAATTCAATTAATCTGTGAAGCTTAACGAATTCTCTGTAATCAGTAATCTTAAATGTAACTGTACCACGAACTGCAGCAGGAACACTGAAGTCCTGATAACGAGGATCAAAGAGATCAAAATATGGAACGCCAAAAGGAACCTGGATGATACCAGCTGTGTTAATAAAGTATACCTCAGCCTGGAAAGGAGTATCACCGTCATATGCAACTCCTATAATGTTTGCAAGAACAGGGAAGTTCTTTGTCTCGATGATTCCATCAAATGGACCTTCAATGAAGTCCTCATAAAGATTGTCATTCTGCTTATATACAAAAACAGCAACCTCACCATCTTTAACTCTCAAGGAAGAACCAAATCTGATGCCGTTCTCTCTCTTTGTAGTCTCATCACTAGGACGCCATTTCCATACAAGGTAGGAAGGCTCATCACATCTGATGACATTCATTAAGCCGTCTTCTTTAATCTTGTCAAATAAACCCATTTACTAATCCTCCTCTTATTTTTTCTTATCTATAAAGGCACCTAAGCCACAGGCAATAATTATCAGTACATGGAACAAATGTCCCGGAGCAACAAAGCAGAAGGCTATGTTGAGTATTGCATTGGCGCAATACGTTATAAGTGTTATCAGCTTTAAGTTGTGGTTTTTAACATAAATAAATGAGATTAATCCATTTATGAAGAACACAACTGCAGTAACAGCAAGTCTTGGATTTGCTGGGATACCAGAGCCGATAAGCATAATGATTATGAATATAAGTGCTGCCATGAGCATCATTACAGAACCTAGAAAATAGTGCTTACCATATCCAAGATTCTCATATGCTGTCTCAAGTTCTTTTATATCAGAATCATAAAGTTCCTGGAATTTTGCAAAATCTTTATCATTCTTAAATAATGTCTCAGCTTTTACATAAGCCTGTTCAATTTTGCTAAGCCATGCTTCTGACATCTGCTTTTCTGAGCCATAGGCATTCATGTGCTTCTTTGTCTCAAAATTAGAAGTAGCTAATACAAGGAATTCAAAAATGTCAGCCTTGGCATTAGGAATAGGATAACTTTTGATAAGTTCAATCCTGTCTCTTATTGAAACTGTTTTCGAGAGTTTCTCAGAGAAATCCTTTACAGAAGAAGTAGTCTCAACTTCACGCAGTTCAAAACCGCAGGAAGGACACTTGGCCGCAAGGGCTTTAAGAACTTCACCGCAATTAGGACATTTTGTAATCTTGCCACTGAATTCCTGAACTCTTGCCTCAGTAACCTGATTTGTCTCAGTTACTGTATTAGTCTCGGTAGCAGGAGTTGTCTGAATAATGTTTTTAGCACCGCATTCCTGGCAGAATTTGCTATCAGAATTAATAGGTGCGCCACAATTATAACAATAAGCCATAGTGCACCTTATTTAACCTTTAACAGCGTGACATACATGTTGAAAGCCCAAACTATGCCATGCCAAACATATTTAAATACTAAAGCTAATACGATAAGACCGACTATTGTCAGTATTGAGTCTGTAAAGCCGCTCCCACCGTTTTGCTGAACAGAATTATTACTCATTTTCTATCCCCCATACATTTATAAATATACAACAAAACCCATAAATATACAATTAATTGAAATGACACTATTTAGGAAGAATACTCGCTTAATCAGCGGAATAGTATAAGATAATGAGTATATATTACTAATATAGTAAGGATTGATGTAATATGCAAAAAGAAGAGACTATTTATTTGGCTGGTGGCTGCCTCTGGGGAGTTCAACGTTTTTTTGACAGCGTTCCAGGAGTTATATTTACTGAAGCAGGAAGAGCTAATGGTACGAGTGATTCTCTTGAAGGTCCTTATGACGGATATGCAGAATGTGTTAAGGTGATTTTTGATAATACATTAACTTCAGTATCTGATTTGATGGATAAACTTTTTGAGATAATTGATCCTTATAGTCTTAATAAGCAAGGAATTGATGTTGGAGTAAAATATAGAACTGGTGTCTATAGTACTGTAAAATCCCATCTTGATGAAGCTAAGGCTTTTATAAACAGACGTGAAGATAAAGATAAAATTGTAGTTGAAGTTCTGCCTCTTACAAATTATGTAAGAAGTGCTGAAGAACATCAAAAGCATCTTGAGAGGTTCCCAGAAGACTGTTATCTTTGTCATATTCCTGATTCAGTTATGAATAAATACAGAAAGTAATTATTCAGTTTCTTTGTTTATATATTTAGGTTCAGTTTTTGAATACATGATTTTCTGTGCTTTATATAGACTCTTATAACCAGATATCAGATAAGTAATTCCTACTGCTATAAGGAAATACAAACTTCTCTCAAATGAGAATAATTCGCAGGCGATAATAAAAGAGGTAATAGGGCAGTTGGTTACACCACAAAATACACATATCATTCCGATTGCCGCACAAAGGGAAGGGGATAATCCAACTATTGATCCCAAAGTGGCACCAAGAGTTGCTCCTATAAAGAACGAAGGAACAATCTCTCCACCTTTATAACCGACACTTAATGTTATTACCGTGAATATTAGTTTTACTATAAATGCCCACGGCAGAGCATAACCTTCTTCAACTGCTCTTTTAATAACATCTGATCCGACACCATTATAATCTGTACCAAAAATCAGCGTTAATAAAATAAGAATTGTTCCACCAACTACTACTCTGATGTATGGATTTGGAAGTTTTTTCTCAAAGAATTCATGGCTTGAATGAAGAGCCTGACAGAATATGATACTTAAAATTCCGCAAAGGATAGCAATAATTACGATAATAAATACACTGAAGGGCGTTGATCTGTCTATAACTGGGGACGGATACATCTCACTTTCGATGCCGCAAAAAAGAGCGACTTCATGAGCAACAAGAGCAGATATTGTGCAGGGAACAAGCGCGGAATAATACATTATTCCAATACTTACTACTTCCATTGGGAATAAAACCGCAGCGATAGGGACTCCAAATACTGCAGAGAATGCGGCCGACATACCACACATGATTATTAAAGTGCGGTCTTTATCATTAAATTTAAATAGTTTTCCGAGGCCCTCACCAAGTGAACCTCCGAACTGGAGGGCAGCACCTTCACGGCCAGCAGAACCACCTACAAGGTGAGTTATTAAAGTAGCAATTATGATGAGCGGTGTAGTTCTAAGCTGGATAGTATTCTGGTTACGGATGGCACCAAGGACTGCATTTGTGCCACTGTCTTTCTCACGTTTGTTAATTTTATATATAAAAACTGCAAGTAATCCTCCGACAGGAAGAAAGTATGTAACAAACTTATGCGCCTGTCTAATTGAGGTGGCAAAATTTATTCCAATTACAACGCCAGTACCGACTAATCCAACTACTATACCGGTAACAGATGCAAAGATAATCCACTTAACTAAGGTTTTTAAATACAAAAATTCGTTTTTGCTTTCCTGCATTGCCTGATTTTTTAATGACATAAAATCCTCTGTAAAATAATGTAGTAATCATATGAAGGCACTGATAATAAGTATAAGAATTACGCAGATAGCCATTATGCTGAAAAAAGAAGTATATAGCTGATACATCTTAACTGAGTCGCTCTTCTTATGTTTGGAAAGATATAAGAACTGCAAAGCTATGCAGCATGGACCTAATATTAATGATATCAGACATGGAATAGTCAGCTTGAAGTTAAACAAAGTATATATGGTTGAGAAAACAGCCATTATAGGCGCGCCTGAAATAAAATTGTTTTTGCTTATAGAATCAATTTGTTCTGCGCCAGGTGAATCAGAAGAGAACCACAGGTAGCAAAGAATAGACAAAAACATAATTACATACGAAGAGGTAATCTCAGTGGAAGCTTTTCCATAGAAAAAACTGTTTGAAGCGAAGGTATAAAGGACTGCACTACAGATAAATATTGATAGTGACAGCCATATTGTATTAAAAAATGCATGGAAATTAGACAGCATAAAGTCATCAGGGTAACGAATAGGACTAATCTTTGTCTGAAGAGCATAGTTATTAAAAAGTGCTACAAAACACGCTACTGCGGCCATGATGAAGAAAGGTACATCATGATTTTGCTCAAGTAAAACGCGATCTAATCCAGGAATGCTTTTAACGTAAAGAATCTCAGATGCCAGCGCAAAGGCTCCTGTAATATTACATATTGCAAAGAAAGTGACGTTTTGCTTTGAATTATCAAAGCGTGGGACTTTATACATTGCTATATCGTGAATTTCAGCTTTTTTTAAATCTTTTGAACTGATTCCTTTGCTTTCTGCATATTTTTGGCAGGAAATAGGTACATCAATATAGATACCTGCAATTATAGGAAGCATTGACAATAAACAAAGACCAAAGAAACTTATAGCAAAAGGCATATTAATCATCATGGCGATGGTATCACCACCATGAATCTTAGTAGCATCGAGTAATAAACTTATGGAAAGAAGAATGAAAACAAAGATGAAAAGCGGCATCCAGTTATTTTGAAGATAATCTTTAAAATCGTGATGTGGTATCTCGATTTCTTCTTCTTCTTTCTTTGATTCTTCAGAAATATCATCAGGTTCTATTGAAGTAACTTCAGAAGTATTAGATTCTTCTTCTTTTTCTTCAAAAATATCAGTTAACTCAGTTCTGATTCTATAGCCGCGTCTGCCCATAACAGTTTTTTTCTCGATGATGAGGTCAAAAATCTGGTCTGGATCCATATCGATTAATGTAGGCTGAATCAGGGATAAACTTTTCTTTTTAATATCTGAAATATATTTGGAGAGATTTACTGAGAAGAGTTCTGGAGATTCAGAAATTTCACGAGTTGTCACAAAACCACTTGGATTTGTAAGCATAAAATCAATAAGCTGACACTGAAGAAACTCAAGATGAATTTCTTTATCATGATAGCCTATAGTCTGCGTTTTAAAATCAATATATAACCCTTTTATATCTCCAAGGACCCAGGTGATTTTCTTCTCGTTTTCCATAGATTTTATTCTACCATATATGAATTCTTGTTCAACTTGTTTTTGCCTCGAAATGCCCATTATATGGGGCTGGAACATCTCCGGAAGTTTTCCGGAACCTTCTTTTAATGGTCTTGTGTTACTATCCGGTTGTGAACAAAAGATCCGTTCAGAAAACTTAAAGCCAGCACAAACGAAAGGGGATTTAATTATGGTTTTAAAGGCACTTATTACACCTGTTGGATTAGTTATTCTTGTAGTAGTTATAGCAGGATATGCAGCATTAATGATCTATTCAAGAAAGCAACGCAACAAACTTTTTGATGAAGGCAAGATGATTAGAAGAGAACCAAAATTCTGGGATAAGTCAGAGACATTTACAGTATCAAATTTAACTTTAGAAGAGGTTTATTCAAATATTCCTGCACAGCTTATGAAGGCTCATGTCGGAGCTTATGAACTTCAAAATGATAATAACAGAATCGTTTGTGTTCATAATGGTTATGAAGAGAGCTATACAGCGTCACTTCGTCTGTTGTCAAATGAAGGTGGAAATTATACTTATAGATTTCTTATTAATCAGTATAAGTATAAGAATAAGCCAAATGATGTAAGTCTTAATGTGCTTTTTACAGCAGTGGAGAAGGTTTTTCTTAATCATGATCCAAATGTTCAGGTATTAACTGAAGCTGTTGACCGTAAGACAAAGAAGAGCCTGTTTTAAGGGGTATCAATATGGAGAAATATGCTTTTTTAATTCTTATTGCATTTATAGCAGGGGTGATGTTTGTCTGTGCGTTAATTAGTAAACTTTTTTCGGAGGCAAGCTTTAGAATAGAAAACAAACGCCGTCTTAAAGAGCCAGCTGTTACTGAAGATTTAAAAGACAGATTTAAATAATAAAGGAGATAAATTTTATGAGAAAAACATATGCATACAACGGAATTATTTTGGGTTTTGTATTAGGTTTAGCTGCATGGGCATATACTGAGAATACCGCTATTGGTATTGCTGCTGGAATTGCGTCAGCAATCATTATCTTTATTATTATAAGAAGCATCGAAAATGGTATTTATAAGGCTGGAGATGCTATAACACGTCGTTTGGACGATATGCACACAAAAAAATAAAAGAACTTGCTATTTAAACATACGATAACGGGAATATCATCTATGGTTATAACAGAGTAAAAAGATAAACAAAATAATAAGACCTAGTATTTTTTGATACCAGGTCTTATATTCAATCGTACTCCAATTCAAAAGTGCGCCGACGATTTATTTTAAAAGATCCTTCTTGATAACTTCTATTTCTTCAAATCTCTTAACCTTGCCACTTGTTGTTTTAATCATTGGCTGGTAAGTTGATATCACATTATGAATACGTTTGTAGTTTGGTAATGTATTGTTGATTCTGTCGATATCTTCTTTAATCTTGGCATCTATAGATTCAGCTGGAATACTATTTTCCTTAAAATATTCCTTGTTATAAACGATTTTTATGTAGAGAAGAAGCTTTGTATCATCATTTGGTGCTGGTAATGCAAAAACAAAGGATTCTGCTACATATGGAAGTTCTGAGGTAAGAAGTTCGATTTCTTCAGGAAATACATTCTTACCGTTTTTTAGAACTATTACATTCTTCTTTTTGCCACGGATAAAGATGTAACCTTCTTTATCAATATAAGCAAGATCTCCAGTATGAAGCCATCCATCAATCAAAGTCTCGGAAGTAACCTCAGGATTATCGTAATATCCCATCATTACGTTAGGACCTTTGGCTAATAACTCACCAACACCATCTTCATCTGGTGAATCAATTCTAATAGAGACAGATGGCATAGCTTTACCAATGGAGCCGCTTTTCTGAGTATCCCTGTTTTCAGCTGCAATAACAGGAGAAGCCTCAGTCATACCATAGCCATTTATAGTCTCGATACCGAACATTTTAAAGCCTTCCAAAGTCTCAGGCTCAATAGAAGAAGCACCACTAATAACAAGTCTTAGTTCGCCGCCAAGCTGATCAAGAACACTCTTAAATACTTTCCTTCTTACATCAATTCCTACTTTAAGAAGAGCCTTTGTAAGTTTTCTGCCAAAGGCTAGTTTTTTATCCTGACCACTTTTCTTAGCAGTAGCAATTATTCTCTTATAAATTGATTCGATTAGTAATGGTACGCAGACAAATACAGATACCTTATATTCCACAAGGTTTTTCTGAATATATCTGAGTCCGTCGCAATAAGTTGTTGTTGAACCACAGTTAAGCATAACTAATTGGCCAGTACCACCGAATGAGTGATGGTAAGGGAGGAATGCCATATTGACATCAGTACTTCTTATATCTTCAACAAGCTCCATATCATAGATATTAGTAAGGATGTTATCCTGAGATAACATTACGGCTTTTGCCATAGCGGTAGTACCAGAAGTAAAAAGAATTACAGATAAAGCATGTGGGTCTATACTGATAGAATCAAGAATAGAATCATCCTTTGAGTTTAGTTCCTGTCCTTCTTTAATTAAATCCGATATGTTTAAATCTGAACCATCCTTCATTAAGATACAGCATTCTTTACTTAATATATTGTTATCGGTCAGGTTCTTTATGATATCAGAATACTTAATGTCATAAACAAGTATCTCAGCATGGCTTCTTGTAAGAGACAGTTCAATTTCTTTATATGAGAGACCTTTGTCTAGTGGAACAGAAATGCCACCAACAAAAAGCTGTGTGAGATAAGTTAAAATCCACTCGTATTTATTCTCGCCGATAATTGCTACTCGTTTTGTATTAAAACCTCTGTTAATGAAACTTCTGGAGAGATTTTTTACATCATCAAGAACGTCATTAAAAGAAATATTTTGATAGGTTATATCTTTCCCAGTTTTATGCTTAATAATAAAAGCGGGTTTATCACCATATCTTCTAGCAAATTTTCTTACAAAATCATTGAAATTAGCGCATTTTTCAGCTTCTCTAATATGCTTTAAGTGCTCGGCTTCTATCATTCGTGTATATCCCTTAAATTATTTGTTATAAACGAAAAAACAAAAACAAAATGGCATATTAACCTTGTCATTTTCTTTTTGCTCTTATATGATACATATTGTAGCACATTGCCTATATGGCTAAGTCGAACAATCAAGGGGTGTTTGTCTATGAATATGCATGAGGAAGAACATAAGTTAGTTGTAGATTCTATAACTGAAGCTTTGTTTCAGTTAATGGAAGAGAAACCATTTTCGGAAATTAAAATAACTGAACTTATTAATAAAGCAGGAATTGCTAGATCTACATATTACAGAAATTTTGATTCAAAAGAGGATATAGTAAAACTTTTCTTCAAAAGCATATTTGATGAATTCCATAGCATTCATCCTGTTGAGTCGATAGAGAATCACTATTCGCCAGAATTTATTAAACATATTTTGGAATATCTTCCTCAGTATAAAGAAAAGATTAAAGTGCTTAATAAAGCAGGTATATCTTCGTATTATCTGGAGATGCTTAATCAGTATCTTCTGAAACTTTATATTAAGCCTGGAATGTCTGCAGATAGTATATTTCACATATATACGATAGCTGGAGCAGAATATAACCTCATATTTAACTGGTATGTCACTGAAGAAGTAGATAATATTGAGGCTATGCGTAGTTTTGTTGCGACCAGACAGCAGTTAAAATCACTTATTGATTAACTGTCTTTTGTTTCTTTTTATCATATACTAATGACAAAAATCCGAGGGTAGAGGAGATGAGTGCTCCTATACTGTCTACTATTATGTCTTTCATAGTGTCACTGATGGCAGCGTGGCCAATAAGAATTGTTTTGTCTTCAAGCATATATTTTTGCATATTTGTTCCAAGTACAGAATCCGCGAGAAACTCATATATTTCCCAGATTGAACCTATTGTTATCGCAAAGCAGAGTGCGAAGAAAGATACGAAGACAGGGGATAAATTTACAGGGATACTATCTGTTTTATTAAGAATACTAATAAAAGAGAAGCCAAGTGAGGCCAAAGCCATCGACGATATTGCATGAAGTATTGTATCCCAAAATGGTATTCGGTAGTAAAGGGCACGAACTTCCCCAAGATAAATGGCGCAGTACAGGAAAACAACATAGAATCTAATCATTCTCTCCGAGATGGAAAAGGAAAGCTTTTTCTCAAAAAAATCAGGAATATGAATAACAACAATGCCGAGTAAACATTGAAGTAACATTAGAATATAATCGGATTTACTGCGGTTCCATTGGTCGGTTGAGATATTAGACAGATTAGGTAATAGAAAAGCAATAAAAACTGCCGATAAAATAAGTGTACTTAAAACAAAGTAGTACATGATCTTTGTGAATCTGGTTTTGTTTTTTATACCCAAATGGCTTTGAGAAGAATTATTAGTAGATGTGTTTTTTATGGTTTTAGTCACACGCTTTTCTCCATTTAATTTTTTTGTTTATGTGCTACATATTGTACAACAAACAAAAAAGTGATTTGAGTGATTTGTTAGTGAATTTTGGTTGAGTTTTTTGCTGATATTTTGCTATGAATTCAAAAAAGGAATAAGTATATTTGATATTGTGTGGTTTTAACTAAATCAAGCAAGAATTCCCCTACTTCAAGGAGCGAGAACGTAATCT
>JAKSRE010000033.1 GCA_024403775.1 Clostridia bacterium | reverse complement strand
TAGAAGCAAGTGTACGTGTATCCTTGAAGATAGACATTGACTGCTTACCAGCGATGAGGTTCTTAACGTTCAAGATATCACAGTCCTGACCTGTGATGATAGGCCATGTGCCTGTGTAGTTAGCTGAAAGTGAGTTAGCAACACCATAAGCTGTTGAGTCATTTGAGCAAAGAGCGATGTCAAGGTTTGTACCATCTGTATAGTTAGCTGAGATGATAGCATCCATTCTGTTCTGAGCGTTCTCTGTTGACCAAGAAGCTGTAGCTACTGTAGCGAAGTCCTTCTGACCTGATGGGATAACGATCTTACCAGCGTCGATGTATGGCTTAAGTGTATCCATAGCACCATTGTAGAAGTAGAGAGCGTTGTTATCACCTGGGTCACCAGCTGTGATTTCCATTGTGTAAGGTCCTGTAGCATTGTCGAGATCCAATGTATCGATGATGTACTGACCCTGCTTAACACCTACCATGTAGTTATCAAATGTTGCATAGTATGAAACAGCATCTGAATTCATAATCAAACGGTCGTAAGCGATAACAGGAATGTTCTTCTCCTTAGCCTTATCAAGTACTGTACCAAGTGAATCACCATCGATTGAAGCGATTACGAGTACCTTACAGCCTGAGTTAATCATGTTCTCAATCTGAGCAACCTGTGTAGCTACGTCGTTGTTAGCATACTGAAGATCAACATCATATCCTGCTGCCTTGAGTTCAGCCTCCATGTTTGATCCGTCCTGGTTCCATCTCTGCAAATCCTTTGTAGGCATTGCTACACCGATTCTGTTAGATGATGAACCACCATTTGAAGCACAGCCAGCAAACATTGTGAGTGCCATTGCTGCTGTCATAAAAAGTGAAAGAATCTTCTTCTTCATTACAAACTTACCTCCTAAGTTGTTTTTCATGATGTGAGAATACCATAATGGTTATAGTAAAAAATTAATGTCTTCTTCACTTTTTTACTCATTTTCGAGAGAAATGTAAAAAAAAAGATAGCACTTTTTTGTAAAAATGCTATCTAATAATCAAAATAATCCTATATTTTACTCTTCATCACTGTCTGGAATATTAAGATAAACGTCCTCTCTTAGGTGGAATCCACTGTTAATAATAACTTCATCCATATTCTCAGCAGTTACCATTACTGGTTCAAGCGCAATATAAGGAACATCGTACTTACCATCGTTTATAAGCTGGTATCCATCCTCTCCGCTAATGTCCTGCTTATTAATGAGCATAATTGTAAGAGTTGCCGCTCTCTGTGCCAGACGCTCAACCGGCTTATATACTGTCATAAGCTGTGTGCCTTCTACAATTCTCTGACATGCTTCAAGGTCAGCATCCTGTCCTACAACCATTGTTTTTCCTGCAAGACGCATCTCAGCGAGGGCAGGAACCACCTGGCTTGCAAGGTTATCATTACCACACATGATTGCAGTACAGTTAGATACAACGTCAGGGTTCTCTCTTACATACTCAGAGGCAAGTTCTGCTCTCCAGTTAGTGCAGTGGATGGAATCTACGATAGTATTTCCATTATTTTCCATGACATTAATAAAGCCATCTTCTACAAAAACTACATTGTTATCAGATTCAGAGCCTCCGAGCATCAGTACATTACTATTAACAAGGCCTGCATCAACGAGAGCCTGTCCCATAAGTTCTCCAACACGATAGTTATCAAAAGAGATATAAAGGTCAACATTTGCATTACAGATAAGACGGTCATAGGCAATCACATAAATTCCTGCGTCCTTGGCACGTGTCACCTCTTCAGTAAGATTAAAGCCATCTATTGCAATAATCACGATCGCATCCATCTTCTCATCAACAAAATAGTTAATCTGATTTTTCTGAGTCTCAACATCGCCATTGGCATTCTGAACATTTACCTCTGCACCAAGTTCTTTTGCCATGGATACAAATACATCTCTGTCTCGCTGCCATCTCTCAATAACAAAGGAGTCAAAGCAGACACCTATTCGAAGCTTGTCATTTACATTCTTATCGTTAACCTTTACAGGATTCTCAGAGCTATTACAGGAGACCGCGAAAAGCAGTGTCAAACTCAAAAACAATGAGATTATTCGTCTGTAGATTCTCATATTACAAAGTCTCCTTGTACTCAGTAGGTGTCACACCAACCTTCTTTTTAAATGCGCGGCTAAAGTAATTAGGATCTGTATAGCCTACCATCTGGCAGATCTCTTTCATTGAATAATCAGTATCTGCTATAAGGCCCTTGGCCTTCTCAATTCTTATATTAGTAAGGTATTCAATAAAGCCTTCGCCAGTCTCATCTTTAAAAAGTTTACTGAAATAATATGGGCTTATATTTACCTCACGTGATACGTCATCAAGTGAGATATCCTTATTATAATTCTTATTAATATAGATTTTGGCACTGTCGATTACCTTAATAGACTTCTCAACCTTCTTCTCTGTCACGTTACGGCAGGCTGTTGTCATCTTCTGAACAAACCAGTTACGAAGTGAATCCATATTCTCTGTAGACATAACATCTGGAAGGTAATTTGATCTTGAATCAAATTCATACTTCATACCACCAGATAAGTAAGCAATTCGCTCTGCCCAGAGTACGAATTCAATTACCTTAAGTCTTATATCCATGATTCCAGTATTAGGATTATTAACCATCCAGTCAAAGAATGCTCCACTTGAAGCTACAACCTTATCTGCATTTCCATCTTTTACCTCATCAAAAAGCTGCTTCTCCAATTCCTTTGGATAGTTACTCTCATATTCAAGTTTAATAGGAAGGTCATCTACATGGATAACGCTGTCCGTAGCCATATTAAAGGCATTAATGGTCTCACTATATGATATCTTCAGATCTTCAAGACTTCTTACGCTTCCAATTGCAATACGATAATCTGTATCTGTCTTTGCACCAAGAATTCTTATAAGATCTCTTGCCTTATCGATAATATTTATTCTCTCCTCATAGGATAATACCTCGTTATCACAAGGAACCAGAACTACTATTCTGTTAGCCATTATAGGACCTACAACGCAGTTAAAGGTCTTTTTAAGTTCTTCACTAATCTCTTTGTAGAGATTCTGCATTCGAACAGAACTTCCAACAGCATTTGTCATATGTGTACCTTCCTGCGTCTCACCTGAGATGAGAGATATCATATAACCATAGTCACTGTTAAAATCAAGTATGGTTCTGTAACTCTGGATATCTTCAGACAGTTTCTCATTAAATAATATGCTGTAGATAAACCCACTTTCGATGATTGGAACAACTATCTCAAGCTTCTCTTTTATGATAAGGTCATTGGTTCTCTGGGCTCTCTGCGCATCAATCTCTGCCATAGCCTTACGAAGAACTGAGATTATTTTTTTCTTCTCCATTGGCTTATTGATATATTCAAGAACGCCAAGCGCAATTGACTCCTTGGCATAGTCAAATTTATCATAGGCAGACATTACTATAAAAACAACTTTGGTATTAGTCTTACGAATCTCTTTCATGGCCTCGATGCCGTTAATTCCAGGCATCATAATATCCATGATAGCAATATCAGGTCTAAAGGTCTCAGCAAGTTCGATAACGCTTCGACCCGTCTTGGCAAACGCTATCTCACACTCTTCACCGAATTCTTTTTCTATTATAAAACGCAGAGAATCAATTACAATTCCTTCGTCATCTGCAAGCATTATTTTGTACATATCAGACCTCGCCATCGCCTAGTGGGAGATAAATTCGAACCTCGGTTCCCTTATTTTCCCCTTCACTTGTAATAGTAATTATATCATCCTGTCCAAGAAACAATCTTAATCGGTTAATTACATTATCCATACCGATACCGTTAGAATCCATGGATAAGCCGTCATCTCGGTAGGTTCCGTTAAGAAGTTTATCAATTGTCTCCTGTGTCATTCCCTTACCATTATCCTTAATACTGATACAGATACTGTCCATAATCTTAAAGACCTTAAGAGTTATTACGCCTTCGCCAGCCATCTCGCGAATACCATGATTCACACAGTTCTCAACTATTGGCTGTAGAATCATGCTAGGTATAGATGCCTGAATTAATTCTTCATCAATATCTTTTTGGAATTTAACATCACCAGAGAAACGGACATTAATAATAAAGATATAATGGTCAACCAGTTCAATCTCTTCTCTTAAAGTAATAATGGAATCAGCCTTTTTGAGGTTGTATCTAAAGAATTCCGACATATTCTGAATGTATTCATAGGTTCTGTCTGCCTCTTCCATCATGGCAAGCTGGGCACCCGCATTAAGTGAATTAAAAAGGAAATGCGGATTAATCTGCGCCTGAAGATACTTAATCTGGGCATCCTTAAGGTGAGTCTCCATCATAAGCTCAGTCTCCTTATGGCGGCGCTCGTTTTCCATACTCTCCTTAATTCGTTCGATATAATCTCTTATGCTAATAACCATCTGGTTAAATGCACTTGTAACGACACCAACTTCGTCCTTGGATTCAGCAGGAGTAAGCTCGATATCAAAATTACCCTTGGCAACTTCATCTGCAGAGATGGCAAGTGTCTTAAGAGGTCTTGTAATCTGAGATGAATACTGAAGGATTACAAGGATATTAGTAATAATCACGAGAATCATGATAAATACACTTACGTTCTCTGTTATTCTTAAGTCTCTTGATAACAATACAAAGGTCTGAGAGTTCTCGATAAACTGCTGTCCATTAAGACTTGCGATATAAGAACCTATATAGTCATAAAGCTCTGTTGCCTTCTCATATCCGATTCTGTATTTCTCAACATTACGTCCACGCTTGGCCTCAATAGTCTGGGATACCTCTGTTAAGTATTCTTCAGACATATATTTAATATTACGTTCCATTCTCGTATAGATAGAACTTGAGACTGTACTCTCGAGATCATTTATCTTGGAACGGTAATTCTCATCACTTTTATAATAATTCTCAAGTGCATCAGTAGTCTTAACATTAAGATACTCGGTCATGGCATTCTGAACTTCGTCCAAGGCAAGAGTTATCTCATTAAGATTAAGGTTATCCTGGTAAGTCATCTCAAGTCTTTTGAGAACCGAGTTGATACTTAAAAGAAGTGTCAGATTGACAGCAAGTACAACGACACTTATTGCTACATAAACGATGGTCATCTTAATCTGTATAGGGAGGTCACGATACTTAGTTCTCATTAGTTTCCTCCATATATGTAGCCACGTTATATGAATTAATTACTTCAAAGTCAACAGAAAAGTACTGGCTCGTAAAACCAGCGTTATCATACTCAACCAGAGCGTCAACGCAGTACTGTCCCATCTGAACAGCATCAATTTTTATAGTTGAATTTATAATATTACGGCTGATTCCCTGAAGAATTGAATCAGAATCATAGTATCCAAGAATACTAATTAGGCCTACTTTATTGTAATCGATTACCGCCTGATAAACACAGGTTGTATCAAGCTCACTAAGACAGATAATAATCGCTGGAATATCATCACTTATAAAAAGATCTCTTATTGTCTCTTCTACCGAGAAAGCATTCGTCGAATCAATCTTAACCATACTAAGTCTTAACTTCGAACTTAAGCCATCCGCCTCAAATGTCTCCTGTACAGATGAATAAATCATCATCTGATCACTTGAAGGAATCTGGTCTACGAGAACAACAACATTTATGTCTTCCTGCGTCTCTGCATATATTCCGCGAGCCACATTGACTGCCTGTCTTCCGTACTCTTTACCAATATTATAATTATCTACACCAACATAACTTATTCTGTTACTGTTCGGCGCATCATTATACATAGTAACTACAGGAATTCCCTGCATATTTGCTTCATTAATAAGTTCAGTAAGTTCCTCACTGTCATCAGCACTTACAATAATGCCATCAACCCTTGAAGCAATGGCAATTCTCATAAGTTCTTCTTTACTTAATTCGCTCGAAAAGCTGGACGCCAAATCCTCAACGAATACATTTTTTTCCATTCCATACTCACAGGCGCCCTCATATACAGATTTCCAGTAACCAGACTGGTGGTTATCTGATATCATCACATAATATTTATCGTAAATAACTGGATTAGCGGCCTTAGGATTGCCAAAAAAGTAAATAGTAATGAATCTAAAAGCGACAAGCACGGTAAGTATAAATATAATCGCATATACTGCTACGAAAAAGCGTTTTTTAAATGTGCCTTCACCCTTCATTCCATTTCCCCTAAAAACTTATACTCTTTTTATAAACTTTTTTGATTATAACATGAAGTTTGTTTATAGGTCTATTTTAACAAAAAGGAGCTGTCTCATCTTAAGTTAGAAGACAGCTCCTCGTATCTACATATATCTATTTTACTTATTTTATAACCTTGTTTTATTAAGTAAGGCTTTCTACAAGTTCCTTTTTCTCAAACAGTACACAGCCTCCGTCATGGCTCTCTGTTAATGCACCGCTGTCACGAAGCTTTGTAAAGAGCTTGGAATGAAGTGCCTCAAGAAGAGAAGTATCCTTAACGTTAATGTCAGAATATGGTGAGAATGGACATGGCTCAGCACCACCATGAGAATTAATGTGGAAGAAGCCTCTTCCTGCTGCCAGGCAGCCACCTGATGTAACTTCATCACCTGGGAATGAGACAAATAGCATATTTGGATGACTTTCTCTAATCTCAGCAAGTCTCTTATACATATAGTCTCGTTCAGTATCTCCCATCGCAAGCTTCTTGGACTCTTCAGTAACAGGCACATACTCAACATAGATAATTACCTTGGCATCCTTTTCTTCGAGCATATTAATGTAGCTGTCAGACATAACCTCTTCAATATTCTCGGTAGTTAAAGTAATAGATGTTCCATACATTACCTTCTCATCTCTTATCATGGAGATTGCATCTTCGATTCTCTGATATACGCCTTCGCCTCTTCTTGAATCTGTCTTTTCCTTAAATCCCTCAATACTAATTACTGGGATAAGGTTACGGTACTTCGCAAAAAGCTTAACGTATTTCTCATTCATAATCGTGCCGTTTGTAAATATTGGGAAGATAATCTCTGGATATTTACCAGCCTCTTCAATTACATCACGGCGAAGCATTGGCTCTCCACCTGCAAGAAGAATGAATCCCATACCGAGGTCCTTTGCCTCTTGGAACACTCTTCCCCACTCTTCAGAAGTTAACTGACTTACTGGCTCACTGTCTGAACAAGCTTTATTTGCTCTTGAATAGCAGCCTGCACAGTGAAGATTACAGTTAGATGTAATGCTTGCGATAAGAAATGGAGGAATGTTCTCTCCCTTTTCCATATATTCTGCTCTTATCTTTGATGCTACTTTACTTGCTTTGGCATATTCAATCATGAATAAGCTTTCCTTAGGGTTACTTAATGTAGCACGAAGCGCCTCTTTTACAATTCTCTCAACGCCACCTGTCATGTATTCCTGAATATTAAATTCCTTATCGCCCATTTTTGCTCCTTCAATTGTCCAAACTTCCAAGAAGCTTATATAGTATTTTATATAAAGCCTGTGCCTCTTCTCCATCTATTCCTATGCAGGAACCCATTTTTGCTGGTACCTCAACTGCTTTGTCACGAAGTTTTATCCCCTGATCTGTGACACTTACTTTAAGAACTCTCTCATCTTCACTAGATCTCTCACGCTTTACGTAATTTTTCTTCTCAAGAGTCTTAAGAAGTGGTGTAAGCGTGCCTGAATCTAGGTATAAATACTCACCTAATTCCTTTACGCTTATGCTCTTTTTCTCCCACAAAACCATCATCGCTATATACTGGGTATATGTTAATTCGAGTTCATCCAGAAAAGGTTTGTAACTTCTGATTACTGCTTTCGAACAGGCATATAGTGGAAAACAAAGCTGATTCTCAAGTTTTAATGCATCATACTTATCCATATCGTACTCACTTTGCTGTTATTTCTTTGATTGTACGCAATTAATTTGGATATTACAACTTTACTATTCGTCTATATCCTGTAATCAGATTTCCTCCTCGATTCTCTTCTTAACATCTGTAAGAGATGCTGTCGGCTCAAATCTTGCAACAATATCTCCCTGACGGTTTACGAGAATCTTGGTAAAATTCCACTTAATGTTTCCATTGTTTTTATAGTCCTTGTCCATCTTCTTGGCAATTCCGCTAAGTAAAATCTTCATAGGACCATTAAATCCTTCGAACTTCGTATTCTCTGTAATCCACTTATAAAGTGGGATTGCATCATCACCATTTACATTAATCTTGGCAAACTGCTCGAAAGTGATGCCATATCGGCCAGTACAAAAATCATGAATCTCTTCGTCATTTCCAGGTGCCTGTTCGCCAAACTGATTACATGGGAAATCCAAAATCTCAAGCCCCTTCTCATGAAGGTCTTCGTAGATTGACTGAAGTTCACTATACTGTGGAGTAAAGCCACAGCCAGTAGCTGTATTTACAATAAGCATTACCTTGCCTTCATAATCCTTAAGGCTGATTTCTTTTCCATCCTGTGTCTTAACCTTAAAATCGTAAGCGTTCATTTTCTACCTCCGAATCTGATCGAATTGTGCATCCATTCATTTGATTTATTGCAATTAAATTGTACACAATTTAATTTACTAATTCAACAACTTCATCAAAATGTTACAAATCAAAACGAAGCTGATTATTTATCCAGCTTTTCTGTGAAGCCTCATGAATAATATCTCCTGGTTCACTTCTTCCCAGAAGAAAAGGAGACTTAGGATCATGCATCTTATGATTCTTTATTGCCAAATCCGGATCTGAATTTGCATAGCAGTACCTACAAAGGTGGATGCAGGTATCATAGGCACCAATATCTGAACCAAGAAGGCAGGCACATTCGCCATTACGCTGATTAGTTTTCTTTTTTGGAACATCAAGAGAACAGTTAAGTGCGGTCTCAAATGTTTTGACAGTCATGCAGCCTGAACAATCTGCTCCGAAGGAGGACAGTTCATCACCTTCTGCGCATGGTTTAATTGTGATCCCATTTTCGCTGGCAATTTTTATAGATTCTTTTCCAAGAAGAATTCGGTCGCTTTTACTAACTTCTGTTGTAAGAGGGAAATTGCGCTCTACTTTTTTATAGATATCTACGAAGCTTATTACACAGGTTTTTGTGTAGCCAGACAGGTTCTCGGCCATCTCCCTGAAAGTCTTAATATGCCAGTCTACAGTATGTTTTCTGTCAATAAAAATTGGATCATAGCGCCAGCCTATTTTATCTATGCCTATCTTTTTTGATAGTATCTTAAAGCTGTTCATCACGTCTTCCTTGGGTGGAACATTTGGTTCAATATCTGCTCCATAAGGCGTAATCGTTACAAACCAGTACTGCCCGTATGGCTTAAGATAGTCAAGTTTATTAAGCATTGGTGCTGGATTTTTGGTACAAAAAGATATTAAGTCCACTACCTTCGGAGACAGACTATATTTTGTAACCTGACTAGGATTATATGGATTTCTTACAAGTACATAACCTTCTTTTATTCTGTTTATAAGCCACTCAGAATAAAAAGCTGGTATATCTGTTCTCATTCCTGTCTGAATTATCATACATTTACCTTAACTTTGGATTTACGTATCTGTTACGCTTAATCGTAAGTTTTCCATACTGAATTGCTTTTGTAGGACATCTGTTTATGCAGGCACTGCACTTGCTGCATTTATTCTTTTCCCAGCTTGGCTTTCCATCAACAATTCTGATTACATCTTCAGGGCAGTTTTGTGCGCAGAGACCACAGGATATGCAGCTGTTCATGGCATAAAACTTTTCTGTTTTACTGCAGGCTTTATAACCAAGATTTACTATATCCGAGAGTATTGTTATATTCCCTATCTTTTGTGTCTCTCTTTTATCTATTCTTGCCTTAATGTCTTCGATACTAATATCCGCTTTCTTTATAAGTTCTTCTGCCCCGTCGTTTCCAGGAATCTGATAAAAAAGCATCGAGTTATCAGGCATTAGAAGTTTTTGTACAAAATTAAGTTCCAGATTTCTTACTTTCAATTCTTTTTTAAGTACTGAACCTGCCTGGCAGATTCCGCCTCCACAGGTAATGACGCTGTAAATATATGGGGTTCCTTTAAGTTCTACTTTTTGTATGAACTCTCTTACAAGCGTTGGCAGCGTATAAAAGTATACAGGGAACACTATTCCTACTAATTCTTCAGGCTTTATCTCATATGCGAAAGTTTTACTTTTCAGTGCCTCCGCTATATTAACCAGAGTCTCTTCACTTCCAAGTAGTTTCTTTGCCACATATTCTGAATTTCCAGTTCCACTAAAATAGAAAATCATAGAATCTCCTCTCTATACTTCTTCCTTCTCTTTACTTTCTAATGCTTTCTTATTTAATGATAACATCAAACCTCTTTTTCAAGATAGTAAAAAAATACTCCCAGGTCTGTAACACCTGGGAGCAATCAAGAAGGATATAATTTTAAAGAGGTACTATCTTTGTACGCGACCGGAAGCATCGCCATTCATTAATGTTTCAACCTCTTTTACGGACACTCTGTTAAAATCTCCATTTATAGAATGCTTAAGGCAGCTTGCTGCTACTGCAAACTCAAGGGCCTTAGAGCTTTCTTCATAATTAATAAGACCATAGATGAGACCGCCTGCGAATGAGTCACCGCCACCTACACGGTCGATAATGTCTGAGATCAAATACTTTCGAGAAACATAGAACTCCTTGCCATCATTTATGCATGCTGACCAGCCGTTTGTATCTGCGCTCTTACTCTCTCTTAATGTGATTGCTACTACAGATACATTTGGATAGCGGGCCATAACCTCAGAAGACAAAGCCTCATATTTTTTTGTATCAAGTGAGCCGTCTGTTACTTCAACATCGATATTAATACCAAGTGACTTCTGGCAGTCTTCCTCATTAGCGATTACTACATCAACATACTGTGTAATAATTGTCATTATTTCTTCAGCTGTCTTTCCGTATTTCCAGAGATTCTTACGGAAATTCAAATCAACTGATACCTTAATTCCACGTTTATGAGCTTCCTTAACAGCAGCGATAGATACCTCAGCAGCATTCTCTGAGATAGCTGGTGTAATACCTGTAATATGGAACCAGTCAACATTCTCAAAAATACTGTTCCAGTCATACATATTTACATCTGCTATAGCCATTGCAGAATATTCACGGTCATAGATAACCTTTGATGGTCTCTGGTTAGCGCCTGTCTCAAGGAAATAGATTCCCATTCTTCCCTTACCACGCATAATCTTCTTTGTATCTACGCCAAACTTACGAAGTTCAGCAATACATTCATCGCCGATTGTGTTATCTGGAAGAACTGTGCAGCACTCTGCTTCCATACCATAGTTTGCAAGTGATACTGCAACATTTGCTTCACCACCACCGAAAGTAGCTTCGAATTCTGGTGTCTGGAAAAATCTATTGTGACCTGGTGTCTTAAGTCTAAGCATTATCTCGCCAAGAGTTAAAATTCTCATAATCTGTACCTCTTATCCACGAACTTTTTTAATAATATCTGTTGCTTCTTTTGAAAGCTTTGTGATTTTTTCAAATTCCCCATTATTAACATCAGTCTTTGTGCAAACCCAGCTTCCACCTACTGCAGCAATTGACTTTACTTCAAGGAATTCTTCCATATTGTCTGCGCTTACTCCACCTGTAGGAAGGAACTTAATATCACCAAATGGACCAGACAAAGCTTTGATTGCCTTGATACCGCCATATACATTTGCTGGGAAGAACTTAACTACCTTAAGGCCAAGTGAGATTGCCTTCATAATCTCTGTTGGTGTTACGCATCCTGGACAACAGGTAATATTATTCTCGTTACACCAGATTACTGTCTCTTCATCAAGTCCTGGTGATACGATAAATTTTGCACCTGCTTCAACTGCAGCCTTTGCCTGATCTTTATTAATAACTGTACCAGCACCAACGATCATGCCTTCAACGTTCTGACTAACACTTTTAATTGAATCAAGAGCACAGGATGTTCTTAATGTAATCTCCATAAAGTTAATACCGCCAGCAAGCAATGCTTTTGCAAGTGGAACTGCATCCTCACTTTTATCAAGTACAACTACTGGAACTATGCCTGTCTCAATAATCTTATCACTAATATTCACCGAAATATCCTCCGTAATAGAAAACATAAATTATTCTACTAGTATTCTAGCATATTTCTTCTTGTGTTCAATAGAAAATTGCGTTATCTTATAATAAATATTTAAATAGGAGTATAAATAATGGTTCCTTTTATTAATGATGACTTTCTTTTGCAGTGTGATATCTCAAAAGATTTATATAACAGCTTTGCAAAAGATCTCCCAATAATCGATTATCACTGTCACATAAATCCTGAAGACATCGCCAAAGATGTAGTTTTTACTAACATAAGTGACATCTGGTTTTCTGGAGATCACTATAAGTGGCGTTTACTTCGTGCCTATGGCATTGATGAGAAATATATAACAGGCGATGCTTCCCCAAAAGAGAAGTTTCTTTGCTGGGCTAAGGTTATCTCCAAAGCATTTGGCAATCCTTTATATCACTGGAACTGCCTTGAGCTTTCCAGATATTTTGGTATCCTTGAACCACTGACTCCTGATAATGCTGAAGAAATCTGGGAGAAGACTTCCCGTATGATGAAGGAAAATCCAGAGAACTTCTCTGCAAGAGCTCTTATTAAAAGATCTAATGTAGAAGTTATTTGTACTACAGACGATCCTTCTGACAGCTTAATCTGGCACAAGAAAATAGCTGAAGATAAGTCTTTTAAAACCAAGGTTCTTCCTTCATTCAGACCAGACCGTCTAATTGACATCGAGCGCGATACCTATAAGGATTATCTTAGTAATCTGTCCCTCATCTGCGGCTTTGAGATTAATTCTCTGGATACTTTACTTGCGGCTTTGGACCAGCGCATCGATTACTTTAATTCAGTTGGATGCAGAATCTCAGATCATGGTATGGAATACATTCTTTATGAGGAAACAAATAAAGATGAAGTAGCTATAATCTTCGAAAAGGGATTAACAAACAATTCTTCACTTACTCCTGAAGATTTATCCAAATTCAAATCCTTCATGCTCATCCACTGCGCCAAGCGCTACTTCGAACTTAACTGGACTATGCAGTATCACTTTGGCTGCATACGTAATACCAATAAGATGAGATTTAATACTCTTGGTGCTGACTGTGGCTGCGATTCAATCAGTGGTTCTTATAACTTCATTACACCACTTAGTAAAATCTTAAGTCAGCTCTCCGAAGAAAATGCTCTTCCAAGAACCATTCTCTATAGTCTTAATCCTAATGACAATACAAGTATCGACACACTCATTGGATGCTTTCAGGGTGATAACAGACAGATGCGAATTCAGCACGGTTCAGCATGGTGGTTTAATGACAATATGGATGGCATGATAAATCAGCTTAAGTCTCTTGCTAATCAGAGCTATCTTCCTGGATTTGTTGGAATGCTTACAGATTCAAGAAGTTTTCTGTCTTATACAAGACACGAATATTTTAGACGAATTCTTTGTAATCTTATTGGTGAACAGGTTCAGAAAGGTTTCTTCCCATATGACCGCAAGATTTTAAAAGAGATTATTGAGGCAGTTTGTTATAAGAATGCCAAAGGTTTATTTGAATAAACCATTTATCTAATTTTGCTTTGGACTGACAGCTTCTAACTCATAGCCCCCCCCTTTTGCTTGAGCTGGAAGTCTTATATAAATTGAGGCATCTCAGATTGAGTTTTTACTTATTCTGAGTATGCCCTCTGTTTTTTCTTGCTTGATTTTTGTGTGGGAGATTGTATTTACTTGATGATTCCGCTGTTAAGTCTTCATCTGCCAATCAAAATCGCTGATTTTGCCAATCACTGATTGGAACATTTGGCTCTAAACCTTCATCTGCCAATCAAAATCGCTGATTTTGCCAATCACTGATTGGAACATTTACTACCCAAGTCAAACACTCCCACACAAACACCAGAAATTTATCACAACAAAAAAGTTGCCCCATCTGAGAATTAGATCTCATAAGAGGCAACTCCTATTTTTCTATATAATCTACCTTACTTTTAAAGCAATGGGGTTCCCAACCGAGAACCCCAAATACCTTTATTTAATGAGTCGACGCAGGAAAATTACTGTCCATATACTTCAGCGTAGATGTCTACCAAGCCCTCAGCATTGAGACCACTACATGAAGCAACATACTCGTCCCACTGTGCATCGATGTCAGCCTGACCTGTAACAAATGAAAGTGTCCATGTGTTTACATTATCGATAAGTGGTGTAGCGATGAGGTTAATCTCTTCGTTCTGATCCTCTGAAGGAGCAAGTCCTGGAGCAAGAGGAGCTGTTTCACGGTATTCACCAACACGAGCTACGAAGTCTGCTATTACTGGGATGAAAGCATCTGAACCCTCTGCGAGAGTATGTCCATACCAGAAGTTACCACCTGCATAACCCCACTGGAATCTGATATCGATATCATCATCACTTGTTGCACTATAGCCAAGACCACCGCAGCAGTAACCTGGTAAGAGTGACTTTGTACCATCTGCATTGTACTGGAATGTCTCACCTTCAACACCCCACTTGATGAGTGTGTAAGCTTCTGGTGAGTACCAGAGCCAGTCAACGAATCTGAGCATCTCGATGAAACCATCTTCACCAAGATCATCAAGAGCATTCTTTGAGATCATAACACCGTTCTCAAGACGTGTAGCACCTGCTACGCTGTGGTTTACAGAACCCTGTGGAGCTACTGCATAGTAGAGCTCGTAGTTACCTGCACCGAGGTTCTCGTTGAGGTTGTCAATATATGAAGAATACTGACCCTTGTTGATTGACATGATAGCTGTCTGTCCATTGAAGAACTTGCTTGTTGCTGTTGCATCGTCCTGAGTAAATGTCTCTGGATCGAGGATACCCTCTGCAACGAATCTGTGAGCAACTGTCAAGAACTCCTTGTAGCTGTCAGATGTTGGAGAGAAGTAGAAGTTGTCACCAGCCTGGTCATATCTCATACCATCACCGATTGCCCAACCAGCGTTTACATCATATGTAGCACCGATCATCTTCAAGAGGTTACCACCGTTACCCTGTCCTGACTCGTTACCACACCAGAGGTCTGACCAGATGTAATCTGACTCACTGCACATACCTTCTGATACCATGTATGCCTTAACTTTTACAAGTGCATCACAAAGGTCATTCCATGTCCAGTTCTCCTCGATAGCTGGAACGTCAACACCTGCTGCATCAAAGAGATCCTTTCTTACTACGATTGAGTAGTCAGGCATTGGAGCTTCCCACATACCTGGCAAACGGTAGTAGTTTCCATCGCTCTTTGTGATTGTCTTAAGATCTGCCTGCATTCCATATGTGTTGTAGAAGTCTACATAGTTTGGCATGTACTGAACGTACTGTGAAATAGGAACGATAGCACCACCATCTACGAATGCTGACTCATCATAAATCTTAGGGATGATATAAGCAGCATCACCTGCATTGATGTCGAGTGTTACGTTGTTGATGTAGTCGTTACTATCGTAAGCGATTACTTCGAGATGAACGTTTGTAAGATCCTCGATCTTCTTAAATACACCTTCTGTCTCCCATGTCTCTACCATTGGGTACCAGCTTGCATCACTAAAATACATTGTATAAGTGATTGGCTCGTTTGCGTGGAATGTTGTTCCCAAACCATATGTATATGGTAATGCAACTTCCTCTTCTGTAGCCTGAGTCTCGATTACTTCAGGGATTGTTGTTGTTGCTGATGTTGTCTCATTAACTTCTGATGATGAACACGCAGTTGCACCAAGCATTGATGCTACGAGAAACAAACTTGTAATCTTTAGCTTTTTCATAATAGCCTCCTTTTTATTTAATGCATCGGCTTTACCGATTACATACGAATTTAATTACTCCTTAACACCACCGAGCATCATGCCCTGAACGTAGTATTTCTGGATGAATGGATATACACAGATGATTGGAAGTACTGTAAGTACCATTGCACATGACTTGATGTTTGCTGATACTGTCTGTGCGTCTGGATCGTTTGCACCTGCACCTCTGATAATTGTCTGGAGGTAGTATGCTACTGGCCAGTGTTCCTTACGTAAGTAGAGGAATGCGTTATACCAGTTGTTCCAATACATAACTGCGTAGAAAAGTGTCATTGTTGCCATAATTGGCTTTGAGAGTGGAAGTGCAATTCTCCAAAATACTCCGAACTTACTTAATCCATCAATCTCTCCAGCCTCTTCCAAATCCTTAGGAATGCCCTGGAAGAATGACTTCATCAAGATTACGTAGTAAGTACTGATCATCATTGGAAGAATGAAAGCACCAATCTTATCTTTAAGTCCTAACTTAATTACGAGAATGTAGTTAGAGATAAGTGAACCACCAAAATACATTGTGAAAATGATGAATGGTGTGAGGAACTTATTAAAGCCAAGCTCCTTCTTAGCCATTGGATATGCAAGCATAGCTGAGAATAAAAGTGATACAACTGTACCAATCAATGTATAGATAATTGTGTTCTTGTAGTAGTGAAGGAACTCACCTTTGAACAAAACGTACTTGTATGTATCAATATTAAAATCTTTTGGAAGAAGACCTACAGTTCCCTGCATGATTGCCTTATCTGATGAGAATGACTGTGCTACGAGATATAAGAATGGAAAGAGTGTAGCAACAACGATTAATATCATGATTATTGTGTTACATACTACAAATATTCTGTAGCCAAGATTCTCTTTAATCTTGTTCTTGTTTTTATTATTCATTCTTATCCTCCTTCCTTACCAGAGACTGCTCTCAGTAAATTTCTTTGAGCAGAAGTTTGCTATGGTAAGAAGTACGAGATTTATCAAGCCTTCGAACAAACCTACTGCAGTAGCGTAGCTGAAGTTACCACCATCGATACCCATTCTGAATACGTATGTTGAAATGATATCTGCTTTCTCATATGTCATTGGGTTATAGAGGAGATATACTTTTTCAAATGCTCCACCTGATCCAACAAGACCACCGATATCAAGAATGAGAAGAGTTGTAATTGTTGGAAGAATTGATGGGATTGTGATATGCCATACTCTTCTGAAGTGTCCTGCGCCATCTACTGAAGCAGCTTCGTAAAGAGAAGGGTTAATGTTTGACATAGCTGCGAGGTAGAGAATTGTTCCCCATCCGAGGCTCTGCCATACACCTGATGCAACGAAGATTGTTGAGAACCAGTCTGCCTGAGCGATAAAGCTGATTTTCTCGCCGCCCATCTGTGCGATGAAGTTATTGATAGGACCTGATGTTGATACGAGTTCCTTAACCATACCACAGAGGATAACTACTGAAATGAAGTGTGGAAGATAAGATACTGTCTGAACGAACTTCTTCCAGTGAACATTTCTAATCTCGTTGATAAGCAAAGCAAAAATCAATGTTAATGGGAATCTTACAATAAGATATGAAATGTTAAGTGTAAGAGTATTGGTGAATGCTCTCCAGAATGTCTTATCAGTAATAAACTGCTTAAAGTATTTAAACTTTACAAACTCATCACCGAAAATGTTTCCACCCGCTCTATATTTTCTAAAAGCGATGATGTTACCAAACATTGGAACATATCTGAAAACAACGTAGTAGATAATCGGAATTATCAGCATTGCATATAGCTGCCAATACTTGCCCATATGTTTGCCAAACGAACCCTTACCAGATGAAGAATTTGATGGCTTTGAATTATATGTGCTCATTTTCTCACCTCTTAAAAACTGTTTTGTCAATTAGTTTTGTGATGTTCTTGTACACTTGCATACTAGTTGACTACTGCAATTTATCACTTGTATGGTTATCTGTCAATAACCTACCTAATAAATGCTTGCCTATTTTGTGAAACGTGCACAAAAAGGCCTGTCGGTTCTTGTATGATTACACCGACAGGCCTCTCTTGAATGTTTTATTTTGTGCTGAATTGCTAATTAGTACATGAGTTCCAAGGCTTCTTTTGCAATTCTCTTTCCAAGTTCTGACTTAAGTTGTGGATGAAGCTCATATGGCTGACCAAGATCTCTTCCTAACGCTACTTTACACTTATCAACCATGGCTGGCGCTTCTCTCTGCATTCTCTGAATTACATGCCAGTTCTCATCATCACCTGTAACTGGATTTATATAGTCTGGCATCTCAACACATACAACTGGCAGCTCCTGCTTAAATGTCTCTCTCCAGAGTTCTATCATTCTCTTAAACATAAGATCATAGCCCTTGCCTTCAGGAGCTCCATGCTTTTTGTTATATGGATCTTCACTGTTACTCTCACCCTGATACCAGAGAATTCCCTTTAATTTAAGATTTCTTATTGGACGAATTGAAGCTGTATAAAGAGCAGTTGGTATAGTCTGACCCATAACTACAACTTCGCATTCCTGGTCCGCCTTATTCTCATAAGCTTTATACCAGGTACCGCTTAATTCATATTTCTTGTTTCCTACTCTTAAATAATATGGGTGCTCGAGAAGGAAACCACCATTCTCATGGTCTACAAGAAGTCTTACTGCAATTAGATTCTCGCCTTCTTTAAGTATCTTCCCATCGAAAGGGTACTTTCTCGGTGGATAACTATATTCAGTACATCCAACAAACTCCCCGTTTATATATGTTCTGTCTGAATCCATAAGTTCACCAAGATACAAAAAAGCATCTTCGTCAGTACTTTCGATATTAATTTTCTTATAAAGCCACATACTTCCTGTAAAGCCATTGCCTTCACTTTTAAGAAACATGCCTGGAAGATTTACTTCAAATGCGCTGTCAGGAATTCTTTTTGCTCTGTTCTCAAAGCCTTCATCCTTTAATTCTTCTCTCCACTTATTTATTTTACTGTCCTTATCTTTAAGAAATTTCTGAAGTGAACCGTCTTCCATAAACTTATCCATAAGTTCAGTATAGTCACCGAATTCTTCAAGTGACTTTCTGCTCATCCAGGATTCAATTGTAGATCCTCCCTGTGCTACTGCAACAAGACCGATTGGCACATTTACTTTGCTCTGAATATTCTTACCGCAGAACAAAGCTAAGGCACTCATCATTTTTATCTCACCTGGAACCGCCTTTATCCACTTACCGTCAAAGAGCTCTGCCTCTTTTGATTCATCAAGTCTGTAATTTGGAGCAAGATAGTATTGTCTCAAAGTTGGAATATTAGTATTAAGAATCTCTTCTTCTGAGATGTCCATTACTCTGTAGGCATAAAGCTCCATATTTGACTGGCCTGCGCACAGGAATACATCACCAAACAGAATATCTTTAAGAATAATTCTTTCTGAGCCATATACTTCAATCTCAAAACCTGTTCCTTCTGAATGAGGTGGAAGCACAGCGTCGAATTTATTATCAATAACTTCTGCCTCGTATTCTTTTCCCTCGAAAATTACTTTAACAGTTTTAAGTGTATCTTCTGTTCCCCAGATGTGGAATTCTTCATTTCTCTGGATAACCATTCCGTCACATAATATGCCAGCGAGTTTTGTCTGAGCCATGATAAAGCCTCCGTGAATTAGATTTTTGAATATTGTACCACTTTTCGACTAGTATGCTAGACTTTTAGTTATTGATTTATTTTTATCCAACTCTTATACTTAACTCATAGTCTTGATTTGAGGGAAGTTTTATGGACGATAATTTCTATACAAAAATCAGTAACAGTTTTTTCTATAACATCGGAGAGATTCTGGGAGATATCATGATTGCTTCGATTCTCTGGCTTTTGTGCTGCCTTCCTGTTGTTACTATAATTCCTTCAACAAGCGCCCTTTATTATGTCTGTCGTAATTACAGAGAATCTGGGCTTTCGGTGACGAAGCTTTTCTTTAAGGCTTTTAGAAAGTCATTTAAGCAGGGAGCTTTTTTTAGCGTGATTTATGTTTTATATGCTTTTATATCGGGCTCTTCAATTTTCTTTGCAATTTATGGAATTGGCGATGTAAAGCTCCCAGCCTTCTATCTTCCATTTAGTTTTATTACTTTACTTCCTATACTTTTTACGCTCCCTTTTGTGATTGCGCTTCATACAAGATTTGATAACAGCATTAAAAAGACTATTTCTAATGCTTTTATTTTATCTTCAATGAATCCTGTCATTACTATTTATATCTGGATTTTATGTGCAATAGTTGTTGGGATCTCAGTTGCTTTTCCACCTGCACTTCTTATTCTTCCAAGTCTCTGCTCATACTATGTTGTATCTATGTGCGATAAAATTATCGACAAGACTTCAGGTACAGAAGAAAAAAGCGAAGATGCTTCTTCGGATGAATAGTATAATTTAAAAAAATATAAGGAGTGGATTCTATGGCTCAGTATTTGAATATAATTCAGATTGTCTCTGGTATTACTGGTATTATTCTTATTTTTTCTGGTCTCTATATGAGTATTCGTAAACTTAATAAGGAAGACTCATCTGAAAAGATTCCAGCAAAGACTGTTAAGATCTCAACTCTTCTTATTGTCCTGGGAATTCTAATCTATGCAATTACCAAGACATGCACTAACTATGCTAATTCTGAACAGGAGTACGATATTTTTGTAATCTACCTAGCTTCACTTATCGACATAGTGAAGTTTTATGGCTTTGTCGCACTTGTTCCTTTACTTCTTAATTTTATTAAGAGAAAACCACAAATCAACAAATAGAAATTTTTTGATGTAAAATATTATGTGCATAAACTGTGCAATATGTTACGTTGACACGCTACTAGTAGTCTAGTATACTAGTTGCAACTAAATATATAATGAGGCTTAGGTATTAAGATAGTATGAAAATGATTTTAAGATGGTTCCCTAATGGGGACGATACAGTGACTCTTGAGCAGATCAAGCAGATCCCTGGTGTATCTGGTGTTGCAGTAATGCTCTCACACATACCTTGTGGAGAAGTATGGAGCCCTGAAGAGATTAACAAGGTTAAGGCCGAAGTTAATGCTGCCGGACTTGAGATGGAAGTAGTTGAGAGCGTAAATATCCATGAGGATATTAAGCAGGGTCTTCCTTCCCGCGATGCTCTTATCCAGAATTACATTGAGACAATGAAGAACCTTGCTGATGCTGGAGTAAAGTGCATCTGTTATAACTTTATGCCTGTTCTTGACTGGTATAGAAGTGATCTTTATATGCCTTTACCTGATGGCAGTAACTGCATGGCCTATAATCACGATTTTGCCAAGACATTAACTTATGAGAAGATGACTAAGGCAATGATGGATGGTTCAAATGATTTCTCACTTCCAGGATGGGAGCCTGAGAGATTTGGAAAGATGGCTAAGGATATTGAGTTCTATCAGAATGTAACTCAGGATGAGTATTTTGAGAACATTAAGTATTTCCTTGATGCTATCATGCCATATGCAGAGGAGTATGGAATTGATTTTGGTGTTCATCCAGATGATCCACCTTATCCAATGTTTAATCTTCCTAAGGTTGTAAATAATGCTGAGGCAATCAGACGCTACCTGTCTCTTAACCCAAGTAAGCATAACGGACTTACACTTTGTACTGGTAGTCTTGGTGCTAATCCTAATAACGATGTGCCTTCAATGGCAAAGGAGTTCGCTTCTATGGGACGAGTACCTTTCGTTCATCTTCGTAATGTTCTTCATACAGGCGAAGGAGAATTCCATGAGTCAGCTCACCTGTCTTCCTGTGGAAGCCTCGATATGTTTAAAATCATTGAAGCTTTGCACGATGCTGGCTTTGACGGATATATAAGACCTGACCACGGACGTATGATCTGGGGTGAGACCGGAAGACCTGGTTATGGTCTTTACGATCGTGCACTTGGTGCAACTTATATCAACGGCTTGTGGGAAGCAGTTACTAAACTTAAATCATAATTCATGTTTACGTCAATAAATCTTAGAGGGACTGTCTCAAAAGAAATTTTGGGATAGTCTCGCTACATTTTAGGGCTATTACAAATTAAAGGAGCACATATATGAAACTTTCTCTGTCAAACATTAATTCTGAACAATTTAAATCTAATAGCATTAAAGTTCCAGAGTTCTCAATACCTGAGATTCTTGAAAATACAAAAGCTAATCCTACCTGGATTCATTTTGGCGCTGGAAATATCTTCAGAGGCTTTATTGGACGTGTAGCTCAGGAACTTCTTAACAAAGGCCTTTCGAAAACTGGAATCATTGCCGCCGAGACTTTTGACTATGAGATTATCGAGAGAATTTATGCTCCTTACGATAACCTCACACTCATGGCTGACCTTAACCCATCAGGCGATATCTCATATGAAGTTATCGGAAGTATCGTCGATACCATCAAAGTTGGAAATATGTATGAGGAGGATATGAACCGCCTCTGGAATATTTCTGTCGCTCCTTCCCTTCAGATGCTGAGCTTTACTATCACCGAAAAGGGTTATACATTAACAAATATCTCAGGCAATCTTCTTCCTGTAGTAGAAGAAGATATTAATAATGGACCTGACTGTCCAAAGCACACAATGAGCATCATCACTTCCATGCTTCTCAAGCGCTTTAATAGTGGCAAGCTTCCTTTGGCAGTTGTAAGTATGGATAACTGCAGCCACAATGGTGATAAGATTAAAAGCAGCGTTTTATTCATTGCAAATGAATGGCTTAACCGTGGCTTTGTAACAGCTGATTTTATTGACTATATTAATGACGAGACTAAGATTTCTTTCCCATGGTCAATGATTGATAAGATTACTCCACGTCCTGATTCTTCTATCGCTGATAAGATCGCTTCAAATCTTGACATCGAGGATATGGAGCCTATCACAACATCTAAGGGCACATTCATTGCGCCTTTCGTAAATGCTGAGATTCCTCAGTACCTTGTAATCGAAGACAAATTCCCTAATGGCCGCCCTTCTTTTGAGAAGGCTGGCATCTATATGACAAATAGAGATACTGTTGATAAGTCTGAGAGAATGAAGGTTACTACCTGCCTTAATCCGCTTCACACTTCTCTTGCAGTTTTTGGCTGCCTTCTTGGCTATACCAAAATCTCAGATGAGATGGCTAACCCAATGCTCGTGAAGCTCATTACTGACATGGGCTATAATGAGGGTCTTAAGGTTGTAACTGATCCAGTAATCCTTAATCCTAGAGACTTTATAAATGAGGTTATTACTGAGCGTCTTCCAAACCCATTTATTCCTGATGCGCCACAGAGAATTGCAACAGACACAAGTCTTAAGATGCCAATCAGATTTGGTGAGACTATTAAGTCTTATATCGCTTCAAGTGAACTTGATGTAACTTCACTTACTTTGATTCCACTTACAATTGCTGGATGGCTCAGATATTTAACAGGAATTGATGACAATGGTAATCCATTTGAGTTAAGTTCTGATCCACTTATGCCTGAGCTTAAAAGTGAGCTTTCTAATGTTAGATTTGGAGAGCCTTCAAGCGTTAAAGGTAATATTAATGGTCTTTTGATGAATAAGAGCATTTTCGGAGCTGACCTTGTTGAATGTGGTCTTAGCAGTAAAATCGAGGATATGCTCGCATCTATGCTTACTGGCTCTGGTGCCGTTAAAGAGACCATCGCAAAATACGTTTGACACGGCGAGCCTTTTATAAGACAATATGTCTAGTTTGCTTTTCTGTTTTTTCTGGAAAACATTAACATTTTATACTTGAGGTTTACGATGATAATTACACCAAAACTTGAGCACGAGCATAATAGAGAATATGCATTAAGAATCGTAAGAGACAATATTATTAATCTTGAGATTAAGCCTGGCAGCCTTATTGGCGAGCAGGAAATTGCAAGTATGCTTGGTTTGTCAAGAACTCCTGTACACGAGGCTTTCTTAGAGCTTTCGAAGTCTAAGATTATTAATATTCTTCCTCAGAAGGGCTGCCTCGTATCTTATATTGATCCTGAACTTATTAAGGAAGCACGTTTCCTTCGTCGTTGTGTAGAGTCTGCTCTTATTGAAGAGGTTATCGACGTTGCTACTCCAGAGGATTTAATTGAGATTGATGAGAATATCCGTCTTCAGGAATTCTACAAAGATAATTCAGACAAGCTTATGGAGCTTGATAACAACTATCATAAGATTATGTATCGCATCTGTAATAAGATGCAGTGCCACTATATGGTAACTCTTATGAGTATGCATTTCGACAGAGTTCGTAATCTTAGTCTCCACGCTAAGAAGGATGCAGTTATTATTGATGATCACAGAAAGATTTATGAAGCAATAGTTGCCAAGGATAAAAAAACTGCAGTAAGTATCTTCGAGAAACACATAAGTCGTATCGATCTTGACTGGAGCATAATCGAAGATAACTACAGTGAATACATAGTTAAGTGATTTTTAAAGGCTGTCTCAATGTGAGACAGTCTTTTTTGTGCTCTAATTTGGGTTTGGTTAGTATAATTACGCCTCAATAACTTTGGCAGGCTTACGATGAACTATACGTTTATAATTAACATTCGAAAAGCCTAGTACAAGAGTTGTAACAGGTTTTGCACCCTTTGGAAGATTTACAAGCTTACGAACTTTTGAACTTAATCTTATTGCATAAATAGGGGCTTTGTGGCCTTGGAAGTAAACTCCACAAAATCAGGCTTAAAAGTCCACAATCTTGTGGAGGGGTTTTGTGGACTTGGAAGTAAACTCC
>JAKSRE010000032.1 GCA_024403775.1 Clostridia bacterium | reverse complement strand
GAGAAGGTGGAGGAAATCCACCAGTACCTGATTCAGAAGTAGGAGGACTTCCTAATACAGAGCCGAATTTACCCAATTCTGGTGATAATACAACACCTTCAGGTGCTACTAATCAGAGTGGTAATGTTGGTGGTAATGGGTATGGAAATGGTGAGGGTAGTTTAAATTCTCCTTCGGAATTAAATACTTCGTCAAAGCAATTTGGAAAGAAGTGGGGAAAACATAAAACAGATTATCCTGAATTAGATATAAATGGATACAAAGATTTAATGGATGATGTATTTAAGAATCCAGAAAAAATAATTCATGATGTAGAAAATAATGAATATCTATATTTGAAAGGAAATGATTTGCTAAGAGTTACTGAAACAGGAGATTTTATAAGTCTGTATCCAGGAGCAGGAACAGGAAGAGTTATATCTGCTATTGAAAATGGAGGATTGATATGGCCGAAGTAGTAGAAATAAATTTTATTTGTAAGGATGAATTAAAACTTGATATCTTACGTGAGTTTATACATAAAGAAATAGGAGATTGTTGTAGAAATGAATCTATCGAAGCAATGGACAATTGGGATTATGATCATTCTATTAAGATTGACTCGCAAGAAATTAGCGAATATTTGTTTAGAAATAAAATAATTTGTATTGAAGAGAAAATAGAAGATGGTGCAGTTGGAATAAATGTTGAAAGACTTGAAAGTAGTGTATACTACACAATATGGTTTAATCAAAAAAAATACAATAATTTAAGTGAATATAATAACTTGATTAATCAGTTTCTGTTATTCCTAAACCAAGAAATAAGAAGTCATTTTCTATTATGTGCAATTGGCAAAGAGGTTATTTTTGAATTCCAAAATGATTATATAAATCTATTTCAAAAATCTCATGGAATTGATATTTGGATTAATCTTAATATAGAACTTACAGATGTGATTATGCAAAAATATGAAATAATTAATTGGGATAATTCCATAGTTCTTAAAAATAGAAAATTGGATATTTCTATAAATGTGGAAAGTATATAGTATTGCCCATACTTTGAAAGACGCACAGCAGAAGGTAAGAATGGAAAACAGATACTAATCTGCATCTGCATTTCAAGACGGTTAATTAATATCTTCTCCTTGAATGAAAAACTAAAACTCAACTGAAATATCGTCTATTACACAAAATCGATTTTTGACCCTAAATTTTATGTTTTAAAGGGTACCTACTTTTATAAAAAGTGCTATAATAAGCTTATTCCAGACAGCAGGTATATAAAAAATCGCATAGCAAACAGACGGCTGGCTAATTCTTATGCAAAAGTAATCGCGACCCGTCTTTTTACCTATATTGACAAATCGATTACTATCTGCATTTCAATCTAATTTACAAGTTAAACTTAAATAAGTCTGGCATCAAATGGACTTCATCTGGCGGGATGAGGTCCATTTTTAATAAGTTCCATAACAGTTTAAAATCATTATCATCTTGTTCCAATGCCACCTCATATGGACTTTTATTTCCAAGCCCTGGTCTTCTTGTGCTATTGATATGATTCATTAGTAACGTCATATCTTCAATCGTATACGGATTAAAACTTTTTCCTTTTGGAATCACATATCTTATATATTCATGATTCTTTTCTATATGCGGCTTTTGCCACGATGCCATTGGATCACAATAATACAAATGCGTTCTGTATTCAAAATCTTCCGTCAATTCAAGTTGATCTACCTTCTTGAACTCACCACCATTATCAGTCAAAATATATGGAAATAATCTTCTGAACGATTCTGTTCCTAATCCTATCTCTAAATAGTCAAAAACACGTTTTACAGAAGCTGCTGTCCCATCTGGCATAAGAAACATTAACATTACACTGTTTTTTCTAAATATCATTGTAAGTAACCTTTTTCCGTGTTCTCTTACACCCTTTACAGTATCCATTTCAATAATCTCATCATCATCTGTATATTTCATCAGATATTCAAAATCCTCATATGTTCGACACTGACGATATTCCTGATTTGCAAAGCCTTCTGAATAACCTGTCTTATTCTTACGTCTCTGCTTATAGGAAGTTTTCCTTCGTAAGTCTATGTTTCTTATGGTCATTTCGCCATTATCGATATAGTTATATAAGCTTCTAAGAGACACTGGCATTTCATTCTTATGCTCAGCATAGATATGTGTAAGTGGTTGTCCTTTCTTTACAAGTTTAGTAACAAGTTCGTCCATCATTTTCATATCTTCGTCACTTATTCGTATTCCTGTTCTGCTTTCTGAACGACGTCTTTTAACGGCAGCCTCAGCATATTCAGCAGTATAAATATACTTATCTTTCCAACAAAGTTTCTTCTTATGACAAGTATTACAAACATAAGGTACAGATTCCCATTTCAAGCATTTTACAGAAACATACCTGTCGCAATAATCATGACAACTATGATGTCTGCATACTCTACACGGTGTACTACAATGGCTGTCCTGGAAATCCATAGGAGATGGTTAAATGAAAGAATTATATAGCATTTTTATCAGCGCAAAAAATTAAAAAGTTTTTCATAATAATGACGAAATAGAAAAATTAATTAAAGTTATACTTCAATCTGATAAGACTATTTGTCTTGATTGGGATAAAGAAGCAGGTGAAGACTGGATAAGACTTTTTCGCAAGGAAAGTGGGATAATATGTATGATACATAGAAAAATCGCAATAGGTTTTGTGAGACTTCTTAAATCAGACATAACAATTAAAAAAATGTTAAATACAATATATGTTGTTGAAGTAGAGGATTATAATTTAGAAGAATGGCGAATTGATTTAAATATGTTACGTGAAAGTGTTCCAGAAATAACTTGGAATGTTTCAACATATGCAGTAGATATAGAAAATATGTCATTAAATGATTTATATTTTGCAACAGTTTAACATATATTTGTAAAATGGTTAGTTGTTTTAAAGATACCGAGATAAGAGATGAATTAGTTAAAGATTTTTCCAAAAGTGAACCTGATGTAATTAGGTCGTAAATATATGAGTTGCTCCATCCATGAAGGGTGTTGAAAAAAGTGTGATTTGTATAATGAAAGTATAAAGACCAGACGTGGTCTGTTCCTTTCAAAAGTAACTTGAATACCTGTGTATTCAGAGTTAACATCACACACAATCTGTAGAGCAGTTCGTCAGTTTTTACAGATTCCTGCAGTTCTTGCAGGTAGAACCATTTCTCAATATAACGTCAGCGGTACATTTGTACTTTGTGTCTGACTAGAAGTGGATAGACTATAGCCACCCTTGCCACCACAGTTGTGAGGAACGTAATTCTGTGCGATAGGCTTAACAGTTG
This sequence comes from Clostridia bacterium, assembly GCA_024403775.1. Taxonomy (GTDB): domain Bacteria; phylum Bacillota; class Clostridia; order Saccharofermentanales; family Saccharofermentanaceae; genus Saccharofermentans. The sequence goes on along the minus strand of JAKSRE010000032.1, from coordinate 22,770 downwards.
AGGTTGTCATCATTTTGTTATTCATGTGGGGGATGCATTATCTGAAAGTGTATATCTCGATTTTATGAATATGAGAGAGATAGGAGCGTTTTTTTATGATTAGAGAAGATTTGATTTATGTGGGTATTGATTTACACAAAGACACCCACACGGCAGTTATTATAGACTGCTTTAACAACATGTTAGGCGATATTACCTTCGCCAATACACCAGCCGAATTTCCAAAGCTGGTTAAGAAAGTTAAGAAGTACTGTATCGATGGTAAGCAACCAGTGTATGGTCTTGAAAATGCTTATGGATATGGTAGAGCACTTGCAGTATGGCTCATTGAAAAGGGGTATGCTGTGAAAGATGTGAATACATCTATATCCAACAGACAAGCCAAGCATCAAGGTGCAATGTATAAGAAAAGTGACAAAGATGACGCAAAAGCCATAGCACTTGCAACTGTAAATATGCTTGATAAGTTACCAGATGCCTGTCCTAATGATGCCTATTGGACTCTTGGTCAGTTAGTAAACAGACGAGATAATATTATGTCACATCTGACCAGATTAAAGTGCCAGTTGCATGAGCAGTTATATGTGGCATATCCGTCTTATAAAACATTTTTTACAGATATCAGCAGACAAAATGCATTGTATTTTTGGGAACAGTATCCTTCAGAAAAATATCTGAAAGGAAAGACTGTGGAAGAACTTAGAAGCGAGCTAGTTCCTATCAGTCACAATAAATGCTCAACGAGTACCTGCGAACGTATCCTTGAGGCAATTGCTAGGGATAATGTAAAGCAGGATGCTTACCAGTCAGAGCGTGATGTTGTAACAAGAGGTATCGTTTCAGATATCAAGCATTACAATGAACAGCTAAAGCTGGTAGATGAAGAATTGGAAAAGTTGTATCATAAGTTGGGTTGTACCCTACATACAATCCCTGGGGTAAATATCACGACAGCAGTAAAGATTCTGTCTGAGATTGGTGATATCAATAGATTTTCTAATGCAGACAAGCTTGCACAATTTGCTGGTATAGCACCACTGAAGCTTTCATCAGCTGGTAAAGGAAAAGACCGAGCCAGCAAGCAAGGTAACAGAAGATTACAAGCAACAATCTATTTTCTAGCAATTCAGATGGTGCAGATATCATCTAAAGGTACACCAAGGAATGCAGCATTTCGTGCATACTTTGAAAGACGCACAGCAGAAGGTAAGAATGGAAAGCAGTTATTAATCTGTATCTCAAGACGTTTGATCAATATCATCTATGGAATGCTGAAGTCTGGTACAGAATATCGTATGCCAGTAGTAAAAGTGCAAGATAATGTTGAAAGTGTGTAGTGTTTATAAAACTGGTAGAAAAATAAAAAAATCATAGTAAAATTTTAAGCAGTGAAAACACCTGCTGTAAGAAGTGTACGAATTTTTAGGAAGGTGTCGAACAGCTTGGATTTATATAAGGTGTAAGAGTTGAAGTCAAGCTATGGGAAGTCAACACTTAATTCATTAAAAATACAGAAAATTTTACAAACTCAGCTATTGAACATATTTTTGAAGGACAAGTAAATGCTAGAGGAAGAGCTGTTGGATATCATTATGAAGGTATCGAAAACACCGCTGGGAAAGTAATTGCTGGTACTGAGTCGACAGCTAATAATTTAGGAGTATATCAAGCGCAAGTTGAAGTGAGTGGAATAGCGAAGAGTGTTAATAACGGATATTCTTCATCGTTTTTTCCTAAAAATATGAATCCACAGGAAGTAATTAATAATATTAATCAAGCATATACCAATAGAGTGTTTATTCGTGGAAACAGATACAGAGGAATTAGTAGTGGTGGAATCGAAATAGAAATATTTTTAGATAATAACAATAAAATTATTTCAGCATTTCCAATTTATTAATGAAGGGATATCAACGGATATGATTGAGAGAACATATAGAGTAATAAAAATTGGAACTAAAGAGGAATTATTGATAGATTTCAAAGATGAAAGGTTAGAATTATTATCTACATTTTTGGAATCAGATGTTCAAGCTTTTGAAAAATTGGTTAAGATGGTATTTGATAAAATTATATCAGGGGCATCCGAATATGAAGAGGTAAATGGAAATGTTTGTTGTGCGGAAATTAGTCTTGACACAACAAAAATTTACGATAATTTAGCGGAAGATGGTATGGGAGATTGGTGTGAGGTTGATACTAAGGAACTTCGTTATATTATTGAAGAATGGTGCGACAGAGTACGAAAGTTTAAACTAGAGCATCACAACTAAGCCTCCCCCACAGGCAGGCTTAAATCCTAGTTTCACTACCAGACACTAACAAAACTTTTTAGGTTCATAAGGCTTACCATCGCGAAGGACAGCATAAATCACGGTGGTAAGCTTTCTTGCTACAGCACCAGTTGCAGTAAGATGATGTTTTCCTTGGTCACGTTTCTTTTTGTAATATGCATTCATAGGACTGTCGTGGAATGCACATGTTGCTGCTGACGTAAATATGGCGTGTCTAAGATAAGGTGAACCACGCTTTGACATATGATTATGAGTACTATTAAATTCACCAGATTGCTTTACGGTTGGATCAATGCCAGCATATGCAACAAGAGAAGCGGCATTTGTAAAACGATGAATATCTCCAATTTCTGCTAAGATAGTTGCAGCACCAATCACTCCGACACCAGGAATGGTATGGAGATAACAGTCAAAATTTTCATAGTATTTCACGATTTCTTCATCAAGGGCTTCAATCTGCTTATCTAGAAAATTTAATCGATCAATCAGCTGTTTTAACTGGAAAGCAAAGGCATCCTGTGCTATCTTAATACCAAAGGTATCAGTTGCAGCTTCTTTAATAGAGATAGCTTTTTGCATGGTAAGCTTGTTGTGGCTTTTATCTTTTATTATGCTAAAGAGCTCATCTAATGGTGCATCGGCGATATTCTTAGGGGTAAGATATGTTTCAAGGATGCTCATAGATGTGCTCAGCCAAAGAGAAGAAAACTGTTTTTCGTATTCAGGGAAAATCTGTTCTAGGATGGTGCAGATACGAAGCTTTATTTCTGTTCGAGAAGATATCACAGAATCACGATAACGGCACAGTTGTCTCATGGCAAGAATATCTTCGTCAGCCATGGAAGTCGTAGTAAATTGTCCAAATCGAATTACTTCAGCAATTAGAAAGGAATCTTTGGAATCATTTTTAGTTTGTCTGATGTACATCTTGCGAAGGGAATCAGACTGGATGGGATTGATTACATAGATTGTGTAGCCTTTTGTTTTCAGAAAAGAATAAATAGAATACCAGTAGTGACCAGTAGCTTCCATACCAAAGATACAAGGTGAATCACCTATGTTTTTCGAAATGAATTCCATTAGTTTGTCAGCACCTTTATGAGTACTTGAAAAACGTAGAGAACGACCTACTTGTACACCATCATAAGAAACGATGGATGCTTCATGATGATTTTTACCAATATCAATACCGATAATATACATATGTATAACCTCCTGGAACGTGTTATGAAATAGATAGAAACCTCACTTCAATGCCGGTTACAACCTGGTTCGAGATACGAAGTACAGAGATAGAATACAATCTGCCAACATCCAGCTAATACGCAAAATCCTGCAAAGCAGAGGGAACAGTCTCAACTAACGAAGTCACAATGTGCTTCAAGGGTGGCGACGTACACCTCTATCTATTACAGGATAATTGTGATATAGGAACAATAAATAAGCAATAGATAGAATTAAGACTGCTTAGGTTCCTATGTGTTTAGCATACCAGCACGCTATGCCCAACATGTGCGTTCAGGCAAGCCATTTACTGGTATAGAAGAAATCTTCAGTGGTTTGACTAGAAATCAAGCTAGAGCAATAGAACAGTATTTTATTGAAAATGGTCCTAATTACTATAATAAGATTAACAGTATTAGCCCTAGTTCAGAATATTATGAAGAAGCATTAAAGTGGGCTATTGAATATTTAGAGGAGGTAGGATTTTTATGATTTATAAGCATATTGAAATATCTGATAAAACAACTGTAAACAAATTCATATGTATATACAATTATAAGGATATAAAAGGAGGCGTATTAAAGCAAATTATATCTGACAGTAATATTAAGTGTATTCAAATTTCAAAAAATCTACCAGATAAAGCTCTAATGGTGATTAATGATATATTGGAAAAACGATCAGATTTAATGCTAAGAATATATGGTATGCGTGGTGATGCACCATTTGATATTTCAAGACTTAAGATTGTAAAAAATCTAACTAAATTAACTTTGGAAATACTCAATAAGCCAGGATATAAAAGATTTGAGAATTTACCGTTTCTCGTTAATTTGAAAACGATAGACACTTTATATTTGTCTGTGTATGGGAAGGAAAATCTGGATTTTTTCAAAGACTTGTTATTCATTAGGCATTTTTATTTAAATGGTGAGAAAGGTGCGTTACATTTACCTCATGAATTTATTAATAGCGAAAATCTGAATTCAATACGATTGGGAGGGACTGCTGTAAGCTTACTTAAAGAGATAAAAGCAAACAAATCAATTAGAAAACTTGTTTTGTTTCAGACTAAAATGGAGGATTTTTCATTTATTAATGAAATGCAATTAGATGAATTGTGTTTTATTAATTGTGATTTGATTAATACGTGTCAGATTGAAGCAAATAATCATATATCAAAATTGATTATTGCAGATTCAAAATATGACAATTCGTTTTGGGAGAGATTTACTAATCTGAAGTCATTTGATGGTCCGATTTCACAGATGCAATTAGATCAGTTCGAACTGTGACTTTTTGTATTCAATGATAAGTATTTAAATGTATTGTTTTTGGTCTGTAAGTCTTTTCTTCTTTATTTAACATTATTTTCGAACGCTGGAAAATTTACGATTTCAGCGTTTTTTGTTTATATTTTGTTATAAGTGTTATAATTATTAGTAATCGCAAATAATAATCTTTTTTTGGAATGGAGGGGACTTATGGCGGAGCTTAATAACAGAAGAGATATTAATATTGAAGAGTTGGAAGAGAACCTTACACGACTTGTTGATTTCATTGCTGAATCTGAGAAGTCTTTTGTAGAGAGTGTTGATACCATAGTTAATGAAGTTTTATCTGATCCTAAGAAGAGGGTAATCTTTATCTCTGGTCCTACATCTTCTGGTAAGACTACATTTACCATGCATCTTAAGAGCAATCTTGAGAGAAGAGGAAGAGAAGCATTCTTCATCTCACTAGATGATTATTATGTATTAACTGGCCTTAAGTTTGACAGTTGCGGAAGACCTGATTTTGAGAGAATCGAGTCACTTGATATTGAGAGAGCTGCGGACGATATCGTACGCATACTTAAGGGCGAGAGTGTGTGCACACCGATTTTCGACTTTAATATAAGACAAAGAGTTGAGAGAGACCCAAGTGAGGCAATCGAGCTTAAGGGAGATTCGATTCTTGTAATAGAAGGACTTCACGGAATGTCTGATACTTTTGCTGGTCTTATCGACAGAGATTCTTATGCGAAGATTTTCATAATGCCATACGGTAATGTTTATGCGGATAAGAAGATTATGGACAGTAATGAGATTCGAATGCTTAGAAGAATTGTCAGAGATGCTAATCACAGAAATGCTCATGCACTGGCGACTATTGATTACTGGCCACTTATAAAGAAGTCTGAGGAAAAATACTATGAGGAATATCTTGCAAATGCAGATTATCACATAAATTCTTTCCTTGCATATGAGAGTCTTATCATCGCACCTCTTGCAATAAAGGAGATTGAAAAGGCGCTTGATAAATTGAGAATGAAAGAACTTGCTCCAAGTGTATTTATGAGTAACTCTAATACCAATAAGGCTTTCGCAGATTTGTCGGAGGCTCTTAAGGTGGCTGACAGCTTACTTAAAAAGCTCAACACGATTCCTGTAGTTAATCAGAAATTTGTGCCAGAAGAATCTATTTTGAATGAATTTATTAGTTAAAAGAAGGAAATAAAATGCCAATTAGAATTGCAAATGGTCTTCCAGCTATGGAGACTCTTAAGAATGAACGCATATTTGTTATGGAGGAAGATCGTGCCTCAACACAGGACATAAGACCAATTAAGATAATTATTCTTAACCTTATGCCTAACAAGGTTGCTACAGAGACACAGCTTTTAAGATCACTTTCAAATTCACCAATTCAGGTAGATATAGATCTTATGATGACAGCTTCTTATACTCCGACTCATACAAATGAGGAGCACCTGCTTAAGTATTATGAGACATTCGAAGATGTTAAAGACCGTTATTATGATGGAATGATTATTACTGGTGCGCCTGTAGAGCAGATGCCTTTTGAAGAGGTAAAGTACTGGGATGAACTGGTAAAAATCATGGAGTGGTCCAAGACTCATGTTTATTCAACACTTCATATCTGCTGGGGTGCTCAGGCTGGACTTTATTATCATTACGGTGTTCCAAAGTATGATGTACCTGAGAAGGTATTTGGTATTTTTGAGCACAGCATGACTTATTCAAAACCAGTTAAGCTGTTCCGTGGTTTTGATGATGTATTTTATGTTCCTCATTCACGTCATACAGAGATTCACAGAGAGGATATTGCGGCATGTAAGGAACTTAGAATTCTCTCTGAATCTGAAGAGTGCGGAGTATATGCAGTATCTGATCTTCACGGAAGACAGATTTTTATTACTGGACATTCAGAATATGATGCGGATACTCTTGATGGCGAGTATAAGAGAGACCTTGCCAAAGGGCTTCCGATTAAGATGCCAGTAAATTATTACAAGAATGATGATCCAGAGCAGGGACCTGTATTAAGATGGCGTTCATCAGCAACACTTCTTTATACTAACTGGCTTAACTACTACGTATATCAGGAGACACCATTTGATTTGTCTCTCATTGCAACAGACAAAAAGAATCGTGACAGAGCTGACCTTACAGGTAACTAAGTATGACTTTGATTACAAAAAATATTGATCGTAATCTTATAGACAGCATAAAGCCAGAAAGGTCTGATAAAGCGCATAAGAATAACTATGGGCATGTATTAATTATTGCTGGAAGCCAGAATATGACAGGAGCCTGTCTTATGGCTTCTTCTGCGGCATTAAGATCTGGAGCAGGGCTGGTAAGAGTTTTTGCACCAACATCTGTTCTTAATGTAATAAGGATTAATCTTCCTTGTGCCATGACATTTCCTATGGACTATGATTTAAAGGATAAGGCTTCAGAAGCAAGGCTTATGGGAGATCTTGAGAGTCTTTGTTCCTGGGCTGACAGCGTACTGATTGGTCCTGGAATCGATTCAGCTGACAAAATCTGGGATATTGTTATTCCGTTTTTTCTTAGAAATTCTTCTAATGTAATTCTTGATGCAAGTTCCTTTGATGTCTGTAATCATGACATAAGAAAGTATTCAATGCTTATTTCTGAGAGAAAGGAATCAAAACTTAATCCTGTCATTATGACGCCTCACCAGGGTGAGATGAAAAGAATATATAATGCGATGGTTAAGGCAAGACTTATAGATGGTACAGAATCTTACGAAGCATTAGGTGCTTTAGGTCAGATAGTAAAGAAATTAGATGCCATTATCGTTCTCAAAGATTACAAAACTGTAATAAGCACAAGCCAAGACGAGTGGTATAGTATTAATAGAGCAAATTCAGGAATGGCAAAAGGCGGTAGTGGTGATGTACTATCTGGTCTTATGACAGGAATGAATGCACAGTTTGATAATAAACTTGATTCTGTAATTGCTTCGGTTTATTTTCATTCTGAAGCCGGACTTATTGCATCAGAGAAGTTTGGCAAAAGATTTATGCTTCCGACGGATGTTATTGATTCTCTTAGTGAAGCATATAAAAATATGGACTGGTAAATTATATGAATATGGCTACTACTGAACAATTTGATCGTACTTGCGTAAAGATTTCTCTTGATAATCTTAAGAGTAATTACACTAATATCTGTAAAAATGTTAGTGAAGGCTGTGAAGTAATGGTTGTTGTTAAAGCAAATGCATACGGTCATGGCGCAGTTAAATGTGCCAGGGCTCTTCGTGAGGCAGGAGCAAGAAGTTTCTGTGTGGCAACTGTAGATGAAGCTATTGAATTAAGAGATGCTGGAATGAATGACAGAATCTTAATTCTGGGATTTATCGATAGTAACAGGATTGACGATTTAATTAAGTATGATATTAATCCTGCAGTTTATGACAAGACTTTCGCAAAGAAGTTATCCGAGGAAGCAGTAAGACAGGGCAAGACAGTTGATATCCATATCAAGATTGACACGGGTATGAGTCGAATTGGTTTTATGGCTGATACCACATCAGTTGAAGATGTTGTTGAGATCTGTAATTATCCAGGAATTAATTCTTATGGTATTTTCTCACATTTTGCTTCCGCAGATACAAATGACGATGAGTATACTATGCAGCAGTTCTCAAAATTCAGTAATTTTATTACGGCTCTTGAGACAAAGGGCGTTAAGTTCTCCATGCGTCATATCTGTAACAGTGCCGGAATTATGAGATTTCCGCAGATGCATCTCGATGGTGTACGTGCAGGTATTATTTTGTATGGTTATCTTCCACAGGGCTGTCCACAGGAAGAAGAACTTAAAGAGAAGATGAAGTTAAGACCTGCTATGACCTGGCTTACAAGAGTTATTCATGTAAAAGAAGTTGACGAAGGTACAACGGTAAGTTACGGAAGACATTTTAAAGCACCAGCCAAGACTAAGGTAGCTACCTGTGCGGCAGGCTATGCTGATGGTCTTAACAGAAGACTTTCTAATGGCTTTACGGTCAGAGTTAAGGATAAGGATGTTAAGATTATTGGCAATATCTGTATGGATATGTTCATGATTGATGCAACAGAATTAGACGATATAAAAGTTGGCGATGTTGTAAGTCTCGTAAGTGAAGAGAATGATGCGACATATATGGCTGACTATCTTGATACGATAAACTATGAGATTACCTGTGGTGTATCACTTCGTGTCGAAAAGTTTTTTATCGATAATGGCAGGGTAATTGAGTAACAATACATTCTACATTCACACAAAAATAAAAGTAAACTTGACACCGAGAGTATTCGCGTATATAATCGTATAGCCGATTATGGAAACGAGTGTTATGTTCACATATTTGGTGTGAGCAGTTCGCTTTTTATATAATGACTATTTTTGGAGGTATATTACCATGAAGATGACATATCAGCCTAAGAAGAGACAGAGATCTAAGGTTCACGGCTTCAGAGCAAGAATGGCTACAGAGAGTGGACGTGACGTTCTTAAGAGAAGAAGATTAAAGGGCAGAAAGAAACTTGCAGCTTAAGGATCACCCGAGTGGTCCTTTCTTTTTATAACTTCATTCGGGAAGTAGAAGTAAGAAGGTCTTAAGAAAGAGGTATAACATTGAAACCTGTAATGCTTAGATTTAATTATGAATTCTCGAGAGTTTATAAGAGAGGCAACTTCGCTATTGGGAAGTTTCTAACAGTTCATTGCTTTAAGCGTTATGCTGGACTTAAGCATAACAATACGTTAATCCCAACTGATATCAACAGGTTGGGGTTTTGTGCTAACAAAAAACAGCTGGGCGCTGTCGAGAGAAATAAGGCCAGAAGGCTATTGCGAGAAGCCTATAGAAGTCTCGCCGATTGTATCCCTCTTGGATATGATATTGTATTCACGTTAAGGCCTTCGGAAGAATTACCAACATATCATCAGGTTTCTGAAGAGATGAAGAAGCTACTTGTTAAGTTACATATTTTTGATTCTAATACCAGTATTGATAAAGATTCATAACATTACTTATAGGGAGAATTAGAATGGTTGCTTCCTTTTTGATTAAATTAGTTCGTTTATATCAGAAATATATTTCTCCGCTATCAGGTCCATGCTGTAAGTATTCACCTACCTGTTCACAGTATATGATTGATGCTTTGAAGAAGTATGGAGTTTTAAGAGGACTGCCTATGGGAATATGGCGTATTTTACGTTGTAATCCCTTCTCGAAAGGCGGTTATGACCCTGTAAAGTAGATTAATGGAGATTAAGATAAATGTATAACATGTCCCTTAATATTTTGATTGACCCACTTGCAAATTTGTTTGGATGGATGGCAAGAATCCTCTATTCATATTTTGGAAGTTATGGTCTTGCAATTATTGCATTGACAGTATTGATTCGTGTAGTAATGTTTCCTCTTGTGTTGAGCAGCCAGAAGTCAATGCTTAAGACTCAGGCAATGTCACAGGAGCTTGCAGATCTTCAGCGCAGATGCGGTGATGATAAAGAAAGATACAATCGTGAAGCTATGGAGCTTCAGCAGAAGTATGGTGTTGGAGCAGGTCTTGGCGGATGTCTTCTTTCTTTCCTCCAGATTCTCGTTCTCTGGCCTATTTATCGTATTGTAAGCCGTCCACTTTATTACATCTCAAGTGTTACAACAGATTCAATTAAGGCTATGGCTGAACAGGCTGGTCTTCAGGAGAATCTCATTACATCAAACAACATTTCGCTTATTCATAAGCTGACATCTGACAGTAATCTTCTTAGTACATGTATTGAGAAGGGCTACATTAAGATGAGCCAGCTCATTAACTTTGATTTCTTCGGTATGGATTTGACTCTTACACCTTCAATTAATCCATCCAAGATTCTTGGAGAACCTTCAAATTATTTACCAATGCTTTTGATTCCGATTCTCGTAGTAATCTCACAGATTCTTTCTATGCAGCTTACTAACTGGCTTAAGCCTGGTTACAAGGAAGAGAAGCTTGCAAAGCAGAGAGCAAAGAAGAATTCTGCAATGCCTAATGAGGTTAATCCTACAGAGCAGTATATGAAGATGATGACATATGGTTTCCCACTCATCATGCTTGCTACAACATTTACACTTCCAGCTGCTTTCGGAATTTACTGGGTAGTAAACGGTGTTCTTGGAATCATACAGCAGTTCCTCGTATATTATCTCTTCTCTAAGCCATATGAGTTAAAGAAGCAGGAACTTGCTATTAAGAAGGCAAATGCTTTTAAGAAGAACACATCTGAGACAAAAGAAGGGGCTTCAGACTCTTCAAAGAGCAAAAAGAAGAAGAAAACCACAGATAACATCTAATTAGAATTTTTTAAGCTACGGAGGCTTTTATATATGGAAAAGACAGTTGTTAAGAGCGCTAAGACAGTTGATGAGGCTATTGAAGCTGCAATCGCTGAGTTGGGTGTAAATAAAGAGGATTGCACAATTGAGGTTATCAGTGAGAACTCAAATGGTTTCCTTGGAATTGGAAGCAAGGATGCTGAGGTTAAGGTAACAGCAAACATTGCTGAAGAAGAGGCTGAGGAAGACGAAGTTTATTATGGTGATGACGAGTCATTCGAGGGTGATGCTGTAAGCGAGGCAGAGGATGCTGCTGTTCGCTTTGTAGCAGAGCTTCTCTCAGGTATCGGTATCCACGGTAATATGGATTCATACAGAGAGGATGATAACATCTATATTTCTGTATCAGGTGCTGACTGTGGTGCAGCTATTGGCCGTCATGGTGAGACACTCGAGTCAATCTCATATCTTACTAACCTTATTGCAAACAAGCATTCAGAACCACGTGTTCGTGTTCACCTTGATGTAGGTGGCTATAAGAAGCACAGAGAGCAGGTTATCATTAACCTTGCTAATAAGGCTGCATTCAAGTGTAAGAAGACAGGCCGTAAGGTTGTTATGGAGCCAATGAATCCTTCTGAGAGAAGAATCGTTCATGCTCATCTTCAGGACTTCAAGGGTGTAACAACTCACAGTGAAGGCGAAGAGCCAAACAGAAGAGTAATCGTAACACTCGAGCAGTAAAAGATAATAAAGATGTCTAATAGTATAAGTAAGCCTTTTTGTGCATGCTCTACACCACAGGGTGTTGGAGGTATAGCTATAATCCGTGCTTCAGGCTCCCAATCAGCAGAGCTTATGGATTCGTACACAAAAATTCTTCGAACAGCAGAATGTGCTTATGGAAATGAGGACAAGAAAATAACTTTAAGTGGCCTTCCTGGATATGTATCAGCATATGCTACAATCATTGATCCAGTAACAAAGAAGGCAATCGACAACGTAATAATTACCCATTTTGTCGCTCCACATTCATATACGGGCGACGAGATGGTTGAGATCTCTTGCCATGGCGGTGAAGCCGTCAAGCAAGAGATTTTGCGTATTATGCTTGAGAATGGTTTTCGTGCTGCAGAGCCTGGTGAGTTTACCAGAACTGCTTTTCTCAATGGAAAACTTGATTTATCAGAAGCAGAAGCTGTAATGGATGTTATTGCAGCAGATTCTGAGAGAGCTCTTCGCGCTGCAAATATGCAGATGAATGGTAAATTAAGTAAAGAATTAGGTGAGGTAGAAGATATTATCTATCATGCGCTCACACTAATAGAGATGATTGTTGAATTCCCAGAGCATGATGATACTCCTGATAATGAGCAGGAAGTTATCAGTATGGCAACCGATGCGCTTGACAGACTTAATAAGCTTAAGATGTCTTATGCTCAGGGTCGTATTTTATCTGAGAGAATGAGAGTTGCAATCTGTGGTTCTCCTAATAGTGGTAAAAGTTCTCTTCTTAATGTACTCTCAGGCTATGAGAGAGCTATTGTTACTGAAGTTGCAGGAACAACAAGAGATACTCTTGAGGTAAATCTTAATATTAATGGTATTCCAGTAACGCTTATTGATACTGCTGGTATCAGAGATACAGATGACAGAATAGAAGCAATTGGTGTAGAACGTGCTTATAAAGAACTTACATCATCTGATCTCGTTCTTTATATGGTATCTCCAACAGAAGAACTTAGTAATTTTGAATTCTATCTGACTGAGATTCTTAAATCTACTACAGCTAACCGCTTGGTTCTTGTATTCTCAAAGTCAGATGCAGGTGAGAACAAGTATTCTGATGCCATGATAAATAAGGCAAAAGAAGCTGGTGTTGACACGATAATCAGTATCTCATCCATGAATCAGATTAATATTGAAGAACTTAAAGAGGTTATAACCTCATATTATGATAAGCTTGGTGGAAGTGCTTCAGGAAGTATTATTCTTCTTAACAGACGCCACTTTGAACTTATTGACAGTGCAACAGAGAGCCTTAACATGGCAATTGGTGCAATAAGAGATGGTATGGGTGTGGATATTGCATCATCAGTTATGCGTAATACACTTGAAGCAATTGGAAAAATTACAGGCAAGACTGTATCTGTTGAGCTTGCAAATAACATTTTCGGAAGGTTCTGTATAGGAAAATAAGATGCTTACAATAAATATGGCTTTGGAAGAAAATAAAAATGCCTATATCGCAGGTGAATATGATGCCTGTGTAGTTGGTGCTGGCCATGCTGGTTGTGAGGCGGCCCATGCGCTTGCAAAATTAAATAATAAAACGATTCTTTTTACTTTGCACTTGGATAGCCTTGCAAATCTTCCATGTAACCCTAGTATTGGCGGTACTGCAAAGGGACAGTTAGTTCGAGAGATAGATGCACTCGGTGGTGTTATGGGTAAAGTAGCAGACAGCTGCGCTATCCAGATGCGTATGCTTAACCGTTCTAAGGGCCCTGCTGTATATTCACCAAGAGCGCAGATGGACAGAACAAAGTATTCTTATACAATGAAGCACCTTCTTGAGAATCTCGATAATCTTGAGATAAAGCAGGCACATATTGTTAAACTTCTTACAGAGAATGTAGATGGTAAATATAAAGTAACAGGTGTTCTCTCAGGAACTGGTGCAATATATAAATGCAAGTCAGTAGTTATCTGTTCTGGTACTTATATGGAATCAAGAACTATTCTTGGTGAGGTTATTACAGAGAGCGGACCTGACGGACTTCCTAGATCTATGGGACTTTCTGCGTCATTAAGTGACCTCGGAATTCCTATGCTCAGATTTAAGACAGGTACTCCTGTAAGAGTTAATAAAAAATCAGTTGATTTTACTGAGATGACAAGACAGGATGGCGAGGATGATATCCCTCCTTTCTCATTTAGTAAGGAAATGGATGGCTTTAAGGTAGCTCCTACTGAAAGCCAGGTTCCATGCTGGTCAATCTGGACTACAGAAGAGACAAAAAATATAATTACAGGTAATCTCGACAGATCTCCTCTCTATAGTGGAATAATCGATGGCATTGGCCCTAGATACTGTCCTTCCATTGAAGATAAGTTTGTCAGATTCAGCGACAAGGGAAGACATCAGATTTTTGTTGAGCCTATGGGCGAAAATACAAACGAAATGTATCTTCAGGGATTTAGTACATCACTACCAGAAGATGTTCAGGTTAAGATGGTAAGAAGTCTTCCAGGATTATCAAATGCTGTTATTCAGAGAAATGCCTATGCAATTGAGTATGATCTTGTTGACCCTCTTACTTTAAAGCCAACTCTTGAATCCAAGATTGTAGACGGACTTTTTACAGCAGGTCAGATTAATGGTTCTTCAGGCTATGAAGAAGCAGCAGGCCAGGGAATTATAGCTGGTATCAACAGTGCCATGAAGCTTCTTAATAAGGAAGAAGTAATTCTTGACAGATCAGAAGCTTATATTGGTGTACTTATAGATGACCTGGTTACCAAGGGTACAAATGAACCTTATCGAATGATGACATCCCGTGCTGAGTACAGACTTTTCCTAAGACAGGATAATGCCGATTTAAGACTTACACCAATTGGATATAGAATTGGTCTTATTGAAGAAGAGCGATATAAGGATTTTGCTAGAAAATATGAGCAGGTTGAAGAAGAGAAGACTCGTCTCAGACAAACCTTTGTATCTTCTTCTCCAGAACTTGACGAGATACTTATTAATGCAGGTTCAACTCCACCTAAGTCAGGAATATCTCTTGCTGAACTCATTAAGCGTCCAAATGTAACTTATGAGGCAATCGGTGTGATTGACAAGAAGAGACCTGAGCTTACAATCTCTATTATTAAAGCAGTTGAGACTGATCTTAAGTATGAAGGTTATCTTAAGTTAGAGCTTGATAAGATTGAGCACTTTAAGGAATTGGAGTCCAAGAAGATTCCTGAAGCAATCAACTATGAGGATATTAAGGGATTAAGACTTGAAGCAATACAGAAATTAAGTAAATTAAGACCTATGAATGTTGGTCAGGCAGGAAGAATATCTGGTGTATCACCAGCAGATATTAATGTTCTTCTTGTTTATATGGAAGCGCATAAGCACGATTTTATCTAAGGAGATTACTATGCCAAAGGACGATTCAAAGAAAATTAAACCACGCATTAAGGTAGATTCTACTGGACGTGTAACTTTAAGTAAAAGTGATCTTCTTAAACTTAAAAAGGAACTTCCAAAGAAAGTAGAGATTGGCGAAGCAAAAGAGCCAGTACCAGATGAAGTTTTTGATAGCCCAGAGAAAGTTCTAATTCCAACTCTTGAGGAGGGCGCAAATAATATTTCTGTTCCTCTTAAGGGCGAGAATATTGTGGCTTTTGCCCGCTATGCTGAGCTTCTTCGCGAGTGGAATAAAGTAATGAATCTTACTAATATCGTCGATGATAACGGTATTGCTTTGCGCCACTTCATCGATTCTCTTACTATCGTTAACCTTGTCGAAAAGGAGATGTCCAAAAATAAAAACACTTCTCTCATCGACGTTGGCACAGGTGCAGGATTTCCAGGTATCCCACTTAAAATTGTTATTCCGGATCTTGAAGTAACACTTCTTGATTCACTTAATAAGCGACTTAACTTTCTTAATACTGTTGTAAATGAATTAGGTCTTCAGAAGGTTAAGACAGTTCATGCAAGAGCCGAAGACGGTGGCTCAGATATGAAGTACAGAGAAAAATATGATATCGCTACTGCAAGAGCTGTAGCTTCACTTCCTACTCTTGCTGAATACTGCATGCCTTTTGTTAAGGTTGGCGGCTGCTTCATTGCTATGAAGAGTCATGCTGATGAAGAAATTGAGGTTGCTTCAAAAGCAATCAAGATTCTTGGCGGTAAGATTGAGAGTATAGAAGAATTCTGTCTTCCTAATACTGATATCAAGAGAACTGTAATTGTAGTTCGTAAAATTAGTAAGACGCCTTCCAAGTATCCAAGACAGGCGGGAAAGCCTTCTAAGGAACCTTTGTAAATTGTGAAAAGAATATCAAATTGACAACGATATCACCTCTTTGTAAAATATATTTTAAATTTAACGAATATTTTTACAAGGAGTTTTTTATGTTTCAAATTAAAGCGCAGAAATGAGGTGATTATGAAGTATCTAAAATATGTTATAGCCATTTTAATTATTATTCTTCTAGTAGTATGGGCTATGCCAGTTTTGTTTATTGACCATATACCATATGGAACATTAGCTCCTAATCATGATGAGAATTATATACCAGAGATTCTTTTGACACCTGTACCTACGATAAAGTATGAAGTAGAAGAGTATCCTGTTAATTCATTTTCATCAGATATTTCTATGCAACAGATTTTGGAAGCCTTGCAGATTGCTTATGAAAGTGGATGTTATACGCCTTACACAGATGAGATAAATGAGTATGATCCATTTGAAGATACAAACTATAATGGAAACATTATTGAATATATTCCAGATTATTCTACTGTAAATGGAAATGCTGGCTTTCGAGTAGGCGATGAATTTGATAGTTTGATCGAGACCGTAAACATAAATATTCAAAAATATGATTTATCCTTTTATTGTGATAGGTTTGAAAGTGTGGGAAAAGCAATTGACTTCTATAAAGAGAATTATGTAAATAGATGGATAATTGGAAGAGACTATAAACGAGAAGATTTGAATATTATAAATAATTCCGATAAGGGATATTGTATTTGCTTCGGAAACAATGGTTATAGAGCAGCTTATCTGATAGATGATATGGTTATTTACTACTATGTTTCAGTTGATCTTGTTACAACACGTGAATTTGAACATCACCAAGAATTTTGTAACATTCTCAATTTACCTACTGATGAATCTATAAATGAACTAATTACGGAAAGTATCAAATACAATAGGTGATTCGATTAGTAAGAGAAATATTATGAGAATTAAGCATCATGTGATGAGTTTTCTCGATCTTTAATTGAAGGGATGATATCAATTATATTGAAACATTGAAGAATTTGGAGTTGTTACAGATTTGGATTCTAGGTTTAGGCTGAAGTGGGATTAGATTATAAGTGATGGGGGAGTGTATGATTTAAAAGGTCATTTCTTGGAGCAGTTTTTTATCCCATTTTCGAGCAAAAAACACCCTTTTGTGATATAATTACTTAGTATGTTTTTTTACGAGAGGATGTAGACTTAGCATGAAGAAATCCAAGGAAGAAATCAAGCAGTCAGAGCAGGAGATGGACGAGATATTTCGTTCTGAACAGAATACAATTATTCCTGTAGATCTTGATAAAGAGATGAAGAAGTCATTTATTGACTATGCGATGTCAGTTATTACAGACAGAGCACTTCCAGATATTCGAGATGGTTTGAAGCCTGTACATAGAAGAATTCTTTATTCCATGTATATAAATCACGTTACTCCAGATAAGCCGTACCGTAAGTGTGCGACTACGGTTGGTGACGTGCTCGGTAAATTTCACCCACACGGCGATGCTTCAGTATATGATGCATTAGTTCGTCTTGCTCAGGATTTCTCACTCAGACATCCACTTGTAGATGGACAGGGTAACTTTGGTTCTATCGATGGTGATCCACCAGCTGCTTACCGATATACTGAGTCAAGACTTGAGAAGATTGCGCTCGAGATGATGAGCGATATTGAGAAGCATACAGTTGAATTCCGTCCTAACTTCGATGAGAACGAGATGGAGCCTGTAACACTTCCAGCAAGATTCCCTAACTTCCTTGTAAATGGTTGTGTAGGTATCGCTGTAGGTATGGCTACTAATGTTCCACCACATAACTTGGGTGAAGTTATTGATGGTGTTGTTATGATGCTCGATAACCCAGATGTAACTGTTGATGAACTTATGACAGTTGTTAAGGGTCCAGACTTCCCAATGGGTGGTATGATTCTTGGTACAAAGGGTATCCGTGAGGCATATACAACAGGTCGTGGACGTATCCTTGTTCGTGCACATACAGAAATTGAAGATATGAAGGATGGTAAGCACAGAATTATTGTTAATGACTTACCATACTCAGTAAATAAGGCACTTCTCATTGAGAGAATGGCTGAGCTTGTAAAAGAGAAGAAGGTCGAGGGTATTACAAATATCCGAGACGAGTCCGACCGTGAGCAGGCTATAAGAATTGTTATTGAGCTTAAGAAGGAAGCAAATCCAGATGTAGTTCTTAATCAGCTTTATAAGAACTGTAAGATTCAGGATGCTTGCTGTGCTAATATGCTTGCTCTTGTTCCAGATGCTGAAGATGGAAAGCTTGAGCCAAAGCTCGTTACACTTGTTGATTCACTTAAGTATTATGTTGCTCATCAGGAGAGTGTAGTTACAAGAAGAACACAGTATGATCTTGAGAAGACACAGGCTAAGCTTCATATTGATGAAGGTCTCCTTATTGCTATTGATCATATTGATGAGATCATTGCTATCATCCGTGCAAGTAAGGATGAGAATCAGGCTAAGCTTAACTTGTCTGAGAAGTTCGGTTTCTCTGATAAGCAGGCACAGCATATCGTTGATATGAGACTTGGTAGACTTACTGGTCTTGAGAGAGAGAAACTTCTTGCTGAGGTTGAGAACTATAAGGCTCTCATCGAGAAGTATACAATGATTTTGTCAGATGTTACTCTTCTCCATGCTACTATCAAGGAAGAGATTCTTGAGATTAAGCGTAAGTTTGCTACACCACGTGTAACTGAAATTGTAAATGGTGCTTTCGAAGATATTGATGATGAGTCTCTTATCCAGGAAGAAAATATCGTTGTTACTCTTACACACCTGGGCTATATCAAGCGTCAGCTTGTAAGTAACTATAAGAGCCAGCACAGAGGTGGCCGTGGAATTTCTGCTCAGGGAACAAGAGAAGAGGATTTTGTTGAGAGAATTCTTACAACAACAACTCATAAGTTCCTCCTCTGCTTTACTAATACAGGACGTGTATTTAAGATTAAGGGTTATCAGATTCCTGAGACACAGTCAAGAACTGCTCGTGGAACAGCACTTGTTAACCTCTTAAGACTTAATGAAGGCGAGAAGATTCGTAATATAATTCCTGTTGATTCATTTGAGGATGAGTCGGCATTCCTTACAATTGCTACTGCAAAGGGTGTTGTTAAGAAGACACCACTTTCAAGTTATTCAAACATCAATAAGAATGGTCTTATTGCAGTAAACATTAAGGATGAGGACAGCGTTATTGGCGTAAGTATTACCAAGGAGAATCAGGAGATTATCCTTGTTACATCTAGTGGTAAGGCTATCAGATTTAACAGTGAAGATGTACGTGAGACTGGACGTAATACTGCTGGTGTTCGTGGTATCAGAGTTACTGAAGATGATGTAGTAGTTGGTATGGTTCCTGTAAATGAGGGTGGAGAACTTCTTGTTATTACAGAGAATGGTATGGGTAAGAGAAGTTCTGTTGACGAATACAGAATTCAGAGCCGTGGTGGTAAGGGTCTTATCACATATAAGGTTACTGAGAAGACAGGCCGTCTTATTGGATGTTCTCTTGCTGATGACAATATGGATCTCCTCGTTATCACTGATAACGGAGTAGTTATCCGTGTAGATGCATCTGAGATTCCAACTCTCTCAAGAGCAACTTCTGGTGTAAGACTCATGAAGTCTGGCAACAGTAAGGTTGTAGACTTTACAATTACTGATCACGAAGAGGAAGAAGTTGAACCGATTGAAGGCGAAGTGGTAGAGGGTGAGCCTGATGACATAGACAGTCAGGATAATCCGAAGGCTGAGCCTGATGAAGAAGCTAATCAGACAAACGAATAAAAGATAATCTAATATTTAAATAAAAGCCAGGCGCGAGTATAGCGCCTGCTTTACTTTTATAGAAGATATATAAGGAGTATATAAAAAGAATGAGATCCGCTAATGTTAAAAACACAAAAATCGTATCACTCTTACTTACAGTGATTTTTGTGATGATGAACATGGTTTTGCAGGTGGCTGCTGATGTAGATCAGCCGGAACTTACAATTCCGACGCTTGATCAGATTAACTGCCGTTCTTACTGTGTTTATGACAAGACAGCTGATTCTATTATTCTCTCACTTAATGAGAATGAGAAAATTTATCCAGCTTCCATGACCAAGATTATGACAATCCAGTTGGGACTTGATTATCTTGATTCTGATGATTACCTTACAGTTACACAGAATGCTATGGATGGAACTACTTATGATTCAACAATGATGGGATTGTCAGTAGGCGAGATAGTTGAAGTATCAGAGCTTTATTATGGAATGATGCTTCCATCTGGTAACGATGCAGCGAACGTTGTAGCTGAGGGCGTTATAAGTGCGCTTTTCGAGAAATATCCTGCAGGAGGCGATGTAGGTCCTGATGGAATTAATGCTTCATACTTTGAAGAGGAGATGGGCTTAACTTCTGAGGAGATTGTTACTTCTTATAAGCTCACGGCTTTTGCCAAGCTCATGACACTTCGTGCCACAAATATCGGCTGTACAGGAACAAACTTTGTTAATCCAAATGGTCTTCATGATGATAATCATTACACTACAGCTTCAGATCTTACACTCATTATGGCTAATGCGGCATTAAATGAGGATTTCTGTAAGGTTATTAATTCACCAACACATATATTCCAGGCAACCAATGTTCATACAGAGGATGGCTGGTCAATGGTAAAGAATACAAACAGTCTTCTCAGTGATCCATGGCTTTGTGCCAGAACTGCAGAGGGACACGATACTCATATTACCGCTTTTGTCGGTGGTAAGACTGGTACAACTTCAATGGCTGGTACAGGTATGACCGTGTATACAGTAAATGAGAACGGACATGAACTATTTATTTCTGTTTGCGGAATTCCTGGTGATCATTATGCTTATCAGACAAGATATGTAGCTTCAGTTACAGCATATGGACATCTTGCCTGCTGGGAAAGTGATCCAGTAACAGTTATTCCTGGTAATCTTGGTGACTATCAGAGATTCAATATCCCAGATTCAGAGGCACCAATCTACGATCCGCTTATGGTTCCTGGCGACAAGCTCGAAAAGGATTTCATAGAGGAAGCAATGGAGGAAGAAGAGAGCTCCAAGCAGAACACTGAAGAAACAATAACCGAGAGCACGATGGAGTTCAATCAGCAGGTAGTACCTGAGGAGCCTCCTCAGGAAAAGACACGATATGAGAGATTCCTGGAGAATCCAGTTGTACAGCTCGCTATCGAGAACAAAGTAGCAACTATCCTGGTTCTTATTATCGTAATCCTCATCCTGATCTGCATCATCCTTCTTATCGTTCGTTCAATTAACAGAATGAAGCGTAAGAGAAGACTCAGAAGACCGAACATGCGTCCTCAGAGAAGTGCAGGGGATTATATCCGATAATCTTTTTCTTCTCGAAAGTGGATGATTATAAGTTTTAAACAATAAAATACAGCAATTAAAAATGGGGCTATCTCATTTTGTTTTGAGACAGCCCCTTCATAGGTGATTTTTACCCGTGAAAGCCTTAAATCAATAAATCCAGTCAATAAACAATTGACTAGAAAGGTGACTAGTGGGCGTTTAAATAATTCAACTGACATTGGGAGGGAGGACTCGTAACTGCCTATTCAAGAATGATTGGTACCAGATACGGCATCAGTGTTTAAGTGACGTTCGGGAAATATTGCAATTCATTCCCTCACTTTGCTAGGTAAAAACGGAATTATCATAGTTGCTCTGACTTCGGCTAGTTCCTCGACACACGAGGCCCTGCGTAACTTGTCAGAGCCAAAGTAACCTTAAGCTTGAATATAGACTGGAGACACTGTGGTAAGTCTTCGACCTCTATTTATGTGAATTTTGTAGCCCCAAAATGGATTTTACGCAAATTTGGCTACAAATGATGGTAGTATGCTACCAACGACCTTACAGTCCAATAAGGACATCTTGCTACATAGCCTTTAGCGGCAGTGAAGCTTGCACCGCAACTTTGACAAGTGATTCCAATAGTGTTTAATTTGTCAGGATTAAGTGGTTTGTTATCCATGAGTTCTTCTTCGCCATCAATTCTTTCATAGCGAACTGACTTTTCGTCCCAACTGTATTTATTGTTTAATTCATAAATGTCAATTGTTGCACCGATAGGATAATTACCATTACCTCTTAAAACTTAGTAGGAATAATAGCTTCTCGCTCTATACCGTTTTTATCAAAGTAATGAACTTTAATGTTTACACGATATTGTCCATTAACTAGTACAGATGTATCATCAGTGTAACCATAAATTTTACCAGTATACTTTGTACCATTTTGACAGATAGATTTATTTTTGCGTTTACCAAATACGGCGCTTGCTATAAAACCTCCACCAATACATGTAAAAATAAATCCTATTAAACCACAGATAAATAGCGGTAAAGCCTCCTCTGTTCCAACAAAAACTATAGCACCAACTAAAATAGTAAATATTCCTACACCGGCAAAAATACCACCGAAAAATTTTGAGAAACTACTACCATTCATAATCAGAGAAATGACTTTCAGCACAAGTTAAGTCAGAGACTAGTAGAAGAATATG
>JAKSRE010000031.1 GCA_024403775.1 Clostridia bacterium | reverse complement strand
TCTCCTAATCCTGTAAGTACAAAATATGCACCAACTATTACTTCCAGGATTCCGTATAGCACATTACCATCTGCTATATCATCAATACCCTTCTTTATTCCTGCTCCACCAAAAATCACAGCTGCCACAGCTCTAAATGGTGTCGATAAAGCCATTATAAATGTGCCTAGCACTCCACCTATTATTCCAGCTATCAGGCATCCAACTATACTATGGCGTTCACAAGCTGGATCAGTAGCAGCAGTATCCAAGCAATAGAAAAACATGCTATACATTGCATTATCCAGCATTAGACTTATTACTTCTGCTGCATCCATCTCAAGGATAGAACAATATCCCGTCGGATCACAATACTTCACCGGATTAGAATTAGCAAACAAATACTTATGTAGACTTGTTGGATCAGATAAAGAACCACCATATGTATCCATACTGGTAAAAGTACCAGTAGAAGAATTCATATATCGTGCTCTTAAATAGTAAAGTCCTGTCTCCTCATCAAACTGCTCGCCCTGGACTCCATAAGAGTTATTTGAATCACCCTCATGAGATATTTCATTTCCAAAGGAATCAAAGATGTACTTATCAGTAACATTTCCGTCTTCATCAACCAGGTCTCTTACTGTATTTCCACCATCTAGGACATAGAAATAAGTTTTTCCTAGTTCTTCCCTAGAAATTAAATCCAAGCCTCTTACATAGAAAACAGTTTTACTATTAGTAGTTTCCTCTATTACCTGAGATAGTCCACTACTATATTCCAAAGTATAAGTAGTTTTCTCTCCAGCTACTGTTTTAGAGATTCTGTCGCCCAAGTAGTTATACTCATATTCAACTGTCAAGATACCTTCTACAGTATATACCAGGCTTCTTATCATTTGGTTACGACTGTTATATTCGTAACTGAAAAGTAAAATATTATTTCTACTTTTTTATTTCCGAAAAGAAGGGTCTGCAAGCTATTAACTTACAGACCACACGACGGATCAATCATACATCATCAGATTCGGACTCACCTTTATTCTTTTTACTATTACTATATATCTCTAGAAAAACAAAATTTTCAAACATAAACAAAAGAGAAGTAATATGATATGCATCTTCAAATGCATGTTCGGATCCAATTCCATAAAAAAGTGAATTAAGAAAATAACATACTATCTGTATCCATACCACTATAACAACAGTTCTTTCTTCTTTCGCATTATATGCAATCTGTCCAATGCTACCACACCAAACTAATCCTATTGGATAAATAATCTTCCAAAAGGAATCATATTCTTTAGTTGTGATTATATAAAATGAAAAACACATTAACCATAATATCCCAGTAATAGTGGCCAATGCTTTAGTTGCTTTTAAGTTTTTCTTCAATAATTTCATATATCATCACCCAAATGTTAAATAACTATCACTCATAATTCCAGGTATTTCTTCAATAATATCTTCGAAACCAGTTGTAAATCCTGAAAGCGAACCACAACCACCAACCAAAATAGAAAACAACAAACTTCCAATTTGAAAAGATACATCTGACAAACATTTAGGAGAATCGGTAAGTGCAAACATAAACCCAATAAAATAAAATATT
This sequence comes from Clostridia bacterium, assembly GCA_024403775.1. Lineage (GTDB taxonomy): Bacteria > Bacillota > Clostridia > Saccharofermentanales > Saccharofermentanaceae > Saccharofermentans. The sequence goes on along the minus strand of JAKSRE010000031.1, from coordinate 26,074 downwards.
ATGAATGCAGCAAAAACAACCGTCAAATAAAACAATGCTAAAATAGAAGCAATTAATTCTCCTGAACACTCTACTAAACCACTGAAACACAATTTTGTAAACTGAGAGGCCTTGCTACCCATAGTTCCAAAAACATATCCAAAAACTATTGAATCAATCAATCCACGCACATCAAAATTGCTAGAATAATCAGTTCCATTATTGTAATCAATAAATCCAGCCACAATCCACATGACACCATATTCTGCAGCCGATATGAGTGCACTTTGTATTCCTGCTACCCCTAACATTTCAACAAATGATTTATGCCCCGTCGGATCACAATACTTCACCGGATTAGAATTAGCAAACAAATACTTATGTAGACTTGTTGGATCAGATAAAGAACCACCATATGTATCCATACTGGTAAAAGTACCAGTAGAAGAATTCATATATCGTGCTCTTAAATAGTAAAGTCCTGTCTCCTCATCAAACTGCTCGCCCTGGACTCCATAAGAGTTATTTGAATCACCCTCATGAGATATTTCATTTCCAAAGGAATCAAAGATGTACTTATCAGTAACATTTCCGGCTTCATCAACCAGGTCTCTTACTGTATTTCCACCATCCAGAACATAGAAATAAGTCTTCCCCTGTTCTTCTCTGGAGATTAAATCCAAGCCTCGTACATAGAAAACAGTTTTACTATTAGTAGTTTCCTCTATTATCTGAGATAGTCCACTACTATATTCCAAAGTATAAGTAGTTCTATCGCCATCTACTGTTTTAGAGATTCTGTCGCCCAAGTAGTTATACTCATATTCAACTGTCAAGATACCTTCTACAGTATATACCAGGCTCTTTATCATTTGGTTACGACTGTCATATTCGTAACTGAAAAGTAAAATGTTATTTCTACTTCCTGCAATTAAATTACCTGCATCATCGTAGGTATAGATGATGTCATCTTCTGCTACTAACTGATTTAATTCATTATAGTTATACTTTGTGGTTTCACCATTAACTGTTTTGGTAAGTCTATTTGAATTTAAATCATAAGTATAAGTTGTCTTCGTTACACTACCGTTAATGCTAGTAATTGTCTCAGATGTAAGTCTCTCACAAGAATCGTATGTATATTCAACTGTTCTTGTAAGTTCTTCTACCTTAAGTCTCTCTTCATTTATACCCAGAGTATACTTAAAGCTTTCAATTACATTGCCTTCACCATCTGTCGTTACTTCTGATACAAGGAAATTAACTTCGTTATACTGATATGTTGTTACTACGCCATTAGAATATTCTAACTTAATAAGATTTCCTACATTATCGTATGTATAAGCTGTTACATTTCCATCCTCATCTGTAACCGTACTTAATCTTCCAAGACTATCGTAAGTATAATTAATAGTCTTATCATCTAGGGTGATACTTGTTTTTAAACCAAGTTCATTATATGTGTAGAAGATTGTTTCGTTGTTTTCATCTGTTTTAGATGAGATATAGCCTTCTTCAGTATAAGTATAGTAGATATCTCCCTCAATACCTTCCACCTTAATCAACTGACCAATACTATTATAGAAATACTTTATCGTTCCTTCAGAAGTTGTCTCTGTACTTACTCTTCCATAAGAATCATAGGTATATGTCGTAGCATTTCCAGCAAAATCAGTACTTCTTACGGTCTGGCCATATTCGTTATAGGCATTGGTTGCTTCGTTACCAGAAGCATTAGTTGTTACAACCAAACGACCATATTCATCGTAGGTATATGTTGTACTATTTCCAAGAGAATCTGTAACCTCAGTAATGTTTCCAATTGAATCATACTCATAAATCCACTTGCCGCCATCAGGCTTAGTAACAGATATAAGTCTATCCATTGAATCGTATTCATAGTATGTGCTATTTCCAGCTGCATCTGTCTCTGATATCAATCTTGAACGTACATCGTAACTTGACTTATAGCAACTTCCGTTAGGATATATTACCTCTGTCTGATTTCCGGCAGCATCGTAACTAAATTCATAAGAATTTCCATTAGCATCAGTTAATACATTAACTAATCCAAACTCATCATAGCTATATTTTGTACTATAACCAAGGCTGTCTGTTACCTTAGTATTTCTTCCAAGATAATCATATTCATACGATGTTGTACCGGATATACTATTACTTACTGTTTGTACTCTGTTACATGCATCGTAGGTGTATGTCGTTACTAATCCAGATGGATAAGTAATTGTTGTCATATTACCTACTGGATCGTATGAATACTTTGTAGTAAGACCATTTCTATCTGTAGATAATACCTGCTGATTTTCTAAATCATAAGTAAAAATCTCACTTGTTCCATCAGGATAATCGATACGAATCAAATTACCATAGATGTCATACGTATAATCTATACTATTTCCAAGAGAATCTACTCCTCTAGTACAATTACCTAATGAATCATAACTAAAACTCTCTCTTGTGCCATCAGCATAGATAATCTCTGTAACGTTGTCATAGATATCATAAGTATATCTGTCTGTTAATGTCTTACCATTATAGGTTGTACTTCTAGATATTATTCTATCCATGCTGTCATAACTAAAGCTTGTAACGCTTCCATTAGCACTTGTAATAGAAGTTATATTACCATCGTTATCATAGGTGCAATTTATAATCGAACCTATACTATCAGATACACTACTAAGATTACCTGTAGTTGAATAAACATAGGTCTGCGTATTTCCAAGTGCATCTTCTGCAGAAGTGATATTTCCATGAACATCATAGAAGAGTTCTAATTCCAATACTCCACACTGACTCATTGTAAGAAGATTACCTTCTGTTGAATAAGTATTATTTACACTTCTTCCCTTATCATCTTTAACGTAGATAAGATCACCATTAGCATTATAGTTATAATATGTAGTATTACCCATAGGGTCAGTCTCAGAAGATAACTGATTATTCTCATCATAAGTTCTAGTAGTTGTTCTACCCAATGCATCAGTCTCAGATATTACATTACCGAACTCATCATAAACGTAGATTGTTGAATAACCTAATCTGTTAGTAATAACTTCTGATTTATCACCAATATTATGTGAATACTCTATTACCTGGTTATTTGCATCAATGGTTTGTATAAGACGACCGTTGTCATCGTATATATTTCTTGCCACTCGAGTACCATCACTATTGAATATATCTTCAACATAGTGATCTACGTAAGTAAAGGTTGTTGTATTCTCAGTTTTATCAAGTACAGAAACCAAATCCTTATTCTCATCATAAGAATAAACCACAGTCTGAGTTCCATCTGTAATAGAAGTAATCAATCCTTCTTCATTACGATTAATTGTAAGACCCGTACCATCTGAGTAATAAATTCCATCATCTGTTATCTCAATAATTCTTCCATAAGTATCCTCTACTTTAATAAGTCCCTTAGTACTATTAAAGTAATACTTGGTTCCATCTCTTGTTGTGAGAAGGAAATTCTGTGGATTAAACTGATTCATCAAATCAAATGAGAACAAATCTCCACCATTATAGGTAAGATTTGTATGCTCATCTAAGATTTCTAAGTAAGATGTAGTATTTCCCTTAGCCTCAAAATAAGCACCAATACCAGTATCCAAAACCATTGCTTGTTCATTTGGACTTAACTTCAAACTAAAGGTCTCAGTTTTGCCATTACCCCAGTCAATTGTTACTTCATGAGTTTTTTGCTCTGTCCAATAGTAAACAGGCATTCCTGCCAATCCACTATAGTGATTTTGTGACCAGTTGGTTCCTAGATTTGTACTTATGCTAATTCTTGGCCCAGCTATTGACATTTCCCAGCCATAGCCAAAATCTCCTACTTCATTTAATCTTCTTGAATCGTAGGTTCTATAAACTTCAATAGGGAAATTATTAAGTCCTGTTGTCAAATCAAGGAAGGATAACTCAAATATACCAATCTTGGCTGTACCAGTTACAAGTACAGTTATCTCATCGGATATATTATCTCCACTTTCTGTATACGCAGTTACTCTGACAATATAGTAGCCGTTTGTAAGAAGAGTAGCATCTACACTTCCTAACGTGTCATCAAATACTTCATTTGTGTATTCTTGTGTATTTGAAGGAATAATACTTTCGACAGGAATTACTTCAAAAGAATAAGAATTAAGTGTAGTTCCACTTACCGTACCCTTGATATCGGAAATATAACTAATCTCCATTCCTTCCTGACTATCTTCGATATCTACATACAATTCTTCATCTGTAAAATCAGGTGTCTCTGGGATTGGAGTTACTTCAGGTGTAGGTGTTGGTGTAGGCAAAACCGTAGTCAAATCATATGCAAAGGTTCTATAAGCTGCTTCTGTTTTTCCGTTTACCAGAGTTGCTACCAGACGTAAAACAACCTTTTCTGATGGTAAATTATCAATACTAATAAAACCAATTAATTCGTTGTTTTTATTACCTTCGCCAGTCTCTACTACATCCCAAAAATCATCTGTTGTTCTGTGCTTATAAAGGACATAACTAGACTGAAGACTTATATCTATATTTCCATAGATATACATGCCTTCTTCTGTCAGCTCGTAATCTGTTATCTCTATATTCTTTGTGTATTTATCTACGAGAGTAAAATCTACAATCTTACTTGTCTCTACTGTCTCAATTACTATCTCGTAATTACCCGCCTGCAATTCACTTGTATCAAGGCTTACTATCTCACCAAAATTACCATTCGCAACAAACTCGTTGTCTACGATTGCATTACCACTTTCATCAGTAATGATAACCTTAATACTATCAACATCATCATTAATTCTTCCAAAGATACTAATTGTATCGCCAATCTCATATATGGCATTGTTTTCTGGGCTAACAAGTTCTATATTTTCAGAATGACTAGTATGTATATCGGGATATGAATCCACCTCTAATCCTCTATATATAAATGTTGCTGGATCCCATCCGCCTTCGCTTCTTAAGCTTATACCAAATCTATGCTCACCACCCCAGATTTCTTCCAAATCAATATTCAACATTAATGTTGGAACGCTAGGTTTTGTTACTTTTCCATCCAAATATTCTGCAACATATACATAAAAGATTTTATCTATGCCGTCATATTCAAACCAGATTTCGTGAACACTATCATCTTTGATAAAGCCTTCATACTTGTTATAGCAATATTCAACCATTCCATCGCCATTAAGATATATTCCTATAGAAGATTGATATGGTTCTGTTCCCTTCTGCCATTCACCCTGACCAAACTCATCCTTCCATTTATGACCTGAACTTGGGCAAATATCAATATGAATAGTAAAACTTCCTCCTTCCTCGCCAGTTACAGGATTATAGAAAGTTAAATCACTACAATTATCATAGTTTATGTCATGATCAATACTAAATGTATATCTTCCAGAGAATGAATAATCTGGTGAAAATTCATAGTTTTCATTTTTATAATGGATAGTATCTTTACCAAAAATCTGATTCAAAGATATTGTATTATCCGTTATGTCTGCTGATCCATCCAAAGTTACCCATTCGCTTTTATTATATCTTCTCTCATAGCCATAGATACTGTCACCCATCGAAATTACATTGTATCTATCCTGTTCTTCAAGTGGATAATCTGTTGGTCCCAATGTTGTAAATGATTTATCTCCTATCTCAAATCCATTAAGAACTACATTAGAATTATTCTCTATATCACGTGAAATAAATCCCATAACCAGACTTGTATTTCCATCAAAATATTCTTCCAAATCAATGTTATAAGATACTATTGGTTCTTCTGCTTTATAGATATGTCCGAACTGATTCATTGTACAAACATAAACAGAGAGAACCTTTTCTTCTCCATCATATTCAACCCATGCATCTGTAACCACATTAGCTTTTCTCATTGCAGCATAATCAGCAACAGCATAATGCTGTTCCTCATTACCATTTAAGATAATTCCAACATGAGAATTACTTTCGTTATAATTAACCCACTCTCCATTAGCATCACGCTTTGTGTGATTACTCTGTGGATCAAAATCAAACTCTACAATTACGCTATTGTCATGCTTAATATATCCAGAATTACCAAGAAATTCTTTTGTATCGCTATATGGCTGGATTACGAAAGCAAAGCCATTTGAAATAGAACTTTTCTGTGTAAAAGAGAATCTTGTATAGAACGAATAATCAGGACCTAAATTATTAGCAAAATTCAAAAATGCTGAACCTGCACCAGCCACACTATTAGTAGATGTAGTTAATGCTATTTCAGAATCACTCTTATACTGTGCTTCACCATTAAACTTCCAATTGTCTTTGATAAATTCTGTCTCGTATCTATATTGTGAATCACCCTGTGAAATAGAGATAAAATCATCTGCTTCTAATTGAGTATATCCTGGATTAACTGAAGGAATATCATTCTCATGAATTGCTGGATATGGATCAATCTCAATACCATAAAACATATGGTCTGTATAATACCATCCACTACTTCCAAAAATACTCCATGTAAATTTGTTGCTCTCACCGAATACATCAGCAAGGTCAATCTCATAAGACAAAACAGGTGTATCTGAATAAATAGGCATACCAGAACCAACGTATTCAGCTATATAAAGATTGAATACCTTGTTCTCTCCATCATATTCATAAATAAAATCAAATGGTTTACCCAGTACACTTTTAATTGGATTATATAAAGTTGATGTTACTACTTTATTATTTACAAGGAAACTAATGTTTCCTCCACGTATATCAATTTGTATACCAATTGAGCCATTTGAATAATCGCTTATATTAGGTGTATGAATATAAAACTTAGCATATCCACCTGGATCACCAGAATTTGCATAATAAGTAAATCTTCCATCGAGTGAATAATCAGGTGAAAACTCTCTAGTTCCTTTATAAGTTGCAGTACCAGAATTCATCATATATCCTCTTGATAAAGCGATATATTCTGGATTAAATGCATATGTACCTGTTGTCTTCCAGTTAGAAGATACATAATTTGTTCTATATCTAAAATAATCCAGCTCACCCTCAGAGAATACAAAATATCTTTCCTGCTCATTAAGAGGAATCTCTGTTGGTGTCGGTGTAGCTGTTGCTGTTGGTACCAGTGTACTTGTTGGTGTCGGTGTAGCTGTTGCTGTTGGTACTGGTGTACTTGTTGGTGTTGGCGTAGCTGTAGCTGTCGGCACTGGTGTACTTGTTGGTGTCGGTGTATCTGTTGCTGTCGGCACTGGTGTACTTGTTGGTGTCGGTATAGCTGTTGCTGTTGGAACTGGTGTACTTGTTGGTATCGGTGTAGCTGTTGCTGTTGGAACTGGTGTACTTGTTGGTGTCGGTGTAGCTGTTGGTTCTGGAGTAACAATCATCTTAACAACGATAGTCTCTTCATCCAAGATTTTCTCACCTGTGCTTGTCTCAATATATGCTTCTAATGTGTAACTTCCAAGAAGAGTTGTATCGAGATTATAGATTAATGTCTCATCAAGCTCTACCACTTCACCATTAAGTCTGTACTTAATTGTATAAGGTGTCTCGTTTTCTTCTTCAAGAGATACCTCAAAGTATGCCACTTCACCCTCAAATACTTCGCTATTTGAGGCTACAATATCAACCTCTGGGTACTTATACAAAAGTTCCAAGTCACTTCCAGATGCAGTTACATTAAGGATAGATCCCTGATAGTTTACATTCTCAGCAATAATTCTTCCGTTAAAAGTTGTATCGTAGGCATTAATATTTACACTTCCATTAGGAGCATAAAGAATTCCGTTGATTACAATTTGAGAACCATTAATCGTAATGTTTCCTTCAGTAGAATACAAAACAACTCTACCGCTACCTGAGAGAGAATCAACATCATATGTAATATCGCCTGTTGCTACAATTACACAGTCTCCCTCGAAAGTAGTACCAGAGATTGTCACATCTCCGTCAGTGTAATAAAAACCATTAGCAATTATAGAATCAGATGAAATAAGTGTGTCATCTTCAATCACATCAAGCTCTTCTCTAAGTGAGAAAATGCCTTCGTCAAAGTCAGGCATATCCTGTGGTTCGCAGTTTACATTTGTCTCACCAATCTCAGTACTCCAACCGCCATAGTTAAACTGGTTAACTACGTCAAGGCTTCCATAAAGGTACAATTCTGAACCCTGATAATTAAAGTTATTACCAGTATAAAAACTTCCATAGACATTAGCCTTCCAGCCGCTGAAATTAAAATCATTTCCTGCGAAAACTGCACTTGAGAATAGTTCTGTCTCATCATCTGTTGGTAAATCTTCTAGGCAATCTACTATCTCTACTGTTGGAAGATGCTCTGACCCACTCTCGATGATAAGGCCAAAGCTTACGACCTGATCCGCCTCGATTACACTGTTATAATCTTCATTCATTATATACAGTGCATTCTCGCTTGATATATCTGACTCGCAAAGAACAGCATTCCATATACTAGATACTGCTACATATTTTTCATAAGTCAATTTAACCTGCCAGCCATCTATTTTACTACCTGACACGTTTTTAATATCAACCTGTGCTTGTGTATAATCTCCCCAAGAACTTAATTCCTGATACGTGACACTTAATTCTTCGTTGATTCTATTTACCGAATCAGCTCTTACGTTCCTAATCGGAATTATTCCAATCACTATTGTAATAGCAAGAAATATACTTACTAATCTTACGAATATTCTATCTTTCATATACACTCTCCATAATAAAAAATCATTATGAATTATAGATAGTGCTCAAAAAAAAAAAACAAGCATAAATTTTAATTTACACTTGTTTTCTATATTTTGTACCAATAATCAAAAGGAATTTATATTGCTATTAGTTAACCTGCCGCCTAGATTATTTACGGTTAAACACTCTCTTTATCAGCAACTCATGGACTACGTAATCATAAGCATACTGAAGCATTCGGAATGCAAAATAAAGTACCGCAGGAAGCGCCACCATAATAAGCAAATTAAATAAAAAGTATGCAACAACATGAACACCGCCAGCCATAACACCGATAACTGTCGAGAAAGCACCTGCTGAAGCAGTATATTTGGTAGTATATTCTTCCAGTGTGTAATTAAGATAATTTATAAGATAATCCTTAATATCACCTGTTGGAATTGTAAGTCTAGGAATAATAGTGCTTACAATGAGGCTGAGCACAATAAAATTCTTATATAACTTCTCTAACAGAACAAGAAGTTTACCCCACCACGGGAATCTGTAATATCTGAAATTAATAAATGGACAGGCAAGGCACAATATAACCAATAAAACCATCTGATAGGTCTTAAAGTTGCCGAGTCCCAAAAGATATTTATTTTTAAGATAAAAATAGAGAACGATTACATCAGCAAAGAGGCCATACAAAATGAACAGGGACACATGTTTCCTGTTCTCAAAATCTGTATCACTCCAAATTCTGCCAAGGAGCAAACCTTCAATGTAATCTATCATTAAGTATTTCCTTAACTGTAAAAAAATCTATACCAAAGACAGTTTATCACATTTTAACAAAAAAGATAACCCGTCTGAGTTATCTTAATTTGAGAAAGCAATCAGTTGTATCTTCAATCAGGTGTTTGAAGTCATTCCACTTTCGAGGAAAATGTCGTACAGCTTCAGCCTCAAGCTTGCTGTCATCATTGAATATAATCTTGACTTTCCACTGAGACAGGGATGGAACGCTTCTTCCGAACTCATCTTCTCTGCCATCAAGATAACCATTTACCCACTCGATAACTTCAGTTGAAGCAAGATTAGTGCAAAGAAGTTCAAATTTACTGTCATTAAGAGTCTTCATGAAATTATTATTCCAGACATATTCGTCAGTCCACTTAATTTTCTGGCGCTCAAAATCAAACAGGGCCTTATAACCACCACCAGATAAATCTCCGTAAGTGATCTCAAGCATTTTAATATTGTCATATGTCATATTGCTATCAAGTGCCATCTTAAAAACCTTCTTAACTCAACTACTATTTCTATCCAAATCAGAGAATGCGTATAGCAAAAACTGAGCCGGACTTTGTGCTTATAATTATCGTGTTGTTATAAACAACTGGGGAAGCCTCGAAAATAATACCATTAGTGGTCTCATTTGAAGTTCCAAGGTACCTCGATGTCTGGATATAAGATAGTCTAGCACCTGTAGACGCATCTACAAGATGAATTTGTCCGACACTATCACCAATAATTATGTATGCTCTACCCGCTTCATCATAACAGTCTACTGGAGAACTGTAAGAATAGATGTTCATTCCATAATAATATTTGTTAATTCCATCCGCCTGGATTGACCATGCAGTAGTACCAGAATCCTTATAATAAGCAACAAGTCTGTTACCACTAGCGACGCCATTTGTCATACTGAAAGAGAAAATTACCAGATTAGAGATGGATCTCTTACCAACAATGATATTTCCAAAACATCCGCCACTCTGGTCAGTATCAGAAGTCTCACCATTATAAGCAAAACAAGGTTCACTTGTCTGCCATACTACTTCTCCTGTAAGGCCGTTAACTTTATAAATATATGAAGCTCCGCAGCCCTGCGTTCCCTTTTCGAGCTGGTTATCAACCTCAGTTCCTACGTATACGAATGGCACGCCGTTCTCAACGTCAATGACAGGAGAGATATCAGTATCATCCTGAAGTCTTAATGTCCATACAATCTTCATTGTATTTAAATCAATGCAGTTAAGGTTCTTATCGTTGTCTGTAAAATAGCCATATTCATCATAGACAGCAATAGAACTCTCAATACCCATGTAAGAGCCCTGCTCATCTACATAGATATATTTTAAGCCAACCTCCGAAGAGCCTGGAGATACAGTAATATTTCCAGAGCCTGGGGCATACATTGTATTAAGCACGAAAGTATAAACTATTCCATTCTCACATGGCCAGATAAGGGTGTCTGTCTTAGCGTCAATCAAAGGAGATGAATCGCAGGCACTCCAGTTACTTCTGTAACTGCTGTCCTTACTTGCGTCATAGGCATAAAGTCTTGAACCATCAAGAAGTGAATAAATATAAAGGCCGAACTTGCCATCATCGGCATTATCATCACCCTGACCAAGATACAAAAGTGGATAGCCACGAGGATCAAGTGCTGGTGTACCCTTCACTGAGAATCCAACATATAGAGGAATTCTTGACTGGCTTCCATCGTCAATATCAAAAAAGTAAACATATCCGTCGAGACCAGCTACAATTACCTCAGTAAAATCTGCTTTTGTCTTCTTCTCAGGATAAAGATTTGTCATATCAGCACGTACTGCTGAATCCCACTTAATAACAAGTGGCTGTCCTGTATAAGATACACCTGTCCATTCAAAAGTCTGAGTGGATGCAAGTCTTGAACCAATACCTGAAAATTCCCAGATTTGCTGTAATCCTGGCTCAGTTCCGACAGTTGTATATCCAAAACTTGCACTGTTACGGAAATTATTACCACGATAAGTAAATATGCCTGGAACACTTGCATAATAAAGTGGATCATCAAAAGAAATAGGATTCTCACGTGTATAACTTGTGAGGATATTGTCACCAGACATAATAGTCTGCGTTATTCCTCTTACACTTGGATTTGTATCAGAAGTAACCTCTTCAATTGTTACATCATTAAAAGCCTGAGCTGGATAAAGCACAGGATTCTGATTAGGTGACAGAGGTGGAACTGGAGTTGGGGTTGGAGTTGCAATAACAATGAACCCTGAATTTTGTGGCGCACCAGACAGATTCTCTTCGTGTCCGCTTCCTGTAAATTTCTCCTTGAAGAAAACTACTGCCAAAACAGTCGTCAAAACAAGAAATAATACAGTGACTATGACAACGAGCATCATTGTCTCCTGAGAAGAATCTCTGGATGGCTCATAATAAGTATTATCCGGTTCAATATATTGATTGTCGTTATTACGAATCATATTTTTCCTTCACTGATTTTACAATTTTTGCGCTTTTAAATCCCAAATCTTAAAAATCCTACATATAATACCACGACAAGAGCGGTTTCTCAATTAATTATATTTGATATGATTTGCCTAAAGACTTTCCGCTATTTCCATCAATTTCTGTAGTCTGTGATTCATTCCAGATTTACTGATTGGCGGATCCATCAAAGCTCCAAGCTGTGCTATCGAGAGCCCAGGATTATCATTATGAAGTCTTACAACCTCCATAAGTTCAGGAGTAAGTTTGGCAATCTCCTGAGACTGTTCAAGCTTTTTAAAAAGTTCTCTTCTCTTAAGGCCTGCCTCTGTCTGACGTTTGGTATTACCAAGATCGCAGTTGGTCTGTCTGTTAACCAGCGCATTCATCTCATGCTGAACACGAATTGCCTCAAATTCCATAAGCGCAGTTGAAGCACCAATAATACCAAGAAATTCAGCTACTTTATCACCGTCACTTAAATACACTACATCCTTGTCCTCATGCTCTGTAACAAGAGGATCTATACCCTGAAGTCTCATCATCATAATGACAAGATTGGTTATGGAGCGATTATGTATATGAAGTTCAACTGAATATTTCTGCTTCGGATTTGAGTAGTAACCACAGTGAACATAGACACCTTTTATAAAATTTCTGCTGAAATTACTGTCTGAGGCCAGCGCATCAATAGCCGCGGCATTAAAACAGAGCTTATAAAACTCAACGAAAGCGTCTGTTTTTACGTTCTCAGAATCAATAATCGTGAATTTCCCATCCTCATATGTCGAATTAATCTCCTCCGACTGAAGAAGTCTTCTTACTAATTCACTATTACTCTCATCTATCTTTACTGAGAGAGACGGTGCATTCGCGTGTCTTTTGGCAGCAGAACAAAACATTCCAGCGATAATCGCCTGTCTCTCTGAGACATTACGCGGAATGACCTTTAAAATCTCTGATTTAATTTTACGACTGCTGCTTGTCATGTTTTACTGTATCGTGGATCCTTATCAATATCTCTGTGATGAACAGTTGATATATACCCCTTTTCGTTAAGAATAGAATTCACATATTCTGCAAGATATACAGATCTGTGACGGCCGCCAGTACAGCCCACACCAATGTGAAGTCGGCCTTTGCCTTCCTTTATATACTGCGGCACTACAAAATACAGTAAATCCTTAATCTTCTCTTTATACTGCTTTGTCTCTTCAAATTTCTCAAGATATTCACCAATCTCTGGGTCAAGACCGCTACAGAGCTTAAGCTCTGGAATATAGTATGGATTAGGAAGAAATCTTACGTCAAACACATTGTCGCAATCTTGTGGCAAACCATACTTAAAACCAAAAGATTCTACATAAATGGACATTGTTGACTCTACTTCATCTCCAATTAAAGTAAGAAGTTCCTCTTTAAGAGCTGAAATTGCAAGCATTGAAGTATCAATAACTATACCTGCTCTGCTTCTGATTCCAAGAAGCATTTTACGTTCCATAGTAAGCGCCTCAAGAAGTGAACAGTCCTTACCAAGAGGGTGCTTTCTTCTTGTCTGTCTGTATCTTGAGATAAGTACATCATTATTTGCCTCAAGAAAAACAATTCTATAAGCACAGTCTGTCTCTCGGTCAATTTTCTTAAGCGCATCGCCAAAACCTTTTAGAAGCTCTTTACTTCTTATATCAATAACGAAAGCGAGTTTATCAATTCCATAGCCTTCTCCACCCTGGCCATTAGCGAAGGTAGAGATAATTCCAGGCAGTGCAACAGGAGGAAGATTATCTATGCAAAAGTAACCCTGATCTTCCAAAACGTGTGCCGCCTGGCTTTTTCCAGCTCCTGACATTCCTGTTAAAATAATGATATCCATATGATTTTTGTCCTTTTTTTATAATCCTTTAAACCTATATCCTATCCATTTCTACTTAAGAAAATCCCAGCATACGTACCTCAGGCTCAAGTCGAACCCCGCTGTCCTCATATACCTTATCACTTACATAAGAAATCAGCTTTAATATATCAGATGCTGAAGCAGTTCCCTTATTATTTACCACAAAGCCTGCGTGCTTAGAAGATACCTGTGCTCCTGAATCATCGAGTGCAAAACCTTTTAAATTGCTGTCCTCAATAAGTTTTCCTGCAAAGTATCCTTCTGGTCTTTTAAATGTGGAACCCGCACTTGGTACATCCAGTGGCTGGCTTTTAATTCTTTTAGCCTTAAGATCGTTAACAAGACTCTCAATCTCGTCTTTAACACCCTTTTCGAGACTTAACTCACAGCCAACTACAATCCATGAAGGGTTCATTGTAAAAATACTATGTCTGTAGCCAAAATCGCAGTCTTCTACCTTTATGTTTCTGAGTTCAAAATCCTCATCAAGATAATCAACAGAGCTAATTATATGCTTCATCTCTCCGCCATAGGCACCCGCATTCATGAAGACAGCGCCACCGACACTTCCAGGAATACCGCAGGCAAATTCTGCTCCCTTAAGCGAAAGTTTTACTGCATGAAGCGCAAGAGACGACAGCATTGCGCCTGCCTCGCCATATACTTTTCCAGAATTCTCATTTTCCTCTCTTGTATATACTGTAGAAAAATTTCTGCCTAATCTTATAACTAACCCCTTAATTCCGTCATCTGAGATCAGGACATTGGAGCCAGCACCAAGAACGGTTACTTTTAAGTTCTCCTTCTTAGCATAGGACAAAGCCTCTTTAAGTTCATCAATAGACGAAGGTTCACAAAAATACTCAGCTGGGCCTCCTGCTTTAAAGGTAGTCATATTCTTTAATTCAACATTTGTATCGATAAAAGATGGTTTGTCCATAATCAGAATCCACCCTCTCCAAATAATCTCTGTGCCAGATCCTTTGCTGCACTATTACCCATCTTCTTAACACGATAGTTGATAGCAGCTACCTCTACAATGATAGCGAGGTTACGGCCAGGTGCTACAGGGATAGTAATAGAAGGTACATCAATACCAAGAATGCTTGTTGTCTCTTCATTGAGCCCAACACGCTCATACATCTTCTTCTCATCCCATGGCTCAAGATTAATTACGAAATCAATATTTTCCTGCACTTTTACGGCAGATACACCATAGAGTTCCTTAACGTTAAGAATACCAATACCACGAATCTCGATAAGGTGTCTGATTACTTCAGGAGCACGTCCAAGAAGAGTTGTCTCTGATACCTTGAGAATCTCAACCTGATCGTCAGCCACAAGACGATGACCTCTCTTAACAAGCTCAAGAGCTGTCTCTGACTTACCTACTCCAGAGTCTCCAAGGATAAGCACACCTTCACCAAGAACCTCAACAAGTACGCCATGTCTTGCAACACGCGGTGCAAGCTCAAGCTTAAGGAATTTGATAAGTGAACTGTTAAAATCTGAAGTCGCCATGTCTGTTCTTAAAATTGGCGTCTTATATTCCTCAGCAGCTTCAATAATCTCAGGATGTGCCTCGTGATTACGAGTCATAATAAGGCAAGGAATAGAGTGCTTAAATAATTCTGAAATAGACTTTCTTCTTCCCTGCGTAGTAAGCTGATCAAGATATGCATGCTCCATGTTTCCAACCACCTGAATTCGGTCAGAACCAAAATGGTCATAGTGTCCAGCGAGCTGAAGACCTGGTCTTGTTACATCGGCAACACAGATTCTTCTCTCATCAATATCTCCCGAGTCATAAACTACTTCAAGACTAAAGTGTTCGACTATCTTAGACAACATAATACTAGAATAAGGCATGCATAATTCTCCTTTATACTATTTATCAGTATAATTTTATCATGAGTAGTTATGTAGTTATATTAAGATTAGGTGTCAAACATTATTAATTAACAGAGCAGAGTGCTTGAAGTTATGTAGATTTTGGCCGAGGTTTATAATTTAGTGCGAATTTTAAATTGGGGTGGTAGGCGAGTTTATAATTGGGGGCAAACTGGGATTAAATTATAAACTAAGAAGAGGCAGGTTTATAATTATTGGGAAAAGAGGCGTAAATTATAAACTGCTTTGGGCGGGATTTATAATTTTACTTAAATAGAAGAAAAATTATAAACTGGGGAAACAGGAATTTATAATTTCCTGGAAATCTTAGAAAAATTATAAACTGCCAATGCTCCTTCGAAGGGTAATATCACCTTCTACAGTTGCTTTCTGGCGCTCTGCCCCCTATTGTATGCTTGAGAGGCAAAATCCAGTTTATAAAAAATGCGAGTTTGAGCTTAAATTATAAATCCGCGAAGAATGAGTTTATAAAAATCTGCTTAAACCTTGATAATTATAAACTGGCTCTGGATAAATTTATAATTTTGGTCAGAATAGGAAGAAATTATAAATTCGTATACCCGCCACATCATCCCCCCCAAAAAAGAAGACCATCTCGAAAGCGATCTTTCAATCGCTTTTGAGATGGCTCCAGATCATTTCTCAAAACAAATTAAAACCAGCCTCTTCGTCTTTTTAAACTAGCCCTTGTGGCAAGTCTTCCAAATGCTCTGACAATCTGCAAACTATATTTAATAGCAACATTATCCTTTGTATTAGGGTGTTTCTTATCCCACAATATATCTGCATAAGTATCATCATTAGTAAAAGTTTCACCCATCTTATCTGTTTTAATTAAGTCATCGTATCTTGTATTAACTATATACTCAGCAGCCTTTGGCTTATCCATTTCCATATCACGCTGAAACCTGAACTCTTTCATAAAGTAATAAAGAAACGATTCTGCAAATACGACAGGCATTAAAATAAATGCAGATACAATAAAACGAATTCGTGAGTCAAACTGACTTCCTGTTGTAACGCCACCCAATACATATCCACAAAGAACCAGTGCTACCGCCGCTAATGCAATCATAGCCGCAATTACTGAAACATAAAACGCTATCTTCTTAGGGATACTGATAGGTACATCGCCTGCTACACGGCCAGTCTGTCCATTCATTACAAACTGATATTTCTCACCATTATAGTTATAGTTAACAAACCAGATTGGCGCCAGGCAATAATAGAAATCCATTTTTTCAACAAGTGAACTATCCTCAGACACTGTGAATCGGTCGTATTCCATGGCCATCTCTTTAGATTCTTCACGAATATATCTTTTAATTCTTCCGACTATTCTTTTAGACATTTTAACGTGGGTAATGTCATATCGCTCAGCCATGAAGCCACTTAGATATCCCTGGCTATCGCGATAAGGCTTGAGATCTTTATAGTCATACGGTTCGATGGCTTCCATGAGTGTGTCATCCCATTTTCGAGAACCATCGAAAGGAATTCTACTGAAAAATACAGAACATTCTCGATGAACATCAAACTGTGTGATAGAAGGTCTTTCCATAAGGAGATTTCCGATACCATCGATATTCATGCTGCACTCAGCGTCAACGAGCCAGAATGGTACATAAATACCAGTAATATTCTCGATATTTTGTTTGGAAGCAAATCCGCCCTGAATAAACTTATTGCTTTTGGCCCACTTAACGAACTCCTTTTTGGCTTCTTCCTTGCCATATTTGAAAGGAATTATGTAATCAGGCTCAAACTTACGGGAAAGACGGCTGATGATAAGCGCAGGGGAACCACAGAAAGGACATGACGTTGCACTGGTATTCTTATCAGCAACAATTTTAGCACCACAACTATTACAGGAAATCTCATGTTTCTCTTCATCTTCCTTACTAATATCACCAATCTCGAAGGATTTGCTCTCGGCAATTCGGGTAAGCGTTTTTGGATGGAAAAGGCCACCACACCTGTCACAAACCATGCTTTGAAAATTCGGATCAAAAACCAGATTCGAACCACAGCCTGGGCACTTGGCAGCATCGGCTGAGAACGGATTAACTTCTCTTGCCCAAATAGGTTTCACCCCTTCAGTATTAGTATTATTTAGATTTCCATTATCTTTTACTTCGGCATTAAACACGCCTTTCTCAAATGAATCCATAGCTCCTCCAAATATTAATAGATGAGATAATTCTGTTTAAATCATAGGCTCCCAAGGCTTATCAAAGAAATAATCACTTTTTCCTGAACTTAATGCTCTCTCCTGTGCTCTTCGTTCAGATGCTCTATATACCTCGAGTGTCTGATAGAGAGGTTTATTATCCTGAAGATGAGAATGCTTCTTTTCCCACAAAATATCAGTTCGAAATACTGGATTTTCAACCATATAGGTTTCAACATCTTTTTTCTTTAAATCAGAATATCGGGTATTTCTAATGTATTGCGATGACTTAGGCTTTGCATCATTAAGATCACGCTGATATTCAAAATCTTTAAGAAAAAAGTATTCAAAAATAAACATGAATTTTAGTAGTTCTATCGATAAAAACATCACAGCTGCTTCAAATATGAAGAGCGCTGCTGAAATCTTCTTAATAGCAAGATAAATCAATAAGCCATTTAACCCTAAAAGAACTCCTACTGTAATAATCGTTAATAGAATTATCGATAACTTAAACAAGTTCTTCTTCGCTCTGCTAATTGGAACATCACCAGCAACAGCACCAGTCTGTCCATTCATAACAAACTGATATGTTTCACCTTCATAATTATAATTAACAAACCATATTGGTGCTAAACAGTAGTGAAAATCCATTTTCTCAACTGTAGACCTATCTTCAAGGATACGGAATTTGTCATAATCCATAACCATAGAATTTGCTTCTTCCTTAATATATCTTTTGATTCTTCCTACAATTCTTCTTGAAATTCTAATATATGGCAAGTCATATCTTTCAGCCATAAAGCCACTAATATAACCCTGACTTTCTAAATAAGGTTTCATATCGCTATAGTCAAATGGCTCTATAGCCTCCATAAGAGAATCCTGCCATTTTTGCGATCCGTCAAATGGGATTTTCTCATAATTTAATGTGCACTCACGTTCAACTTTAATGGTTGTAACTCTATCCTTCCCTGTTAAAGAATATCCAGTTCCTTCTATCTCCATATGACATTCAGCATCAACAAGCCAGAATGGCACATAAATACCAGTTATGCTTTCAATGTTTTTGTGTGATACAAAACCACGTTCTATAAATTTATTGCTCTTACCCCACCTTAAAAAGGCTTTTTTTGCTTCCTCTTTACCATATTTAAAAGGAATTATGTAATCTGGCTCAAATTTACGGGACAGACGGTTGATGATAAGTGCTGGTGAACCACAGAAAGGGCAAATAGTAGCACTGGTATTTTTGTCAGCAACAATCTGAGCTCCACAACTATTACATAAAATCTCATGCTTCTCTTCTTCCTTTGAAGTTAGCTCACCTTCATCGTAGTTTTTGCTTTCAGCTATTGCAGCAAGTGTTTTTGCATTGTAAATTCCACCACAGTGGTTACATACAAGAGCCTTCATACTAGGCTCAAAATACAAATTGCTGCCACATCCAGCACATTTATGAGCATCTGCAGAGTATCTGTTTACTTCTCTTGCCCAAATAGGTTTAATCTCTGTGTTGTTCATCTCACTCATTTTTTGTCTCCCAACTTATATCATCCTATCCCTAAAAGTTAATATTTCCATCGGTCGCCAGATAATAATCATCTTTATTTTCCACGTTTTCTTTCTCTTCAAATCTCACATATACATCAGCTGGCGGTGTCAAATTCACAATTTCCTCCTGGAATTTGTGCTCCATTATATGCTTGTACCAAGGACTGAAAACGTTAATGCAAACGAACGGAATAGCCGCAAACAATGCAACAAAAATCAAGGCAATGAGCAAGAAAGACCACTTAAGATCTTTTATGTAATTGAAAACAGCAAAAAGCGCTTTCACAGTAATACCTATGCCAGATATGGCTAAAACAGCTGCCACTAATCCAAACAGAGTAAATCTAGGTACATAGTAGAGTCTCTTTTGGGCAACACTTATTGGTGCCTCGCCAGCAACTTTTCCGGTTTGTCCGTTAACAATAAACTGATACTTTTCCCCTCTGTAATCATAATTAATGAACCATATTGGTGCCAGACAATAATAGAAATCCATTTTATCTACAAAAGGTGCCACATTAGATATGTGTGCTTTATCGTATTCAGAATATCCTTTTCTTATTCTTGATGCCTTTTGAACTGAATATCTTGTGATTCTTTTATAGATTCTATCTGTCATCTGATAATATGGTAGATCAAATCTTTCCGCCATAAAACCACTTAAATATGCCTGTGACTCACGATACAATTCCATATCATTGTAATCATATGGTTCAATCGCCTGCATAAGAGAATCATTCCATTTAACTGAACCATCGAATGGAATCATTCGGCAATGCATATCATATTCGCGGGTTAATTTATAAAGTCCTCCAGAATTTGAACTAGAAACTTTTAGTCCTTCACCATCAACAATAACTGAACACTCAGCGTCTGTAAGCCAGAATGGTACATATATTCCAGTAATCTTCTCAATATTCTTTTTAGAATAGAATGCCTTTGGAATATTTTTATTAGTCTTAGCCCACTCAATTAATTTGTTTGCTGCTTCCTCTTTATTTATCTTAAATGGAATAATATAATCTGGCTCAAACTTACGTGACAAACGTCCAACAATGAGTGCCGGTGAACCACAAAAAGCACAGGTAGTTACACTTGTATTCTTATCTGCAACAATATGAGAACCACAGTTATTACAGGTTATCTCATTCTGATTGTCATTTATATCAGTTAATTCACCTTCATCATAGTTGTGACTCTCAGTGATTATTGTGAGATTATTAGCATTATAAATACCACCACAGTTTTTACAAATAAGTCCCTTAAAATCAGGATTATAGGTCATATTACTACTACAGCCAGGACATTTAACAGAATCAGCAGACAGGCGGTTTATGCCTTTAAATGGTGACTGAATACCAGCATTTTTATCTTCTATATCTCCTGCCTCTTCACTATTTCTTTTTGCCTTGAGTTCATCAGATACAGCTATCGTCTTATCATTTTTAAACTTTTCTAATGTTTTTGGATCATAAAATGAACCACATTTATCACAGACAAAATTAAGAAGAACAGAATCCATTCTTAGTAATTCATTACATTTAGGGCACTTTTTATCCCCCATACTGTTATCCCATGAAGCCTTAACTGCAGGGATATTGCTATTAATTCCATATGCATTAGGATTTTGCTTGTAATCTATATTCTCATTTCTTTTAGATATCTTTTCTACTTCTACAACTGGTTCTGGAGTATTCTTAGAAGATGATGCCCAGACAGGAGTTACTGACTGCTTAGGCTTCTCCAATTGGTATGCGTTAGGATTATTCTTTTTTGGTGCTGTATTTTTAAGATTATCCCTATTATCCATAACACCCTCCTCTAACCAAGTACTTATGATTATAAATTATAAAGTTATTTCCGTAAAATATATTTAATTTTCAAAGCAAAAAAAGACTACTTAATTTGCCATTAAGTAGTCTTTTAAATAATTAGCTGTTATCTGATATCTCAGAAATCTACTTCAACGATGTGTGTATTTCCGTCTTCGAATACTGGTACCTTTGTGCCACTAATAGAAGAACCATCAACCTTAACACTAACGCCTGACTTAGTTCTCTTAAAGCCTTCTGGTTTAGTAATACGAATGTCGTACTGAGCCTTACCGCTGTTTACGAATACCTCAAGATTTCTGTCTTCCTTACGGAGAAGTGGCTCACAGATAAGATTTTCTGCTGTGAACTCAACACCGAAGCAGGTAAAGAGACAAAGGAGAAGCCATGTTGATGTACCTGAAAGTGTAGGTCCAATATTCTCACCTGTCTCACAGTTATTATACTGTGTACAAAGACGTGGGTTACCACATGTCTTAAATGGTGTCTTAAGTGTACGATATGGGAGAATACAGTCGATTACCCAGTAAGCTGTATCACTTAATCTCTCTGCAAGAGCTTCATCCTCGACGCTCTTTGAAGCCTTGAGCATAGCTGCTGCTGCCATCATGTTAGCATGCTTAAATACACCACCGTTCTCACGGTCACCTGGATAATAGAGAGCTACGTCAATCTTAGGAGCAATCTTTGAATAATCAACTGTTGAACAGAGTCTGAAGCCATATGGAGACTTAAGATACTTATCCATTGAGTCAAGCATTGTAGAAATCTGCTTTTCGGTAGCTACATCAGCAAGGATAGACCAGGAGAAAGCATTAAGGAAGTAACTTCCTGGAGCATCCTCTACCTGGAGGTTATCGCCTGCAGCACCAAGGTACTCAAGCTCTGGCTTATTTGAACGGTTGAAAAGAACTCGTGCATAGAAGTCATTCTTCCAACAGTAGTTAGAAGCGTTCTCCTTTACACGGTTACTCAAAGCCTTAAGTTCAGCTGCATAGTCTGCATCACCCTCATGGTCGAACATCTTAGTTGCTGCATCAATAGCAACCTTAAGAAGGAAAGCATTCATTACTGACTCTGAATATTCAGACTCAAATGGAACTGATGCAAATTCAGCACCAGACTTGGAAATCTGCTCGCGGTAGCTCTCCATCTTAACAGCACCGCCAACGCAGTCTGGATCTACTCTCAAGCAGTCATTCCAGTCAGCTCTGTCGATAAGAGGAATTCCGTGCTTACCAATTGAGATTTTTGCACTATAAGTGATAATTGCTTTGATTGTATCAAGAACAGTACGTGTGTACTTCTCATCTACTGAAGTTCCCTTCTTCTTAGCTTCTACTGCCTTATCTGCGTAGTCTGCCATGATAATCTTCTGTGAAAGGAATTCATAATCGCCAGTAAGACTTACATATCTGTCGAGAGCCTGCAAAAGCCAGAGTGCATCATCTGACCACCAGCCTGGTTCCTTACCAGTCCAGTAGAAGTTGTGGTTTGCGTAACCATCTTCGAAAACGTTACTAATCCACTCTGTAAGAAGTTTCTTTACGAACTCAGTCTCGCCCATACCTGCAAAATAGTACATTGAAGCGAAGATATCCTGAATCTCACGGAAACCAATCTCTCGATAACCCTTCTGTGTCCAGTCAAGTGAACGTGAAACGAATGTCTGATAGAATACCTGGAATGGGAGATTATTATTTACATAAGCCTCGAAATTAACATCATCATGCTTGATTGACATGTAATTTGAGTACTTCTTGGCAAAATTACATACATAATCAAATTTTGAAGGAAGCTTTGTGCAGTCAGAATAGCTCTCAATGAGGTATGAAAGCTCCTGCTTCATAGTTACCTCATCCTCAAAATCAGGATTTACTGCATCAGAACTTAAGCATGTGAAGCAGTCTGTTCTTGTAGTAGCACCAGCTCTTACTACAAGGCTGGATGCAAGTGCGAAGAATCCTGGGCCCTTAAATGAAGGCTTATTTGAGAGGAAACCAACATACTGAGGATTATAAAGAGTACCCTTACCAACGAATTCGCTATATCTTGAGCAGTATTCAGTAGCAAACTTAACGTCGCCTACTTTGTTGCCATCCTTGTCAAACTCTGTTGTAAGAGTTGTAGCATATCTGATATTACCCTTTGTCCACTTAGGATTTGGGTTAAATGAGATAGCCTTAATCTCGTTATTATCATCAAAGAATACTTCTGACTGAGCAACAACAGTTGTAAAGATAACATCTTCTCTGAGAGCGTGAATCTCACTGGTTCCAAACATACCAGTATAAACAACTCTTAACTCTCTGTCTTCTGTGCCATTGTTCTTAATCTCAATCATCTGAGCCTCAG
This sequence comes from Clostridia bacterium, assembly GCA_024403775.1. Lineage (GTDB taxonomy): Bacteria > Bacillota > Clostridia > Saccharofermentanales > Saccharofermentanaceae > Saccharofermentans. The sequence goes on along the minus strand of JAKSRE010000031.1, from coordinate 2,406 downwards.
TAGCAAGTGGCATATTGTCCTCTGAAGGAAGAATAAAGATTGTTCTCTTTACTTCGAGATTGTCATTTAATACATAAGAAATTGTTGTTCTGTTCTGTGAATGAACAGTTGTAACAGACTTAAGATTATCGTCTACAGCATTACCTGAATAGAAAATCTGCTTTCCATTCTCAGTAATATAGAACTGTCTGTTAGCTGGGAAACCATTCTCCTCAGGAAGATAATCCCAACGTGTAGCGAGAACCTGTGTATCAGCATGTGCTCTGAAACAGCCACGGCCAAGCTGGTCAATTGCTGCCTTTGGAGTACTCTGAAGTGGTCTGTCAAAACCAATTCTGTTACCAATAAGAAGGTTTGTATAATAGTGTGGACCTGGAGCTGGTGTAGCTGGATCAATGATTAATTCACCATTCTCATTAAGCTTTCCACCCCATGCCTTAGCAAGTTCAGCCTGAGCCTTAATATACTCACAAACATCTGAACTTAAATTTTCCTCTTTAACATTTCCATCTACTTCACTGTAAAGCTGAACCTTGTCACTTACGCTGATAAGAAGGCTCTTACCCTCCTTAGCCATGTCAACTGTTACCTCGTAGATTCTCTCATCCTGCAATAATTCAGAAACGAAAGGTGATTCGAATAAAAGACCTGCAAGACCTATAACCTGAAGTCTCTTTCCAAAACCAATGTACTGCGCACTAGGTGTCTCAGTTGCTAGCTCCCCAAACTTGTTCTTGAGACACTGAACAGCTGTCAATTCCTGCTCACGTGCTTTCTGTCCGTTAAGAATCATTTTCTGTCCTCCTTGATAATATTCATCTCATTCGTTGTTTTACAGAATTCTTCTGGAACTCTTTTATTTTATACGATAATAATGCATTTGTTATCACTAAATTGTTTTATTTATCAAAATCATTGCTAATTATCTCAGCTCCGCCAACACATTCTTCATTTAAGTAAAAAGCTATCGTCTGACCTGGGGTAGCTGCTCTGACCTTTTCCTCAAAAGTTATTACAAATTCATCTCCAATTTTCTCAATACTTTTAACTTTTGTCTTACCCTTGGAGAATCTCACCTTTGCTTCAAGATTATTCTCATTAAGTGCTTTCTGGTACGAATAATCATTTAGTATATTCAAAAATCTGCACTTTAATTTTAATCCCCAAAGCTTATCTCCAGAAGTAAGATAGACCTTGTTCTCCTCAGGATCAATTTTTCTTACAAAAAGTGGCTCTGTATAAGCTACATTAAGTCCCTTTCTCTGGCCGACAGTATAATTTATATAGCCCTTGTGCTTGGCGATTATTCTCCCTGACTCCTCCAGAATAAAATCGCCTTCGCTATTTGCCTTTACTAAGTCGTTCTTATCAATAATCTCATTTAATACGCTTACATAATCCCCATCTGGAACAAAGCAGATATCCTGGCTGTCTTTCTTCTTGGAAGTCTCCTCATCTGTTTCCAAAACGAGCTTTCTTACTTCGCTTTTATCAAATTCACCGATTGGGAAAACCGCATAACTTAAGGCTTTCTTATCAATTCTTGAGAGAAAATACGTCTGATCCTTATTTGAGTTTCCGCTAATAAGATGATAACCATTCTCATCCTCTTTTATCGCGCAATAGTGCCCGGTTGCCACCTTATCGAAGCCATTCTCCTTTGCAAATTCAATAAAAGCCTTAAACTTAATCTCTTTATTACACATCACGCATGGATTTGGAGTTCTGCCATCAAGATAACATTTTGCAAAGTAATCCTTTACCTTCTCTTCGAAAAGCTTAACGTAATCAATCTCAAAATGCTTAATCCCGATTCTCTCACAAACCTTACTTGCTCGTTTTGAAGCTTCCCTCATATTCTCAGTCAGAATATATGTGGCACCTGCCACCTCATATCCCTGATTTTTAAGCATTAAAACTGCACCGGTGCTATCCACACCTCCGCTCATTGCTACTAATACTTTAGGAAGATTTGTACTCATATTCACCTCGTCATACATATGAATTATTATACAAAAAATCCCTGGTGAATTAAATCACCAGGGATTAATAATTGTTCGACGAAAAACTTAAATATTATCCGTAAATATTAGCCGAGAGTTACCTCAACCTCGTGAGTACCATCGTTAGATACAGGGATAATGTTACCAGCAACTTCCTTACCATCTACTACCATTGACTTAACGCCCTTGCAGATGTGGTTAGGATTCTTAACTGTGATGTTATATGTTGCACCACGGAACTTACGTGAAGCCTTAAGTCCATCCCAGCTAGCTGGAATTGATGGATCAATCTTAAGACCATCGAAGTCAGCCTGAATACCAAGGATGTACTGTGAAATAGCAACCATGTTCCAAGCAGCTGTACCTGTAAGCCATGAGTTCTTACCCTGACCGAAGTTCTTAC
>JAKSRE010000030.1 GCA_024403775.1 Clostridia bacterium | reverse complement strand
ATATTTAGGGTAATGTGTCACCGCCGAGGTGACAGAAACGCTTGAATCTGGTGACATGCAGGGTTGAAGCCAAATGTTCCAATCGTTGATTGGCAGAAATGACGATTTTGATTGGCAGATGAAGGTTTGAGGCCAAATGTTCCAATCAGTGATTGGCAGAAAACACGATTCTGGGTGGCAGGCAAAGCGCTTACTATATGTAAACTTACCAACTTGAAATAAAATCACATTTGCTAGCACACGAATAGACGGAGTAATGGATAAATCTGGTAATATAGACTATAAAAGAGATGTGTAAATCTGGTTTGGAGCAGGTGTAACATTGTTAAAGATTCCTACAAAACGGGATCTCTTGCAAATCTCTTGCAAATCCACTGCAAATCCACTGTGAATCCACTGCTAACCCAACGCAGTCTACTGCAACTCTTCTACAAACCAGATATAAACCTGAAAATATGTAAACTACTGAGGATAAGATATGAAATACACGAATGACCTGACCCCTTTCGATATGAAGCAAAAGCCTAGTAAGCAGTACCCGTTTCTTATGCCGCTTATTTGGGGCGGATCATATTTACTTACAAGGCAGTTCGGACTCAAAATTGAGCATAAAAACATGGAAAATATAAAGCCGCCGTTTCTGGTGATTGGCATGCATCAGGGTTTTAGTGATTACTATATTGGGCCGCTCTCGGTGTTTCCACGAAGAGCTATGTTTGTGTCAGACATGGAAGGTTTTGAGGCTTTTGGAAAATGGCTTTACAGAGGACTTGGCTGCATAGGAAAGCGCCGCTACGTCTCAGATATCATGGTTATAAAAAATATAAAATATGCGCTGTCTTCTGGGCAGTCGGTTTTTGTTTATCCAGAGTCAAGGCATTCTAATGTTGGAACAACTTCATATATTCCAAAGAATATGGGAAAGCTTTGTAAGATGTTGAAGGTTCCTGTAGTTGTTCTTACTGAACATGGAAGTTATCTTGCAAATCCTTTCTGGGATGAGGAGCATACCCGTAAGGTTCCAATTCGTGCAACTCTTACCTGCATATATAATGAGGAGGAATTACAAAAAGCCTCTTCCAGTGAGATTCAGGCAAAGATTGAGAGTATGCTGACTTATGATGAATATGAATATCAGCGTACCAATAAGATCAAAATCGACTATAAAAAGCGAGCAGAAGGGCTTCATAAACCACTCTTTTACTGCCCTGTTTGTAAGACCAAATATCATATGATCAGTAAAGATGATTACCTGTCGTGCACAAAGTGCGAATCAAAGTGGAATATGTCCGTATATGGGGAACTCATCCATCAGGGAGATGAGAAGAAAATTCATATTCCTGACTGGTACGAGAAGGAGCGACAGCTTGTAATAAGCGAGCCAGTTGACAGAAGCTTTAATGTAAATATTGAGGCTCTTCCTAATGAGAAGGGCTTTGTTAAGATGGGAACAGGCAGACTAACTTTGGATGAAGAGCAGTTTACCCTGGAGTTTGATGATAAAAAATATGAGAAAATCATCTTCAGGCATGAGATAAGAGAATCGGTTCAGACCGAATACAACTATAAAGGGCAGGGTATGTGCATAGTTTTATCTACCAGAGACTGCTGCTACTATATATATTCGAAGGATGAGAATTTTAATCCTACTGAGCTTCAGTTTATCGGTGAGCATTTATTTAAAAAGAGTTTGGAGAAAAAGAAATGAGAAGAAACAGATTAGCAGTTGGCCTTATTATTTTCTTGGTAATGCTTACAGGCTTTACTGGCTGCAGCAAAAATGAAAAAAGCTTTCTCGTAGTAACCACAAAAGCAATGATGACGGGTGTTAAAGGGCAGGTTGAGACCGCCAGATTTGAGATATATGAGAGCGGCAAATTAGAGATAACAAAAGTTTTTACCGGGTCAGAAACAGAGGAGGAGACCGTCGTTCTTGACAGCGATGACCTTAAATTATTGAAGGCTTTTGTAAAGGAAAGCATCGAAAATGATACCTATTCCGATACACATGTAAACGCCACGGATGGACAGACCTGGACATTTACATATATCGATTCTGATAAGAGCGAAAAAGAAATATATTCTGGATATGTCTATGGTATCGATGAGCTTGAGAACATTCGATATATATTAGCTAGTTATTTGCCAGAATTATATAAGTGATTTTGAAGTTTATCGGCCTGGAAGTTAATTAGTCTAATTCTTTTTTTCCGATAATGATTCGGGTACCCTTTTCGATGGACATGATCATATAGGTGCAGTGGCCGTAGTAGCCGCTTCCCACGGAACCAGGGTTTAAGAAGCGGATGCCGTTTTTTATATGGTCGTCATATTCGTGGGTATGGCCGTAGATTACAAGATTGGCGTGGCGGTAGTCCGCAACGTAAGTCAGGGTGTCGAGGTCGTTTTTTACCATATAGTTATGGCCGTGTGTGAGAAGAAGTCTGATATTCTCATTTAAATCTATTGTTGTCATCTCAGGTATGCCAGCGGCGTTTGATCCGTCGCAGTTTCCCTTTACCATATAAATAGAAGGCTTTTTATCTTCTGGCGCCATCGCTTTAATGAGCTCTACAAGAAGCATTGCGTCGAGCTCCATATCTCCTGCAATAATTACACCATCGAGAGGCTTACTGTAAGCGTCTTCAAGGGCAATTTTAAAGTTATTTATTTTGCGATGAATGTCTGAGACGATGAGATAGCGGCACATCTTAAAACCTCCGATTATGATAGCGAATACTATCTGATGATATACATTTGTTTAAAAAACCGCAACATTTATATAAAGTTAAGACGAGTATAATATTTAGGTACAATTCTTATTGGTTAGAGGGGAATATTATGTTAAGTCAATCAGATATGAATGCCGTTGTAGAAGTGGTTACCCAAAAAGAGGGCAGTTATATAACTGAGTGCCTCATTAAAGAGTCAAAAGCTATTTTAAAATATATGCCAGACGTAATTAAAGTTTTCGAAGGGAAGTTGAAGGAGAAGTCTTTCCTGTTTTCTTCCTGCGAAGTGTCTGGTTTATTTAAGAAGAAAATCAATTATGCGATGCTTTATGGCAAGGATACTTTCTATTATTGCGAGAATAGATATCGAGCTCAGTATGTTATAGCAAAGTACGAAGACATCGAAAGTGTTAAGAAAAAATCTGTTGATCTTACAATCACACTTAAGGATAAGTCAAAATTAAAAATCTGTACTCACAGAGCAGAGTCGATATATGATTTTTTGAATACGATTCTTAATATGTATTATCCAGTTTCTGATTCTGTAGAGGAGAAGCCTGTAGAAGAGCCAAAGAAAAAGACTACAAAGAAGGCAGAGGCTCCTTCTAAAGAGGTTAAGGAAGCAACTAAGACTAAGGCAGCGACTAAGCCTGCTACTAAGAAAGAGCCTAAGGCAGCCTCAGCTCCAAAGGCGGCCTCAGCTACTAAGGCGGAACCTAAGGCTGAGCCAAAGCCAGCTACTAAGACGGCCCCAACTCCAAAGGCGGCTCCTGTGGCTGAGACAAAACCAGCGCCAAAGACGGCTCCTGTGGCTGAGACAAAGCCAGCGCCAGTTAAGACTTCAGAACCTATAGCTAAGGCTGAGGCTAAACCTGCACCAGCCCCAGTTGAGGCTAAGCCAGTAGCTAAGTCAGCACAAAAGACAGTCAAGAGTTCTAGTCCAGTAGAAGCAAGACTTAATAAAATAAAAAGCGAGATGCCAGATTCAGAAATCATTAAGGTATTTGAATTTGCAACGCTTCCTGTTTTGGATGAGGTTGTGCCAGTAGAAGTATGTGGTAGAAATTCCTTAAATGATAAAGATTCTAAAGCAATGCTGGCCGATATTCGTGGTTATCTATTAGGAGCTCGTGGTATGGCCTTTATAGATAGTATGGGCTTAACAGTGGAGCAGGATACATACTTACGTAAATTCTGCCGCGATAACAGAATAATTTTTAAGATTTATAAATCAACATATCTAAAGAAAGCGATGGAGGATACTCCTAAGGAATGTGCAATAAATTTCCTCAATAAGAATGGAGGAAGATTTGCATGCGTATTCTTCAATAATCTGGATGATATCTTGAGTTTGAAAAAATATCTCATTAGTAAAAAATTAGACATCCTTCTAGATAAGATCTGTCTGGATGACACTTTGGTATCAATTAGAGACCTGGATACATATGAGGTTGAATTAAGGGATGAGATTATTATTCAGAATACTGGAATAGATACGTCCGAACTCTTAAGTGTTGTTATTCAGAAAAATCTCTTTGCTTTTGGCAAAACTTCCGAAAATGAATTAAGCGGTTTTATTACTGACTCTTCAATTGATAGCAAAGCTATACTTAATGGCAAGCTGCCACTTACACTTATTGAAGATGTAAATATTCGAGCTGCTATAGATCTTGCCAGTGCATTTACAAATATTGGATATCAGGTTGATATTATTGATAAATCTGGAAAACCAATATGGGACAGATTAGAAAATATTAAAAATAAGATTTTCGAGATAGAAGAATTCAATACAAAGGCACAGATTATCTACTGTGAGAAAGCAGAAGATTCTGCTTTTATGCAGGGAAATGATGGTGAATTATACAGGGTTATTATTGATGACTATTGCGGAAAAATAGCTGTTATTAAGTGCGTTAAGGAGTGCACAGGCTTGGGTCTTAAGGAGACGAAGGAGCTTTGTGAGAGTGCACCGAAACTGGTTCGTGAGGTCGAGTCTCTTTCTGAAGCACAAAAAATTGTAAGAGATATTGAAGAAGCTGGTGGACAGGCACATGTTGAGGTTGGTGGCAGAACCATTAGTGAGAAAGAAGACGTTTACGTTGGATCAGATATTCAGGTATATCTCGATTATGTAGGCACTAATAAGATGGAAGTTATTAAGCAGATAAGAAACTATCTGGGATTAGACCTTAAGACATCTAAGGAATTAGCGGAGTCTTATCCTTGTTCACTTGGTTCTTTTGATGAGGCTTCTGCTGCATTTGATTTTGCCAATGTACTTGAAGCAGCTGGTGCCCAAGTTACCGTTAGCGGTCTCATTGAATCTGATGAAGAAATTAGTATTGATGAATTGGTTGTTAAATATCAGGTTGATTTGGAACTCATTAACGCTAATGGCCATAAGGAAGAGATAATTGGCCTTAGTGGTAAATGCCACAAAAATACAGGTGTAAATGCTTCTGATATGAAAAATCTTCCAGCTGTTATTAACCGTGGCCTGACAGTAAAACAGGGAGAATACCTTGTATCTGAGATTCATAAGTTCGGAGGCGAGGCAGAGCTTAAATTCTCTGGCTGCGTTATCTTAAATGATTACGAGAAGATTAGACCGACATCTTCGATTCTTGACTTTGAGAATCTGAACCCTGCTATCCATATGGCAGATAGTGTCAGAGTATTATTAAAAGATTATGGCGACAAAAAAATAAGTGTTATACAGGTAGTTAAAGAAGAGTTAGGTCTTGGCCTCAAAGAAACAAAGGATTTGGTAGAACGTGTTCCTGTGTATATTAGAGAGGGAATTACAAATGCTGAAGCTGATGATTTAATTGCAAGATTAAAAGATGCTGGCGCTGATGCTGAGAAAAGAATATAATCTACCATTCCCCAGTATTTATGGGCATCCCTGGCGAATTATAGCAGCTTTTCTTTCTATGTCGAAAAGCGAAAGAAAGACCTTCAAATCCAGACATATAAGGAAATCGTAGCCTTCATGGATGGCAAACACTTATCTTCAGATGAGAGCATGAAGCATAAAGCAATTCTTCCATATCAGAGAATCATCCTCGCTGTAGGTTCAGCTTTACTCGCTAGATTAGGATTATTCTGATTGGTTTTAAAGTGGCGTTGTTCACACTCCTCCAACCCTCAATCCAAAGCGTTCTGGGTTGGGGGAGTTCTTATTCGAAGGTAGACGACGGGAGACGGGACGGGAGGCGGGAGGCGTCACAAAGGAAGGCTTCAAACGTCACAATTTTTGTGACGAATTCGTCCTTTTCTTGTGACGTCACAAAGAATGCCTCCCAACGTCACAATTTTTGTGACGAAAACGCTTAGTTCTTTGTGACGGATCAAAATCCATCTACAAAAAAGAGGTCATCTTCTAACAGAAGATGACCTCCATCGTTAATAATTAAATCTTAAGCCTGAATTCCATAGCTTGCACACAAATTAGCAAACTCTGCTGATCCAGAGAATCCAGCGAATACATCTTCGTAAGATCCACCGTTATTTAATACATCTACCCATGCATTAAATCCAGCCTCGTCAGCTTCTCTACCGAAGAATGCTGCATACATATAATTTACGAATGCTTCGTTACTTGGATTCTTTCCAATAAATTCTGGTGAGAATACAAATCCATAAGCAGCACTTGTTCCAGATACTTCACCATTCATAAGCTTTAATACCCAGCCAGCCTGGCCTCCCATATCAGGAAGTCTGTTTAAGCATACTTTATAAAGTCTAGCTACAAAGCAGTTAACTCCGCCCTGTACATCGTTTGGTACACCTACCAAATATGTTCCACATACTACGCCATACTTATTACAGAGATTATAGAACTCTTCTGAGTTAGCAAATCCTGCCATAATATCTTCACGTGTTAAGCCACTTTCAAGTAAACTTACCCAGTAGTTAAATCCAGCGGTATCAGCTTCACGACCAAAGTACATAGCATACATATCAGTTACGAATTCTTTATCTGTACGATTTTTGTTTATATATTCCTGTGAGAAGATAAATCCGTAACCAACCTGAGCGCCACAAGCCTGTCCGTTATTAAGGTTATCTACCCAGTAGTTATATCCAGCCTCATCAGCCTCACGACCAAGAGCAACGCTATAGCAGCGGTTAATGAAGTCACCAACATTAAGTTCTGGTGCTGCTGTTGGTGCAGAAGTTGGGGCTGCAGTAGGTGCAGGAGTTAATGTAGGAATAGCTGCACCAGAAGATATTAATTCACCACAATCCTTACAGTATGTATCACCTGTGTAACCTGCTACAGTAGTAGTAGCATCCTTCTTGTTTTTAATCTCAGTATTAGCGTGGAGACAAGTCCACTTTGCATAAATAGTAGTATTAGAAGTGATAGCTGTATTAAAGTCGAATGCTTTTGTGAAATTCTTATCAGTATACCATCCGTCGAACTTATAACCTGTTGCTTTAGGATCAGAAGGCTTTGTAACACTGTTATTATGAGTAACTGCCTGATTATTTATAGATGTTCCGTGACCACCCATATCAAATGATACAGTGTAATTTTTCATAGAATATGTAACGGATCTCTCATTAGGAGCACCAGTTATGCTATAAACCTCAGGAGTATCAGTACTTATTGAATAGTCTTTTTTATCATAATCAGTAATAGCTTTAAAAAGTGGAGAAGAAGTAAATGATACCTGGCCAATGGTGCCGTTAATAGAGACAGGATTTTCGACATATCTAATGGCGACAGCCATGCTTTCTAAGCTATCAACAGAGACATAATTTGCATCAGAGATTTTTAGTTGGCATCCGTCATTAAGTAAAATACCATCATCAATAGAATTGATTTCTAATTTGCCCTTACCTGAGATATTTAGGCTATCGCCTTCTACAAAAATTCCAATATAATCAGAATCTATCTCAATTATACCGTCATTATTAATATCTATGCCATCTCTGGCAAGAATACCACCCGAACTACAGTCGATAGATATTTGATTCTCATCGAGTATTGAAGCTTTACCTTCTTCAAGATATAAGCCATAAGTACAGTTTTTTAAGGTAATAGAGTTTTTACCAGATATAGTGACATTGCCAACATATGACTCAATGGCACATTCATCAGAATCAATTATTATTTCAGATGTACCTTTGATAGTAATATTTTCTGAAGCAGCAATACCATTATTGTCTGCTGATATGAACAGGTAACCAGTACTGTTATTTATGATAGAACCCCATAGTGATTCAATACCGGTTTTGGCACTAATGGTAAGTGAGCCACTATCACTCAAACCAATTTCATAGTCTCCTGATATTCCGCAGTCCTTAGCACTAATATTAATCTTATTATTTCCCTGCAAATAGACGTATAGAGCATCTATACCATTCTTTTTAGCATTAATTTCAACAACATTTTCTCCAGAAAAATATACATCGCCGTAAGAATAAATCGAAGAACCATATCTAGAAAATAAATCAAGTTTTCCTGTACCATAAATATCAATATAATCTTTAGCAAATAAGCAGCTTTGGAAAGTACTTATGGTAATATCATTAGTAGTATTAATTATAAGTTTACCATCAGGTACACGAATGCCATTTGCATAAATTGTTGATGAATAATCGTTATTGTAAGAAATACGTAATGACCCGTCTCCCTTTATAGTAAGATCGCCTTCTTCCGCATATATACCAGTGGTTATTTTATTATTATCATTACCAATTATGTGGTTTTGACCTTTTAATATAATGGTTAATTCATGGTCACTATATATTCCAGCACCATAACTTGAGTTAACGATATCGACATCTGTAAGTGTTAATTCATTTGTTTCAGGATTATATTGAACGAATCCATTTTTATAATTGAAAGACAGATTACTGCTGGTGATAGTTGTATCGCCTACTGTTATATAGTAGTTAATGATGTCATCTGCAAAAACTGTCGTTGATAGAATTGACATGCATAAAGTTAAGCTTAACAAAACTGAAATTAATTTCTTGAGCATAAAATTCTCCTTAATATTGGCATATAAACATTATCTGAAATAAATCAAAATAAATCAATAAAAAGAGCAATATGCTATTATTTATATGTTTACGCTTTTTACGGATTGTTCTAAGTTGATGCTTGGGCTGACTTATAAATTTGCAATAATCTATCCCAGCAATATCTTTGAATAAGTTTGGAAAAAATTTTAAAAAAATATTTGAAATGAGTGAAACGTTTGTACCTTATATGCGTCTATATTGGTGTAGGACGGAGGATAGATGAATGCAAGATGAAATGATAATTGAATTGTTCTGTGAGCGCTCTGAACATGCAATTGTAGAATTGTCTGCTAAGTACGGAAGAATGGCGCAAAGTATTTGTTCGAACATACTTAAAAATTCTTCTGACGCCGAAGAATGCGTGAATGACTCTTTGTTCACGGTGTGGAATTCAATTCCGCCTAACAAGCCAATGTCGCTTAGAGCTTTCTTTATCAATATTGTAAGGAATAAAGCTTTAGATAGATATAGATATAATTCATCATCAAGAAGAAACAGCTACTACGATATTGCGTTAGAGGAACTTGAAGAATGCTTTAATTCAACAGCGTCGCCCGTATCCGAGGTTGAGGAAGGAGAGCTTTCTGATGCAATTAATAATTTCCTGGGAAGCATCAAGAAAGAAGATCGAGTTATGTTCGTAAGTCGATATTTTCTCTCCGAATCTACTGCTGCTATCGCGCAAAAAATGGACCTTAAGGAATCAGCAGTGAGACTTCGACTTCACCGTACCCGCAAGAAATTAAAGAATTATTTGGAAAAGGAGAATCTGATATGAAACGCGAATTGATTGAAAAAGCTATTGGAAATATCTCTGAACAGTATAAAGACGAGGCTTTGGAATATCAGTGCAGGGCGACTGTATCAGAAATTAGTGGTATGAACGTGAAGAAATCTAGACGTTTTGTTACAGTAGGAATCGCAGCAGCATTAATCGCTGCTGTTGGTGCAACTGCTTATGCAAGTGATTTATTTAAAATAACGAAGAGAAATCCGGAACCTCAGGAAACAATTCAGATTACTTATGAGATTGAAGATACAGATGGTGTTGAGCAGGGATTCTATGAATATAACCATTTAACCAAGATTATCGAAGCTGAAGGTTTAAGTGAGGCTAATGAGATAGAGATCAGACTTAAAAATCCTCTCGAAGGCTTTGCGTTTGATATGACGGGAGACCCTACTAATTGGCGTAATTTAATCCAGGGCGAGAGTGAGGATGGTTTCTTCAATGTAGAGATTTTCTATATGCCTTTGTTCGCTTCGGATGGCGGTCTGTTTATGCAGGATGATATTCTTACTGAAGAAGAGTTCATTGGCGATGATGGATTCCAGCACTACAAGGTAAGTTCTGCTGCTTATGGTTTGTCTGTACCATACAATTTCTATCACTTTATCTTTGATGAGCAGTCTGGTTATGTTATCGTAGCGGTAAGTTCAATCAGTGAAGAGTTTACTGATAATCTCTTAAATAACGTGGAGATTCGTGAGACAGGCAACATCGTTAAAGCTGATTCACCTGAATATAGCGATTACAATAATTATGTTTGTAATGGTTTAGGTTGATAAAACTTTGAACGTCCCCATGCATCCTTTGTGGTGTGTGGGGATTTTGTATCTAAAAAAACGGACTGTCTCACAATGAGACAGCCCCTCTTTTTACTAATTAGTTATTTACTCTGGATATCTTAAGCCTGAATGCCGTAACTTGCACACAAATTAGCAAACTCTGCTGATCCAGAGAATCCAGCGAATACATCTTCGTAAGATCCACCGTTATTTAATACATCTACCCATGCATTAAATCCAGCTTCGTCAGCCTCACGACCAAAGAATGCAGCATACATATAATTTACGAATGCTTCGTTACTTGGATTCTTTCCAATAAACTCTGGTGAGAATACAAATCCGTAAGCAGCACTTGTACCAGATACGTCACCATCCATAAGCTTTAATACCCAGCCAGCCTGACCGCCCATATCAGGTAAACGATTAAGACATACTTTATAAAGTCTAGCTACAAAGCAGTTAACTCCGCCCTGTACATCGTTTGGTACACCTACCAAATATGTTCCACATACTACGCCATACTTATTACAGAGATTATAGAACTCTTCTGAATTAGCAAATCCTGCCATAATATCTTCACGTGTTAAGCCGTTTCCAAGTAAGCCTACCCAGTAGTTAAATCCATCAGAATCTGCCTCACGACCAAAATACATAGCATACATATCATTTACGAACTCTTCATCGGAACGATTCTTGTTTATATATTCCTGTGAGAAGATGAATCCGTAACCAACCTGAGCACCGCAAGCCTGACCATTATTAAGGTTATCTACCCAGTAGTTGTAACCTGCCTCATCAGCGCTACGACCAAGAGCTACGCTATAGCAGCGGTTAATGAAGTCACCTACATTAAGTTCTGGTGCTACTGTTGGTGCAGAAGTTGGAGCAGAAGTTGGAGCTGTAGTTGGTGCAGTAGTTGGTGCAGGAGTTAATGTTGGAATAGCTGCACCAGAAGATACTAATTCACCACAATCCTTACAATATGTGTCACCTGTATAACCTGTAGAAGTAGTGGTAGCATCCTTCTTATTTTTAATCTCTGTATTTAGATGCGGACATGACCACTTTGCATAAAGGATAGTATCAGCTGTAATAGCTGTGTCAAAATCAAATGCTTTAGTAAAATTCTTATCAGTATACCAGCCGTCGAACTTATAACCTGTAGCCACAGGATCTGAAGGCTTTGTAACATTGTTATTATGAGTAACTGTCTGATTATCTATAGAAGTTCCGTGGCCTCCCATATCAAAAGATACAGAATAAGTTTTTAATGTGTAAATAAGAGAATTCTCGGATTTAGAACCGGTTACGTCGTAGGAATCAGGCTTTTCGACAATAATAGAACAATCATTTGTATCCCAACTATAAATAACCTTTGTAGAAGGAGCAGAAGAAAACGAAAGAAAATCAACTTCGCCATTTACTATTACTGAACCCTCTTCCATTCCTAGCGAAACTGCAACATCATTAGAACTACTAATTATGACTTTTCCAGCATTCTCTATAATCAATTTTCTATCATCATCAAAGGAAATACATGTTTCTTTACAAATTATCGAGGTATTACCCTTACCAGAGATATTAACATCTCTGTATCCGTATAAACCATATTCTGCATTAATATCCAGTGTTCCTTCATGGTTGATATCTATGCCTCCTTTAGCAAAGATGGCATAATCATTACAATCCTTAATAGTAATGTTTCCATTACCAATTATAGAAACCTTACCCAAATCTTCTGTATAAATACCTCTCGTATCAGCTGATATTGTAATATTATTATTTCCACCTAAGGTGACAGTTCCATCACCATAGAATAATATACCGCAGTCTTTTGAATATAAATCTATTTTTGCATCACCCAGAAGATTAAGCTCACGATAAGCAAAAATCGCGTTGTGAGCAGCAGTTATTGATATAGGCCCACTACCCTTTTGTGTTAAGTTACCAGTACTTAAACCGTTTTCTGCATTAAGAGTAATTGAACCAGCATTATTAATATCCATAAATGACGCACGTATTGCCTCTTTAGCTGCTTTAATATCAATGTTATTGTTGCCAGATAGCGTTAATGAATTTTCTGAATGAATACCATTAAATTGGGATGTAATATTGATAGTATTATTACCAGAAATCGTCATACCTCCACTGTAAGATTTAATCGCTTCCAAACCAGTAGAATTCAAATTAATTTTTCCACTTCCGACTATATTAACACTAGTTCCAGCAATACAATTAGGCGCATCAATATCTAAAGTACCAGTCATATCTATATTAAGAGTACCACCACTTACCAAAATACCATGAGCACTCTTCTGAGAAATATTTATAGATAGATTGCCGCTTCCTTTAATTGTAAGTTCGTCTGATTCCAAATTTATTCCATATGGTAATGTCTTATTATCCTCGACAATAGAATTGTCACCTTCTAATATTAAAGTAAAGCTTCTATAACTATGTATAGCATAAGTCAAAGTCGCATTTGTAAGAGTAACTTCATTAGTTGTTGGATTATATTTAGCAGTTCCTTCTCCACATTGAACAGTAAGATTACTACTACTAATGCCTTCTCCATTAATCCATATATAGTAAGTCTCCGCAAATGCCATCGTAGACATTAGCGACATACATAGAGCTATGCTTAAAATTAAAGATACCAGTTTTTTATACATGATTCTCCCCCTCGAAAAGATTAACTAATAGCCATTATCTTCAATAAATATAAATAAATCAATAAAAAACTGTCCTGACCACTCTGATTGGTACAAGGTTGGATTTATTGGAATTGGAATCTTATGTGAAGGTAGGCGACGGGAGATGGGACGGGAGGCGGGAGGCGTCACAAAGGAAGGCTTCAAACGTCACAATTTTTGTGACGAATTCGCCCTTTTCTTGTGACGTCACAAAGAATGCCTCCAAACGTCACAATTTTTGTGACAAAAACGCTTGGTTCTTTGTGACGGACCAAAATTTATCTATAAAAAAGAGGCCATCTTCTACCAGAAGATGACCTCCATCGTTAATGTTTAAATCTTAAGCCTGAATTCCGTAGCTTGCACAAAGGTTAGCAAACTCTGCTGAACCAGAGAATCCTGCGAATACATCTTCATAAGATCTACCGCCATTTAATACATCTACCCATGCATTAAATCCAGCCTCGTCAGCCTCACGGCCAAAGAATGCTGCGTACATATAATTTACGAATGCTTCGTTACTTGGATTCTTTCCAATAAACTCTGGTGAGAATACAAATCCGTAAGCAGCACTTGTACCAGATACTTCGCCATTCATAAGCTTTAATACCCAGCCACTTTGTCCTCCCATATCAGGAAGTCTGTTTAAGCATACTTTATAAAGTCTAGCTACAAAGCAGTTTACTCCGCCCTGTACATCGTTTGGAACACCTACCAGGTATGTTCCACATACTACGCCATACTTATTACAAAGATTATAGAACTCTTCTGAGTTAGCAAATCCTGCCATAATGTCTTCACGTGTTAAGCCGCTTTCAAGTAAACTTACCCAGTAGTTAAATCCATCAGAATCTGCGCTACGACCAAAGTACATAGCATACATATCTGTTACGAATTCTTTATCTGAACGATTCTTGTTTATATATTCCTGTGAGAAGATAAATCCGTAACCAACCTGAGCACCGCAAGCCTGACCACCTGTGAGTGATTCTACCCAGTAGTTATAACCACCTTCATCAGCGCTACGACCAAGAGCAACACTATAGCAGCGGTTAATGAAGTCACCTACATTAAGTTCTGGAGCTGCTGTTGGTGCAGAAGTTGGTGCTGCAGTCGAAGTAGGAGCAGCAGTAGGTGTTGAAGTTCCACCTGTTGGGGCAGTTGTAGCAGTAGGAGCAGAAGTTGTTGTTACTGAAGGCGTGGAAGGACTTGTGGATGGAGAAGTATCTGGATTATCTGGTACAACAACAGTCTTAGTACTGGTTATAACCCTGGTGCCTGAATCTATTGCAAAATATCCATCGCTATTTTCATATATGACAGTATTTGAATTTGCGTTGAAGCTAGTGGTGCCGTTTAGAAAAGCACTTTCGATGAGGGGTAAATCGGAGATATCGACCTCCTTAAGAGTAGCAATATTTCCACCCAAGGAAAGCACACTAAGATTCTCATAGAACTGAAGATCAATAGAAGAAAGCTTTGTATTATCAAGATATAAAAAACCAAGATCTTCTGACAGGCTCGCATCAAAATAACTGATACCAGAATCAGCGCCATCAATATAGACTAGCTTCTCATTATTAACATCCAAATCCGAGAGATTAATGTTACTGTCTACTTCAAGAGTTTTAAGATTCTCAAAAAATTCCAGTCCAATAAGGGAGGATATCTTGCCATAAGAAGCATATTCTGTAGGGTAATTGATTGATAGGGAGGTAACCTTATCAAGTTCTTCTTCAGTTAAATAGCCATCTCGTGAAGCAGAGACATTCTTAAGGATAGCGTGCCTTAAAAATGGGTCAGGGAAATTCTCAGGACTTACTCTTACTCCAGTAGAAGTTTTAGAGGCATTAATCTTTACAGTACTAGATGTTGTGAGTCTGTTATTCTGAAAGAAGTAGTCCTCATAAGTTTTAGATCCACTTGTAACAAGTTTCCTATCACCAAACTGATAAGTCGCTGATATATAACTGCAGTCGCCAAGATAAATGTTCGTTATACCTGAAAACTCCAGTGACAGATCTCTGATATTAGGACAGCCAGTAAGGTCGACGAATTCGATACTGCTATCAGCAAGCACAAGCTTATTAAGGCTTGGAAGATCGCCCAGAAACAAATCCTCAAGGCTTTCAGTAACCGCCAAATCTATAGTCTGTATTTTTTTATTTGACGAGAAATCTGCGTGCTTAAGATTCGTTGCTATTGCAGAAAAAGTAGTAAGCTCAGTCAGGTATTCGATGCCCGTAATATCCTCTATGTTTGGATAGTATTCTGCTTCAAGTGTATATCCAGCCTCAATCTCAGTTTTGGATAAAATATTATCATTATTTTTATCAAGTGCTCTTTTTACGCACTCTCGAAAGTCTTCATCCGGAAAATTCTCACTATTTAAAAGAACTTCACCATTAGAAGAATCCACATTAGCAAGTACAGGTGTAGCCATAAAAGAAGTTGCCATGATCACTGATGTCATCATTGCCGCTAATCGCATAAATCGCATCTATATATCCTCCAACTTATAAACGTATAACGATATGATAACCTTATAAGATATAAATGGCAATTTGATATATTGGGTGTGTGCTATAATTAGAATATGAGTACGGATATTGAATTACATGGCAATAATATAATTGAAGAGAACATAGCTGCCTTTCTTCAGAATAGAACGGAAGAACAGCTTGCTAATATTTTGGGTTCCATTCGAAAGCAGATGAGAGCGGGAGCCTCTTTCGTTGTGGCTGTTGATCCTTCAAATTCAGGTATGCAGTTTAAAGAGGTTGTTCTTAAGGATGGAAGAACCTGTGGATTAGTTTTTACCAGTTTTGAAGAGCAGATGAAGGGAACCAAGACTGTATCTACTTTCATGGTTAATATGAAGCAGCTTTTTGATGCCACATTGTCAAATAAGGACTCTGACGGCCTCCTAATCAATGCTTATGGAAATAGCTTTTTACTGGACAGACAGTTTATATCTCTGATTCTTGGATAAGGTAGACGACGGGAGATAGGACGGGAGGCGTCACAAAGGAAGGCTTCAAACGTCACAATTTTTGTGACGAAAACGCTTGGTCCTTTGTGACGGACCAAAATCAATCTACAAAAAAGAGGTCATCTTCTACCAGAAGATGACCTCCATCGTTAATAATTAAATCTTAAGCCTGAATTCCGTAGCTTGCACACAAATTAGCAAACTCAGCTGATCCAGAGAATCCTGCGAATACATCCTCATAAGATCCGCCACCGTTTAATACATCTACCCATGCATTAAATCCAGCTTCGTCAGCCGCACGGCCGAAGAATGCTGCATACATATAATTTACGAATGCTTCGTTACTTGGATTCTTTCCAATAAATTCTGGTGAGAATACAAATCCATAAGCAGCACTTGTTCCAGATACTTCACCATTCATAAGCTTTAATACCCAGCCAGCCTGGCCTCCCATATCAGGAAGTCTGTTTAAGCATACTTTATAAAGTCTAGCTACAAAGCAGTTAACTCCGCCCTGTACATCGTTTGGTACACCTACCAAATATGTTCCACATACTACGCCATACTTATTACAGAGATTATAGAACTCTTCTGAGTTAGCAAATCCTGCCATAATATCTTCACGTGTTAAGCCGCTTTCAAGTAAACCTACCCAGTAGTTAAATCCATCAGAATCTGCTTCACGTCCAAAATACATAGCATACATGTCAGTTACAAATTCTTCATCAGAACGATTCTTGTTTATATATTCCTGTGAGAAGATAAAGCCGTAACCAACCTGAGCGCCACAAGCCTGACCGTTATTAAGGTTATCTACCCAGTAGTTATACCCAGCCTCATCAGCGCTACGTCCAAGGGCTACGCTATAGCAGCGGTTAATGAAGTCGCCTACATTAAGTTCTGGGGCTGCTGTTGGAGCAGAAGTTGGTGCAACAGTAGAAGTTGGTGTTGAACCGCTACCAGTTCCACCAGTTGGATTAGATGTCGGTGTTGAACCTGAACCTGTTCCGCTTCCTGGTGTTGTAGTAGGTGCGGTTGTTGGTGTAGGAGCCAAAGTTGGAATGTTAGATCCAGAAGAGATTACAAAGCCACACTCCTTACAACATGTATCACCAGTATAGCCTGCTGACGTAGTAGTAGCTTCCTTTTGATTTACTATTTTAGTACCTGATGAGTGATTGCATACTGTCCACTTGGCATAGAGGGTTAAATCTTCAGTAATAGCTGTATCAAAATAAAAGAGTCTTGAACAAGTTCTATTAGTGTACCAGCCTTCAAATTTAAAGCCTATTTCAGAAGGAATTTCTGGCTTTACTACCTTGTCTTGAAATACGATTAACTGGCTACCTATTGGTGTTCGTGACCATTCATGTCAAAAGTTATGAAATAAAATTTTAGCTTATACTGGGCAGAAGATTCAGTTGAGCTTCCTGTTATGTCATAGACTTCAGGATTTTTTACATCAATAGAATATTCCTTTTTATTATTGCTATCTGAAATTACTTTGTATCCAGGAGCAGAATTTAAAGAGATATTATGAGCATTGCCATTTATTTCTGCTGTGCAGTCCTCGCTAGCAAAAGTAATAGCATTTCCGTTAGTACTACTTATTTCAATATTTCCTGAAATATATTGGCTGTCTTCACCAAATACAATTTTGCTTCCGTTATTAAGATTGATGCAAGAATATGTAGAATAAATATTTGTTTCACCAAGACCAGAAAAAGTAATACCATTATCATATATTTCAATTCCTCTGTTGGAAGAAATCTCAACAAGTCCGTCATGACTGATTTTGGCGCCTTTGGCTAAAACAGCGTTCTGCTCGCTTTCAATCCATACCAGATCGCTTCCAAGAATTGAGAAATTTCCGCAATTTGAGAAAATGGCTGGATTGGTGGATTTTATATCAATATTTCCATTACCTGAAAAAGTAATATTTCCTTCATCAGACCATAATCCAAAATTCTCGGAATTGATATCTATAGTCTGGGAGTCTCCTTCTAGAGTAATATCATTTCTAACACGAATACCTTCGGTTTTGGAAGTTATTGTAAGAGAACCTTTACCAGATTGTTTTACACTGCCATTGTCAGAGTAAAGGCCTGTATTTGCATCTATAGTGATTGATCCGCTATTCGTAAAATCAATTCCTGATTCAGCAGACATACCAATATCTTTTGCATTAATTGTTATTTTGTTTTCTCCAGATACACTGATTTTACCAATTGTACGAATTCCACTTTCATCGCAGCTAATACTGATTTCGTTTTTACCAGATATTAAAACATCATCATGATTATATATGCCATAATTAGTAGATTCTAACTCTATTTTTCCATTTCCCAAGATGTTGACAGTCTTTGGTGTCTGAATGCAGTTATCGTTAGATTTAATGGAGAGTGTGCCCTCAATATCAATAGTGATATCTTCACCAACATCATTAGTATCTATAAGTAGGCCATTACCTATTCCATCTTCTATTGAGAGATTTCCTTTTCCTGTTATAGTAAGACTTTTTCTGTATAGATTTATACCATAAAACACGGTTTTGATGCTGTTGTTACCTACTAAGATGACTGTTAAATCTTCTTTATTACAATATATGCCAGCAGCAAAATAATCTTTTGTTATTGTGGCATTTGTGAGAGTCAGCTCGTTTGTCTGAGGATTAAATTTTGCTGTTCCATCTCCACACTGGATAGTGAGGCAATTACTTGTAAATCTGTCACCGTTTACCCATACATTGTAAACAGTTTCATCAGCAAATACCGCCATTGACATAAAAGACAGGCAAATAGATAAACTTAGGAGTAATGAAATTAGTTTCTTGCGCATAAAAATCTCCTTCTAGGAATTAAGTCAGTTAACTAGTAAATATTATCGAAGATAAACAGGAATAAATCAATAAAGAGAAGAAAGAGTTATTTACACATACATGAATTCATAAGTCTTATCATACAGGTTGATTTCAAATTCAAAAAACGACATAATCGAACATGTAAATTCAGAAAGCGGCTTATATTTACAACTTATTGGCAAAAACCACATGATTAAAAGCATTAAAAAGCACAAAAACTTAATACTAATGGTTGTCCTGTTCATTTTTACAGAATATGTAAGAGTGGTATTGGATTCACCTTTAAAAAGATCTGCCGATAATATTTTGTTTTGCACTATCGCTATAATGTGGGCAGTATTTTTAAAGCGTAGAATTCTTGAGAAGAGAAATCAGAGGATATTAATAAGCATAGCATTTAGTCTGGTTCTTCTGTATGTAGTCAGAACGTGCAGATATATACTTTTCAGTGAGGGAAATCTTTTATGGTACATGTACTATTTTCCACTTACTTCAATTCCGCTTTTCGCATATTTTATGTCGAAAATCGAGATTGGCAAGCCTCAAAAAGAAAGATATATCTCTGATAGAATCTGTATGACTGGCCTGGTACTAATTAATCTTATGGTATTAACCAATAATTATCATCAGTTTGTATTTAAGCTAATAAACCCTGATGATAATGATGATTATACGAGAGGCTTTGGTTTCTATATATTGGTTATATGGATGGTTGGATTCACACTAGTGGCTCTTTATAACCTGTACAGGAAATGCAGTCTTCCACAAAGCCGAAGTAAAATGTGGATTCCTGTTACCATATTAGTTGGTGGTTTGTTTTTGATATTACTATCCGTATTTAATCTTGTTCCAAAAATAAAGGATACTGTTATTTATCTTTTTCAGGATGTTATCCTGATGACAGTTATTTTTCTGGTAGAAGCATGTATCTATATAGGCATTATTCCAAGTAATGATGGTTATGAAGAATTATTTTCCAATTCCCTCATAGATGCCTGCATTACTGATAGGTATAACAATGTTATATATTCTTCAAATGATGAGATAATTAGTAAAAATGACATATTCGGTACAGATAACTTAAAAACTATGCTCGATGAGAACACGAGACTTCATTCCAAAAAAATTGATGGGGGTACCGTATATTTTACTGAGAGCATAAAAGAGATTGTAAATCTTAATAACAGATTAGA
This sequence comes from Clostridia bacterium, assembly GCA_024403775.1. Classification (GTDB taxonomy): domain Bacteria; phylum Bacillota; class Clostridia; order Saccharofermentanales; family Saccharofermentanaceae; genus Saccharofermentans. The sequence continues at coordinate 8,151 of JAKSRE010000030.1, read as the reverse complement.
AGAAGCTGCTGAGGTCATTAGTGACGAGAATGCGATGATTGAGGCAGAGAATCAGCTATTAAGAGATGAGACTATGTATAAAACAAAAAACAAGATTTACGATGATATAGCCAGAATCGTAAAACCTCAGGTCTTAAAGATTGAAGAATATCTGGATTTCTGCAAGAACGAACCAGATAAGTTTGATGAATATATTTCAAAAGCAGCTGTTCTTAATGCATATATAAAGCGAAGAATAAATTTGTCTTTATTGTCTCTTGAGGGCGATAAGATATCTCTTACAGAGCTTTATCTCTCTATGTCGGAATCGCTAAATTACCTTAAATACTGTGGTGTAGACATAAGTATATTAAATGATGCAGAAGATACTAATATTGATGTAGCAATGTGCATTAGTATCTATGACTTCTTTGAAAGCATTATCGAGGCTTATCTTGAAAGGTTTAATTCTATTATGGTAACCCTAGATAAAAGAGCTGTGAGAATTCTTCTTGAGACTAACGAAGACAAGAGTTTAATTCCCGAAAGTAAAATTATTCATACGGTCTATCAGGACGAAGATTCCATGAATATTATCATCTATCTTGAGAAGGAAGGTGGTAAAAAATGAGATCTCTTGTGAATATGAATCCTCTCTCAAAGTCGCTAATATACATTCTCATAATCTATAGTCTAATTATAGTTGTGATTCTCATAATGAACCATTTTATGGAAAAAAGAAGATTTCCATATCTTCTTATTGATATAGCATGCCTTTTTGTATCGTATATGGAGTTTAATTTTCTGGCGGTAGGTATGTCCTACACTTATGATGGAAGAACGGCTCTTGACTGGCAGATTCCTTTCTTCAGTAAGCCAGCTATAGCCTATATTATTATAGAATTTGTTATTGCCGTAATTCAGACCTTCTTATTTATTGATGATTATAAATGGCGAAAAAATCATATTTCGAACGTATCTATTAAGGAAAGTATAGATTCTATTCCTTATGGAATATGCTGCTATTATGAGAGTGGAATGCCACGTCTTATAAATAAAGAAATGCAGAATATAGCTATCGATATTTTTGATATGGCAATCGCTAATGCAGCGGAATTCTGGGAGAAAATCACTACTTCAAATGTAACAACGAAAGCTTATAAACTTGAAGACAGTAAAAACCCTACCTGGATAATTAATGATGAGGTGGTATGGGCCTTTCGAAGAGAAAAAATAAATTATGAGAATGGTTATCTTTATGAGATTCTTGCTACAAACATAACAGAAGAATACCATAAGACGAGAAAACTTATGGAAGAAACCAAGCGAATGAAAGTAATCTCAGAAAAGCTAAAGGAATACTCACAGAATGTTACAAGAATTACCATAGAGAAAGAGATTCTTGATGCCAAGGTAAGAGTTCACTCAGAACTAGGTCAGACGCTTGTCGCGACAAGAAGATATTTGTCAGTAAAAGATATTGATGAGAATGAACTTCTTGATATGTGGAATAAAAACATAAAGCTTCTCAAAAAAGAGAGCATAAGCGTTAATCAGAATGGATATGAGATATTAGCGGTTAATGCAGAGCAGTTAGGTGTAACGATAAATCTGCCAGATAATCTTCCTGAAGAGGAAAATATAAAAGAGATAATAATAACTTCAGTAAATGAATGTATAACAAATGCTTATAAATATGCGGTAAGTAAATCTCTGGACATTAAAGTAGAAGAGAAAGGTATGGATCTGGTTATAAGCATAACTAACCCTGGAGATGTGGCCACAGAGGAGATAAGAGAGAAGGGCGGCCTTAAAAACCTTCGTAAAATGATAGAGAACAAAGGAGGCAGGATGGAAGTTACAATAAAACCTTATGTTGGTATTGTAATAACCATCTCCAAAGAAAGCTAATGGATAAAATAAAAGTTTTGATTTGTGATGATCAGTATCTTCCAAGACAATTATTCACAATGATTGTGAATGGATCTGATAAATATACTGTCGTAAAGGAATTACAGACAGCATATGCTGCTCCTGATTTTTGCAAAAACAATGAGATCGATCTTGTGATTATGGATATTGTTATGAACGATGGCTCTAATGGATTAGATGCGGCTGAACAAATTAAAAATATAAATAAAGACATTAAGATTTTGATTGTTACGTCCATGCCAGAATCCAAATATCTGGAAAGAGCAAGAAAAATCGGAGTTGATTCTTTTTGGTATAAGGAAGTAGAGGGTGAGCAGTTAATTGAGGTTATTGATAAAACTGTAAATGGTGAGAGTGTTTTCCCTGATTCAGCACCTTCTGTTGATATCGGCTGGGCCAAAAGCAGTGACTTATCAAGTAGAGAACTTGATGTATTACGCCTTATGACAAAGGGGTTAACTGACCAGGAGATTGCCGAAGAATTAAGCTTAAGTTATGAGACTGTACGAACCCATGTTAAAAGAATGACAAGTAAGACAGGACTTACAAGAGTGAAGCTTGCAATTGAAGCAAGAGCGCACGGAATAGCCATCGGAGACTAAATTCACCGGTTTTGGTGACATTCATAAAACGCCTTTTGGAATATAATTATAAATGATTTTTAAAACTATCCGGATATATGAAGATAGTTTGTAAATCATGATTTATCTTAGGATAAAAATTTATTTAAGAGGTAGATTTATGAAGCGTAAATTGATCGTAGCAACATTGGTTGCAGCTATGGCACTTGGAACATGCTCATGTTCCAGCGAAGAGGTTAAGGAAACTGGTGCTAATGAGACAACAGCAGAGAAGACAGAAGCTGCTGAGACAAAGAAGGATTCAGAAGAGACAGAGGCTCCTAAGGACACTGAGGCTTCTGAAGAGGAAGAAGTTACAGAAGAGCCAGAAGAGACAGAGGCTGGTATTCCTGATGGACCAGTTAACATTTCTGGTGAAGAGCTTACTTTGTTCTATGCAGATGAGTCTGTTGAGATTTATGCAGGTAACATTCATCGTAGTTCTTATAATGATTGGATTATGGACTTGGAAGTAACTAACCTTGATCCAGATAATATGTTCTTCCTCCAGTTCAATAAGTGTACTCTTAACGGATATTTCGTTTCTCTTTACTGGCAGCCAGGTAGTGTAGATCCAGAAGAGACAGAAGAGATGTCAATGTATCTTGGTTCTGCTGATATTACAGAAAAGCCAGCAGAGTTTACAGCTGAGATTGAGCTTCTCTATTTTGATATTGATGATCGTATCATTGGCGATTTTACTTTTGTAACTGATGATTATGGTTATGAAGAGCCAGATAAGTCAACAGAGTTCCCAATCGTTGAGACAGAGGAAGCTTCTGTTTATTTGATGCCAGAGTTCAAGTTATCTGATGATGGTGAGAAGTTCTATTTGAACCTTTTCTGTGAGAAGTTTATCGAGTATGATGATGACCATAACTACATTGATATCAAGGCTAGAAACTATTCAGTTAACGGTTCTCCATATCGTAATGAATCTGCAAATCAGGGATTCTACTTTGGCGGTCCAAGAGGATTATTTAATCCAACTGGTACAACAGATATGAACAAGCCAGCTAACTATAATCTTGATGCAACTGCGGCAGTTCAGACAATCGAGTTTGATCTTGAAGTTGGTAGTAACTGGCATCGTGACCATTTTGCAAATGTTCATGTAGTACTTAATGTTGAAGGTGATACAGTTTCAGTTGCAAGTGTTACAGAGATTGAAGCTGAGTAAAATTAAGGTTTTATTATAAAGCTTGTAATTCCCTCTGCCGAAGGCTTTTCGGTAAGGGGGAATTTTGCTTTTTCTTAGCGAGAGGCTTAATCTAAATAAATATAAAACTACACGAAAGAGAGTGACAAAATGGGATTATTTGGCAGAAAAGATTTAAAAGAAGAATATCAGAATAATAAGAAATCCTATTTAGATAAAATATCTGTAGCAAAGAATAAGGATATATCGTCAATTCTTGAGATAAATAAATGTGTTCAGGCAGATGACATTGCAAAAATTTATGTGCGAGTACGTGAGGGACTCCTTAAAAAGGATGATATTCTGGAGATTTTCTATACACATGGAAATAAACTTGGAATATTAAATGCAGTTGGGCAGGTTAAAAATATCTACCAGGTTCATGGTACAGGCAAAAATGAAGAACTTGTACCTGTTTTGGAAGCATATCAGAACGATAAGGTTTGGATTGATGTGCCAGGAATTGACGTTAAGCTCATTGATAAGAATGATTCCATTAGAAAATCAAAAGCAAAAAGTGCCGTAGTCGAAGACATTAAAAGTGACAATATCTCAGTCTCTTACGATGAAGAAGTCTCAAAAATGGTTAGTTATTTTAAGGAAGAGTCACATAACTACTTTAGTTCAAACAGAGATATTAAATATATTACCCAGGACTTAAGCCACTCTTTATTAATGCAGAAGAAAAGACTTAACCGCATGGGAATTACCATGAATATAGATAAGTCAGCTGATATTGGTTCTAATGCTATGAGAATGGAAGTAAAGAGATATTCTTCTTCTCAGTATGATGTAGCTGAAGCAAATGAACCAGTTAAACTTACAAGAAGATACTCTGTAGCAGGCCAGGATGTATTTGTAGATAATGACTGGAGAATCTGCCACTATCTTTTGGCTGGTTCAAAATACAATAACGAGGGCTATATTTCCTGTCCTAACTGTGGTAATTATGCAGTTAGAGAGGACTTACTTAACGGATGTAATTTCTGTGGAACACAGTTTACTGTAAAGGATTTATCTTTAAGAGTAGCAGGATATTCACAGAAGAAAATTGAGAGTACAAAACTCGATAAGCTTCAGGGAAAAATTGACATAGATTATGCTTTGTACCACGAGGCAAACCAGAAAGAGTATGATCAGATATTAGCCCACAGAATCAAGGATATTGATCCGCTTTTCTCAGCTACTGCTTTCTATAACAGTATGCGTAATAAACTTTATTCTGTAGTTTTTGCAGAGAATAAAGATGACCTTCAGAGATTGGCTGACAGTGATTTTGATGTAGCTCCTTTCTATAAAATTTTCGAAAATGTTATCGATATAGATATTCAGACTATCGAGACCAAAAACATTACCAAAAATGACAAATATGTCCTTGTAGATGCTGTAATGACTACCATGGTATTACGCTATAATGCTCTGGAAAAAAATGCAGAATGGAAGAAAGAGATAATAACTTTGTCTTTTGTTAAGGATATTAATAATAAGACAAAGAATATCTTTGAACCAAGCATGATGCAGTGCGCTTCATGTGGCAGCCGCTATAGTTTATATGAAGGAAAGTCATGTTCTTACTGTGGACACGAGATAGATTATCTGATGTATGACTGGCTACTTATCGATATGAGTGTAAATTGATTTGTTGATATTTCTTTTACACCCCAAAAGTACTACAATAAACAGAAATGGAGTTTATATATTAGGAGTAACATATGGGAAATCTGTCTGCTTCCTGCGTAGGCTACTATACTGGCGATATTGTTTATGATATTGAGACGTTTAACTCTCTTACCGGTTCAGGTTTTACGCTTGATTTGATGCTCGCATCAATAAGAAAACCTGGTGTGTTTAATGGTGTCTCAACAATTAACGGTGCACATTTTGTCTATAAGTATGAGGTAGATGGAACAGTATTTTATAGAGCCGATGAGCATGGGGTTCATTCCAAAAATTCAAGAAGTATGGCAAGATCCAGGGTCGGCATAGAGTATACGGTTAATTTTGATCCGTTTAATCCATCTGATGCAGTTATCTCAGATAGAATTACCCCGATAAGTAGGGCTGAGAAAAATGCACTTATTAGTTTTGTAACAGGATTAATAAGTATGATAACTTCTTTTTTTGTAATTCCTTCGGTAATTCTGGGAATAATCTCCATTATATTTGGCGTTAAATCAATTAAAGCAAAAGAGATTAATAGCCGCAGAGTGCTTGTATTTTGCGGACTGATATTTGCTTTGACTGGAATCGGTCTAAGTCTGCTTTTTGGATTCTTCCATGCGATTTATCTGTTTGAACTTTGGTGAGTACGTGAGGTGAGTATGTTTAGTTATATTTGGCCATTGGCACTGGTTGTTATATGTAATGTTTTTTATCAGATTTGCGCTAAATCTGTTCCAGATACAATCGATCCGTTTGCTTCGCTGACAATTACTTATCTTGTGGGTGCAGTAATATCGCTCATTTTATATTTTGCATTAAGTAATAATACATCTACAAGTCTTGTGAATGAATATAAGCATCTTAACTGGGCGCCTTTTGTTCTTGGAATCGTGGTTGTTGGGCTTGAAGCAGGCTATATTTATGCTTTTAAAGCTGGATGGCAGGTTAGTATGGCACAGATTGTCCAGGCGTCATTTCTCGCGGTAATTCTGATTTTCGTTGGGTATTTTCTCTATAAGGAGAGCCTCACCTGGAATAAGCTCTGCGGCGTTGCGGTTTGCCTTATTGGCCTCGGCCTGATCAATATGAAATAATCAATCTATATGAAATCTTAATATTTTGTTGGTTTTCTATTTAATAGTGTCTTTTATAATGCTTTTCGAAAAGGGGATAAGAAATCGGAGGGATTATAAGTGGATGCTATTTTACGTGCAAAATGCGACCTGCTTGTAGGGAACAAGCAGCAGCTCAATAAAATTTTTGCGTGGGAATCAGACTACATGCGCTATGCTGCAGCAGGAATTCTTACCTGCTCAGGCGTTACACAGGATGCCGAGAAGTTTAAATATCTCGACAAACTCCTCAAGACGAACACAGGTGTATTTTCTGAACTTCGTGGCTTCGTAAAGGTTCCACTTCTCTGCAAAATGCTCATGAGCCACAATCCAGAGTATTATCTCGAGGAGGTTCAGGACGTTTACAATGCGTTGAGCAGCGGATTCTTTGGCAAAAGTGAGCACAAAGTTCTCGCTGCAATCGTCATTGTTGATAGCAAGACCAATACTTCAAATGCTATCGAGAGAACAAAGGAAATCTATAGTGAGATGACAAAGAAGCACGCTTTCCTCACATCAAATGAGGACTACCCACTCTGCGCCGCTCTCGCTGTATCAGGCAAACCAATCGAGCGTCTTATTGATGACATGGAGGAATCTTATAAGATTCTTACCAAGAAATTCCTTGATAAGAATGCAGTTCAGACACTCACACATGTTCTTGCGCTTGATGATAAATCTCCTGAGATTAAGTGTCAGCGCGTAATCGACATCTGGGATAAGCTCAAGGATGCGAAACATAAATACAGCACAGGCATGGAGCTTGGTAATCTTGGTGTTCTTCAGACTCTTGACTACAGCATTGATGAGATTGTTCAGAATGTAATTGATGCAGATGACTATCTTAAGACACAAAAGGGATTTGGCAACCTTGCAGCAGGCTCTGATATGCGTAAGCTTTTCGCTTCACAGGTTGTTCTTGATACAATGTCAGATGAGACAATTGATTCATCAAATCTCGCACTTAACGCAATGCTTGCTACTGCAATTGAAGTTCAGATTATCATGATGATCTGTATGACAAGTGCAATCAATGCAGCAAATACTGCTAATACATAATCTAGCTTGTAAGTTTTACTTAGGGGAAAAGTGGAACTTAAGGATAAAATGAACAGACCCAGAATCGCGTGTTTTGCGATTCTGGGTTTGTTTGTGTGTGGATGGATTAATGTATGGATTGTGGGCGAGAGAATTGCGGTGTGAGGCAGGGGGATGAGGGCGGAGGCCTTATGAGGGTGGTTCTATGTGTAATACTTGAGAAGGTGTTTTGTGCGAATATCACTTGATGTGGCGTTTTTTATTCAACTGTTAGGTGTATAAAACTTACGTTTTTTGTGAGATTCACTCAGAATGGCGTTTTTATTCAACTGTTAGGTGTATAAAACTTACGTTTTTTGTGAGATTCACTCAGAATGGCGTTTTTATTCAACTGTTAGGTGTATAAAAACAATGGTTTTAAGTGAGCATCCAATATAGGACGGAATATCCCAATCATTGATTGGCAGAATCAATGATTTCTTAGTGGCAGCGAAGCTGCGAGTTTCTTGGTCTGAGAGTCCATTCACTTGAAATGTCCAATCTATTCACTCGTCAGTGAATGAAACGCCTGTTTTAAGTGAATCTCACTCAGAATGCCTGTTTCATT
>JAKSRE010000003.1 GCA_024403775.1 Clostridia bacterium | reverse complement strand
TTTTGTTGCATAGAATTAGGGCTATCTCAAATTTTATTTTGAGACAGCCCCTTTTGTTTTTATATCAAATTATGTATAATTATTTTGATAATTGGAAAAAGAGGTTTATATGGAATCTAATCGATTTGTCAAAATAGTATACATTCTTTTAGTAACTTTAATTATTGGTATATTTACTCCATATAGTAAAGTGAGTGCTAACGAGATAGGTGCTGCTGGATTTGTCAGAAGATGTTATAGAATTGCACTGGGGCGAGAGGCTGATGAAGAAGGGTTCCAGTACTGGATGGACAAACTGTTTTCTGGTGAAGCCTGTGGTGTATCAGTTGCTTATGGATTTGTATATAGTCCAGAGTTTCAAAATGCTGGTTTTGATGATTCTACTTATGTAGACAAAATGTACAATATGCTTCTTGGAAGAGAACCAGACAAAGATGGTAAAGACTATTGGGTAAATAATCTTAATTCTGGCTACACAAGATATGATATCTTTATTGGCTTTGCAAATTCAGAAGAGTTTTATAACCTTTGTAAATCCTATGGAATCTTTTCTGGATACTACATTTCAGGATCTGACATGAACAGAGTTAATTTAATCAATTCTTTTGTTGATAGATTATATGGTATCTGTTTTAAGAGAAAAGGTGATCAAGGTGGTCAAAGTACTTGGGTTCTAGAATTGGCATCAAATAGAATATCTGGCTTAGTAGCTTCTTATGGCTTCTTATTTAGTAATGAGTATTTGGATTTAAATACAGGTAATGAGGAATTTGTAAGAAATCTTTATAGCGTATTCTTTGGAAGAGAACCAGATAAATCTGGTTTTGATTCCTGGGTAGGAAAACTTAATAGTGGTGAGATCGCAAGAGAAGATGCTCTTATGGGTTTTGCAAAGAGTATTGAGTTTAATAACTTATGCTTAGCTTATGGTATAAATGCAGGAACAGAAACCTATGAAGGTATTACATTTACACCAGTTAATATAAATAATCCTACAAATACACCAACAAGTTCTCCAACAACTGTTACTGTAACACCTACATATATTCCTACAATAACAGCTGAACCTACTTATCCTGTTAAGACAACACCTGATTTTAGTGTTCCATATATTGATGTTGATGGTAAGACTTATACAGTTAAGAGTTATCAAATTGATATAAATCAGGAGTTCTTGAAAGTTTATCACGAACACTTTGTAACAAGAACTGATTTTACTTATGATGGCGTACAGTATAACTTATCTAATACATATGATAGTGATTATGGTTTACCAATTGATTTAGAGTGTGATGGAACAGTATATGGCTTCTTCCTTGATGATGTATCTAATGAGTTAAATCAGATGGTTAACGAATATAGAAGAGAAAACGGCTGGGAAGAATACGCAATTATCGATTATGAGCTTTGCAGATTAAGAGCTATTGAAGGTACAGTTGGAAGATTTGAGTTAGGCCATTATTTGACAAGGGGCGGAGCTGGTGGCTCACAGAATATGGCTTGGAGCTTCGGTATTAATGATGCAAATTTCTTCTATGGCCAGTACTATAAATCTTCAGGCCACTTGGCAAAGTGGAAAGGTAAGGGTGCTTTGAATATGGCAACTTCTACCTTTGTTAGAGTTGAGTGGATACCAGATAGTTCAGTAGAAGACGGTGGATATTGGTCTTTAGATTGTGTATGTAATGATCAGATGTTTATTTCAAACATGAATATGTTTAGTGCTTGGGGAACATTTGAAGTATATACTGGTATGAATAGTTTATTGCATGATGAAGATTTTGATGCGTATTATAACTACTTTATTACTCAGGGTAATGCACAAAACAATCACGATATGTTCACTCATCTAAAAAAAGAAGATATCTGATATAGAATTAATTATTTAATAGCAGACAAGAAAAGCAGGGAATTAAAATGCCTTGCTTTTTTTGTTTAAATTTTTTGGGGATTGATATAGAAGTTTGGGAGAATAAATCATGGAGAAAGTAAGTGTATCACGCTATGCAAAGTTTTATCTAAGAATGTGATAACTCGGATGTACAGTATTTTGTTATAAACGATGTCATAGAAGCAAAAAGATGTGGTCTTATAACAGAAGAATACATGAGAAATTAAATAGTTAACTAATAAAGCAAGGAATTAAAGGTCTGCTCACTAAGGGATTTTTAATCTCTGAAAATATCGGCATAACTTACAGCAATGTAGGTTATGCCGTTTTTTCGTTTTCAGCCGGGATATCGACTGAACCAATGAAGTTCCAATGAATGTAGATGGTCTGCTTCTTCGTCCTTGTGCCTGGCACCTTTTCGGATTGGCACACCTCAATCTTCTCCACAAAGGAACGGATGATTTCTGCCGTAAGTTCCGGAATTTCGGTATATTTTCGTACCATTGCGAGAAAGGAATCGACATTCAAGTGCTGTTTCCTTGCCTGATCAATGAAGGCTTTGAGTTCAGCCACACGGCTCTCCAGCTGTTGCTGTTCGGCCTCGTAGGTTGCTGACATTCTACTAAAACGCTCATCGGAAATCTTGCCATCGATGTTATCCTCGTAGAGTCGCTGGACGATGGTATCAAGTTTTACAATACGGCTTTGAGCCTGCTCCAATTCCTTGTGGCTGTCACGAAGCTGGCGAGTCAGTTCCTTTTCACTCTGTTTGGTCACCAGTCTTACAAACTCATCCTCATGCTCACGGGCATATGCGGTAATAATCCTCAGCTGCCTAAGCAGGATTTCTTCGACCTGGACATTTCGTATCTGGTGCGAGGTGCAGCCGCCTTTGATTTTTCGGTATCTTGCACATACGAAATACTCCTGCTCGTGTGTCCATCCTCTTGCTCTGACCTGGTACAGTTTGGCACCGCAGTCAGCACAGAATAGCATACCGGAGAGCGTAGGCATTTCCCCCATCGGAGTAAGTCGGCGTCTGCCGTCACGGATGCGTTGAACGATGTCATAGGTTTCCTGATCGATGATGGCCTCGTGGGTGTTTTCAAAGACAGCCCATTCGGAAGGATCATTGTCAATGGTTTTCTTGCTCTTAAAGGACTTCTTGTAAGTCTTGAAGTTTACTGTGTGACCTAAGTACTCCATCTTTTTGAGGATATCTACGATGGTTCTTTGCTGCCAGTGACCTGCCTGTTCTGATTTTTGAGCAGGACACTTAACACCAATGGCTGCGTAATGTTCAGATGGTGTCGGAATACCACGGCGCTCAAGCTCTTTTGCAATCTGCGAGGGGCCTTTTCCGGCAACGCACATGGCGAAGATTTCCTTGACTACCGGAGCAACCGTTTCGTCCACAATCCAGTGGAACTTGTCATTGGGGTCTTTCAAATAGCCATACGGCGGATTTGTGCAGAGAGGCTTTCCGGCATTGCCCTTTGCTTTGAACACGGCGCGAATCTTCTTGCTGGTGTCCTTGGCATAGAATTCATTGAAAATGTTGATGAACGGCGTCATGTCATTCTCGGTGCCGTTGATGCTGTCAACACCATTGTTGATGGCAATGAAGCGGATATCCGCATTAGGGAAAACCATCTCGGTGTACATTCCGACCTGCAGGTAATCTCTGCCCAGTCGGCTCATGTCTTTCACGATAATCGTTCCAATGCGGCCATCGTCTATCATCCCCTGCAAGCGCTGCCAGTCGGGGCGATTAAAGGTTGTTCCGCTGTAACCATCATCCACGAAAAACATGATGTTGCGGAAACCATTGTCTTCAGCGTATTTTTGAAGAATGGCTTTCTGGTTGAGAATGCTGTTGCTGTCTCCCTGAAGTTCATCGTCACGAGAAAGGCGGCAATACAGTGCCGTAATCTTGCTCTCTGCGGTGGAAGTCTGTCTGTAGTTTTTTGTGTTCATATTGTTCTCCTTTCCGACAGACTTCAAGCGGTACTGTATGTTCGCTCTAAACCGCAGAAATAGCAAGTCTTATCTGTTATCCTGCCCTGGAAATATGTGCAGCTGTTTCCGGGCGGTTTTGTGTGCTGTTCAAAACCAGCTTCTTTACCTTCTCAAAGGCGGTTTCTCTAGCCTTGTCGCTTTGAACGGAGATGACTGTGAAGAGTGTGTCTCCAATCGGTATCTCCTCAGAACGGCAAGGTTTTCCTCTGTATTCTGCCATTTCGGCATCTCCTTTCTGCCCGGTAAGGGGCGGCCTGAATCCCTGTGCATCTACAAACCGGGCAACGGTGCTGGAGGCTTACGCACAAAGTCGCATAAGTTTTCAGGGGAATAGGACTGTGACGGAAAGTTTCCGTCACAGTCCATTCCTTTTGCGCTTACTCGCTGATGCAAAGGGTTTTGACAGCCTCCCTGCGCAGAAGCAGACCGTCCACAAACTCATATCCCAGATAACCAACCTGGGCATCGTCTACATAGGTCTCTCTGAGTACGCGGCAGCTGAACTCGCTGCGGTCGATGATCTGATAGTATTCAAAATCACCAAAGGCAACAGGCATACCATCGGAAGGCATGAATTCGGAGATGAGTACCTCCTTGCCCAGGATAGTGTCATTTGCCTGATTCCACAGATAGTTGCCATCTGCGTCCTTGAGGGTGCGGAGGATAAGTGCAGTGTCATCGTTCATGAGCCACTTGCCGTGCTTACGGTATTCCGGCTTTACGGAGAAGAACAGCTGGATAACAGCGTCATAGGTCAGTTCCTTGGCGTTCACACCAATCTCTGCACCACGCTGGGGATGGAGAATGCCGAAAGGCTCATTTACACCGTCACCTGTGATGAAGGCACTGTCCTCACAACGGCTCACAGCCTTAGCAAAATGCTTGAGGATATAACGCTCGATGTTGAATGTGGCATCATGTACGAAATCCTCCGGGAAACGCAGAATGCTGCCCAACTTGTGGTAGCCTAAAGGAATGCGGTCAAAATCCTCATCGCCGTCATGGAGATCAATAGAGCTGTTTTCGGGAATCCACTCGGCGCTGCCGTGGAAATCTTCTGCAAAGACCGTAGAGCCTTTCGATACCGCAGCTACGCTTGCGATATTACGGAACAGGCTTTCCTTGAGTCTTGCCTCATGGAAACGAGGGATAGACACGCTGGGCAGTGCATGGGTGTTGTTGGCTTTTTTGCCGGATTCCAGATAGACGTCCTGAACCTGAATGCCTTTCATGCTCTGCCAGAAGGTCTGATAGTACTCAGGATCAGTGGTGGTTACGAATTTTGCGTTGATAAAATTTTCCATAATAAAAACTCCTTTGTGTTTGATTTGGGGTTAATACCCCGTTTGAATTTCAGTTTTTCTGCGTGCGAGCAGGGCGCCGTTAGCCGTCTGATGGGACTGGAAAGATTGTGACTCCCCCTGCGGTCGGCACCCGGCTGGCAGCAGAAACTTATTTCTTGAAAATGGACGCGATGTCCAGATTTTTCAGTTTGCAGTAGTCTGCCAGTTCATCCAGACTCATGAAATCCAATCCGCTGTGAAAAGGATTGCTGAGATGGTAGCAGTACTCCTTTGTGATAGTGATGGGCTGGTGGCCTTCCTGAACAAGGGTCACGCTCTTATGGAACCGGAAATGCTTCTGCAGTTCTTCTTTGTTGGTCATGGCAAACACCTCCTTAATTGGTGCGGTAGTTCTTGAAACCGTGGTTTTTGCAATAATCCACAGCATCTTCCTTGGATTTGAAGTACAGTTCGTGTCTGCCGTAGACTACGCACCAGCGGTTAGCGCCATCACGGCTGCGGAGCAGACAGGCAGTATCGTTCTGCGGAGACTGCATCAGTGCGACACCGATGTATTTGTCATTGCTGAAATCCTCCGGGCAGACACGCTCACACCCAGAAACAACGCCTAAGATTTTCATGGCTCGTCCTCCTTTCCTTTGTAATGGTCACAGGCTTATGGTTTGGGGCAGATGTGGCTACTTGTGGTAAGAAATTCAAGGTTGATGTCCTATATGGGGCATATAGGGAATACAACCTTACATTTGATGCCACTTTTGCCACAGTTGCCCCATCTGTGGATATTGTTATGAAGTCTGGAGAAAATCGTCCTTCAGCCGATAGCCGATGAGCAGTGTGGTCTTTTCACCACCGTCCTTCGGTCTGCGCCGGATGACTTCTCCGAACTTGCGGAGTTCCAGATTGAAATTTCTGGCATTCTCCGAATAACAGCCATTTTCCTCACACCATCTGCGGTATTCGGTATAGGCAAGTGCTGTTCTGACCTCGCTGCCTTTGTCGGCAATGAGGCGTTCCTCTGCAAACTGTGCGACCTTATCGCTTTCATGGCGGTAATCCTGGATAGCCTGGCTTACTGCATCCGGCTTGGTAAAGCCTTCTGCCTGCAGCATCCGAAATCCCTCCATCAGCCAGTTGAGGATGGCACTCTGCACCTCCGGCTTTTGGAATTCCGTCTTGAGCAGTCTGTCCTGTTCCCATTCTTCAAAATGTCTGTTGAATGGGATGATGAACACACGATTGCTCTCAAACACCGTCATATCCGTAATAACCGGAAGGTAGTTGGTGTTGATGTACAGCTTATGCTGCGGTTTGAAATCGAAGCTGTTCTCGTGAAGGAACCGGGCACGGACGGTATCGGAACCTGTCATCGTCTTCACCAGAGCGGAGTCCAGAACGAGGCCTCTGCGCGGCTCGGAGATATTGGCGAAGCGGATGCCTGCCAGACTTGCGATATCCTCGCTCGGCCCCTGTGAGTCCTGGTTGCGTTTCTGGGTGATGGTCTCCGGGCGAACTGCCTTTCCGTAATCACCCATCAGCCGAAGAACGCTTTCCATGAGAGTGCCTTTGCCGTTTCGTGTTGTCTCGCCGTAAACGAGAAACATACACTCATACCAGGTGATGCCGCTTAGACCATATCCCAGACACTTTTGCAGGAACTTTGCCTTATCGGCATCGTTGCTGGTGACCTCGTCTATGAACTGAAGAAAACGGTCACTGTGGGCATGAGGGTCATATTCCGCAGGACTTAACATGGTGATGTAGTCCTTTGGCGAATGTTCCTTTGCCGCGCCTGTGTTCAAGTCGATGGTCACATTGGCGCAGTTGAACAGGAATGGGTCTGCATCGAAGCGTTCCATCGGAATGGGATATACGCTTTGTGCATCCTTGATGTAGGTCTCCCGGAAACGGCGCTGCTGCCAGCGTTTACTACTGTCGAGAAAGCTTTTCCGTCTGTCCTCGTCCTGGATGGAGGCAGCATAGATCAGGAGCGAATCTGCCAGGTCTTTACCCAGTTCCATGATGGCGAGGGAGGCAATATCCGCTACCCAGCGTTTGCCATCATAGACGTACCATTTCTTTCGTTCCGGCACGAACCGGGCAATGTCCTTGAACACATCGGCAAAGAGCCGTCCGTATCCGATATCACCGCCGCGGTATCTGGGATTGTCCAGCGGTGCCAGTTCTTCCAGCTTTTGAAGGACATCGTTGAAGTCCTCCGCGGGGTTCGTTATTACCGGGGTGTAAAAAGCCGTGCAGCTTCGAACTGCCTTTTCCAGTGTGAGCATTCCGTAAGTAGAACCGCTTTGCGGTCTGTCCCACTTGTCGCGCATCAACCTCGACTGCCGGAACAGTCTGTCCATCTGCACCAGATCACCGCCGCACCAGAAGGCGAGTATCTCGGCATAGGCCATATCTGCTTCACTGGCAGACTTGCCATCCGGTATCCTGCCGTCCATGAGCGCCTTGGCTTTTGTGCCTTGAGCGGAGGCTATCATCTTGCTGATGACGGATTCATCGGAGAGAAAGCTGCCGGGAGCATCGACCTTGGGAACAAGGCGGTCTGCTGCCGGACGGAGCATATATTTCTCCAACACGATACGCAGTTCCTCGGTGCGCTCTATAACATCACTGCCGTGGATGCATTCCCCGGTCATGGTGAGGAACTTCTTAGTGACCATTGGGTCATACACCTCCACATGGGTGCTGCGATTGTTGATGTAGTAGCGTTTCTTATCGAACTGCAGGTTTTCTGCCAGAACGAAGATGTGAACGCCTGTGCCGGAGGGACTGAGTTCCGTATAGGAATCCAAGGTGTCTACGATGTCCTGACCACGTTCATCCAGCTTGCCGTCAACAATGCAGTCATCCACATCGATCAGCTTGAATGGAGAAAAACATCCGATGGTGATACCGTCATAGCCGCCGTGCTCATATTCGGCCACAGCATTTGCGAAAGAACCGTAATGACTGCGATTGCCGGGGTCTGCACGGGTACCATTCAGCTGGTACGGGATCTTGGTCATTTCAGGAGAGGCTCTGCTCCTGGCTTCTATGCGGTAGAGGCAGAATCTGCCGTCCGCCTGCAGCATTGGAGCAATCTGTGAATAATCACGCATGGGCGTCAACCTCCTTGGGAATTGTCTTCATAAACATGGGGCTGTCCTCCTTTCCGAGGGCTGTTTTCCATCCCTCTATGTGGTAGCTGTGGGAAGAAGGGAAATCTTACGATTTCCGAAAGATTTCTTTCCCTCATTGCTTAGCCTTGGGAAGGGCAGAAAAAGGACGTGGGTTTTGAAATTTTTCTTTCCTTCCTACTGGTCTAGGTAGGCTGGCAGAGTTCTTTTCCGATGATTTACGAAAAAAGTGCAAAAAAATAAGAGCAGTCATGCAGACTGCCCTTGGAAAGGATTGTAATTATCAAACAAATCGTTTATACTGGAGTGGATATAATTGAAAACAGCAACTCGTTGTAGGAGGTAAAGAATGACTACGACAGAACAGATAAAGGTACTGTGTGTAAGAATGGGCATCAGTGCCTCAGAACTCGCCCGTAGAATCGGGCAGTCTCCACAGAACTTCAATGCAAAGATGAAGCGCGGCACCATCAGCGAAACCGAGCTGATCCAAATTGCCGATGAACTCGGCATTGCCTATGAGCAGTCCTTTACACTGCCCAACGGAGAAAAAATTGAAATCAAAAACGGAGGAATAGGCAATGTCTAATTTGTCACAGAAAAAGAGAGAACGGATGCTGGCCTTTCTTGATACCATCCGACAGGAACATAAAGATGATGACGATGTTCTGATTGCGCTGGGCGAAATCGAGAGCGAATTGAACGCAAAGAAATACGGCCTCGTCTGGGAACAGCACGAAGAGGCTGTGGATGTCATGATGCGGACGCACATTCCAGTATTTACCGAAGATGCAGGTAAGGAAATAACCACATCCGCAGGTGGGGTCTATAATTTTCTTCTTGAAGGTGATAATCTGCATAGCCTGCGCCTGTTGGAAAAGACGCACCGGGGTCGCATTGACATGATTTATATCGACCCGCCGTACAATACAGGCGAAACCGACTTTATGTATGATGACAATTATGTTGATTCAGCCGATGCATATAGACACAGCAAATGGCTGTCTTTCATGAAAGAACGTCTGTCACTTGCCAGAAACTTACTTTCTGAAAGCGGTGTCATATTTATTCAAATTAGTGATATTGAACTTTCTCAATTAAAGATGCTCTGTGATGATGTTTTTGGTGAAGATAATTTTCTGAATATCATCAGTGTGAATATGAAAAATATAGCAGGTGCATCAGGCGGCGGCGAAGATAAGCGCTTTAAGAAAAATTGTGAATATATTGTTGTGTATGCAAAGCAATATACGATGATGCCACTTTTCAATGGGCCGTATGTATATACAGAAATCTCTGATTTGATTCAACAATACTTAGACCAAGGTAAAAGTTGGAAATATACCACGGTTTTAGTGGAACCGGGTGAGAAAGTTTACTACGGTTCCACTGTTGATGGCGACGGAAATGAGATTAAGGTGTATTTGCGAAAAAATCCTGTGATGATGTCAATTAAGCAGGTTGCCGCTGCGGATGGTATTAGCGAAAAGGAGGCATATCAGAAATATGGAGTAAAGATTTTCCAGACAACTAATGCACAGAGTTCTATCCGCACACGAATTATGGATTACCGCACCGAAGAGGGAATAACTGAGGATTTGCTCTCTATTGAGTATGTTCCTAAAACAGGGAAAAATAGAGGCACCATGTATGAGCAATTTTATAAGGGTGATAAGTGCCGACTTTTTGTTTGGTTAAAAGACACTTCCGAAGTGATTGATGGTGAATTATACAAAAAAGACCTTCAGGGAACATACTGGGATATGAATGCGTGGATGAAAAATGTCACTAAAGAAGGTGGCGTTGAATTTGCCAACGGTAAGAAACCCGTTGCACTAATTAAACAAATTATCAGCCTATTCCCACAGACAGATATTACGGTATTAGACTTTTTCGCTGGCAGCGGAACTACTGGTCATGCGGTTCTTACCTTAAACTCTGAGGATGGCGGGAAACGCTCTTTTATCTTATGCACAAATAATGAAAACTCCATTTGTGAGGAAAAGACATATCAAAGACTTTCGAATGTAATAAATGGATATGGCAAAGTTGCTGGTATCCCCGCCAATCTGAAATACTACCGCACCGATTTTGTGCCCCGTGATGAGGAATACCTCTCCGATGCGCTGCTGGAGCATATTGCCGAAATGGTGCAGCTGGAGCATGGTGTGCGGATTGACGGTCAGCACTACATCATGGTCATGAGCGATGAAGAAGCCGATGCGCTGGAACAGAACTGGAGCAATTACACTGATGTGCAGGCTATGTATATTTCCAAGAATGTCCTATTCACCTCCAGCCAAGTTTCCCTGTTCAAGGATACGGCCCAATTCATCATCCCGGACTACTACTTCAATTTTGAACTGCGAGAGGAGGGAGAAACATGGTAACGGGTATTGCAGCAACATTATTCGATTTTCAGGAGCAGGCCGTCATCCAGCTCCTCGACCTCTGCACCGATAGCCGCAGCAAGCAGACCATCGTCATGAAGGCTCCTACAGGCTCCGGCAAAACAATCATGCTGATTGATTTTGTGGATGAATATCTGAACAAGGTCAACTCCAATGCGGCCTTCATCTGGCTCTGCCCCGGCAAGGGTGATTTGGAAGAACAGAGCCGCCAGAAAATGCGGAAATTCGCTCCTCACCTGAATACGCAGAATCTGTTCGATGCACTCCAGAATGGCTTTGAGCCGGAAAGCACCACTTTCATCAACTGGGAGCTTGTTACCAAAAAGGGCAACACGGCCATCCGGGACAGTGAGCGCAAGAATCTGTTTGACCGCATTGCCGATGCCCACCGCAAGGGTATCGCCTTCATTGTTATCATTGACGAGGAGCATTCCAATAACACCGCCAAGGCCCGTACCATCATTGATGCGTTCTCCGCAAAGAACATCGTGCGTGTCAGCGCCACCGCCGAAGAGAACAAACGCTACGAATATTTCGAGATTGATGAACTGGATGTTATCAACGCTGGCCTGATTACCAAGGCCCTCTATGTGAATGAGGGTATCACGGACGGTGTGGAAATTACCGATGACTACGATTATCTGCTCGACCTTGCCGATGCCAAGCGCAAATCCATCAGCGCACACTATCAGGCCATTGGCAAGAATATCCGTCCGCTGGTGCTGATTCAGTTCCCGAACGGTCAGCCGGAAACCATCGTGGCCGTGGAGCGCAAGCTGGAATCTATGGGCTACACCTACGACAACGGCATGGTCAGCAAGTGGATGAGCGAGGATAAAAAAGACCTCCCAGACAATCTGACCGAGAACGATGCACAGCCTGTGTTCCTTCTCATGAAACAGGCCATCAGCACAGGATGGGATTGTCCCCGTGCCAAGATTCTCGTGAAACTGCGTGAAGGCATGAGCGAGAACTTTGAAATCCAGACCATTGGTCGTATCCGCAGAATGCCGGAGGCCACTCACTACGAGGATGACCTTCTGGACTTCTGCTATGTGTACACCTTCGATGAAAAATACAAGGCTGGTCTGCTGGCCAATATGGACAAGGCGTATGAAACACGCCGCCTGTTCCTGAAGCCTGTGTGCAAGACATTCACGCTGGAAAAACAAATTCGTGACCTCGATTTTGATGGCCTTGGTGAGCGTGAGGTGTTGAATAAAGTGTATGCCGCACTGGTCAAGAAATACAAGCTGGGCGGCGATAAAAAACAGAATCAGATGCTGATGTCAGATGCTGGATATGTTTTTGGTGACCAAATCTTCGGTCAGGCCCTGCATGGCCAGTTCGTCCGCACCTCTGCCGTTGCCGAAAGCACCAGCTATTACACCACCCGCAAGCGTGTGGATACCCATAAACACGGTATTCAGCTGCTCCATAGTGTGGACTCTATCAAAACCGCTATCGGTATGCCGACAGGAAAGGTTAAAACTATTTTGGAGCGCCTGTTCCGCAAGGGCAACAGCGCCTATAAAAAGTTGCTCTCACTGGAAACAGCAGAATTCTATGCCTTTGTCATCAACAACGAGCATCGGCTGAAGCAGGAATTCCGTGATGTCACATCAGATATGGCAGAACAGATGAGTATGCTGCTCCATCCGAAGAAATCCATATTCCATATCCCGGAGCAGGACTTCTTTAAGTATGACCCCGGTGTAAAAAACGAGGTCGAATACCTGAACAATGCTTATATGGAATACACCTCCGGATTTGCCACCAGCCTGATACGCAGCACCTCCGAAATGCTGTTTGAGCAGTATTGCGAGGGCCGCTCTGATATTGAGTGGGTGTATAAGAACGGTGACACCGGGCAGCAGTATTTCTCCATCGTCTATGTGGATGCGATTCAGCATCAGTGGCTGTTCTATGCAGACTACATTGTGATGAAGAAGGACGGCACGGTATGGGTCATCGAAACCAAGGGCGGCGAGGCCAAGGGCAAGGATAAGAACATCGACCGTCAGATTCAGAACAAATTCAATGCATTCAAGGCATACGCTGCCGAAAAGGGACTGCATTGGGGATTTGTCCGGGATAAGGATAATCAGCTCTATATCAATAATACAAAATTTGCGGAGGATATGGCCGATGACCATTGGCAGCCGATCGCAGAAGTCTTTTGATACAAATTCAGTTAGCCAATCTGCGTATAACCAATAAAGAAAGGGGTGGTCATTACGTCCATTTCAAAAATCACAGATGTTTTTAGTAGTCTTTCAAATGGAACAAACTGGTCAGTGCAGCTCTTCAATATAAACTCATCAAAAAGAGCAGGCACTGGATACAGCTGCAGAAAAATCATATTATCTCCAGAATCCAAAATAATGGATTTATTAGATGAGATATCAAAAGTTTATTTAGGAAATGGCAAAAAGGCGATTTCTCTGTACCAGGAAGTGCGAGAATATGACGGAACCACTGATTCTCGTACTATATACAAGCTGAACACAGATAGTGAATTGATAAATGCCGAATTTAATACCTTTTTGGCATCCACTGCAACTCCCAACACGGAGGAAGATCCTTTTAATTACAAATCCGCATATTTAATTAAAGGTCAGATTTCAGTTGGTGGCTCAGATGTTGCAATAAAAATGATTTCTATGCAAACACCTGTAACCACATTGAAAAACAAATATTGGTTTAACAAAGGAAAGTTTGAAGAATATCCTCATCGTGTATTATCACTCAGACCAACTATAGATGTAATTATCGTTGATACTACTGTTTACTTTTTGACGTTTGCTGGAGAAAACCTTTTTAATATGGAACGAGCCTATAAAAAGGAATGTGCCAATAGAATTCAGGAAATTGAAAGCGCCGATATTCTTATTGGAATGGATAATTTTCGAAGAGTTGCAGAAACAGGACACAACCCGAGAAGATTTGTTTCCTTCAACCAGAAGAAACTTAATGCTTTGAAGAAGAAAAGCGTCATAAAGCAGGTTGCAAAACAGTTTTCGATTCCTTTAGATGAAACTGAAACTAAGTTCGATGCAACAGCAGAAGGCGCAGCAGAGAAAATAGTAAAATTTCTTTGTAATAAGGGTATGATTGATCCTATTGAAAAAATAGCCGTTGAAGTCGATAGCGCAAGACAATGGCAAAAATAAAAAGGGGGGGGTAAGATATGTCGGTTTTTACATCATTTAGTATGTTTTTCTTATCATTTGCGCCGCTGTGGTTGTCTGTCATATTTATTGATGCAAAAAGCCTTTGGGAACACACTCCAACACCGTATACTGAAATAATTAGTATCTCTCTTATTTTAGGCGTGACCTTATTATCCCTAATTAATCTGATGATTAAGTTTAACCCCAACAACTTAGAAGGTACCGAGAGTTACATATTAGAATCTGCAAAAGAAGAAAAAATGATAACATCCGAGTTCTTGCTATCGTATATTTTGCCGCTGTTTGCTTTTAATTTTACGGTATGGCATGAAGTCGTCCTATTTTTAATCTTCTTTTCAATATTTGCTTTTCTGTGTATACGTCACAATCATTTTTCGGTCAACATTGTATTAGAGTTCATGCGCTACCGTTTTTATGTATGCGAACTAAGCAATGATGATGACATGATTATTAATAAAACAATTATTACGCAAGATGTTTTACCTGCCAATTTGGGACAATCTATTTTGATAAAAGAGATTAACAATGAGTTTTCTGTACAGGCTAAGCAAATAGAATAACAAAAAGACCACATCATTGGCTTAAACCCTTTGATGTGGTCTTTTCTTTTCGAAGTCACCGCTTGAAGACTGTCACTCAAAAATCTGTTTTCTGCAAATCCCTAAGTGAACGCTCCAAAAACACCTTGCTTTTTGTTATAAAAAATTCTATTAAGGAAGGTGAAAACAAATGAGAGAATATTTTGAGAAAAATAGACTCAAAACAATGGCCGTTATGGTTAGCTTAATTATGTGCCTAACAGTAATGCTTCCATTTCTTAAGCTTGTTGTTCTTGCTGATTCAGTAACAGGAACAATGAGAATGTCTGATAAGACTTACGCATGTAATATATCAGATGGAAGAGGAATGAATGCCAAGTACATTGAAGAAGCTAATGGTAACTATATTCCAGTTTATTGTATTGAACAGGGTAAAAGAATTAACTCTGGAGATATAATGACAAGACAGGAAATAAACGATACTGAATTAGGTATTGCTTATATCTGTGGATATAATACCTTTAACGGTTGGGGCAGTAGAGACGCAGACAGCCTTATAAAAAGTCCATCTACAAATAATGGTAATTTTATTAAGTATGCTGCTACACAGATTGTTATCTGGGAGATCGCTGAAGGTAAGGATAGACATTCTTTGACTTCTTCAAATAGTGAGATTCAGTCAGCAATCGATGAACTTTATGGAAGAATAGATAAGTATAAAGCATACATTAAGAACTTCCCAACTACAAATACTAATAATTTTGGTTTGTATTTAGATAGAAATGAAGCTATTAGTAAAGCTTATCCTTCTACAGAAAATACTGGTGTAAATAAGGAAGTTTTAGAAAATTTTATCGTAAATCTGTATAAAGGTTTTCTTGGTAGAGAAGCATCTATGCAAGATAAACAGCTCTATATGGATGCTATTACTAGTGGCTCATTAACAGCACAAGATCTTCTTAATTCAATCTATAATTCACAGGAAGCTATTAACTACAGAACTGGTGGTACAGCCTGGTCAACTATTATTAATGGTTTCTATCTCGCGTTTTATGGTGTAAATGGTACAGCATCTGATGTTAATGCTTGGGTTAATAGATTACAGACTGAAGGCTTACTTTGGAATGATGTATTTAATTCGTTTAATGGAAGTTCTGGATGGGCTAATAGAAAAACAACACTTAATGTAATGGGTGATGTTACATTTCTTTATAGATATAACTATCCATCTTCTTATAATCCAACAAATGCAACATATAGTAGAAGTCCAGAAGGTAAAGCAATAGATCACTTTACAATTAAGGGAACTGATACAGTTGTATTATCCTGGACAGAAGGATTTAATCTTACTGGAAATGGTATCTTGGATAAGGTATATAAGTGGTATGACGGTACAGATGAGAAACAGCAGGCAACAATCTCAGCAACAGTAAAGAATATTAATTACTATGCTGCATTTAATGGAAGTGCTTCTGTTGTAGTTTTACCAACACCTACAGATACACCTACACCAACAACTCCACCGCCACCACCACCTGCCTTGGAAGACTGTTTTGTAAGTTTTGAATTGGAAAAGATTGATCCAAACGGTAATAGTTGTCGTGGAGCTAACTTTGGTATCTATGACGATGCAGCTTGTACACAGATTGCAAAGAACAGAGAAAATGATGATAAAGTTCAAATATCTGATATTAAGAACACTGGATTTTATAATTCAAATCAATTTGACATCCAACTTCAATACAATCCAGCAACAACAACTTCAGTAACCAGAACTGTATATATTAAGGAAACAAAAGCACCAACTGAGTTTTCTTATAACGGAAGCTGGCTTACTGGTTCATTTAAGCAGGATACCAATATTTATAAAGTAGTATTAACATACTATCCTGATAAGAATGGTGGTAATGGTAAGTTAGAGTATAAGATTTATCGAGTAAGTGATAACTCTCTTATTAACCCAAGTATTGATGCTAATACAATCTTTAATTATGATCCAAGAGGTGTTGGATCTCTTAACATCTCTAACCTTTATAACTTAGGTCTGGATAATAATAATACAAAGGATGATTATGGCTTTGTAAATGAGAGAACACAGTTCTCACTTGATAAGGTTCTTTCAAATACAACATCTGTTACAGGAAGTAACTTAAGCGGATTTAAGTTCGAGCTTTTAAATAGTACAAAAACTGTTATTGCAACAGGTACTACTAATAGTTCTGGTAAGACAATCTGGACAACAAATTATCCTACCAATGATTCTAAGACAGTTATCTATAATCTTCCTATTGGTGATTATACAATAAGAGAGATTATGCCAACTGATAGAGTATTTACTTATAACAAGGTAAATACTACAATCCCATATACATTTACTATCAGTGATACTTCATTTAAGCAGGTACAAAATGGTGTATGGGAAAAGCAGATTAGTATTACTACAGATAACTTCTCTAATAACTATGCATCAATTAAGTCAGTAGGAAATAGTATTGAGCATGGCGATTTATCAATTACAAAGAATCTTCTTATTACTAATGAATTAAGTGAAGATAAGACTTTCGAGTTTACTGTTTACTATAGAGGTAATGGTAATACTGCAGGAGCTAGAGATAATAGTAAGAAGTTTACAGTAAATGTAGTAGTTCCAAAGGGATCTAAATCAAATACAGTTACTATTAAGGATTTGCCTGTTGGCTGGTATGAGATTGAAGAAGTTAATCCTGAAGGATATATCCTAAATTACGATACTGAAACTTTAACAAGAATCACTAATGGTAAGACTTTTACATTTAGCGTAACTAATTCTATTCCAGATCTTAAGACAACACTTAAGGATACTGTTACAGATGATCATGTAATAGCTCAAGAAGAGATTATTACTTTAATCGACACAGTAAACTATAGTAACTTAATAATTGGCAAGGAATACACTGTTACAGGTGTTCTTATGGATAAGGACACTGGAAAAGAGTTAAAGGATAGTGAAGGTAATTTAATCACTTCTAGTAAGACTTTCGTAGCTGATAAATCAAACGGAAGTATTGATATTAAATTTACTTTTGATGGAAGTCTTTTGGATCAAACAAGTACAATTGTTGCATTTGAGGATTTAATCTATGAAGGAAAAGTTATCTTTACTCATAGTAATATTAATGATGAGTCACAGACGGTAAGATTTCCTGATATAAGGACTACTTTTATAGATTTCACAACCAACGATAAGTTTGTAAATATATCAGAAAACGAAGAATTAGTTGATACTATTTTTTACGAGAATCTGACAGAAGGATTAACATATAAAGTTGTAGGCACTGTCTATATTAAAGAGACAGGAGAGCCTCTTACTGATAGTAGTGGCAATGTTGTTACTACTACTAGATCTTTTACAGCAACTTCAAGAGAAGGATCTATTGAAGTCGAGTTTTATATAGACGCTTCTTCTGTCTGCGGAAAGACTTTGGTCGCATTTGAGGAACTATATCTTGATGATAAACTGATTATATCTCATAAAGATATAAACGATATTAATCAGACAGTATATGTTCCTGAGATTCATACAACGCTAGTAGACAGTTCTACCAGAGATCATATAGTAGCGGAGAATGGTAAAGTTACTCTTGTTGATAAAGTAAGTTACTTTAATCTGGTTCCTGGTAAGTCATACGATATAACTGGAACTCTTATGGTTAAAGAAACTGGCGAGATATTTATTGATAATGAAGGAAAACCAGTTTCTGGCATGACAAGTTTTACACCAGAATCTTCTAATGGTGAGGTCGAGGTGGTATTTATTTTCGATGGGGAGCTTCTCAAAAATACTGTTACTCTTGTTGCCTTTGAGAAGTTAACTTTTGAGGGTAAATCTTATGCTGAGCACGCAGAT
Source organism: Clostridia bacterium (assembly GCA_024403775.1). Lineage (GTDB taxonomy): Bacteria > Bacillota > Clostridia > Saccharofermentanales > Saccharofermentanaceae > Saccharofermentans. Next base: position 109,880 of record JAKSRE010000003.1, on the reverse strand, counting down.
ATTGAAGATTCTAATCAGACTGTATATGTTCCGTCAATTAGTACAACTCTTACTGATATATTAACTTCAGATCATATTACAAAATCATCTGAGATGACTACTCTTGTTGATACTGTAAGCTATGAGAATCTGGTTGTCGGCAGAGAATATGTTCTTTCAGGTACGCTTGTTAATAAAAAAGATGGACTTCCTCTTGTAAATTCCATAGGAGAACCATATAAATCTATAGTTAAGTTTACGCCTGTATCGACTTCAGGAACAATTGATGTGACTTTTACTGTAAATACTTTAATTATCCCGAATACGACTATAGTTGCTTTTGAAGAATTATTCTTTGATGGCTCTCTGGTCGCATCTCATACAGATATTACTGATTCTAATCAAACCGTATACGTTCCATCTATTAGTACGTCTCTTAAAGACACTTCTACCGACAGTAAAACTGTAGTTTGGGGAAATAACATTAGTCTAATCGATACTGTTTCTTATACCAACCTTATTAAAGGCAAGGAATATAAAGTGACTGGGGAAATATATCTTAAAGAGACTGGAGAATCTCTTAAGGACAGCGAGGGTAATGTAATTTCTTCTTCAAAAACTTTTGTTGCAGATTCTGAGAGTGGCATAGTTGATGTTGAATTTGTTATAGATTCAACTTTGATTTCAGGCATGACGCTTGTGGCTTTTGAGAATCTTACCTATGACGGGATTACTGTGGCCATTCATTCAGACTTAAATGACCTAAATCAGACTGTATTTGTGCCTTCAATTACGACAAATGCCATTCAGGAAAGTACTTCATCTAAGTATGTTCAGGCTCTCGAAAATGTTATCTTAACAGATTACATATCCTACCATAACATTAGCACGAGTTCAGATTTAAGAATTGTTGGAAATATTGTTGATAAGGATACTGGTGACATAATTAAGACAAAAGAGTTTGTTGTGATTTGCGATGATTTAGATGGTGTATTGGAACTTGAATATGATCTTGATTGCACGAGTTTACAGGGTAAAACTCTGGTAATTACAGAATATGTATATCTAAATGATTCATTGATTGTTCTTCATGATGACTTGGACGATTACAATCAGACGGTATTTGTTCCTGGAATTAATACTTCAGCAAATGTAAATGGACAAAAGACCTTTACTTCAGATGAATTAGTAACAATTACCGATGAGATTATTTATTTAAATCTTATATCGGAAGCTACTTATGTTATCGAAGGCCAGCTCATGTATTCAAATGGAAATACTTTTACTTATGAAGGTAACCCAGTTATTACGGAAGTTCTGTTTGTCCCAGAAAATAGTGAAGGAGTGACAGAAGTTAATTTTAGTTTTAATGCATCGGCTCTTGAACCTGGGCAGGAAATTGTCTGCTTTGAGAAAGTTTACCAGATTAGTGATGATTCAAGAACGCTTATGGTAAGTCATTGTGATAAAGATAATAAGAATCAGACTGTAACAGTTAAATCTAAACCTCATCCAATGATTATCAGGACAGGTGAGAAGATTAATTACTATAGAATAGCAGAGTTTTTGTGTATAGCTGGAATTGATTGTTGTTTTGTTGAGTTATATAGAAGAAGACGTAAGGAGAAGTACGAGGTCTAAATTATTATAAATGTATTAAAATTCAATAAAAATGATTAATTAAGTATACATAAACCCAAATTGTGATAAACTGTATCTTGATTACATATGTTTGAGGTAAATAATGATACAGGATTCATATATTGTTCAGATTGCTCAGCGTAAACTGACAACTATTAACTATGTCTTCATGGTTACAGTTTCTATTGCTACGCTTATTTTTATTTTGGCTTTTAATATTCTTCCAATTATTTTTGGTTTTAACATTATTTATTTTACAGGTATTCTCTCATTCTTCTTGGTTGTAGGAATCGTTTTCCTTATACGTGGAATGTTTTTTGAATACGAGGTAGAGATTGTAAATGAGATGGTTACAATCTGTAAGATTGTTGCCAAGAAGAAGAGAGTGTTCTTAACTGAATTCTCTTTGAGAGACTGTGTGGCTATTGGTCCAAGTACATCTGATAAATTTAGTACAGCAGTTAAGAATTCTGCTTTTGTATTAAACTGCACAGAAGATCCTAAGTATGACCATACTAAATCAGAGAACTGGTTCTGTCATATTAAGAACGATGATGGAGAGTATTCAATTATTTTCCCTTTCAGCGATGAAATGTATCCGGTATTTAGACGTTTTAATCCTAGAGGAACTGAGATAGTAAATATCGTTAAGAAAGAGGAGGAAACATAATTATGGATAATTACACATATGTATCTTATTACATTAAAAGTACTGATTGTGACATTAATGATGATGTTTTACTGAATAATCTTTTTGGATATTTACAGGAGGCTGCTGGTGCCAGTGCTGCATCATTTGGTGTATCTACTAAGGCTCTTAATGAACATAACTGGTGCTGGATTTTGATTAATACTACTATGGAAGTAGACAGACTTCCAAAGTGGGGAGAGACAATAAAAATCAGAACCTGGTCAACAGGAGTAAATAAGTTCTACTGGGGACGTGAATATGAGGTTTTGACAGAGAGCGATGAGGTTATTTGTAAGGCAACTTCCAGCTGGATTGTTGGTGATATGGAGACTCACAGACCTGTTGTTCCAGCTAAATATCCTGAGTTGTCATTAGATTTTCTTATGAGTACAAGACGAGTATTTGGTGAAGAGGTGATTGGAAGAATTAAGGCTCCGAAGTTTGATACCCTTGATTTTGAGCCAATTATTACCAAGTATGCGGATTATTCTGATCTTGACCGTAATCATCATGTTAATAACACAAGATATCTTGCCTGGTTTGAGGATGCGATTTATAAGTACGGGATTCAGATTAATGATGTTAAAAGAGTATCTGTTGAGTATCTTGCTGAGGTAAAGTCTGGTAATGCCGTTAAGATTTATGTAATCAAAAATGATGATGGTACTATCACTGTTGCAGGTTATAACGATAGTAATGAAGCTTCATTTGTTATAAAGGCGACATTAAATTAAGAAATGTATTATTGTTAAATTACACAATTTATTGTGTAGATATTATGCAATCTGATATAATAGATTGTTAAATGCGTAAAAGCGGAGGACTTTTTATGATTGAAATTAACAATTTGGTTAAGCATTATGGTGAGACTAAAGCCGTTAATGGTATATCTTTCAATGTAAATAAAGGTGAAGTTCTTGGTTTTCTTGGCCCTAATGGTGCTGGTAAGTCAACAACGATGAATATTATTACTGGTTATTTGTCTTCAACTTCCGGTTCAGTTAAGGTAAATGGACATGATATTCTTGAGGAACCAGAACTTGCGAAGAAGAGTATTGGCTATCTTCCTGAATTGCCACCTCTTTACCTTGATATGACTGTAATTGAATATCTTTCATTTATTGCAGATTTAAAGAAAGTTCCAAAAGCTGAGCGTAAAGAACAGTTAGCTAAGATTCTTGCTATGGTTAAGATTGCTAATGTATCAGATAGATTAATTGGTAACTTATCAAAGGGTTATAAGCAGCGTGTCGGAATTGCTCAGGCTCTTGTTGGAAATCCAGAGATTCTTATTCTTGATGAGCCTACAGTAGGTCTTGATCCAAATCAGATTCTTGAGATTCGTAAGCTTATTAAAGGTCTTGCAAATGAGCATACTGTTATCTTAAGTTCTCATATTTTATCTGAGATTCAGGCTGTTTGTGACAGAGTAGTTATTATAAATAAAGGTAAAGTTGCTGCGATAAGTACCATTAATGATTTGTCCAGCAGTGCAAGTATGCATTCTAAGTTGGTTTTAACATTTAAGGGTGATTTAAATACTGTTGTTAACAGTTTTAAGTCTATGCCTGGTATATATAATGTTGATGTTAATATGAGTGATAACGATGTTCATGAGATTGAGCTTAGTGTTGAATCTGAAGTTGATATTCGTACTAATGTTTTCTATCAGATGGTTAAACTTAATTGTCCTATCATCGGTTTTACAACACGTGGATCTTCACTTGAGGAAATGTTCCTTTCTATTACTTCAAAAGTATAATCGTGCGGAGGTAAGTTTTATTTATGTGGGCAGTATTTAAAAGAGAATTTCAGTCATTTTTCAGATCCCCAACAGGTTATGTAGCTCTTGCTATTTTCTCTGTTTTGTCTGGATTTGTTTTTATTATCCAGCTAGGTGATGGGAAAATCGATATTTCTTCAGAAGTTAATACTATTCGTTCATTCTTTTTGATTATAGTTCCAATCATTACAATGGGACTTTTTGCAGAAGATAAGAAACGAGGAACTGAGATTTTGTATTATACATCTCCAGTGTCTTTGGCAGGTGTCGTTGTTGGTAAATTCCTTGCGGCTCTTGCACTCTTTGGTGTTATGTTTATCAATGTTATCCTTCATATGATTACAACTTCAATGCTTGGCGGAGTAATCGACATTGGAACTTGGGGAACAATTATCGTATATTTTATTTTGACAGCTATGTTCGTTGCTATTGGTGTATTTACATCATCTATTGTTAATGATCAGCTTCTGGCAGCATGTTTTACATTTGTTGTAATTCTTCTTATTCAGCTTACTAATACTATTAGCCAGTTATTCTCAACGACTCTTGCTACTTTTTTATCAGCAGCTAATGGTAATTCGTTTACAGAGACAATTTATAATATTTGTGTAAAGGTAGATAAATGTATCTGCTGGTTTGATCCATTCTCAAAAACAAATGGCTTTAATATTGGTGTTTTCTCTATAACAGCTCTTATCTATTGCCTTAGTGTTACTTTGGTATTCTTATTTTTGACTTTCCGCGTTCTTGAGAAGAAGCGTTGGACACAGAAGTAATTAAGGCGGTGAGTAATATGAGTAAAAATAGTAAAACAAACGAAAAGAATAGTAATAAGCAGGTGGTTGATTCACGTTTCTCAACACTTAAGTCTTTTTCTGTTGCCTCAATTGTTATTTTTATAACACTGGCGATTGTTTTAAATGTATTTCTTTATTTGGCTTTTGATAAAGTTTTGACATTGGATATGTCTGCAACAAAACAGAATACTGTATCTCCTGTTATTGTTGATTATGTTAAGAATTTGCCAGGTGATTCTGAAATTCGTATTGTTGCGCTTTTCGAGAAGCCAATTGCGGCTGCAAATACACCATACGGTTATATTGTTCCACTTCTTGACGATTTGGAATCTAAAGCTGCTGGCAGAGTTAAAGTTGAATATATCGATCAGAAGGTTAATCCTGGTATTATTAAAGAATTAGATCCAAATAATATCTATAGTTTTAATAATTCGGCTTTTTCTTATTATGTTTGCTATGAAGGGATTATTAGTGAGTTAAATCCTAATTATTGTTTTTCTTTTGATTCAACTTATTTGGCAAGAGGAGAGTTTGTTCCTACTGCAAATAATGTAAATGTGTCATTAGGAAATGTGATTTACAACATAACTAGTCCAGATCATAGTAAGGCATATTTCTTAACAGGACTTGACAGTACAGGTTACGGCATGGATGGACATGCTTACCTTGATGTTATGCTTAATTCTTTGTGTATTGACACTGCAGATTTACCAATTTCAAATGATTTTATTATTCCAGATGACTGCGATATGTTATTTATCTCTGGTATTAATATGGATATCACTGAAAATGCTGCTGTTAAACTTATCGAGTACATAAATAATGGTGGTAAATTATTTGTTGCTGTTGATTTTTATTACAGCCCAAATGTTGAATTCACTAATTTGAATAATGTTCTTCATGAAGTTAACTTGCATCTTGATTCATATGTTATTACTGAATCTGATGCTGAGTATATGCTTGATATGAATGGCTATCAGAATTATGTAAGTATCGAAAATGCTTATTCTGGATTAACAAATTCAAATAAACTCAGAGCATCTTATGTTCGTCCAGTAAGAAAATTTGATAATCCACATTCTTATATTGAGGTTGATACTGTTTTAACTTCTTCTGATAATGCAAATGTTTCTGGTTTTGACCAGAATGGTAACGTAACTGTACTTTCTCCAGAGTCTTCTAAATATAATGCAGCAATGCATGGAACATTTACTGGGGTTACTGTTCCACCTGAAGTTTATGTTTTTGGATCAACTGATTTTACGACTGATATGTATCTCTCAGTTTATGGTCTAAATGATTATAATGCTCAGTTTATTAAGAACCTTGTAAAGAATGTCATTGGTATGAAGGGCGGACTTGATATTGAGTCAATTCCTGTTGCAGATTATTCAATTGATGCTGCTAAGGCTACTACTAAAACAACAGCGTTTTTCACTTTCTTGTATATTGTGATTCTTCCATTAGGCTTTGTTATTGCTGCAGTTGTAGTTTATAACAAGCGTAAGAATCTTTAATTCGTAGGTGTATTTATGAAGTCATTAAAAAATCTCATTATACCTTTTGTTTTCTTGGTATTACTAATAGTTGCTACTGTTTTGTGGCTTATAATCAGACCTTCTGGTGAAGATGTTTCTAGTAATCTTAATCTTGAGGTATTTAAAGTTAGTTTAACTGAAGTATCAGAGATAACTGTACATAAAGCTAATGATGAAGATTTTTCTGTTAAAACTACATATGACCCAAATATTGGTTTGAGTTGGGCAATTGTTGATGATGGTTCATCTGATACAGTGACTTATTCACAGGATAAATTTACAACCTGGGCAGCTATTTTGACAGATTTTAAGGCTAATTCTCTTGTTATTGAGAATCCGACTAATCTGGATGAATATGGACTTGAAACACCTTTATATACTATCGAGATTATCAAGAATGATGGTTCGGTACATAAAGTATATATGGGAAATGAGACTAATGACAGTTCATATGTATATTTTATGTGTGATGATAATCCTGCTGTATATACTGTTGCGATTGGTAAGATTATGTATGCAGATAATACAGCGATTGATTTTATTGATAGCTGTGTATACAGAGTAGATTACAATAATATTAAGACAGTTCAGTTTGAACGTAATACTGAAGATAACTGTAATCTTATTGCTACTTGTAAAATGGAGGATACTGGAAAGCCTTCATATTACATTATTTCACCTTTCTCAATTGAGGGAAGTGATACATTTAGAAATCTCATTCAATATGCCGGTGAACTTGATGTAAGTAAGTTTATTAATCTGAGTGATGACGAAATCAAAAATTATGGGTTAGATAATCCGACTTTCCATTTCCTTTTTACAATGATGGATGGTGAGATTTTTGAATTATACCTTTCGAAGAATATTGGTGGATATTTCTATGGATACACTAATATTACAGAGGGATACTTTAGTATTTCTGAACTTCAATTTGAAGGCTTAGAAACTCCTACAATGATGCTTCTTTTTGATTATATTAATTACTTTAATGCATCAGTAATTAAATCAATTGTTTTTACTTCTGATGATGTTAATTTTGATTTTGAAATTAATACAAAGAGAGCTATAGGTGATGAAGACGCTGTCGTAAAGATTGATTTACGTAGTGCAAAGGTTAAAACTTCTGAAGGAAGAACTTATGCAGCTTTGCTTTTCGAGACATTGACCTGTATTAAAATAAATGGAATTGATCTTGAGGTTACGCCTGAACTTGTTTCTGATATTAATATTAAGTTCTGCTATAACAATTACACTCAGAAAGTATATGATTTTGTTTCACGTGATGATTTTACATACTATGTTTTCTTAGATGGTGAATATACTGGTTTCTATGTATTGAAGTCTGAGTTTACTTATGATAATGGTGCTGATCTCGATGGAACAAAATATGGTATTATTCCAGCATATAATATTCTTAATGTTGCTATAGACAACCAGCTTAATGAGATTTATGATATTCCAGCTTCAGAGGAATAGTAATTGTTTTTTCTGATTGTGGTAAAATAAATGTATAGAATTTGTTTTTTGGATTTATATGGAAGAAAATATTAGTAACAAAGACACGAATAAACATATAGTTAGAAGAAAACCAAGTTTAAAACTTTTGGTTTTTCTTGGTGTATTTGTATTGCTGTTAATTGCTAATGGCATTCTTCTTTATTTTGCTTCAAAGAATGAGAAAGCTGCTCAGGGTGCTGATACGATTATTAAATTATCAGCGCAGGGTGGTTTTGAATGTGATTATGCGGAAGCTCAGAAGTTATATCCTTTTGACGAGGGCGTATTGAAAGTTACTTCTGATCGAATTGCATATCTTACTTTGTCAGGTAATGAGGTCTTTTCATATACAGTTGAATATCAGAATCCGTTTTGTGTAGTTCAGAATGGCTATGCTGCTGTACTTGATATTAATGGTTATTCATTTTCTGTATATTCAAAAGAAGGAAGAATATTAAATATTGCTACTGAAGATAAGGTTAAATCTATCGCAATCTCATCAAGTGGTTTATGTGCTGTAATTGTTGATAAGAAAGATGCTTATGGTCAGGTAGTGGTTTATGATAACACTGGCAAAGTTTTTGGACAGTGGATTTCTTATGATTCGGGCTATCCAATATCTCTTTGTTTTAGCGATAATTCAGATCGTCTTGCTATTTCAGTTGTTGATACTAGTGGTGCAACTGTAGAGTCATCAATAAAGCTAGTTAAAATTTTGTACAATAACGATAAGTATGAGGCTGAAAATTTTGCTGAATATGATTTGGACGAGAATGTTATTGTTATGTCTTTGACATTTACGAATGATAGTAATTTGTATGCTTTTAGCACAGATTGTTATTATGTTGTTGATCCAAGTGGTAATATTTCCAAGACAACACTTGATAATGCGGTTATAAATTATAATACTACTGTTGGTAACAGATTATTTGTTATTTATTCTGATGGAGTTGCTCAGTTAAATAAGCTTAAAATACTTAAGCCTGATAATTCTTCTGTTTATGATTCTGATTTAGGTCGTACAATATATGCGTTTAATACTAGTGATGATTGTTTTGTGGTTAGTGTAGATAAGCGTATTTTTATCTTTGATGCTGATGGAAGAATTCTTTCTGATTCTGAAGTTGATCAGGAGGTTATTAGATTAGGAATTATTGGTAAGAACAGAATTGTTGTTGTATCAACAAATGGTGTACATACCATCAATTATTGATTATTTGGGAGATTAAAGTGGAAACTGAAATTAAACTGGCTATTGATTCTAAAGAAAAACTTTTTGAGATTATTGATGCTGACTGGTTTAAAGAATATAGCATGGATAAAAAGCCACGCTCTGTAGCTATGCTCATTAATAGTTATTTTGATACTCCTGATTTTAAGCTAAGAGTTAATCATTGCACTGTAAGGTCCCGTCTGTATTCTATTGACGGTGAGAAGAAGTATGAGCATACGGTTAAGCTTGGTAGTAATGCTGATAATGGTCTCTATCAAAGATACGAATGGAATGTTGATGCAGATTCTGAAAAGTTTGATCTTGAGCATTTTATTTATTCTGTTGAGCATGTAGCTGATTCATCTGATCCAGTAGAGATATTAAAAGATCATTTTAACAATATTGATGTTGATTCTCTTACCAAAATATGTAGTACAGAGGTCGAGAGATCTACATATCTGTTTGGATACGGTGATAGCATCATGGAAGCTTGCTTTGATATTGGAAAAGCTATTGCTGACGGTAAAAGCACTCCGATTTGTGAGCTTGAAATGGAATTGATATCAGGCGATGTGAATGATTTAAAAGAATTGTCAGATTTTATTGTTAGTAAATCTGATTTAAGACCATCTAACGAAAGTAAATTCAAAAAATGCCTTTTACTAATGGGATTTGAAGATTAATTATATGAATGAACTGATGAATGATTATTATGATATAGCAGTTATAGGAGGTGGAGCTTCGGCTCTTTGGTTTACCTCCTTTTTGCTATCTCAAATTAAAGCTTCATCAAATAAAATACCAAGTATTGCAATTATTGATTCAAATAATGCCCCAGGTAAGAAACTTCTAATGACTGGTAACGGCCGTTGTAATGTAACTAATCTTGATATTGATTCTTCTAGTTATAATACTGATGATTTTGACAAACTAAGTATGATTTTGAATTCATTTACTCCTGAAGATACGATTAACTATCTTAGAAATGAACTTGGTATTATGACGGTAAATAAGGGAAGTCTTATTTACCCAATGACTTTAAAAGCAATTACAGTCAATAATGGTCTTGTTAATCATGTGAAAACTCTTGGTGCTGATTTAATTTTGGATACGAAAGTTACCAGTGTAAGTAAATCAGAAGATAAAGATATCTATTTACTTAAGTCGTCTGATAAGTTTAGTATCTACGCTAAATATGTTGTTTTTGCTTTTGGTGGAGCTTCTTATCCAAAGACTGGTTCTGATGGCAAGTCTTTTTCTCTATTACGAGGTTTTGTTGATAAAAGTGATTTGGTAAAATTACTGCCTTCTCTTGTTCAGCTAAATACAAAGAATATGTTTCCTGGTAAGATTTCAGGCACCAGAACTTCTGCTTCATTGCTTTTGAGTGACAAAAAAGGCATTATTTCTTGCGAGAAAGGCGAAATTCTTTTTACAGATTATGGGATATCTGGAATTCTTGTTATGCAGTTATCAGGTATCATTAACCGATACTTTGAAGAAAATAACAGGTATCCTTCATTAGAGTGTGATTTGTTACCAGATTTATCTTTAGAAGAGGCAATTGACTGGGTATTAAAAATAAAGAATAACTCATTAGGAAGCCTAAAGTTGTCAGATTCTCTTCAGGGAATTTTACTTCCAGAGATAGTTGAATCGATTTTGGACGAGTCTGAGTTAAAAAAGTATCTGGACTTTAATCTGAGTGATTTAAATGAATCTGATATTCGACGTATATTTACTCTTTTAAAAAAAGTGAAATTTAGAATTAGTTCATCTTTAGGATTTGATAATGCGCAGGTAACTAGTGGTGGCATAAAATTACAAAGTCTTACAAATAATATGGAACTAAAGGGTAAAGAGAATATATTTATCATTGGAGAGGCTGTCAATGTTGATGGTCCTTGTGGTGGATATAATTTACAGTGGGCCTGGTCATCTGCAGTTCAGGCGGCAAGAGGTATTTATGATAGATTATGAAATAAGTTTTAATGCCTCCGAATATAAAAGCATTAAAGATTTTAATTCTTTAGAATCTGCTCTCATTAAAAAATGTTCTAAGAAATATCGTAATAGGGAAGCTTTAAGCGATATTAAAAGCTATAATTCCGATGCTTTTATAATTGATATTAAGCGCAAATCAATTGATGCCAGACATAAGCCTGACATTAAAATTACTTATCGCTTTAATCTGATTAGTAAAAAGTCTTTTCTTAAGCATATAAATGAATTAGATGAGATTATGCATTTATATGATGGCAGAAGCAATATAAGTCGTCCTATTATTGTCGGTATGGGTCCTTGTGGTTTATTTGCTGCATATATCCTAGCTTCAAATGGTTTTAAGCCTTTACTAATTGACCGTGGTTCCTGTATTGAAGATCGTGTAAAAGATATTGAGGTTACCAGAGCTAAGGGCACTATTAAGCCAAACTCCAATATTCAGTTTGGTGAGGGAGGAGCTGGAACATTCTCTGATGGAAAACTCTTTTCAGGTGTATCATCCGAATATAAAGAGTTTATCTTGAGAACTTTTGTTAAGTTTGGTGCGCCTGAAGATATTATTTATGATAGTAATCCTCATATAGGTACTGATATTCTCCAGAAAGTTATAGTTAATATGAGACAGGAGATTATTAAACTTGGGGCTGAGGTTCGTTTTAATACTCTTTTGACTGATATTGATATCAAGGATAATTCAATAAGTAAAGTTACTTTATTAGATCTTTCTGCTAACACAAAAGAAGAAATTGATACTCAAAATATAATTCTTGCTCTTGGTCATAGCAGCAGGGATACTATTCGTATGTTATTTAGTCATAATCTCGTACTTGAGAATAAGCCTTTCGCTGTAGGAGTTAGAATTGAGCACTTAAGAAAAGATATTGACGTAAGTCAGTATGGTTTTGATACTTTTGATTATGACCTGTTATCCAGTGCCAACTATAAGCTTGCTGTAGATACTGATACTGGTAAGAAACTTTATACTTTCTGTATGTGCCCAGGTGGAGAGGTTGTATCTTCTGCTTCAGATGATAAATCTATTTGTACCAATGGCATGAGTTACAGGGCACGTAATCTTGTTAATTCTAATTCAGCACTACTTGTTCCTGTTGATGAAAATGATTATGGCAAAGAACCTTTGTCTGGAATCAAGTTTCAGGAAGAGCTAGAGCATAAAGCATTTGTGGCTGCTGGATCTAATGGTATGGCTCCAATTATGACTTATAAGGGACTTAAAGAGAATAATCCAGATGTTAAGCCTGATAGAATTCAGCCTTCATTTTTACCAGGAACTACATCTTCTGACTTTAAGGAGATTTTCCCTGATTATATCGTCAATACTTTAATTGATGGAATTGATAAAATGGGTAATAGAATTAATGGATTTAATTCTGATGATGCTGTATTAACTGCTGTTGAAGCAAGAAGTTCTTCACCAGTTCGAATTTTACGAGATAGTGATTCCAGAATGTGCGTAAATATTAATGGAATCTATCCTTCTGGAGAAGGTGCTGGTTATGCAGGCGGTATTATGTCGTCAGCAATAGATGGTATAAAAACTGCACTTAAATTGTGCGAGAAGTTAAATAGTTAAGAGGTGACAAAAGTTATGGAACTTATTATTAATGGTTGTTCTGGTGGATATCCATCTGACAAAAGAGCATGCTCATCATATCTTCTTAAGGTTAATGGCAAAAATATATTGTTTGATCTTGGACCAGGATCACTTGTTAATTTGCAAAAACATATTGATATTGAAGATATTGATTTAATTGTTCTGTCTCATCTACATTTTGATCATTATTCTGATTTACTTCCAATGAGTTATTCATTTGGTATGAGACAAAAGTCTGGAATTGATGTTAAGCCAATTCCAATTATTTTCCCATTTAATAATTCATCCGATAAAGCAATAAGAGAGTCTGACAGATTTACTTCTATTAATCTTAAGGATAATCTGGAATACACTTTCGAAGGGATTTATTTTAAGTTTTTTGTTACCTGTCATCCTGCTGAATGCTATGCTTCAAGAATTGAATGCGAAGGGAAAATTATAGTTTATACTGGCGATATGAATGCCAATACAAAAAATACAGATGAACTCTTTAAAAATGCAGATCTTGCAATTATGGACTGCGGAGAACTTGATTATTTAAATAAACCTCAGAAGGCACATCTGACTCCTTCTGAATGTTACCATTTTGCCAAAGAGAATAATGTAAAAAAGACTATACTTGGGCATATAATTCCTCATTATTCTATCGAAAAGTATAATGAAGAATGCTTTAATTTGCCTGACTGGAATTATATAATTGCAGAAGATAATAAAACATTTGAAATATAAGGAGTCGCTATATGGATAAGAATAACGCTATTATCACAGTTTTAGGACATGACAGAGTTGGTATCATTGCTGCAATTGCAAACGTTCTTGCAGATTCAAATATCAATATTAAGGATATTTCACAGACAATTCTCGATGATATTTTTACAATGGTTATGATGGTAGATCTTAAGGATGTAAAAATCGAGGAATCTGATATTGTAGATAAGCTCAACAAACTTGGTGATGATCTTGGTGTTAAGATTACAATTCAGCACACAGATTTGTTCTACGCTATGCACCGTATTTAATTATTATTGTTATCAGTAAGAGGTTTATATGATTACAGATTTTGAAGTACTTGAGACGATGAAAATGTTTACCGAGCAGCACCTCGATATCCGTACTATTACAATGGGTATCTCACTTATGGATTGTGCTGACGAGGATGTAAATAAAGCTTGCGATAAGATTTATAATAAGATTTGCCGTTATGCAAAGAATCTTGTTCAGGTTGGTGAAGATATTTCCAGAAAGTACAACGTACCAATCATTAATAAGAGAATTTCTGTTACACCTATTTCAATTGTTGCAGCAGCTTCTAAGACAGATGATTATACTCCATTTGCAGTAGCTCTTGATAAGGCAGCAAAAACATGTGGTGTTAACTTCGTTGGTGGTTTCTCAGCTCTCGTTCAGAAAGGTTATACAAAAGCTGATAAGATTCTTATTAATTCTATTCCACAGGCTCTTGCTACAACAGATTTTGTATGTTCAAGTGTTAATCTTGCTTCTACAAGAACTGGTATCAATATGGATGCAGTTAAGGATATGGGTGAGATTATTAAAAAAGCAGCAGACCTTACAGCTGACAGAGATGCTATCGGATGCGCAAAACTTGTTGTATTCGCTAATGCACCAGAAGACAACCCATTTATGGCTGGAGCTTTCTTAGGACCTGGTGAGCCTGAGTGTGTTATTAATGTCGGTATTTCAGGACCAGGTGTTGTAAAGCATGCTCTTGAGACTGTTAAGGGTAAAGACCTTGGGGTAGTAGCTGAGACAATCAAGAAGGCAGCATTTAAGATTACACGTGTAGGTGAGCTTGTTGCCAGAGAAGCATCTGAGAGACTTGGCGTACCATTTGGCATTATTGATTTGTCATTGGCACCAACACCTGAAGTAGGTGACTCAGTAGCAAGACTTCTCGAGGAATTTGGTCTTGAAGAATGCGGTGGCTGGGGCACAACAGCCTGCTTGGCAATGCTTAACGATGCAGTAAAGAAGGGTGGAACTATGGCATCATCATTTGTTGGTGGCTTGTCTGGTGCTTTTATTCCTGTATCAGAAGATGAGGGTATGATTGCTGCAGCTAAGTCTGGCGGCCTTAAGCTCGAAAAGCTTGAAGCTATGACATGTGTATGTTCTGTAGGTCTTGATATGATCGCGATTCCTGGTGATACATCAGCAGCTGTTATTTCAGGTATTATTGCTGATGAGATGGCACTTGGTACATTTAATAATAAGACAACTGCAGTTAGAATTATTCCTGTTCCAGGTAAAACTGTAGGTGATGAGGTTGTGTTTGGTGGACTTCTTGGTTCTGCACCAATTATGGCTGTAAATAACAGTTCATGTGCTAATTTTATTAACCGTGGTGGTAGAATTCCTGCTCCAATTCACAGCATGCGTAACTAAGATAATAAGTCGCAGTCAGAGATTTTCTCTGATTGCGATTTTTTATATTATTATTTTCTGATTTATTTGGTATAATTAGAAATGTTATCTAGGGAGTGTAGTGTGTAGATTGATATACCGATGGCAAAATGTCCTCGATATATGACTCTACGAACTACCTCCTGTTCTAAAATTTTTATTAGGAGGAAATCATGGAAAAGATTTTCGAGACTATGATTGCCGGTCGTAAGTTTGTTGCAAAGATCGGTAAAATCGCACAGTTTGCGAATGGTGCTGTTATGGCACAGTATGGTGACACTGTTGTTTTGTCAACAGTTACAGCTTCAGCTCAGCCAAAGGAAGGAATTGACTTTTTCCCACTTTCAGTTGATTTTGAAGAGAAGCAGTATGCTGTAGGTAAGATTCCTGGTGGTTTTATTAAGAGAGAGGGAAGACCTACAGAGAAGGCTATCCTTACATCACGTGTAATCGATCGTCCTATTCGTCCTTTGTTCCCTAAGGATTTAAGAAATGATGTAGTAGTATCTAACCTTGTTATGTCTGTTGATCAGGATTGTTCACCTGAGATTACAGCAATGCTTGGTACATCTATTGCTATTGCTATTTCTGATATTCCATGGAAGGGACCTATCGGTGGTGTAGTTCTTGGCCTTATCGATGGTAAGACAGTTATCAACCCAACATTAGAGCAGAGAGCTATCTCTGATATGTACGTTACACTCGCTGGTACATTAAGCAAGATTTGCATGGTTGAGGCTGGTGCAAACGAAGTTCCTGATGAAGTAATGCTTCAGGCAATCGCTGATGGACACGAAGTAATCAAGGATATCTGTAAGTTCATCAATGAGATCGTAGCTGAGGTTGGTAAGCCTAAGTTTACATATGAGTCTGCTGATGTTCCAGAGGAAGTATTCAGCATGATTAAGGAGTTTGCATGGGACGATATGCGTCAGGCTGTTTTGTCAGATGACAAGAGCGTTAGAGATGCAAACGTTGCTGCATTAACAGAGAAGGTTACAGCTTTCATCACAGAGAAGGATGAGGAGCTTGTTAAGTATATTCCAGATTCTATCTATAAGCTTGAGAAGAAGGTAGTTAGAGATTACCTCTTCCGTGAGCATGTTCGTGTTGATGGACGTGCATTAGACCAGATTCGTCCACTTTCATGTGACGTTGGACTTCTCCCAAGAGTACATGGTTCATCTATGTTCCAGAGAGGCCAGACACAGGTTGTTAATGTTTGTACATTGGCTCCATTATCTGAGGCTCAGTCAATTGAAGGTCTTGATGCTGGTGAGACAACTAAACGTTATATGCACCACTACAACTTCCCAGGTTATTCTGTAGGTGAGGCTAAGGCTTCAAGAAGCCCAGGACGTCGTGAGATTGGTCACGGTGCTCTTGCTGAGAGATCACTCGTTCCTGTACTTCCATCTGAAGAAGAATTCCCATATGCAATTCGTACAGTATCTGAGATTACAATGTCAAATGGTTCAACATCACAGGGTTCTGTATGTGCATCAACATTGTCACTTATGGATGCTGGTGTACCTATCAAGCGTCCAGTTGCAGGTATCTCATCTGGTTTGATTGTTAACGAGAATGATGATAATGACTTCCTCGTATTCATGGATATCCAGGGCATCGAAGACTTCTTCGGTGATATGGACTTTAAGGTAGCTGGTACAACAGAAGGTATCACATCTATCCAGGTAGATATTAAGGTAGAGGGTCTCTCACTTGATATCATTAGAGAGGCTTTTGCTCTTACACGTAAGGGTAGACTCCAGATTATTAATGATATTATTCTTCCAAGAATTTCAGCTCCACGTACTGAGCTTTCAAAGTATGCTCCACGTATCGTATCAATGAATATTCCAGTAGATAAGATTCGTGAAGTTATTGGTTCAGGCGGAAAGGTAATCAATAAGATTATTGCTGATACAGGTGCTGATATTAACATCAATGATGATGGTAAGCTCTTCATCTCAACACCAGATCTTGAGAAGGCTGAAAAAGCACAGAAGATTATCAATGGTATCATCTCTGATCCTGAAGTTGGTACAACTTACACAGGTAAAGTTACAAGAATCATGGAGTTCGGCGCTTTCGTTGAGTTCCTCCCAGGTAAGGAAGGTCTTGTTCATATCTCTAAGCTTGCTTGGAGCAGAGTAGAGAAGGTAGAAGACGTTGTTAAGGAAGGCGATGAAGTAACTGTTAAGCTCGTTGAGATTGACAGCCAGGGCAGACTTAACCTCTCAATCCGTGATACACAGGAGAAGCCAGAGGGTTATGTTGAAGAGGAGCCACGTCGTCGTGACAATAACCGTGGTGGTAGAAACGATCGCAAGGGTGGTAACAACCGTGGTGGTTTCAATAAGAGATTTGACAGAAATGATGATGATTCAGCTGAGCCAGCTAAGGGTCGTAGAATTGAATTCTAATCTCTGATTAACAAAAATTTGATTTTTATTTAAACGATGTAAGTCATAAAGATTTGCATCGTTTAATTTTTTCTAGTACTTTTGTTGAATTACTCTATTGTTATTGTAAGCAATTTAAAATAAAATAATTTGTATTTTTTTTAGAAAAGGGGAAAGAAATGAAAAGAAACTTAAAAGTATTGGTATCTGTCGTCCTTATTTTGTCTATTGTTTTTTCAATAGCTGGATGCTCATCTAAGGACGTGGCAGGTGTAAAAGAAGAAGGAAGAAAGATAGTTGATAATCTTTTTGAATGCAAGTATTCAAAGATTCTGAAAGCTTTTGACAAGAGTAGTAAGAATTATGATATTGAGAGAGCGGTATTTGATACTTTCTTTATTATCTGGGAGGAAGAGATTTCCTTTATGTCTGATTTGGATTTTGAATATAAAAAGGAAGAAGTTGCCATTAAGGATTCAAAAGCCACGATTAACTATCTTCTGGAAGTAGAAGATGAAGAGTATTCATTTGAATTAAATCTAAATCAGGATGGTTCAAAATGGATAATTGATGATAATAAGGATTTTATTCTCAACGTATTTAATTTGATTTTTGAGATTAGTTCAGAAGAAGGAACTAAGTCTTGTAAAACTATGATTGATTTATTCATGGTAAGACTTGATGTAAGTAATGTAAATAAACTAGCTAAGCCTTATTATACTTATCTTGAAGAAGAGATTATTGATTCGAGTAGACCTGCTGAGACAGTAGTAGAAAGTACCGATAGCACTGAACCTACTGAGACAAGCGGTGATATAACAGAAACTATTCCATCAGAAGACATTTCTGTTAATGGTAATAATGATGAGTATCTTGAGTTTAGTATGCTTATTTGCTATCCAGGTACTGAGATAGATTATGATAATGATATTCAGAATATTATTACTGAATTAACTAATACCTGCGTAAGAGAAGAGTATCTCTGGGGACAGACTGAAGAAGAAGCTATAAATTCTATGCTTGCGTCAGGTCAGCTTCGTGATTATGTTTATTCAACTTCAGAAATGACAACTTTATATGAAGCCGGAGTTCTTATTGCCTGGGATGAATATATCGAGAAGTATCCTAATATTAGAGAATTACATTCAGATGAGGAATGGGAATTATTAAGACAGGATGATGGTCATATTTATTGGACTGATGCATTTAATAATACATATGGTGAATCACAGGAAAGAAATCATAATGAAGGTGCTTTCTGGATTCAGGCAAGAGTTCTTGAATGGGCGGGTTATCCTGAAATAAAGACATTGGATCAGTATTTTAATCTTCTTGATAGTTACTATGATGCTAATCCAGTAATGCCTGATGGAACACCAAATATCCCATATACAATGCTTTGTGATGACTGGAGATACTTCTGTATTGAATGTCCGCCATTATATCTTGCTGGTTATCCAAATGATCGTCCTGTAATCGTAAATACAACAGATTACGATAAGCCAACAATTGTTGATTACGATACTTCAGATACTGCAAAAGCGTACTTTGCAAAGCTTAATGAACAATATAATTTGGGTTATATTAATGAGGATTTTGCTTCACAGTCCTATGATGAATACATTGATATGTTAACAACAGGTGCTGTTCTTGGAATGTATGATGAATATTGGGATTTTGGATATACATTACAGTACGCATTTAGTCAGGATCAGATTGACTTAGGCTGCGAATATGTACCATTAGGATTAACAATTGATGAGAATACGACAAATCACTATCATGTATATCAAGATAGTATAAATATTCTCGGTGGAATTGGAGTTACAGTAAATTGCATTAATCCAGACAGAGCATTTAGTTTTATTAATGATTTACTTAGTCAGGAAATCCATGATTTAAGATTCTGGGGAATTGAAGGCGTAGATTATCTTATAGATGAGAATGGTCTTTACTATAGAACTAATGAAATGCAGTATGAATGGGAAGACTATGATTATCAAAGCTGGCATGGATGCGAATATTTATATTTGCCACAATGGAATGGTACATCAAGAGATGGTATTAACGCTATGCAGTCTTCTGAACAAAGAAGCATATTTATAATGAATAAATCTGAAGCCATAAAAAATATATATGAAGCATATGATGCATATGGATATGCTGAGATGTTAAATTCCGACAAGTTATATGAGCCAGGTTGCTGGTATCCGATGTACACTTACTCAAACTATATGACGACAGAAACGCCAGGTGGAGTTGCAAAGCAAAAGATTGAGAACTTAAAACATGACTATTTGCCAGAGCTTGTTATGACATCAGATTTTGAATCAGCATGGTATGAATACATTAATCTTTATAATGAATGTAATCCACAAGATTTTATTGATGAGATGCAAACTGAGTTAGATTATAGAATTGAACACGCAAACTAATATAGTTACTTATGAATGATTAGGCTATCAATCCTGATAGCCTAATTTTTTATGTGTGTGTGAGTAGGGACCTAAATTAGATTTGAAGTTTGTAATTACATAATTTTATAAATTTTTCTATTATACTAATTCGGTATAATTACAATTTTGGTGAATTGAGAAGAAGTATAAATTAGAATAATGAATAATGAATCACTTTAAAACTGCTAGTTGAACAAGTTTTAACAACCCTTTAGTAAATTTAAATAATCTATCCTCCGTAAAAGCAAAACTTAATACAATTCGTTTATTGTATTCGCTGATAATTTATTAGCGTAAGTTTTGTTATGATCAAAATTAATAGGATTTATGTCTCTGGATAATTTGGATTCAACCATAATATTAAAAAATATATTTCCAGAATTACAGAGTCGTAATCATTAATACATTAATTAATTCTTTGAAATTTAAATTGGATTAATTTTAATTCTCTGAAATTTATTTAATTTCAGTAGCACTAATATTCTTCATATTTAATCATTTCATCTTATAACTAATACTTTGATAATCAAAGTATTGCGTTAAAAATATAGGGAAGTGCACGACTTCCCTTTTTACTAAACTGCTTTAATTTTGAACTGATATGCCACGTAATCTTTTCCAGCATATGGAATAATGATACCTGCATTCATTAGAACATTTCCATGTAATGTCATACTCTCGGAAAAGAGCTCAGATTCAATTCTATAAAGGCAATTTGGATCCAGGCCATTAAGACGAATTCTAAATTCTCTGTTATTATGGCGAGCTACAACCTGAACAAAAGTGAATACTGCTTCCCTTTTGTCTTTACTTACAATCATCCATGAATCATGAGTATTGTTTTCATTAAATGATGATATACGGTAATAATCTCCTTTAAGAATAAGATCTGATATTGAATTATAGTCTTCTAATTCTGCTTTAAGTAGGTTTATATCATCAGAAGATAACTGAGTTATATCTAATTCGCAGCCAAGAACTCCAAAAGAAGCAACTCTTGCTCTGGTATTCATTGGAGTCTCACGTCTTACAACGTGATTAGGACTAGCTGCTATATGGCAGCTAATAGAAGATAAAGGATAGCAGATTGCTGTACCTTCCTGAATTGATAGTCTCTCAATTGCCTCAGTATCATCAGAAGTCCAGATTTGTGGACTAAAATAAAGCATAGCTGGATCAAATCTTGCACCACCGCTTGAACAGTTTTCAATAAATAGATACGGGAATTCTTTAAGGAGTTTTCCCTGAATCTCATAGACTCCCAGAACATAGCGATGAGACAATTCTCCCATACGTTCTTTTGGCAGGAAACTACTGCTTAAATCTGTAAGCTGTCGATTCATATCCCATTTAATATACTTGATATTACAAGAACGCAGAATAGTTGCAATTGAATCAAAGATATATTCACGAACTTCAGGATTACTTAAATCCAGGACCATCTGATTACGTGCAAGACAAGGCTCTCTGTCAGAGATTTTAATTGCCCAGTCTGGATGCATAGAATTAAGCATAGACACTGGTGATACCATCTCAGGCTCAAACCAAAGTCCAAAATCAAGATCAATCTCATTTATTTTTGCTACTAGTGAAGTTAAACCACCTTTAAGCTTACTTTCATTTACAAACCAGTCGCCTAGAGACGTGTTTGGATCACTTCTTGTACCAAACCAGCCATCATCAAGAACGAGCATATCAAGGCCAATCTCTTTAGCTTTCTTTGCAATTGAGATAATCTTCTCATCGTCAAAATCAAAATATGTTGCCTCCCAGTTATTAATTAATAATGGTCTTTTCGAATAGGCAAAATTTGGTGCGATAAGATGATTTCTATAGAGATTATGAAATACTCTGGACATTCCTCCAATTCCGTTTGGAGAATATACAAGAACTGCTTCAGGAGATGAAAATGTCTCATTTGTCTCAAGAAGGAACTTAAAATTCTTAGGGTTAATTCCCATGCAAAATCTTAAATCACCAAACTGAGTTACTTCAACCTGTGACATGAAATTTCCTGAATATACAAGGTTAAAACCATATGCATCGCCTTTTGTCTGATCAGCATTTTTCTGAACAATTGCAGTAAATGGATTCTCCTGATGAGAGCTTCTGCCACGAATTGAACTTACAAGATGTTTGCCTGGATTAATTTTATAGCGTTCAATTTTACGCTCTCTTCCCCAGTTGCCATGCAGAGTAATCATGTCATAATCGTCATTATCTATATCGAGATTCATAGAGAGGAGTTTTGTAAGATAAATCGAAGTGCTTGAGTTATTAATAAGTTCACTTCTTCTTACAATTGCATCTTCTTTATCGAAAATGGAATAATAAAGTTTAAGGTTTAAACCAAGCACCTTATCAGAGGCAAAAATAACAAGTGTCTCACTTTTATTATAAAGTGAAGGCATTAAATCCTCATGATTACGGTTAAATCCCTCTTTAATAATCTCATATCTGTCATATGTAAAATTAACAGATCTGTTTCCATTTATATCTTCGATTTCAATAGAACTTTCTCTGAAGTCTCCTGTATTAGAGCCTGCAAACTCAAATGGAAACATATCCATGAAATTATTTCTCTCTGATGGAAGCTGAGATGGAAGCCATTTGTTATAAGAAGTCCTTAGTAAATAATTGACATCGTCATCAGATATAAGTTTTCCATAATAAACATGGCCAATAAAACCTTCTGTATCAGTAATTGACAGGATGTATGTTGTATTAACAGTATCAATCTTAAATAATTTGTATTCTGATAAATATCTGATGCTCATAAACAAATAACCTCTATGATTTTAATTCAATATCATTCTAACACAGTATTAATCCATTCCTTACGTCTTTTTCCAGACGCCGAGATACTTCTTCCATTAAATTCAAAATAAGTAATTGAATCTAATCCACGTTCAGCTTCATTTATAATAAAGCCATCACTATTAAGATATACCGTCGGTGCTCCCTGATAAGGCTTTGTAGCATTTACAGTAATAATAGGACAAAGATTTTCAGCTGCTCTTGTTCTTAAATGACCAAGTATAATATCGTAATATTCCTTATTATCAAAATCAGAAGTATCAAAGAAAGGAACGATAATTAAATCAGTTTCTTCTTTATAGAATTTACGGAAAAACTCTGGAAATCTTACTTCAAAACAAATCCTGATACCAATTTTAAAACCATTTATCTCAAATATTCCATCATTGGTTCCTTTATCAAAATGATTTATATCCCAACCACCTAGTATAGTTTTATCATAGTGTAAGGCCTCTTTATATGGTGATAGTAAATACATTCTATTAAATCGTTTGCTACCGTCTGAATCTATAGTTCCAACCAAGCAATTAATGTTATTTAATTCAATAGCGTCCTGAATCGATTTTAATGCCATTTTTACGCAATTGAAATCAATATTTGAATCAGGTATCGTAATTGGTGGATAACCTGTTAGAGCGCATTCTGGGAGAATTAGAAGGTCAGCACTATTATTTGAAGCTTCTTTTATAGCACATAAGATATGATTCAAGTTAGTCTCAATACATTTATCAACCTCAAACTGGTAAGCCGCAATTCTCATATATACCTCTAGAATGTTTTTTGTTTATAGTATCATATAATCAAATTTAGTAGTATCAAAAGGGCTATCTTAAATATATAAGATAACCCAATTTAATATTAATCATGAATATTTGGAATAATGTTCTATATCACCCTGAAGAAGATCCAAAGTAGATTTCTTTTGCTTATCTGTAAAATCTCCTTCTTCGATTTCTTTTACAAATGAAGTGTAATATTCACCAACTAGTTTTTCATCTTTTGCCTTTCGAAGAGTAACTAATCTAAAAAAAGCCACCCCTTCTCTAACCCAGAGATATTTATCCATATCGATGAAATCTTTCTTGATATAGAATGATTTTAGTATATTCTCACACCAATCAAGCACTTCAAGAGCTTCATCTTTTTCTCCCCACCAGCCATAGTTTTGAGCAATGGTATTAAGCATACTTGCAACAGCATCAAAAAGATATATTGAGTTATTTTTAATATCATCTTTCATCTTATCAAAACCACTTTCGAAGAAAGTAAGCTCCATGTTAATCTTCTCTTTAAATCTATTAGAACCAATACTTGGAAGAACATCTATATGATCTCTTGCATGCTCAAAATCCTTAAGGTGGATATAAATCCAGGCCATAGCATAATGGGTTTTTGTAACTAAGACATTATCATTACAATGACTAATAAGGTATGCTCCCTTGCTAATAGAGTCTTTATATATACTTTCAATATGTTCCTTTTGATCACTAAAATAACCTTCCAAAGTTGGATCGGCAAACATGCTAAGGTCAGCAGTCATCTCAACATAATCTTTAATAATCTCAAAATTTCCAGGGTGAAGATTAGTTTCCGTGGAAAGCATCTCACATATTTTAAGTCTTTTAACAGCCCTATTATCACTGCTATGCCTTATTACTTTCTGTGCAGCTCTAATTCTTTCTGTTTCTTCTATATTTTCAGATAGTACATCATAACCAAGAATAGCATCAGTACTAACACCTAATACCTGTGCCAGAGGAATAAGCATAGAAATGTCAGGCATACTTAAACCTGATTCCCATTTACTTATTGCCTGTGGAGTAATCTTTAGTAATCCAGACAATTCTTCTTGTGTAATTCCCTTATTCTTACGAAAGTTTTTGATATTAATTCCAATTGTTGTACTCATATTTATCTCCAAACTATTTAGAAAAGATTTAGCATGCTAATTTATTGGCCTGTGTTTATACTAACTTAACGAGAACACCTAATCAAGCAACCTGTAGTTGTTATAAACTCAACTAAAAAATAAAGCTAACTCGACATATAAACATCAAGTTAGCTTTTGTTCTTGTTAAATAAAAAGAAATAATTAGATTAAGTCTAATGCCTGCTGAATATCAGCAATAATATCATCAGCGTTCTCAAGACCTACAGAGAATCTCATCAAATCTGGAGCAACACCAGCTTCAATAAGCTGTTCATCTGTAAGCTGACGATGTGTATGACTAGCTGGGTGCAAAATAAGAGTCTTAGAATCAGCAACGTGAGTAGCGATTGTTACAAGCTTTAAGTTATCCATGAACTTATTTGCAGCAGCTCTGTCCCCCTTAACAGCAAAACACAAAACTCCACAAGTTCCCTTAGGGCAGTACTTCTGAGCTAATTCATAACTAGGTGAAGACTTAAGGCCTGGATAATTAACCCAAGCTACCTTCTCGTTCCCTTCAAGGAATTCAGCAATCTTCTGAGCATTCTCACAGTGACGCTGCATTCTAACGTGAAGTGACTCAAGACCTAACTGAATGTAGTAAGCCTGCTGTGGAGCCTGAATTGAACCAAAATCTCTCATAAGCTGTGAAGTAGCTTTTGTGATGTAAGCTGCCTTACCGAACTTCTTAGCATAAGTTAAACCATGATAAGACTCATCTGGTGTAGTTAATCCAGGGAACTTATCTGCATACTTAAGCCAGTCAAAATTACCACTGTCGATAATAGCACCACCTACTGCAGAACCATGTCCATCGATATACTTTGTTGTAGAATGAGTTACGATATCAGCACCAAGCTTTAATGGATTACAGTTAACAGGTGTAGCGAAAGTATTATCAACAATAAGTGGAATTCCATGGTCATGAGCAAGCTTTGAGAACTTCTCAAAATCAAGAACATTACATGTTGGGTTTGTGATTGTCTCACCAAAGATACACTTTGTATTTGGCTTAATATACTTTGCTAATTCCTCGTATGGTAGATTTTGATCAACAAAAGTACACTCAATTCCCATCTTCTTCATTGTTACACCGAAAAGATTAAATGTACCACCATAAATTGAAGATGAAGAAATAAAATGATCGCCACACTCACAAATATTAAATACAGCATAGAAATTAGCTGCCTGGCCAGAAGATGTAAGCATTCCTGCATAGCCACCTTCCATCTCAGTTAACTTAGCTGCAACAAAATCATTTGTTGGGTTCTGAAGTCTGGAATAGAAATATCCATTAGCCTCCAAATCAAAAAGAGCGCCCATGTCATCGCTTGAATCATATTTAAAAGTTGTGCTCTGGAAAATAGGCACCTGACGTGGCTGACCATTTGTTGGTGTCCATCCTGCATGCAAACATTTTGTCTCGATATTAGTTTCCATTTGTATTCTCCTTTATGAAAAACATATTAATTCACGATTTGATTATATGATTATAATC
The DNA here is from genome assembly GCA_024403775.1 of Clostridia bacterium. Lineage (GTDB taxonomy): Bacteria > Bacillota > Clostridia > Saccharofermentanales > Saccharofermentanaceae > Saccharofermentans. The sequence continues at coordinate 83,592 of JAKSRE010000003.1, read as the reverse complement.
AAAGATTGCAAAATATAAAAAATGTTCGTTTGACAATAACTTATAGTTATGACAGAATTATTATCTGAATGAGAACTTAAATTATAAAATAATGAGGCATATATGACATTACAACAGCTTAAATATGTAATAACGATTTCCAAAACATTAAATATAACTCAGGCAGCTGAGCAGTTATTTGTCTCTCAGCCTAATCTTACTAAAGCTTTAAATGAGCTTGAAAAAGAAATGAATATCAAAATATTTAATAGAACTAATAAAGGAGTCACTGTTACAAGAGATGGTGATACTTTCCTTGCATATGCACGACAGGTTATTGAACAGGCTGAGTATATGGAAGAAGTTTACAAGGGAGATTTGATTCAGAACCCCGTTTTCTCTGTTTCATGCCAGCATTATTCATTTGCCGTAGAGGCAATGATTGACACAATTAATAGTTTTGATGCTAATAAATATAATTTCACATTAAGAGAAACTCAAACACACGAAATTATAGAGGATGTTACAAGTCTTCGAAGCGAACTCGGTATAATCTATCTTAGTTCACAAAATGAAGACATAATTCTAAACATTCTAAAGAAAAACAATCTTGAGTTTACAGAGGTTTTAACATGTAAACCGCATGTTTTTTTGTCCCATACACACCCATTATCAGATAAGAAAAGTCTTACGATTAAGGAACTTGAGAATTATCCTTATCTTTGTTTTGAACAGGGAGAATATAATTCGGTTTATTTTTCGGAGGAGATATTAAGCTCTGTTACTAAATCCAAAACCATAAAGGTACGAGATCGAGCAACAATGACCAATATGATTGTTGGTCTTAATGGATACACCGTCTGCTCTGGTATAAATAATGTTTCCTTTAATGGAAGTAATATGATTGCAATCCCATTAAATGAAAATGAATATATGAAAATAGGTTACATAAAGCCTTTGAGAATGCCTCTGGGACTTTATGCAACCACTTACATAAACAATTTAAAAAGAAGAGCTCAGAATTAATCTGCTTCTCCTGCTATGTTCATTTCTTTAATAACGACTGAAGGACAGAAAAACTCACCTTCGCCATCTGAGATATTTTTTACATCAGAACCAATGGCACAGATGTTTTTCAATAAATCTAGATAATTGCCAGCAACTGTAATCTGCTCAACTGGATGATCAATTCTGCCGTCCTTTATAAGGAATCCTTCACACAGAAGAGAAAAATCACCACTAACCGCATTGATTCCAGCGTGTAGACCGTTAAGGTCAGTGATATAAAGCCCTTCTCCTACTTCCTTTGCGAGTTCTTCAAGATTCTTGTCCCCTGGTGTTAAAACCAGATTAGTATACTCAGCACCACCAAAATCGTTTCCAGTAGGCTTTACGTTATCTTTATGTGCAGTTTTAAGTGTATAAAGCGGCTGAACAAACTTACCGTCTTTGAAAATATCTTTATCGTAAGTTAATACTCCAGAATTATCGAAAGGGAACTTCAACAATGCCTTATCATACATAGGAATCTCACGGATAGTTAATAAAGGCGAAGCAACCACCTCATTTACTTTATCTTTAAGAAGAGACATTCCCTTTTGAATTGAAAAAGCAGATAAAGATGAAGCATAGGATGAGAAAAGTGATACAAATGCATCCTGAGATAGAATAACTTTATAAATTCCAGAAGAAATAGATGAAGCACCTAACTTTGAACATGTTCTCTGTCTAAGTTCAGATACAAATTCATCAATCTTAAATTCATCAATATCTCTTCCATACCAAATATGATAACCAGTTTTAACAACGCCATCTTTCTCACATCTGGCTTCGGCACCAATTGTAAGTAAATCTCCTTCAGTATGCTCTGTGAGTCCAAGCGAATTCTTAAGTATTCTTATTGTTTTGGAATATCCAACCTGAAGATAATCAACAGCTTTAATTGTCTCATCGCAGTTAAGAATTGCTTTTTCTAATTCTAATCCAGTATCTCTGAATCTCTCAAATCCGTTCTTATATGAAGCATCGGATAATTCGTTAAAGTACAAATCAGAATTTTCTTTGTCACAATAGAAAAAGTCTTCGTCTTCGTCATTTTTGACCTTGTGATTATCAAGAGCACTATTAACAAGATAATCAACAGAAGATATATCTACGATAGAAGTTTTGGAAGAACCCATCTGCTTATCAAGTTTTCCCATAAAACCAATATGCTGCTCTGAATTATTCTCGTAATTTGATACTTCACCTTCAAAAATAGAAACGGCAGAGCCTGCACCATATTTATATATGGATTCAGCTTCTTCAAATCCGCTATCTATAGCTTTAGTAATTACTTTATCAAGAAAATCTTTTACATTATTAGCATCCATATGTTATACCTCAAAAACTTATTCTCTACCACCAACGAGTATTGAAGATACTCTGATAGTTGGCTGTCCAACATTAGTTGGTACATTTCCTGATAGAGAGCCACACATACCAGCTGCATGCTCAAGATCATTACCAATTCTATCAATATTCATTAGCACTTCTGGACCTTTACCAATAAGAGTTGCACCACGAACAGGTTCGCAGATTTTACCATTTCTTATCATATATCCTTCATTAACTGCAAAATTAAACTCACCTGTTGCAGTATCGACAGAACCTCCGCCCATATCAGCCGCATATAATCCATATTCTGTATCAGCAATAATGTCTTCTGGTCGCTCTTTACCATTTGTAAAATAAGTATTACTCATTCTGGATGTAGGTGCAAACGCACAATTTTGTCTTCTTGCACAACCAGTTGATTTAAATCCTGGCATACGTCTTGAACCTAATTCATCAACGAGATAATTTTTTAAGATACCATTTTCGATTAATAATAAATCAGATGAAGGTGTACCTTCTGAATCATATAGATATGATCCCCACTCACCTTCAAGTCTGGCATTATCTCTAGCAGTAACACAAGGAGCTGCTATCTGCTTTCCAATCATATCAGTAAAACAAGAACTCTTAATACCAACACTTGTTGCTTCAAGAGCATGAACACAGGCTTCATGAAGGATTACACCGCCAAATCCATTACCAATGACAACAGGCATTTTTCCAGATGGGGCATATCCACTGCTAAGCATACGAATAGCAGATTCACAAATTTTCTGAGTCTTTTCAATGAGCGGATACTCATTAAAGAATTCAAAGCCACGAAGAGTACCAGGTGCAATTCTTCCACCCGCCTGCTGATTAGACTCATCCTGAGCTATAACAGCTACACTCATTCTGGTTCTTGAATTTCTATTCTCAACATTAACGCCACGAGAATTACATACTCGGTAAGTTTTATTACTTGCAGTAATAGAAGATGTAACCTTTTTAATTCTGTTATCAAAATCCAAAGCAAAAGATCCTGCCTGTCTTAAATATGAGACGAAATCACTTTTAGATAATTCAACAGGATTAATCTTTGGAGTATATACTTCAAGGCTACTTAATTTCTGTAACTCTTCAGCTGTATGGATTGTATCGCCATTAATTGCTTTGGACGCTTCTGTGCAAAGTTTTACCAACTCATCAAAATCATCACCGTTAGAATAAACATAAACCTGATTTACACCTGAAAGCAAGCGAATACCTACACCTTCAATAATAGAAGATGTGGCTCCTACTACTCTGTTATCAAGCAAGTTTACAGCTGAATTATTAGAATGTTCAAGATAAATCTCAGCGAGATCTGCCTTGCCCTGAAGTCCAATATTAATTAAATCGCAAATCTGAGAATCGTTTAAAATAAAAAACACCTCCCTTTGTGAATACACAAAGAGAGGCGTTATAAGACATATTTAAGATTAGTAACGCTTAATCTTCTTTGATGTATTCTTCTCAAATTCAGTTGGTCTATAAACTACCTTTTTAATCTTCTTGTAGCTTGTTAACTTCTCATTTGCCTTAGAAGCGATACTCTCAAGAAGTTTCTGAATCTCTTCCTCACTTGGATTATCACCAAGCTTAGCCTTAACATTATCCATATCTGGATAAATAGTAGCAACAATAATTATATCATTCTTTACTTCATCATGAATACCTGAAACAACACTTTCGGCAACACAAGAATCAAGACCAAGTATATACTCAATCTCCTCAGGGAATACATTCTTACCGTTACTTGCAATAATTACATTCTTCTTACGACCAGTAATAATTACAAAACCATCCTCATCAATATAGCCAAGATCACCTGTGTGATAATAGCCATTAGAATCCATTACAGCCTTTGTTGCTTCGTCGTCACCATAGTATCCTAAGAAGATACATGGACCCTTTGCAATAATCTCACCGATACCATCCTCGTCTGGACTATCAATTCTAACATCCATTCTTCTAAGTGGAATACCTGCTGAGTGATTCTTATAGAAAACATCTCTATTAAGAGCAAGAATTGGAGAACACTCTGTAAGACCATAACCCTGAAGAACCTGAATACCAATCTTCTGGAAGAAAGTCATAACATCAGGATCAATTGGAGCGCCACCAACGATAAGCAATCTGATATTTCCACCGAAAGTCTCGTGAATATCACTGAAAATCTTCTTACGAATATCGATGCCACACTTTAAAAGTAATCCGGTGAGCTTCAAACCAAAATTAAACTTCTTAGCAAGCTTAGGATCCCCATTAATCTTCTTCTGGATAGTTTTATAGAACATTGTAAGCATAGCAGGAACCATAAGTACGATTGATGGCTTTGCTTCCTTAAGGTTCTGAGTAATATATCTGAGTCCCTCACAAACAGCAATTGTAGAACCATGATAAACCATTGCAATAAAACCACAAGTACACTCATATGTATGATGTAATGGCAAAACTGAAAGGAATGAATCCTTCTCAGTAATATTTACATACTCAAACATCTGCTCACAGTTTTGGCAGATATTACGTTGACAAAGCATAACAGCCTTTGATTTTGAAGTTGTACCTGATGTAAACAACAAAATAGACATTATCTCAGGATCAATAACTGCATCAATAAAATCTCTGTTGCCCTCATCAAGAAGCTTAGCTCCCTTAGACTTTACTTCAGAATAATTCATATAATTCTCATTTGAAGTATCATCCATACAAATATAATACTTAACAGATGGAGACTTCTTATAAATCTCATCAATAAGAGGCTTTTTACTAGAAGAGAAAATAATAGCATCAACAACTGCTCTGTCACACATATTAATAATCTCATCAGCCATAAGTTCCTTATCAAGAGGAACAACGCAGCCAACACCGTTTGTTGTAGCAAAATAACTTACATACCATTCATATCTTGTCTCACCAATAATGGCAACTCTTGAACCATGCGGCAACAAAGAACGCAGACCAGTTCCGAGTTCGTCAACGTCTCTATCCAACTGCTTAGGGTAAATATCTACATAATCCCCACCCTTGCTAGGCTTCTGTCTAAAAACAGGTACATCTGGGAATTTCTCGAGTCTTTTCTTAACGATATCTCTAAAATCAGTAATAGGATATGTCTCATAAAAAGGCGCATTCTTATTCATATTTGTCTCCTCTAGATTAGTAATTAAATAAATACTTGCCATATCAAATATTTTGATAGTCAATATATTATATATTATAAATCTAATATAGAGAAGTAGATTAAATAAAAAAGAGTGCTACAAAATGTAGCACTCTCATATGTTAATTCAAAAATGTGTTATGAATTAGATGCAACCCTGAGCAATCATAGCATCAGATACTCTTAAGAGACCTGCGATGTTAGCGCCCATTACAAGGTTATCCTCAAAACCAATAGCTGTTGCTGTCTCATCAGCATTCTTAAAGATGTTCTCCATGATATCCTTGAGTTTAGCATCAACTTCCTCAAATGTCCAAGAAAGTCTCTGGCTGTTCTGAGCCATCTCAAGACCTGAAGTAGCAACACCACCAGCATTTGATGCCTTACCTGGAGCGAACTTAATACCATTCTCCTGGAAGTAAGCAATAGCATCTGGAGTTGTTGGCATGTTAGCACCCTCAGCAACGAACTTAACGCCGTTAGCAACAAGAGTCTTAGCAGAATCAAGATTCAACTCATTCTGTGTAGCACATGGAAGAGCGATATCACATGGAATTGTCCAGATACCTGAGCATCCATCTTCGTACTTAGCTGTTGGAACAGCATCAACGTACTCCTTAATTCTTCCTCTTCTAACTTCCTTAATATCCTTAACGATATCAAGCTTAATTCCGTCTGCATCATAGATGTATCCGTTTGAATCACAGAGAGCTACAACCTTAGCACCGAGCTGCTGAGCCTTCTCACAAGCGTAGATAGCTACGTTACCAGCACCAGAGATAACAACTGTCTTACCCTCAAATGATGTACCCTGCTTCTTAAGCATGCAGTTTGTGAAGTAGCAAAGACCATAACCTGTAGCTTCAGTTCTTGCAAGTGAACCACCAAAAGTTAACTTCTTACCTGTAAGAACGCCTGAGAACTCGTTAACAATCTTCTTGTACTGGCCAAACATGTAACCAATCTCACGAGCACCTGTACCGATATCACCAGCTGGAACATCGCAGTCTGGACCAATGTGTCTGTAAAGCTCACGCATAAAGCTCTGGCAGAAAGCCATAACTTCGTTATCTGACTTACCCTTAGGATCGAAGTCAGAACCACCCTTAGCACCGCCCATTGCAAGGCCAGTCAAAGAGTTCTTAAAAATCTGCTCGAAGCCCAAGAACTTTAAGATACCAAGGTTAACAGATGGGTGAAGTCTGATACCACCCTTATAAGGTCCAATTGCACTGTTAAACTGGATTCTGTATCCACGGTTAACCTGAATCTCACCCTTATCATCAACCCAAGCAACACGGAACATAACTGTTCTCTCTGGCTCAACGATTCTCTCAAGAACCTTCTTATCAATAAGCTCTGGATGAATGTCAACAACTGCCTCAACAGATGTCAAAAACTCATGAACAGCCTGATAAAACTCTGGCTCTGAAGGGTTCTTAGCGATAACCTTCTGCATAAGACCATTAAGGTACTCATTTTTAATTGCGTAATCCATTTTTTAAACCGCCTTTCATATTAAAAAAATCAAGATAGAACAAAAAAATAATATAACAACAGATACATTAATTCAACACAAACCAATAAATAAGTGAAGAATTGAAAATAATTCTTCACCTTATCCGTCAATGGAAATCATAGAACTTTCCGTTTCCTTTATCTCTGTAGTAAACGGATCATTATTTGTCATATCATCAATGCTACTAATACCTAAGATATTCTGATATTGAGAAAAATCAACCAATGGAACAATTTTATTAATAGAAATAAGTAACATCTCCAAAAGGATAATCATCAGCAAAACTCGTCTTACAGTAATCAAAAGATGCTCAGTTCTGTATTTATTTTCAACATGCTGCTTCGTAGTATAACCGACTAAAACATATATCTTATTCATTTCTGTTCTCTTTGGTCTTGATTTATACTCATTAATCTTCAAAACACAATGAGACTTGACTTTTGCAGGAATCTCTCGAAAAAATTTCAAAGTAGCTCTTCCCATAGAAGCAAAAATCATTTTAAGCGTCTTTATAACAATATTATCAGCAAAATTAAAAGTATCCATACGACTACATTATCGCATTAATTCTTCAAGGTCAATATCAGTAGGACAAGATTCATCGCTTGGTGCATGATTAATATCAGTAACTCTGTCAAAATCAATTGATTCACCATAGAAGAATTGCTGAACATATGGAATCATTGCATTCCAGTTAGGTCTTATACTCCATTCATCACCATACATACCAGAATTGAAGCATCCCTGAATTGGTAACTGCATATACTGAAGTTCGATATTAGTCAATGAAGGCAAGAATTCAAATGCATACTTAGTAATATCTTCCTGTGAAACATTAGTACTGATACATGACAAAATATCATCAATAGCAGCCGCCTTACCAGTAACAGATAAAGCCATAAACTGATTAAGAAGACTTCTTAATACTTCAACCTGTCTTTCGGAACGTTCATAGTCACCATTACCTACATATCTGATTCTTGAATATGCAACTGCCTGTCTGCCGTTAACCCAAATTGTACCTGTCTGATTAACCTGCTGATATGAAGCATCATAGCCATACAATGCATTAACTTCTCTTAAACAGTCGTTAAGACCATGATCAGCATAAAGTTCTGATCTAGTAACATCAATATAAACTCCACCGACAGCATCAATTACAGCAGCCATGTTATAGAAGTTAACATAAGCATAACCGTCAAGAGTAATTCTTAAGTTACTTTCCACAGTTGCCTTAAGAAGTTCTGGGCCACCACGGCTCATAGCTGAATTAATTTTTGCAGGATTATTAAATCCTGGAATATTTGCATAAGAGTCTCTTGCAATTGAAACAAGTTTTATTGTTCCCTTTGAAGTATCAACTGACAAAATCATATTTACGTCAGAGAGTCCACCTGTACCATCTTCTGTATAATTACGTGATCTGCTATCAATACCAATAAGAAGATAATTATGAATTGTTTCTTCTTCAATATATTCAATCTCAGTAGTTTCGGTAATTTCCTTAATAACGACAGTCTCACCAACTTCGTTAACAATAGTCTGATTAACCTGCTCTGGTTCAATAAAATCAATCTGGCTGAAAAGATAATTTGTATACCATACACCAAAAATAATCAGACCACAAATAAGTCCAAGAATGCTGACACCAACCCAAAGTAAAATCTTGAGTATTCTCTTTTTGAGTTTACGCTTTGCTTCTAATTCAGGGTTTTCTTTTGAAGTATTGTCAGCTTCCTCTTTTTTTACATCAGTTGCAGGAAGACTAAAACTCTTTGTCTCATTATCGGAAGAAGCAATCTCTGTTACACTCTTCTTAACCGGTGTAAGTGAGTCCTTCTTTTTCTCAACAAGGGACTTATCTTCTTTTATTCCAGCTAAATCTTTCCCATTAGACTTAACTTCAACTAAAGCCTTTTCAGAATTAGAAACATCTTTATTGCTGCTCTTTTTTGAGTCAGAATTTGGAAAATCAATAAAACTATTATTGTCGTTAGAATCAGCCATACATTACCTCTTTATCATATTCAAAAACACCCTATATTATTATACCTAAATATATGCAATTCTTTTTAAGTCATTTCCACAATAATGCACCAATTCAAAACAAAAAATTTAAAGATTTTGCTATAAAATTGGTACAATAGAAATGGAGGAAATTTTATGAACAACATTATTTATATTGCAGACGATGATAACAACATTCGTAATCTCTTAAAATCCTTCTTGGAAAGAGAAGGCTATGTTTGTTTTGCTTTTGAGAATGGTGAATTATTGTTAAATAAATTTACAACAGAACCATGTGATTTGGTAATCCTTGATGTTATGATGCCTGGAAGAGATGGTTTCTTTATTCTTCAGGAGATTAGAAAATTTAGTAATGTTCCTATTATTATGCTAACTGCCAGAGATAGTGATCAGGATTATATACAAGGGCTTAATCTTGGTAGCGATGATTATTTTACAAAACCATTCAGTCCAGTAAAACTCGTTACAAAGGTTAAATCAATTTTAAAAAGACATCAGGAAATTACCGGAGTCAATGATTTAACACCAGTTGATGATAATAATTTAATAGAATTTGGTAATTTAAAGATATATAAAAAGACAAAAATTGTTACAATAGATGATGTTGAGGTATCTCTTACCCCAAACGAATTCTCCTTGATTGCTTATTTGATTTTAAATAAGGATCGTGCAGTAGGACGACCAGAATTATTAGAGAAGATTTGGGGATTTGAGTCAGAAATTGAGACAAGAGTTGCAGACGATACTGTTAAGAGGCTTCGTAAAAAGATTGCTGTTTCCAATGTTGAGATTTCTACAGTTTGGGGATACGGATTCAAAGTTGTATTAAAGAAAGAATGATTTGATGAACAAAGATATTATTAATAAAGCAAAAAGATTTAGATTCCCAATTGTAGTACATATATACTCAGCATTTCTATTAATTATTTTTTCTATTGTATTCTTATATATTAAGTATTTTTCTAATGATGTTAATGTTTTCGTTAGCGAACAGTGCAATAGTAGAATTGATTCGTCCGTTGAATTAACTGAAGAATTTATTCCTTCTATCGTTACTTCTTTATCTCAGAATTCAGAATCAGGTTCTAATTTATATTCTGAGGAATTGGAAAACTTATCTCTGTCTTTAATGTCTAGTGATGTTTCAATCGCATTTTTACAACAGAATGAAGATGCATCATTTGGTATACTTTGGCCTACTGATAAAGCATCTTCCAAAGTACTTAATTATTTTATTGATTTAGTGATTGATAAAAATAAATCTGGTATTCAAGAAACAGGAGTGTTTAATGTTTCTGATTCAGCTTATTTCTATTATAAAATATTGTCTGTCGATACAGATAGTACTAATAGAGTCTATGCTCTATATTACATTCCAGCAAGCAACTATTTTGATTTTGCTAATCTTCTTTTTGAATCATTATTTAGAACTATGCTTATCTCGATTTGGGGAACAGGTTTTCTTTGTATTTTAGTCTCGATACCTTTGATTATTTCAATTTATAAAATGGTTAGATTTTCTAAGAGAATTGCAAATGGTGATTTTAGTAATTATCATACTTTTGTTGTATCACGAGAATTACAGGATTTATCTGATGGTATGAATTTCATGTCTGATCGACTAAGAGAAAATGATAAGGAACAAAAACAGTTTTTTCAGAACGTTTCTCATGAATTAAGAACTCCTCTACAGTCTATTCAAGGTTATGCAGAGGGCTTAAAATATGATGTTTTTGTCGATGATGATAAAGATACTGCCATTAATGTAATTATTAATGAGTCTGAGAGACTTAGTTCAATGGTTGAAAATCTTCTATCTATTTCAAAAATGGATATGGCTAAGAATGGTAACTATGAGGTTAAAAAGACTAATATATCTATTAACGAACTAATTGGGCATGAAATTGAGAATATACGAGGCAATATCTTATTAAACAAAAAAGGACTTATTCAAAGTTCAGATGTTGGAGATAAGTTGATTTATGCAAATGAAAATGACATTCTGAGAATGCTTGATAACATCTTTTCGAACTGTATCAGATATGCTAAGCAAAATATTTATTTTTATACATCAATCGAGAATGATTATGTAAACTTTACTATTTATGACGATGGTGATGGCTTTACTGACGAAGTTCTGGCTAATATGTTCACAAGATTTGCCAAAGGCAGCGATGGTAAACACGGTATTGGACTAAGCCTGGTAAAAGCAATTGCTGAAGAGCACAAAGGCAGCATTAAAGCATATAATAAAGAAGGATTTGGTGCGTGCTTTGAGATAAGAATTCCTTGTGAATCTCCTAATTCGCAATTAAGCAATGCCAATAAGAAAAAATAACAGTGATAGGCGATTTGAGATATAGTCGCCTATTTAATTTACAAAAAATGCCCCTAAGAATTGAATTCTTAAGGGCCTGGTGCGGATAGCGGGACTTGAACCCGCACGAGATTGCTCTCACTAGCACCTGAAGCTAGCGCGTCTGCCATTTCACCACATCCGCAAGCGTAAGTATTTTACAGTTTTAGAACTAAAATAGCAATAACGTATGACATATTTGTTATAATTACTTTATGGAAGAACAAGTTAAAAAGACTATTTCTATAAGCATAACAGACCTTGCGGTGTTTACTTCAAGAACGGGCGACTTATCTGCTGGTTCTTTTAACTCGATATCTGCAATTGTTGGAACAAGATTACATCAGAAAGTATTTAACGATTTAAAAAAAGAGTTTAGTGAAAGGATATCTTCTGAATATACAATCAGATATTTATATAATGCAGGCGAAATCATTCTTAAGCTTTCTGGAAGAGCGGATGCAGTACTCATTAATAGTGATGATAATAATAAAATAGATAAAATAATAGAGATTAAATCTCATAATTCCTCAAAAACTGAGTTTGATAAATTATTAAGAGCAGAACATCTGACTCAGCTCAAACTCTATGGTGCTTCTTACCTTCTTAATAACTCAGTTCAACAAATCGAACTGGAACTTTCTTACGTATCAATCACAACAACAGAGAAAACTAGTAACACATATATAATGACTTATGACGAAGCCTATGATCTTATAAATGAGGTAGGTTCATCTTATGTTGCTTTTGCTATTAAACTTCTTAAGTATAATGAATCCTCTTTGGAATCAATAAAAAAATTGACATTTCCTTATGGTCAGTTAAGAAGTGGTCAGACCGAATTTATTAAGCAGTCTCTTATATCTTTAACCTCAAAAGAAGTTCTCTTCGTCGAAGCTCCAACTGGAACAGGTAAAACTATATCTACTCTTTATCCTGCAATTAAAGGGTTTCTACGTAAAAATTATAGTAAAGTATTCTACCTTACAGCAAAAACTGCGACCAGAACTGTAGCTCATAAGGCAATTAATGATATGCGCCAGAAAGGGTTGATTATAAGATCAATTCTACTTGAATCAAAAGAACGTATTTGTCCTTATGACAAGAAATGTGATGCCAAATTTTGTCCTCTTGCCAAAGGATACTATTTGAAACTTAAACCAGCAATAGATGAGATTCTCTTATTTGATGATATTACCCCAGACCTTGTAAAGCGAATTGCATCTAAATATGAGATTTGTCCTCATGAGTTTTTGCTTGATACCTTAAATTACTGTAATGTAGTAATTGGAGATTATAACCACGCTTTTGACCCAAGAGTAAGTATAGTTAGATGTTTTAAAGATGGTGATGAATCTCAGAATGTCCTTCTTGTAGATGAGGCTCATAACCTTGTTAATAGATCAAGGGAGATGTATTCTGCCTCAATAAATCTAAATTGCTGTACACAAGCTTACGAATGCGTTATGGGCCGTGACAGTAAATTAGATAAGTATTTTCTGCAGCTCATACAATATTTTAATATTGCAAACAGATGTTTTGAGCAGCATCAGTGTGTATTTAACTTTCTTGAAGAAGTTCCCGAAAATAAGACTTTGAGAACTGAAGATTTTGAAGCAACACGCGAAAGAACGCGCAAACTCTATCAGATACTCTGGTGTGTATTAAAATACCTCTCTCCTCTTCTAGATGACTTGGAAGAAGGCGAGAATCGTTCCCAAATTCTGGAATTCTTCTTTGACTCTCGATTCTGGTTATCAGTTTATGAGAATTATTATGACAATGCCTATATAACCAATATCAAAATCACTGAGGATAATACTCTTATTACTCTCGATTGCCTTGATGCTTCAAAAATGTTAAATGACATAATTAAAGACAAGATGTCAGTAATATTTTTCTCTGCTACACTCTCTCCTGTTCAATATTACAGGAGCATTTTAATTGGAAAAGACGCTGATTATTATAAGACTCTTATTCTTCCATCGCCTTTCCCTAGCGAGAATCTTGATTTAATCATTGACACATCCATAAGTACGACATATAAAAATCGTGCTCAGACCAAGAAACGATTAACAAGAAGAATAATTGAACAATTATCTGAATTAACTGGTAATTATATGATATTCTTCCCTTCATTTGAGTATTTAAATGTAATACACAATGAACTCGAGAATGCAATTGATAATAAGGAATTAAAAAATGCAAGAATAGTAATTCAAAAACCTGAAATGAACGAAAAAGAAAAGAAAGAATTCCTGTCAAATTTTGATAAAAGTAGTTCTGAGCTTTTAATTGGAATGACTGTACTCGGAGGACATTTTGGTGAAGGTATTGATCTTGTTGGAGACCGTTTAAAAGGCGTGATTATCATTGGAGTTGGAATTCCAACTCTTTCTCCCGAAAGAGAAATACTAAAAAACTATTATGATGAAGCATTTGGTGACGGTTATGCTTTTGCTTACCGTTTTCCTGGATGGGAAAAGGTATTGCAGGCAGTTGGGCGTGTCATTAGAACTAACGATGACACTGGTTTTGCATTACTTATTGATGACAGACTTCTTAAACCTGAATATACAGTTCTATATCCAGAGCATTGGAAAATCTAAGGTTCAAGATTAGAAAGGCTGTCTAGTGTGGTAATCTGCCTTTCGAGAGCTACAGCAGCATAAATAGTTGTAAAACTCATAAGAAGTTTTAACAGAGAATCTTCAACACTTGCATTAAACAGTTTTCTGATATCACTTTCAATAAAGTAATTAAGTGCATTAACTGCAACCAAAGGGAGTTCATAAAGGCGATCTTTCTCATATGAAGAACAGCAGTTCTGACAAACAATATGACTATTATCAATATCAACATATAAAAATGAGTTAGTATTAAACTCCTCCCCACATCTGTCACAATAGTCATATACTTTATTAAATCCTAGAAGATAAAGAAGTCGCCAGTTAAATGCTGCATATATTACTTTATAGTCTTCAGGTTTATGGCTAAGATGATAAAAAGCATAATTAGTGAGCTCATACAAATCTTCTGTTGGCATATTATCAAAGGAAGAAAATCTGATAAGTTCAGACATATGATATGCAACGGTCATTCCTTCAAGGCTTGAAGAAAGACCCATGTTATTCTCGATGATTGATGCCTCCTTAAGGTAATAAAAAGCACCAGATTTAGTTACAGTAAAATCACAAAATACGAACGACATGCTGAGAAAAGCATGTCTTGAATTCATTTTGGCGATGCCTTTGGCCATAATAGTGATTAATCCCAAATCTCTGGTTAAAACAGACAATAATCTGTCTATATCCTTATATTCGGAACTACTTATAACGATGCCTTTAAAACTTAGTGAATCGCCACTCATTACTTGCTATTTTCCTCAGAAACATAACCAAAGGACTTAAGGAATGTATCATCGTTCTTCCAGTCTTCTCGAACTTTTACAAATAAATCAAGATAAACCTTGCATCCACAAAGTCTCTCAATTGCCACTCTGGACTTTGTTCCTATTCTTTTAATCATATCTCCGTTCTTGCCAAGAATAATTCCTTTATGAGATTTACGCTCACAAATAATAGATGCACTGATGACAACCATTTCTCTGTCATACTCATCTTTTGAATTCTCATTATATTTCTCTTTGAATTCAGTAATCTCGACAGCAGTACCGTGTGGAATCTCCTGATTAATATAGTGAAGTAACTGCTCTCTTATTAGTTCGCAGGCAATCTCACGTTCAGTCTGGTCAGTCATTGACTCACTGTCAAAAAGTCTTGGGCCAGGTCCGAGAAGAGACTTGAGTTTACTTATGAGAACATCCACATTATCACCATCTTTTGCACTAATAGGAATAATATCTTCAAAGTTATAAAGACCACTATAATTTGATATTGTTGGAAGTAATGTCTCTTTAACAATATCATCACTCTTATTAATGGCAAGAACTACCTTTTTATTGTTCTGCTCACATAATTTAATTAATTCTTTCTCAATTGATGCTGGAGAAGTAAATCTACCATCTGCAATTAAGAGTACTACATCTGCATTCTTTGCAGAACTAAAAGAATTCTCAACCATAATCTCAGATAACTTGGACTTTGGTTTATGAACACCAGGAGTATCAACAAATATAATCTGTGACTCATCATCGTTATAGATAAATCTGATATTGTTACGTGTTGTCTGAGGCTTATGAGAAACTATAGCGAGTTTCATTCCGCAGAGATAATTAATCAGAGTTGACTTTCCAACATTTGGTCTTCCCAATACTGCAACATATCCAATATGGTCACATTCAGTACCAGCAGGATAAATAATGTCATTATTAAGAATACTGTCATTTAAACTTTCATCTTTATGATTATCCAATTCAAAATCCTCGTCAACAAACTCTTCTGGATATAAATCGCTCATGATTATCTTTTGAAGGTTAATCATAAGTTTCTCATCCTCAATACTATCAACATGATCAAAGCCAAATAAATGAAGAATTGAATGACATGATAAAAATACAATTTCTCTAACTAATGAATGATTAAGATTATCAGCCTGAATTTTTGCTACAGATGGACAAATAATAATGTCACCAAGATTTAAAGAAGGCTTTCCTTCCTTATTATATTCATAATCAAGACTATCAATTGAACAATTAAGTTTGCCATTGGTCATATCAATCAAAGGAAATGATAATACATCGGTTTCCTTATCAATATCACGATTATCTTTATTTAGAGCTTTAATCTCTTCAGATGTGACAAAAGAAAGTTCGGTAAAACACTCACTAAGAACCTTTAAAGGTAATGAGTGAGTAAACTCCATACTTTCAGCTTTTGTACATAAAGCATTAAGTCTATCTTGTAATTCATTAATCTCGTCACTAGTTAATAATTCTAATTCATCATTAATATTTATAATCATTCTGGGTATTTAATCCTTTCATGGAATAATCCTGTGTAAACCTGAACAAAAGACATAATAATCTTCTCAATGTCATTAAATGACAAGCCTGAATCTTTCATCTGATCTTCAGCAATTTTCTCTTTAACAAGCTTTCTAATAAAAGCCTCAGCGTCTGTTGTATTATTGATATGGGCAGACTTAATAGCAGCTTCACAAGTATCAGCTAACATAATAATTGCAGATTCTTTTGAAGTCGGAGGGTTACCTGAATATCTAAAATCATCAAGTAGAGGTTCTGGAAGTCCCTGCTCTTTTGCCTGATTACAAGCCTTGATATAAAAATACTTTGGATAAGTATTACCATGATGCTCTCTTATTATATCGATAATAACTTGAGGAAGTTTATTCTTCTCTGCAAGCTTTACACCATATGTAACATGATTAGTAATAATCTGTACGCTATCCATACAATCAAGACTGTTATGTGGATTATAGTCACCCTGATTCTCAGTAAAATACAAAGGATCATAAAGCTTTCCTATATCATGGTAATAAGAAGCAACTTTACATAACAAAGCATTGGCACCAATAGCTTCAGCGGCAGTCTCAGCAAGGTTGGATACCATAACAGAATGCTGCGAAGTACCAGGACATTCAACAAACATTTTCTTTAAGATAGGATTACCAGTTTGAGAAAGAGAAATAAGCTTCATAGGTGATACAACATCTGTAAGAAGTTCGTATACTGGCATAAATCCTATAGCAAATACTACTGAAACCAAAGATGAGAGTGAGGCAAAGATAATATCCTGTACAAATTCATTCTGCGTTGAACTATATATGAAATTAAAAATTACTGAAGAACCAACAACAGATAATGTAGTTACAAGAATCAATGCAGCACTGTAATTATTATCAGACTTTGCACCAGCAAGTATTGAACATACAAGAATTCCAATTGCATAGATAAAGATATATTCGATATCAAAATCATAAATTGGCCACATTATAAGTAATGTGAGCATAGATATAATGATACCATTTTGAGTTCCAAGATATGTTGCAGCTATAGCTGTAAAAAACAAAATGATTGTTGCAATACTTGAAAAACTCTTAAGATAAATTGCAACAGCAATAGGAATCAAGAAAGTAACAGAAATAATAAGTGTTAGCTTTAAATCAATATTCTTAATAGTAAGGTTTCTTCTGATGAAGAAAAAGGCAACTACCAAAAGCGCTATACAATAAACCGAGATTCTGGCCAAAAACAGGAAATCCAGTTCATCAGCTCTGATTAATTCAAGATCAACGAGATTCTGATAAATATGCTCAGTGATAATATCACCCGCAGCAACAATTCTTGTACCTCTATCAACAGTTATAGGATTGTTCTTTACATTGTTATAAGCATTCTGAGCCGCTTCCTGTGTTGCATCTGCTTTAAACACCGCATTTGGAGTTAATATCTTACACAAAGTAGTATCAAGAAGATCAGAATAAAAAGCATATGAAGAAGACTGAATATTTGAAGATTCGATGGTTCTTGCTACAGTAGATTCAAGGCCATCAATATTAACTGAATCAACCATAATTATCTCAGTAAGAGAAATAGCCTTATCTTCAATATAGGAAAATACAGATTCAGACATTCCCAAATATGTTGTAGCCTCTTCTTCTGTAAGCGTAACACCAAACTTAGTAAACTCTGCATCTATAAGTTCTTCAATAAATGGAGTTCTGTCTTTTACAGGAACACCAAAAGAATCAATTAATTTAGATCTAATCTGACGAATAAGCACAAAGAAGTCACTTACATTATTAATGTTCTTCTTGGAGATATCGTCATCTCTGTCAAAAACAGGATTTACAGAAGTTTTTGCAAGAACTGCTTCATATTCTGTCTGATATGAATCTACAAATTTACGAGGTGCATAAATATCATTTTCGCAAACAGAACCAACATTTAAATCATATTTAACTGGTAAATAACCATAAAAAACCAATCCAATGGTTATAATTGAAACAAAAAACAGGACAATAGCTTTTTGTAAAGATTTATTCGAAAATACTTTCATAATTTACGCCCTCTCTATCACTATATGCCTTAACAATTTTCTGAACTAAGGAATTACGAACAATATCTCTGTTTTGTAATCTAATTATATCAATCTCATCAATAGTAGACAAAACTTCAATTGAATCAATAAGTCCAGACTTAATATTTTTAGGCAAATCAACCTGTGTAAAATCACCACATACACAAACTCTGCAATTTATTCCAATTCTTGTAAGAAACATCTTCATCTGCTCACTAGTTGTATTCTGAGCTTCATCAAGAATTACAAATGCATCATCAAGATTACGACCACGCATAAATGCAAGTGGAGATACTTCTATTAATTCTTTCTCATAATATTTCTCAAACATCTCAGGACCGAGGCATATATTAAGAGCATCAAAAACAGGTCTCATATAAGGATCAACTTTTTCCTTCATGTCACCTGGTAAAAATCCCAATTTCTCACCAGCTTCTATTGCTGGTCTGGTAATAATAATCTTTGATACTTCCCTGTTCTTAAAAGCTTTTACAGCCATTACAACAGCAAGGAAAGTCTTGCCGCTTCCAGCAGGTCCTGCACAAATCGTTAAATCTGACTTACGAAGAGAATCAAGATAGAATCTCTGACCCAAAGTTTTTGCTTTAATTGGTCTTCCAGCAAAAGTATTAAATACTACTTCATCTCGATTTTTTATAAATTCATCTAATTCACCAGACAAAGACAATCCAACAATATAATCAATACCTGATTCATCAACGCTCTCATCAGTAGAAAGTTTCTTTATAGCCTGAAAAACATTAAATGCTTTTTGAAGTTTGTAATTATCTTCTCCATTAATTAGAAGATCTGAGCCTTCGTATTCACAATTTACATCAAAAACGGATGAAATCTTGTCAATCAAGTATTTCATTGCTGTGTTATAAGAATAAGCATTTTCGATTCTTTCAGTTAACATATATCCCTTTCCTGCAAAAACACAAATTATAATTCATCAAGAGTACTAAGAAGTTTTGTATAATACTCAGGAAGTTCTGAAGTAAAATATATCTCTTTTCCAGTACGAGGATGTATAAAACTTATTGTCTGGCTATGAAGAACCTGACCTATCATGCCATACTTGGCTTTCTTAGACGCATAGAGCGGATCTCCAACAACTGGATGTCCAATATAAGTCATATGAGCTCTAATCTGATGTGTTCTGCCAGTCTCAAGATCAATTTTAAGATCAGTTGCTTTAGAATATCTTTTTACAACCTCGAAATGAGTAATTGAAGGTTTTCCGTCTTCTGTAACTACCATTTTACGTCTGTCAGATGATGAACGACCAATTGGTGCATTAATAGTACCTTTTTCTGGTCCAACAACTCCGTAAACTACAGTTCTATATTGTCTTTTAATCTCGTGCTTAGAAAGCATCTCAGCAAGCTTTAAATGAGTCTCATTATTTTTGCAAGCAACCATAAGTCCTGAAGTATCTTTATCAATTCGATGAACAATTCCAGGTCTAATTACACCATTTATATCTGACAAATCATCACCACAATGAGATAGAAGAGCATTAACAAGAGTACCTTCATGATGACCACATGCAGGATGAACAACCATGCCCTGAGGCTTATTTATAATAATTAAGTCCTCGTCCTCATAGACAATGTTAAGAGGTATTTCTTCTGGAAGAGCATCTGTATTAACAGGCTCAGGAATTGTTATATCGATAACGTCACCCTTTACTGGCTTATAGGACACCTTACTTTTGTTACCGTTAACAGTTATAAGACCGTCACTTATAAGTTGTGACAAATAAGATCTTGAATAGTCAGTTATACGCTTAGCAACGTAACTATCTAATCTGCCTTCTGCTGCTTCAACTTCAATTCTCATCATTCTTCTCCTGTTTCTCAACTGGTGCTACTGTCTTCTTTAAAGTAAACATATCCCAAATCTCATCAATTTCCTTACTCTTAACAATGCAGAGGAAAATGAAAAGAAAACATCCAACAACTGCACAGATATCTGCAAAATTAAAAATTGGGAATGTATATCTTGGACCAAAATCAAATCTCAGAAAGTCAACAACATACTTAAGTCTTATTCTGTCAATAATATTACCAAGTGCTCCGCCCAAAATAAGTGACAAGCAAAAACACTCAATTAAATATCCCTTTTTTGAAATCTTAAATAAAACATAAAACACAGCACATGCTAATAAAACTGCAACAACTGCTAAAACATACGGACCGTTACTCAATTTTTCAAACATACTAAATGCAACACCAGTATTACGAACATAAAATATTGAAAAAAAGCCGTTAATCACCCATTTATATTCAGCCAAATCGAGATTTTTAACAACAAGCAATTTAGTTATCTGATCAAGAAAAACTAAAAATAACGATAAAAAGGTCCAACCCCATATAGAATATTTATAGTTCTTTCCATTACTCATACTCAAATAATCTCCTTATAGATGAACAAAGACCGTTATCGTTGATATCAATCAGAACGGCATTAAGAAATGCCTCACCTTCAGCTGGTTCAAATTTTGCTGGAAGTTTACTTACAAATCTTCTTAAAGAGGTATCAATATCCATTCCTATAATAGAATCAGCTACACCACACATTCCAACATCTGTAATAAAAGCTGTACCATTAGGCAAAATTCTGTCATCAGCTGTCTGGACGTGAGTGTGAGTACCACATACAGCAGATACTTTACCATCAAGATAAAAACCTATTGCCTGCTTCTCACTAGTAGCCTCACAGTGCATATCAAGGAAAATACCATTAACTTTATGCTCAGACTTAAGCTTATGAACAAGTTCATCTGCCTTTTTGAAAGGATTATCTCCAGCAGGAGAAATATCAACCTGACCTAAAAGGTTAATAACACCGAGTTTAAAGCCATTCTTCTCAACCACATAATAATCATTTCCAGGCCAGCATTCGATATTAGCTGGACGTATAACCTGATCATATTTAACACATGAGCGCTGAAAATCTTTATTAGAAAAACTATGGTTTCCAAGAGTAATAACATCGACACCAATAGCTAAGAGTTCATCAGCAATTCGACTTGATATTCCCAGACCATAGCAGGAATTCTCACCATTTAAAATGATAACATCTACATTGTAATTCCTTTTAATCTCTGGTAAAAGACGCTTAACGACTCTTAAACCAGGATTAGATACTACATCTCCAACAAAACAAATACGCATTAACATACCTCATCTAGATAATCCTATCTATTCTAACATAAAAAGTACATTTATTCGATAAAAAAGCAGGCAAATCAAAAGATTCACCTGCAAATTTATTGTTCTCTGAAATCAACTATATTCGGAGTATTTCGATAATATATACTTTAACTAAGGTAATTTTAAAAGTAATTATTTTGCAATATCAGTCGCTCTTGTCTCACGAATAATATTGACTTTAATCTGACCTGGATAATCAAGTTCATCTTCGATTTTCTTACAAATCTGTCTTGCCTTAAGAATCATGTCATCATCATTAACCTTTTCAGGTGATACAATAACACGAATCTCACGACCAGCCTGGATAGCATAACTCTTTTCAACTCCTTCAAAGCTTGTTGCAATCTCTTCAAGCTTCTGAATACGGTTGATATAAGTCTCAAGATTCTCTCTTCTTGCACCTGGTCTAGCAGCTGAAATAGCATCAGCAGCAGCAACCAAAACTGCAATCTCGGTCTGTGGTTCAACATCACCATGATGTGCCATAATGGCATTTACAATCTCTGGTGATTCTTTGTACTTCTTGGCAATATCTGCACCAAGTTCAATATGTGTTCCTTCCTGCTCAAAATCAGCAGCCTTACCAATATCATGTAAAAGACCTGCTCTCTTAGCAAGAGTAACATCAAGACCAAGCTCAGAAGCCATCATACCAGCAAGCCATGATACTTCAATTGAATGCTGAAGAACATTCTGACCAAAACTTGTACGATAACGAAGTTTACCGAGATACTTAATAATCTCTGGATGCAAATTCATGACGCCAGTATCGTAAGCTGCACGCTCACCTTCCTGTTTAATAGTCTGATTAACTTCCTTCTTGGCTTTATTTACCATCTCTTCGATTCTTGCTGGATGGATTCGACCATCAATAACAAGCTTTTCAATGGTTAAACGACAAATCTCTCTTCTGATTGGATCAAATGAAGATAAAATAACAGCTTCAGGAGTATCATCAATAATCAATTCAACACCTGTAAGAGTCTCAATAGCACGGATATTACGACCTTCTCTACCGATAATACGACCCTTCATCTCTTCATTTGGGAGATTTACAACGGATACAGTAACTTCAGATACATAGTCTGATGCATATCTCTGAATAGAGTTGACAATAATCTCTTTTGCAATCTTGTCAGCATCCTGCTTAGTTTTCTCTTCCATCTGCTTAAGCATAGTAGCCATATCATGACTATATTCACGCTCTGCAGCCTCAAGAACTAAGTTTCTAGCTTCGGCGATTGACAAACCAGATACTTTCTCAAGCTCCATAGCCTTCTGAGCTTCCAAAGCCTTAGCTTTATTCTCAAGTTCATTGATCTCTTCCTGCTTTGCAATAATCTCAGCCTGTCTGGCTTCAACTTTATCAAGCATCTTATCAATGTTCTCTTCCTTCTGCTCAAGCTTACTACGCTCTCTGGCAAGTTCCTGCTTTCTCTCACGAACATCCTGTTCCAATTCAACGCGGGCATTCGTAACTTCTTCTTTTGCCTGTAAAAGCAATTCACGTTTACGACTCTCGGCATTCTTTTGTGCTTCGGCGATAATTTTGTTACTTTCAGCTTCGGCAGTTACAATACTTTCCTCTAACTGCTTCTGCTGCTTAGTCAAACCTTTTTTATAAACAAAGAAAGTAACTAAAAATCCAATGAAAGCACCAACCACGAGTCCAATTAATAAAAATAACCACATGTTGGTAACACACCTCCAAATATTTAGTTGTCAAAGATCAAAAACTATAAATATAATTAATCGCATTGAAAAATTACACTAAACTATTTTAAGAATAATTTAATTTTATGTCAACCTATTAAGTAATCAAAGTAAAGGTATTGTAATAACAAATGACATAAAAAAACGCTTCCCTGAAATCCAAGGAAGCGTAATAAAAATCAAACCGATAATTAAACAATATCTGGATATAAAGGATACTTAGAAGTAAGCTCAGCTACACGAGCGATAACATCATCCTTCTTCTCCTCATAATTAAAGATACAGTCAGAAATACAATCAGCAATAACCTTCATATCTTCAACCTTCATGCCTCTTGCTGTAACTGCAGCAGTACCAACACGAACACCTGATGTTACGAATGCCTTCTCAGGATCGAAAGGAATTGTATTCTTATTAGCTGTAATATTACAATCATCAAGTCTGTTCTGGAGTTCCTTACCAGTAATACCAGTACCTCTCAAGTCAATCAACATAAGGTGATTATCAGTACCACCAGAAACAAGATTTACACCATTAGCCAAAAGACCCTCAGACAAAGCCTTAGCATTAACAATAATATTGTTTGCATACTCTCTGAACTCTGGTGAAAGAGCTTCCTTAAATGCTGCAGCCTTAGCAGCAATAATGTGCATCAAAGGACCACCCTGCTGACCTGGGAATACAGCAGAATCAATCTTCTTAGCAAACTCTTCCTTACACATAATGATACCACCACGTGGTCCACGAAGTGTCTTATGTGTTGTTGTTGTAACGAAGTCAGCATATGGAACTGGATTTGGATGTAAACCAGCAGCAACAAGACCAGCGATGTGAGCCATATCTACGAACAAATAAGCTCCAACCTCATCAGCAATCTCTCTGAACTTCTTAAAGTCAATAATTCTAGGATAAGCAGAAGCACCAGCAACAATAATCTTAGGCTTTACTTCGAGTGCCTTCTGACGAATTGCTTCATAATCGATAACCTGTGTCTTCTCATCTACCTGATAGAACTCAGAACTATATGTTCTACCAGAAACATTAAGCTTCATACCGTGTGTAAGGTGACCACCGTGTGAGAGATCCATACCAAGAATCTTATCACCTGGCTCAAGAACAGCAAAATAAACTGCTGTGTTAGCCTGTGCACCAGAATGTGGCTGAACATTAACGTGCTCTGCACCAAAAAGCTGCTTAGCTCTGTCAATAGCGAGCTGCTCAGCGATATCAACGAACTCACATCCGCCATAATAACGCTTTCCAGGATATCCTTCTGCATATTTATTTGTCAAAGGAGAACCAGCTGCCTCCAAAACTGCCTCAGATACAAAGTTCTCAGAAGCAATAAGCTCAATCTTTGTTCTCTGTCTGTTAAGCTCGGACATAATTGCTGAATATAATTCAGGATCCTGTGCCTTAATGTGATCGTACATATATATTTCCTCCGTATTATTTAAATTTACTCGTTAATGATACTTAAAAAGACTGATATAGTAAAGAAGAAATTCTTTAACTAACTCAATTATTGAGCATCGTCAGAATTTGACTCAGCCTTTTTTGGGAATTCCTTTTTGTATGCATCCATCTCAGTTATAGACTTAATAAGATTGTTAGGAATTACAACTGGAGCAGGTGTAAATGGGTTAATTACAATTGCATCACCATTTTGTACCAAACCATCAGCCAAAGCATTAAATCTGATAGACATAGCATACTTCTTCTCACCCTGCTGTGTTTTAAGCTGTCTTTCAGCTGAGGATAAGTTGTTAATGTCAGTAAACAATGGAATATCGTGCTTTGTTGGATCCTGTCTGTTCTTAATCATAAGAAGTCCAGGACGACCTTCCTTTACAGGAAGCGCAGGTGTCGAAAATCTTGTATGAACAAGAGTGAATACAAATACGTTTGAGAATTCCTTAACCTTATATAAATCTTTATATGCATAAGTATAAGCAAGCATCAATGGATTAGTAATTGACTGCATACTATTTGCAACGAAAATATTTGAAGATACAACTGTAAACTTAGGAAGTGCATTGGCGTTACCGAGCATATCAATCTTAATGCAAACACGACCATCCTTAATTGATTCCTGAGCTACCATATTCTCATCATAAATAGCTTTAATGTTTGTCTTAAAAAATGGGCCATTAGGCAAATATACAAATGCTTCAGAGTTAGCTTTAATCTCACCATATACTTTACCCTTGGCAATATAAACGCTCTCAGTTACATCCTCAAAATCGTCAAATACAAGAGAATAACCTGTTGTGTTTGGCAAAATAAACTGAACTTTACCATCTGAACCTGGTTCAGTTGGCTCCAATGGACCTTCAAATTCACTGCTCTTAAAAGAGATTTCACCATCTTCTAACTTTCTTCTATGCTCAAGTCTTTCTTTCTCGAGCTCGTTTTCATGCTCAATTCGCTCTTTATTTTCAGACTCAATTTCTTTATCTACTTCATCAAAAACATTAGAAAAATAATCATTCTGTAGTCTCTCACTATCAGAAATAGGTGAATTGTCTTTCTTACGATTAAAAATACCCATTTTATCCTCCAAATCAAATCTCGATTATCTCAAGATTATTATTTACTCCGTTATAAACCATCTGCTTTATATCAAGCTTAGACTCTGCTTCTTCAATATCCTTATGCTTAGGATGAGTCTTAGGATGCTTGGCAACAAATACTGTGCAGCAATCCTCATAAGGAAGAATCGAAGTTTCAAAAGCACCTATTTTACGTGACAAATCACAGGTAGCTTCTTTATCAAGCCCAATAAGTGGTCTAAACACTGGTAATTCTACCACTTCATTAGTAATATTAATAGCCTCTAGAGTCTGACTTGCGACCTGACCTAGACTCTCACCTGTTATCAAACATCCACAGCCAGTCTTCTTTGCAAGTTCTTCAGCAATCTGGAACATAACACGTCTCATTGTAACAGTAAGCATGTCCTGTCTTGAATTCTTATACATATCAAGCTGAATCTGAGTGAAATCAACTACATACAGATTCATCCTACCAGAGAATCTGGATACAATCTTTGCAAGATCAATAACCTTGTCCTTAGCTCTGTCACTTGTATATGGATAAGAGTGAAAATATACTGCATCAAGCTGCATACCACGACTTGCCATCATGTAACCTGCAACAGGACTATCAATACCACCAGATAAAAGAAGCATTCCCTTACCAGCAGTACCTACTGGAAGACCTCTATGTCCCATTACCTTTCCAGCATATACATAATTAAAATCACGTACCTCGACTGACAAAACAAAATCAGGCTTTTTTACATCAACAGAAAGTTCAGAGAATCTCTCAAGAAGTTCGTGACCAATCTCTCCAGATAATTCCATTGAATTCATTGGGAAAGACTTATCTCCTCTTTTTGATTCAACCTTGAATGTTTTCTGCTCAGGATGATTCTGAAGATATTCTTCAACATAAGAAATAGCCTCTTTGGCAATCTCGTCATATCCACCTTCAAATTTATGAGCAAAACTTACAGATACAATTCCAAATACCTGAGCACAGGCATTAAGAATATCCATTGCCTTAGCTTCATCTTCAAAATACTCATTATTCTCTTCTTTTGGTTCAATCCAAATTCTGCTCTGGCTCTGAAATATTGAAAGCTTACCAAAGCCACGAAGTCTGTACTTAAGATTTGACATAAGCTTATTCTCAAATACACCTCTGTTTAAACCTTTGAGTGTTACTTCACCCATTCTTGCAAGAATTACATTAGTACTCATTTCTATCTCCTAACAGTACTTATAATAAAAACAATTTATATATCTCATCTACGGCTTTAATAAATTCTTCCGCCTCAGCCATAGTATTAAATCTCGAAAAGCTTAATCTTATACTATTTCCAGCTACCTTACGGTCGATTCCCATATCGAGAAGAACATAACTGACTTTCTTCGTCTTAGAGGAACATGCAGATATTGTTGAAACATAAATCTTATATTTCTCCAGACAATGAAGCATTGTCTCAGATTCAAATCCTTTAAATGATACATTAAGTACATAGTCAATTGCATCATCAGGAGATAAAATCTTGGCCTCTCGACTAATTAATTCTTTACGAAGATATTCATTTATCTCATGAACCCCACGATGTGATTCATCATAATTATTATATGCTTCTTCTAATGCTACTCTGAAAGCTTCGGCAAGAACAATACTCTGTGTTCCTGAACGCATATTATTCTGTTGTCCACCACCAACAATGTAAGGATTAATATTAACTCCAGCCTTAACATAAAGAAGACCTGTACCCTTAACTGAATGGATTTTATGTCCAGAAAAAGAACCTAGTTCAATATTCATCTTCTTCAAATCAATTGGAAGCTTACCTACAGACTGAACCATATCAAGATAGATAGCAATTTTACGATTCTTCTGATTTCTAATTTTAACTATTTCTTCCAAAGGAAGAACTGAACCAGTCTCATTATTAACATGAGTAAAACACATAAGAATTACTGAATCGTCAATTATAGATTCAAGCATATCTAGTTTCGGCTTGCCATCTGAATCAACATCAACAAACTTAATATTAAAACCTAATTCTTCAGCTTTCTTTAAAGTCTCGAGTGTAGCTTTATGTTCGGTCCTGGTTGATATAATACTACTGCCATTACGCTTGTTACGCGTAATAAATCCAAGAATAGCAGTATTAGCACTCTCAGTACCACAAGAAGTAAAATACAATTCATTTTCATAGCAGTGCAAAACAGAAGAGATAGCTTTAAGCTGCTCATTATAGGCTTTATATGCCAGAGTACCAAGCTCATGAAGTGATCCAGGATTACCATAAAGTGATTCTGAAGAAAGATTATTAGTTATCGCTTCTATAACCTGTGGAATTGTTTTTGTTGTAGCACTATTATCAAAATAAATCATTTTTGTCCTCTTATTTTATTATAATAAAAGCAAGCGTTGTGATTATACCATATCACAACGCTTTTGTTATCAATAATATTTTGTTTAAGATGACTTAATAATTATACATTAAGTTCAACTTCATCAACCTTTAAATCATCCTTATGAGAATCGAGGATAGGCTTAATGCACTCATTTAAGAACGCTGTAACCTGCTCAGGACAACGGCCAATATAAAGCTTAGGGTTAAGAAGTTCGCTTAAAGAATCCTTATCAAGACCAAATGCTGGATCATTAGAGATTCTCTCAAGAAGATCATTTGGTTTGCCTTCCTTCTTAACAACAGCACCTGCTTCCATTGAATAAACACGAATCTTCTCGTGAAGCTCCTGTCTGTCACCACCACGCTTAACTGCTTCCATCATAATATTCTCAGTAGCCATGAATGGGAGTTCATCATTAATGTGCTTATTGATCATATTTGGATAAACAACAAGACCAGATACAACATTAAGATAAATACCAAGAATTGCATCTACTGCAAGGAAAGCCTCTGGAATAGAGATTCTCTTGTTGGCTGAATCATCAAGAGTTCTCTCGAACCACTGCTCAGCAGCTGTAAGCATAGGATTAAGGCAATCACACATTACATAACGTGAAAGAGAACAAATTCTTTCAGAACGCATTGGATTACGCTTATATGCCATTGCTGATGAACCAATCTGTGTCTTCTCAAATGGCTCCTCAATCTCCTTAAGATGCTGTAAGATTCTGATATCATTACTGAACTTGTGAGCACTCTGAGCAATTGATCCAAGACAATTCATAACACGAGAGTCAACCTTACGTGAATATGTCTGTCCAGATACATAGTAAGAAGACTCAAATCCCATATAATTAGCAATCTTCTTGTCAAGCATAATACACTTCTCATGATCACCATTGAACAAATCAAGGAAAGAAGCCTGTGTACCAGTAGTACCCTTACATCCGAGAAGCTTAAGTGAACCTAATACCTCTTCTACTTCCTCGAGATCAAACATTAAATCCTGAAGCCAAAGTGATGCTCTCTTACCAACTGTAACCATCTGAGCTGGCTGATAATGAGTAAAACCTAATGTTGGCATATCCTTATACTCATCAACAAACTTAGAAAGAGCGTCCATACAAACTACTACTCTCTTACGAATAAGAGTAAGTGCCTCACGCATAAGAATGATATCTGTATTATCACCAACATAACAAGAAGTAGCACCAAGGTGGATGATACCCTTAGCATTAGGACACTGAACACCATATGCATGTACGTGGCTCATTACATCATGACGACGTCTCTTCTCTTCTTCCTTTGCAACCTCATAATTAATATCATCTTTGAACTTTTCCAATTCAGCAATCTGCTCATCAGTGATATCAAGACCAAGTTCCTTCTCAGACTTTGCGAGAGCAATCCAAAGAAGTCTCCAAGTCTTAAACTTCTTATCAGGTGAGAAAATATACTGCATTTCTTTACTAGCATATCTTGAATTTAGTGGACTCTCATAAGAATCGTACATGATTAAAACCTCCATAAATAAACATACGGTTAAATAACATAACCTATTTTGCTTTAAATATACAATTTATTCAAGTAATAAATAAAACAAAATAGGCTATTGAATTTCAAATATATTAATCTAATTAAGCAAGAAGACTCTCAAGTGCACAAGCCTTACAGCAAAGAGCAAATACTGTTACAGCCTTCTCAATATCCTCGATTGATGGGAAGCTAGGAGCAATTCTGATATTAGAATCATCTGGATCCTTGCCATATGGGAATGTAGCTCCTGCAGGAGTAAATGCAACACCCATTTCCTTACACATCTTTACAACCTTATCAGCTGTACCTGGATATACAAATACACTTACAAAATATCCACCAAGTGGCTTTCTCCAGTTAACAATATCAAGACCTGAAAGTTCCTTATCAAGAATATCAAGTGTCATCTCAAACTTAGGTCTTAAAAGTTCAGCATGCTTAGACATCTGAGCCTTAACACCATCAAGATTCTTAAGATAATAAACATGAGCAAGCTGATTAATCTTGTTAGAACAAATTGTCTGAGCATTAATATACTTCATTGAGTGCTTCATGTTATCTTCATTGCAAGCCATAACAGCGAGACCACTACCAGCAAGAGTTACCTTAGATGTAGAGGCAAACTCATATACTCTGTTTGCATTTCCAGCTTCAGCACAAAGACTTAAAATATCAGGAATCTTACCCTGCATACTCTCATCATTATAGAGGTGATGTACGCAATAAGCATTATCCCAGTAAATTCTAAAGTCTTTTGCCTTTGTCTTCATTGAAGCAAGTCTCTTACAAACTTCTTCAGAATAAACAACACCATCTGGATTCGAATAGCATGGAATTGTCCACATACCCTTAATTGACTCATCCTCAGAAACGAGCTTCTCAACCAAATCCATATCAGGACCATCATCCTTAAGTGGAACACAAATCAACTCAAAACCCAAAGTCTCTGTTATTCTAAAATGTCTGTCATAACCTGGAACAGGACAAAGCCACTTCTTGACTGGCTCCTGAGACCAAGGCTTGTCTGAATCAACTTCACCAAAGACCATAGCTCTCATAAGAGTATCAAACATAAGATTAAGACTTGATGCATTACCAATAAATACATTAGATTTATCAGTTCCGAGAATCTCACCAAAAAGAACTCTAGCCTCTTCAATACCTGTAGGAATACCATAGTTACGGCAATCCTCACCTTTTGCTGTCTTAAAAGAACTGTTATCTAAAACTTTATACAAATCATTACACAAATCGAGCTGAGCTGGAGATGGCTTACCACGGGTCATATCAAGGGATAAATTCATATTCTTGAATTCATTCAACTTCTCATTAACCAAAATGCTTTCAGCTTCTAATTCCTGCTTTGTCATTTCCTTATATGACTTCATAATAAACCTCCAACGTATATTTTAATCTCATTTTTTCTTTTAAAAAATGAAACTTCAAACCAATTAACTTTCATAATAGAGCCTAAACAGCCCTAAAACCAAGATTAATTATAATAATAATGAAGTTTTTTAACAACAACATTTCATTTTCTTTTAATCAAAAGGAATAAATTCTACATTTTGTATTAAACCACGCTCATCAAACAATAAAGATACAGCTAAATAACGAATATTGTAGTCGTGAAGCTTATACTTTTGAATAAGATAACGCGTGGTCTTATAGATTTTCTGACGTTTGGATCTGGTAATTGAATATTCTGGTGCACCAAAGGACGAGAATTTGTATGGTGAAGCTTTTCGAGACTTAACTTCAAAAATACATACCTCATTGTTCTTAATAGCAACAATATCCAGTTCGCCAACATTGTGAACAGTAAAATTTCTGACTAAAATTTTGTAGCCAAATCTCTGAAGCATTGCACATGCTGCCTCTTCATAATTGCGTCCTGTCTGTGATGTGTTCTGCATATATCTTCTTTCTAACTGTAACCAATTAGATTTTATATTAGAATAAACAGAAATAATACAACAGGATTTACGACAAAATTAGTGGATTACTTTAAGAAATGTTCTTCTATGAATAGGACACATTCCCTGAGCCTTAATTCCATCATAATGAGCCTTAGTTCCATATCCTTTATGCTTAGCAAAACCATAGCCAGGGTACTCTGAATCATAATCAATCATAATATGATCCCTTGTGACTTTGGCCAAAATCGAAGCAGCAGCAATTGAATTAGATTTAGCATCACCTTTTATAATTGGTACAACCTCAACACCCGTACCATCAAGATTAACTGCATCAATCAAAAGTACACCTGGCTTAATCTCAAGATTACTAACACAGGTTCTCATTGCTTTCTTAGTAGCATTCAAAATATTTATACTATCAATCTCATCTGCTTCAATCCTGCAGATAGAATATGCTAAAGCATGTTCCTTAATCTCAGTAAAAAGAGCTTCCCTTTTCTTCTCAGAAAGTTTCTTTGAATCATCAAGACCAAGAATTTTATATTCTGGATCCAAGATACAAGCTGCAGCAACTACAGGGCCTGCAAGCGGACCTCTTCCAGCCTCATCAATACCAGCAATATATTTAACTCCTTTATCAAGGTATTCTCTCTCAAACTGATAAAGCTCATCGTACTTTTCGATTAATTGTTCAGTAGTTAGTTTTGCCATATATACCTCTTACTTTACTGGCTTATCTGCGGTCTCAAAAGTAATTCTTCCAATTCTGGAACTTCTTAAATCATCAAGAAGCTGCTTTGCAAAACGTTCCTCGTCGATTCTTCCTCCAGACATAATGCACCCACGCTTACGTGCCATAAACTGGAAACGGTCGTAATCGTCTTCGATATACTCATCCTCTTCAAAATCTTTACTATTAGGAAGAGTAATACCAAATCTGTCACACATTAAATCAGGATACAATTCATTAAGAAGCTTGATTGTCTCATAAGCAACTTCAACCTGGTCAGTAACTTCATTTTTAATAGCACCTGTTGCCGTAAGACAAAGCTGACTTCTCTTACTCTGAATCTTTGGCCACAATACACCTGGCATATCCATAAGTTCCAAAGTACCCTGAGTCTTAAGCCACTTTGGTGCTCTGGTAACTCCTGGTTTGTCGCCAGTTACAGCTACCTTTTTTCCACAAAGACCATTAATGAGAGTTGATTTACCTGTATTAGGAACACCAACAACCATTACTCTGATTGGACGACCAATTCTTCCTTTTGATTTTGCCTTATCTAGTATATCAGAACAAACATCAAGAGTAAGTTTATTAAGAGTATCTAATCCCTTCTTCTTAGCAGAATCAAGTGCAATTGCATTAATTCCATTTTCTTTGAAATACTGAATCCATCTTTGTGTCTTATCTGGATCAGCAAGATCAGCCTTGTTTAAAATTACTATTCTTTTTTTATCGCCAATAATCTTATTTAATTCTGGGTTTCTGCTCGAAAATGGGATTCTGGCGTCACATGTCTCATATACTATATCTACCATCTTAAGGTTCTCACCAATATCGTTAAGAGCCTTTCTCATATGACCTGGAAACCAGTTAATGCTTGACATATTGTCACTCATATAAATACCACCTTAATAATTTATAAATACATACGCTTAATTATATAGTTTTTATACAATCTTGTAAAAGATGACAAAAAAACAGAGATTGTCTTGTAAAAAGACAATCTCTTCTCATTATCCAACAATAATATTGAATTAGAGCTTCTCCTGGATACGAGCAGCTTTGCCCTGACGTCCACGAAGATAATAAAGCTTTGCTCTTCTAACGCGACCCTTACGTACAATTTCGATCTTATCGATCTTTGGAGAATGTACAGGGAGAATACGCTCAACGCCTACACCGTATGAAATACGACGGATAGTCATTGTCTCAGAAATTCCGCCGCCCTTACGAGCGATTACATATCCTTCAAAAATCTGGATACGCTCACGGTTTCCCTCCTTGATCTTGAGATGTGCCTTTACATAGTCACCAACCTCAACCTCGGAATAGCTGTTACGAAGATTCTCTTGCTCAACAACTTTAACCAAATCCATTGTCAAATTCCTCCTTCTCTGGTAGATGTTCTTGTCTCGCGCGGACAGAGGACCATCCCTTTCAACCGAATAAATATATCATATCGTTCTCATAAAGGCAAGAAGTTTTTCCATTTTTTCCCTTGAAATCTCGAGTTTATCGAACATATCCGGTCTTTTCTTTAAAGTTTCATATAAAGAACTAAGTTCATTATATTCATCAATCAGAGCCTGGTTACCAGATAGTAAAACCTGTGGTACCTCTCTGTCATGCCACTTTTGAGGCTTTGTATACTGTGGAGCCTCCAGTGTACCATTCATATGAGATTCAATAGTAAATGCATTTTCATTAGGCAGAACTCCGTCAATCATACGGGAGCATGAATCAATAATAACGCAGGCAGCAAGTTCACCACCAGTTAGTACATAATCGCCAATAGAAATCTCTTCATCAACTATCTCATCAAGAACTCTTGAATCAATTCCCTCATAATGTCCACAAATAATAGTAAGACTTGTCTTTTTTGATAATTCAATAACTTTACTCTGATTAAGTCTTGATCCTTTGGGACCAACAAAAACCGTATAAGTATCCGGGCACTTATCTTTAACACTCTGGTAAGCCTTATAAACAGGCTCACACTTCATAAGCATGCCAGTACCACCGCCAAACATAGTATCATCGACCTTATGATACTTATCATCTGGTTCAGTAAAATCACGAATATTAACAGTATTAAGTTCTATCAAACCTTTATTAACTGCATTTCCAGTTATACTGACATTCAAAAAACCAGAAACCTGATCAGGAAATAAAGTCAAAACATTAAATATCATAAAAAAACCATTAATTGTAGATATCTATCAATCCATCTGGAAGTTTTACTTTAAATGAATTTTCCTCAAAGTCAACTTCATAACAAATTGTTTTAAGATAAGGAATTAGCAAATCCTTTTTACCACGACGCTTAACCTGAACAATAAAGTTTGCACCAGTCTCATAAACGTCTTGAATAGTTCCTAACTCACCAAGATTATCATCAATAACATTAAGTCCTATTAGATCGACAATAAAAAACTCACCATCTTTTGGCTTAACAGCATTATCTCTGCTGACAGAAATAAAAAGATTTCTAAGTCTTTCAGCTATTGTACGATCTTCGTAGCCTTCAAATTTAATCAAAGCAACATCTTTATCTATTCTGACAGATAAAATATTGATTTTCTCAATGAAGAACTCATCAGGATTTTCAGCCGATTTACATAGAGCACAAAATTTCAACTTTTTAAAACGACGTACATCGTCAGTTAAAGGCAAGACTTTAACCTCGCCTTTAATGCCATGTACGCCGACAATTTTACCTATTGTTAAATATGAATTTCTCATCCGACAATATCTACAACTACACGCTTACCTGTGCGAAGATATTTAGCCTTCATTATCGAACGAATAGCCTGTGCTCTCTTACCATTCTTACCGATAATCTTACCCATATCATCCGGAGCAACAGAAAGTTCAAACAAAATAGTGTTTCCCTTCTCTGTCTTCTTAACAACAACTTCATCCGGATTATTAACAAGAGATTGAGCCATATAAGTAAGTAAATCACTCATACTAATTTAACCTCCTTAAGTTAATAAATAGAATTTACTTGATTAAAGTATACCCTGCTTCTTAAGAAGATTACGAACTGTCTCAGTTGGCTGAGCGCCATTACCAATCCACTTCTTAGCTGCCTCTGCGTCAATGTTAACGTCAGCTGGCTCTGTAAGAGGATTATAAGTACCAATCTCCTCGATAAAACGAC
The DNA here is from genome assembly GCA_024403775.1 of Clostridia bacterium. Classification (GTDB taxonomy): domain Bacteria; phylum Bacillota; class Clostridia; order Saccharofermentanales; family Saccharofermentanaceae; genus Saccharofermentans. The sequence goes on along the minus strand of JAKSRE010000003.1, from coordinate 47,928 downwards.
CATCACGTGGATAACGTGAATCTGCTACTACTACACGATAGAAAGGTGCCTTCTTCTTACCCATTCTTCTCAAACGAATCTTAACTGCCATTTTTTTACCCTCCGTAAAAAACATAATATTTATATTATTCACATAGTGAAATTACTTTTGTAAACGCCTATGGAATATACTTATTTAAATGTGGTTCATCAATTAGAACCAACCCTTTTTGCCTCCAGGAAAGCCTCCCATTCCTGGGAATTTTCCACCTGGGAAACCTCCCATTGCTCCTAGGCCCTTCGGAAGCTTGAATCCACCCTTAGTAAAGCGCTTCATCATCTGTGATGTCTGATCATACTGCTTCATAAGAGTATTTACATCCTGAACAGTAGTACCTGAACCAGCAGCAATTCTCTTACGACGACTAGCATTTAAAATTTGAGGACATCGTCTCTCCTTCTTCGTCATAGCTCTGATAATAGCCATATTCTTATCAATGATATGGTCATCAATCTGACTCTCATCTACTTTACCAGCAACACCTGGAATCATTCCAAGAACATCCTTCATTGAACCCATCTTCTTAATCTGGATGAACTGATCAAGTAAATCATTTAAATCAAACTGATTACTCATCATTCTCTCGGCTGTCTTCATTGCCGCATCCTGGTCAATTGTCTGTGAAGCCTTCTCGAAAAGACTTACAACATCACCCATACCCAAAATACGATCAGCCATTCTGTCTGGATGGAAAACTTCAATAGCTTCAATCTTCTCACCAACACAGATATATTTGATAGGCTTACCAGTAATCTTTCTGATAGAAAGTGCGGCACCGCCTCTAGCATCACCATCAAGCTTTGTCATGATAAAGCCATCCATACCAATAGCTGTATCAAAGCTTTGAGCTACATTTACCGCTTCCTGACCAATCATTGCATCTACAACAAGTATTCTCTCGGTAGGATTTACATGATCATCAATAGCCTTAAGCTCGCCCATAAGCTCATCATCGACAACAGTACGACCTGCTGTATCAACGATAAGAAAATTACATAACATGTATTTTGCTCTAGCGATAGCGTTATCAGCAATCTTAACAGCATCACTCTCTTCTGGCTCAATATAAGACTCAATTCCATTAGCCTGAGCAAGAACTTCGAGCTGTTTTGCAGCAGCTGGTCTATGAACGTCAACTGAAGCAACCATAGGTTTTTTACCATCAGCCTTAAGAATCTTAGCAAGCTTAACAGCGGTAGTAGTTTTACCAGCACCCTGCAAACCATAAAGCATAATTACGGTAAAACCCTGTGGAGATACCTTGATTCTCTCATCGCCAGAACCAAGAAGTTCTACAAGAGAATCGTGAACAATTTTAACAATCTGCTGGCCTGGAGTAAAACTCTCCTGAACTGACTGATTAAGACACTTCTCCTTCATCTCTGCGCAGAATTCTTTAACTACAGTGTAATTTACGTCGGCTTCAAGAAGAGCCATACGTATCTCACGCATCATATCTTTAATATCCTGCTCTGTAACGCGAGCCTTGCCCTTCATCTTAGAAGTGATATTCTGAAGTTTTGAAGATAAACTCTCAAACATTAATCTTAATCCTCATTATATTTCAGTAAGCTGTTCTAACTGAACAACAGCATCATTAATCTTATCTCTCTTAATCAAATCAACCGCTTCTTCAACAATCTTCTTCTGATTAGTAAATCTCTCAATAAGACCAAGCTTATCCTCGTATTGTTCAAGCGTTGAAACGGCTCTCTTAAGTGTGTCGTGAACTGCCTGTCGTGATACACCAGTTTGTTCAGCAATCTCTGACAAAGACAAATCATCAAAGTACTTTAGCTCAATCATATTGAGCATTTTCTCTGTTAGTAAATTTCCATAAAAATCAACTAACATACACACATCAACTGAAGTCATAAAAAACCTCCGCATGAATTTTTGCTATCTAAAATTAACAGATACAAAAACACAGTACGGAGTTTAACATTAACAATCTATTCTGTCAAGTGTTTTTACTTGTCAGTTTTTAGCACGTGTAGGATGAGCACTTTTTGAAGATTTAAACTCGATATAACCTTCTTCAACAGCCTTTTCAGGGAACTCTAACAACATATGAAGATCATTAGCCTTTGGCTTATATTTAGGAACCACCTCATACCACATATCACGTGAATCTTCCTTGGACTTATAAAGAGCCATATCGGCAAGTGTAACATGATCTTGAAAAGATAACTCAATTGTCTTATCACCATAAATTGGATAAGAAATAAAACCAATAGAACAAGTTACTTTACGACTCTCTTTTGTACTAGTACCATAAGCAACAATGTTGTCTCTAAAAAGCTGGTTAATCTCTTCAGCAATAGAGCTAAATTCGAATGGGAATTTTCTAGATACAACGACAACGAACTCTTCGCCACCATTACGGATAACAATTCCGTTATCTCCTATATACTCTCTTAATCTTAATCCAACTTCCTTAAGAACCTTATCACCAGCATCGTGACCATAGTCATCATTGATTCTCTTAAAATGATCGATATCTAACTGAAATACTGCATACGTATCAGTATCATAAGTCTTAGGCATATTTGGATTAGGATAAGAAAGCATTTGTGTTGCCATAAAATGAACAAGAAACTGACTATAATATTTACGATTAAAGCAGCCTGTTAATTCATCTATATACTTTTCTGCTGAAGAAACATCCAAATAATTCTGAACCAAGTCCATCCATGTCTCATCACCATTACTGTTCTTTAATGGATTGGAAATCTTACCACTCATAAGATAATCCAACTGATTGCCAGCATTCAAATTCTTCATTTTTGCTAACAATTGATTGACTGGTGTATTAATCAACATATCATATAGCTTAATAAATAATGTGGTGAATACAAATGTTGAAAAAATTGTAAAAAGGAAAAATAGAATAAATAAAACCAACTGAGTAGATGGCATTCTTCCAAAAGAAACAAACAAATCAAAATTGAGTGTTGAAATCGTAATGTAATATAAAGTAGTAAAGAACACAAGAGAAATAATAAAAATAATCGTACCGACAAAACAAGCAGCATCCGAAATAGAAATCCAGGTGCCAGCAGTATTCATTCTTTTATAAGTTTCTCTTAACGATCTATAAAACTTCACTATTGCCTACCATATAAAATAATACTTTGTAATTTTATCACTATTAAAATGGCAGAACAGATTTCAATTATAAACAATCTATGAATTCTATTAACAAAAGAAGAACAACTATATTATATAAGAAGTTAAATCTTTGCCCATAAGGCACAGTAAGCTTGTGTTCTCGCAGCAAAATTACCTTCTTTCATAAGTTCCAAAACATCAGACTTGGTATACCATCCCGCTTCTATTTCCTCTAAATCGGATGTGCTAGGCTTAAAATCACCTTCTGCAGTTCCAACAATAACCTGTGATTTCTCATTAGCAAAACCAACAGCACTATAAGCTTCTGGCCAAATATCCTTTATTGAAGTAAGATTTAGTCCTGTCTCCTCCCAAAGTTCACGTTTTGCAGCTACTTCAAGAGACTCACCTGGATCAATCAATCCAGCTGGAAAATTATAAACAAAACCACCAACTGCCATTCTATATTCTTTACTTAGCAAAACTTTACTATTTTCAGCATCGTGAATGATTAGAACAACAGCTTCAGAATGCGAATTAGTTAAGTCTTCAAAAGACTCTAAATCACGACGACTAATCATCTCATAAGTTTTTTTATTACCAAGTTCAGTCTCATAGAATAGATTATATCTTTTTATAAAACGTCCATCATGGACTTTTTCCATTCCTATAAATTTCATTTTCCCCACCTAAAATTAGAATTTTTTACCGTTCTTTTTCCCCTGTTCACGAAGACGCTTATATTTATCACGTTCCTTTTTATAACCCATTCTTTTCTCAAAGATGTCTGAAGAAGCAACAGAATATCCGAAGAAACCAATCTTCTCACCAAGAAGGAAGTATTCTCCATGATTATATGCAACCATTTTTGCATTATCGAGACAAAGTTTACCTTCATCATCCAAGAGATATTTACTAGCTGTAATGCCTACAATCTCAGCAAGAAACATATCGTGAGAACCTAATTCTGTTACGCTCTTAACCTTGCATGATAAAGAGACAGGAGCCTCTTTAATAGCAACCGCCTTATCAAGATTTAAAGCCTTGATAGGAGTAAGTGAACAAGTCTCAAATTTATTAATATCTCTACCAGACTTAACGCCACATAGATCACATGACTTAGCAAGTGATTTATTGACAAGATTGACTACAAATTCACCAGTCTGAGATATAATTTCATGAGACAAACGAGATTTACGTAGTGAAATTGTAAGCATAGGTGGCTCAGAATTTACAGTTCCTGCCCATGCAACAGTAGTAATATTAGGAGCAAAATTCTCTCCCGCACATGACACCATAACTACAGGAACAGGATTAAGTAGTGTTGAGATACCAATCTCAGTTTTATCATATTTAGCCATATGAACCTCCGTTAAATCAAAATGGCAGAGAACGATTCATGAATCAAAAGAAAATCCTTAAATTCAATACCTTCTTTATATCCCACAAGCTTTCCATCCTTACCAATAACTCTGTGACAAGGAATAATAACTGGAACAGGACAATCAGAACAAGCTTGACCAACTACTCTAACCATTGTTTTAGCTTTATTTATATTATTATCGCATAAAATATTAGCGATATCTTCATAACATAGTGTTGAAGCATATGCTATTTTACGTATTTCATTCCAAACATTCAATCTAAAATCAGATTTAGATTCAAACTTTATGTTTAAATCAAAACTGCTTCTTTCCTTCTGAAAATATTCTTTAAGTTGTCTATACCCCTTAAATACTTCAGAAGGTAAAAAACTACCAATATAATCATCCTCGATAATATATTCTTCACTTCCTTTAGGAAGAAGACAGTTATTCGAATTGAGAATACCGAGGTACTTTCCCATTCTTAATGCAACAGTTTCAGTTACTTCTTCACCATATGAATATATTTTTCCACAATCAATATAATCCTCACCACCATAAAGAACATATACTCCTTTTTGAAAAGGAACAAAGCAACAATTATATTCTTTATAACGTGGCTCGATTAAGTAGAATAAAGCTGAATCAGGATTACTACATTCAAAACTGTTTTCTTCATGCAAAACAGCTTCCTGAATAAACCCTAGTTCATTGAGACAGATTCCCTTAAATTCTTCATCAGTTTTTATAATTGTAGAAACTTTAAAAAAACCTTCTACCCACAGAGTTCTAACGCATCTACCTAGAACAAGCTTATAATTTGCATTTAATTCTTCAATTGATAATTTATTAGAAAACAAAAATTTAAACTCTGAAGAAAAACATTCATCATCGCGATGCGTGACATTTACTAAAGCAATAATTGTACCTTCAGAATCTTTACACGTATATACGTCAATAAAAGGAAGGCTATCTAATCCTCTGATTAATTGTTCAGCACTTTTTATACTCCCTTTGATTATGCCATATTTGCATAAAGCAGGAGCATCGGAAATTCTAACTCTTTTTAACAAGTCATTATTCCTGTTCATTTTCTTCCTCTTCAATAACAACGGACTCTCTAATCTCCAACAACAAATCTTTATATGAAGCATTATCAATTACGTTGTTGCTAAACACGATATCACCAGTAAGTTGCTGAATACTTCTCGCTATATTACCAAAATCCGAATCCGAAGTAATATTATTCCAAACAGAATAATAATCAGCCATTGGGTATATACCGTTATTATTCTCTAATCTATTTATAAGCAATAGAGCATCTTCATCAAACGCAATAAATGAAGCAAAATCCGAAGCAAATGACTTAAATTGAGATTCAGATGACACACACATCGGATAAAGAGTTGCATATGGATAATAATTACCATTGACAGATGGAAGCCTGAAAAAGCACAACTTTTCAGGATAATAATCAGACCAGAAATCCATTTCAGAACTATTTCCTATCCACATTACAGCACTACGTGAAACAACTGGATCAGAATTATTAGTATCATATTCTGAGGCAAAATCATTATCATACCACGATTTAACAAAATCATAAGTTTCAGTACTGTAATCATTTAAAAGAAGCTGGTAAGCTCCTCTAAATATTACTAATTGATTAGTCTCACTTTCAGAACTATTTTCATTGCCACTTAAAAAATTATCAATAATAAAACTATTTAATGTTGATACATCGCTAAACACATTAACATATGACTTTGAGGTAATATCATAATTCTCAATAAAATCTCGTGGCAGATAATCAATATTCGCAAAGATTAAATCATACGAGAACCCATATGGTATACCAAATAAAGCATCACCAATTCTACAGGAATACACAGAATCAAATGTGTTAACAGAACTTAATAAATCATTATCAAAAACATACTGATCAAGAGGACAAATATAACCATTTTCATAAACGCCCTTCAAATCATTAGTTAAAAACAAATCAGGAACACCACCGTTATCAGACCAATTCTTAATTGTATTCAAATTAGAACCAGTCGGTGAAGATAAAAGTGAATCTATAATAAATGGTGCATTAACACCTTCAAGATACTCTAGATTAATAGAAGCACCTGTTGTATTACTACCAAGATTATCACTTTGTTTAAGATAGAATAACTTTCCAAGATAACTGATAGTTGTATCAGAATACGGTAATGAAACAACAATATGCGGCACTGATTCAACAGATGAAGTATCATCAGTTTCTTCATCTATAGATGAACTGCTAGACAAATCGTCAACCGTTGGATTTATAGTAAATGTCGGAAAAGTATCATCAGAAGTCTTACAGCCACCAAGTAAAAAAGCAGCTGTTAAGTTAATCAACAAAATTAAACTAATGTACTTAATCTTATACAAAAACGTGCACTTCCGTATTAACAGTATAGATTCATTATAACATTAAAAACTTGACATCAATGCAAGATATTAGTATATTTTTAACGCATTAACCAAGTATTTTGCCAATGTGGCTCAGGGGTAGAGCAATTCACTCGTAATGAATAGGCCGTGGGTTCGATTCCCACCATTGGCTCCATATCAAAGCTGTTTCAAAGAATGTTTGAGACAGCTTTTTTATATAAAAAAATGCCTTAAAACAGATTCAATTCAGTTCTAAGGCATTTTTTAATTCAGAAGTAAAATCAAAACTCCCAGGAATTAACATATTTTTCCTGTTCTGGAGTAAGAACATCAATATTTACAGATTTTGTATCCAGTAAAATCTCAGCCACACGATTATCAATAATCTCTGGAGTCTGGTAGACCTTCTTTTCGAGACTTCTACCATTCTTTGCAATATATCTTGCTGACTGTGCCTGTAAAGCAAAACTCATATCCATAATCTCTACTGGGTGTCCGTCGCCAGAAGCAAGATTTACTAATCTTCCCTCAGCAATTACACAAATTGTATTTCCATTCTTGAGAGTATAGCCAATGATGTTATTACGAAGTTCAGCAGAACTAACACAAATCTCAGAAAGTTCCTTAACATTGACCTCGCAGTCAAAATGACCAGCATTACAACAAACAGCACCATCCTTCATCAAATCAAAATGCTTAGCTGTGATAACGTCTTTACAACCAGTTACTGTTACAAAGAAATCACCAAGCGGAGCAGCCTCCTCCATAGTCATAACCTGATATCCTTCCATAATAGCCTCGCAAGCCTTAACTGGATCAATTTCAGTTACAATAACCTTGGCACCAAGACCTTTAGCTCTCATAGCGACACCGCGACCACACATTCCAAAACCTGCAACAACAACTGTCTTTCCTGCAACAACAAGATTAGTAGTTGCCATAATTGCAGTCCATACTGATTGACCAGTACCGAATCTGTTATCAAAAAGATGCTTACATCTAGCATCATTAACAGCAACTACTGGATACAAAAGCTTATTTTCTTTCTCAAGAATCTCAAGTCTGTGAACTCCTGTAGTTGTCTCTTCACAACCACCAATGATATTAGGAACCAAATCCTTAAGTGAAGAATGAAGAAGCATAGCAAAATCTCCGCCATCATCAATTACAATATCTGGACCAAAAGAAAGTGCCATTGAAAGATGCTTAATATACTCCTCTTCATTGTCACCGTGAATTGTATATACATGCATTCCAGTAGAAGCAAGAGCAGCTGCTACATCATCCTGAGTAGACAAAGGATTACATCCAGTAAGTGCGACATCAGCACCACCACGAGCCAAAGCTCTTGCAAGACAAGCAGTCTTGGCCTCTACATGAACTGATACAGAAATCTTAAGGCCCTTAAAAGGTTGTTCTTCAATCAATTCTTTCTCAATAGCTCTCAAAACAGGCATATTACGATAAGCCCATTCTATCTTTTTCATACCGCTTTCTTTAAGATTAATATCTTTTACTTCATACTGAGGTACGTTCATTGGATTATTCCTTTCTAATATATATATTATAGTCTTTCAATAAATCCCTTAACAAGGTTACAACTATTATCAGATGCTTTACCAGCATTCTCTATAACTTCTTCATGAGTCAATTTCTGTGGAAGAATTCCTGCTGCCATATTAGTAATACATGATACAGCAACTGTTCTGATACCACAATGTGTAGCAACAATTGCTTCTGGCACAGTAGACATACCTACAGCACCAACACCAAGTGTCTTTAACATTCTAATCTCAGCAGGAGTCTCATACTGTGGCCCTTTCGTATAGCAATATATGCCCTTACACAACTTGATTTTTAAATCATTTGCAACTACACACATGATTTTTTCATATTCATCATCATAGACATTAGAAACATCTGGAAATCTAACACCATATTCATCAAGATTTGGACCTCTGAGAGGAGATTCACAGAAAAATGAAATGTGATCTTCAATCAACATAAGATCTGTAGGCTTCATATCACTTCCTAATCCACCTGCCGCATTGGTAAGAACAAGAGTCTCAATCTTAAGATTTGCCATTACTCTTACATAGAATGTACATATCTCATAATCATAACCTTCATAGTAATGGAAACGACCTGACATCAAAAACACCATTTTCCCTGAAAGTTCACCTACAAGAAGTTTACCATCATGTCCTGGAGCAGTTGAAACAGGAAAACATGGAATATCTGAATATGGTATTTCAAGTTTAACATTACACATTTTTGCTAATGGAGCTAGTCCAGAACCAAGTACAACACAAATCTTTGGTGTAATAATTCCTTCAGAATTAAGTCTATTTAGAATGTAACTAGATGCACTGGAAATATTATTTAGATATAGCTCTTTGTTCTCAATCATAAAACACCTCTAAAGATAATAAAAAAGCAATCACCAGTTAACAGATGCTTACTAGTGATTGCCTAAATCACAAATTCTAAATATTACTGCTCATTCTTGCCACAGCAATTCTTATATTTTTTACCACTTCCACAAGGACATGGATCATTACGACCAACCTTATTACTATCACGCTTTACAGGCTGACTCATCGGTTCCTGAACAGGTACAGCAGTAGGAGCTGGAACACCAGCAGGAGCCTTTGTTACGTTCTTGCCCATACCCTCAGACACATTTCTTACAGTCTCTTTTACTTCAACCTGCTTTTCAGCTGAGAATTGAGCACGCATAAGATACTTAACAGCGTTCTCACGAATAGAAGCATTCATCTCATCAAACATAGCAGATCCTTCAAACTTATATTCATCAACAGGATTATGCTGAGCAACACTTCTCATGCTGATTTCAGTTCTGAGCTGATCCATTGCATCAATCTGATCCATCCACTGATCATCAACAGAATTCAAGAGAATTGCTCTCTCGGCTGTCTTAAATACTTCAGTAGAAATTGCTTCTTCCTTAGCCTTAAGAGCTTCAATTGACTCATTATTAAGTCTCTCAATAATCTCCTCTGAAGAAGGACACTCAACTGTCTTATCCTTTAACAACTCAACGATAGGAAGATTACCAAAAATCTCACCAAGCTGGATAGCCAATGTATATCTCTCACTTGAAGCATTGTCATCTTCAAGTCCAAATTGAGTAACCTTAGACTCAGCAACTCTGTCAATCATCTTGATAAATGTATCATGCATATCCTCGCCGTCGATAACCTTACGACGCTGCTCGTATGTAATCTGACGCTGAATATTCATAACATCGTCAAACTCAAGGACTGACTTACGCGAACTGAAATGGAAACCTTCAAGCTTACGCTGTGAATCTCTAACCAACTTAGAGATAATTGGGTTCTGAATCTCAAGATTTTCATCAACACCCAAAGAATTAAATGTTCTAGTTACTCTGTCACCACCAAAAATTCTAAGCAAATCATCATCAAGAGCAAGGAAAAACTTTGATCTACCTGGGTCTCCCTGACGACCAGCACGGCCTCTGAGCTGATTATCAATACGACGTGACTCATGACGCTCAGTACCAACAATAAAGAGACCACCAGCAGCACGAACTTCCTCTGCTTCTGGAGCAATCTGATCTGAGAACTTTTTCTTAAGAGTTGAGAATCTCTCTCTTGCCTCTTTAATAACCTCATCCGAAGTCTCATTGTATGCAGTTGAAGCATCAATTAACTCTTCAGAATAGCCCATCTTACGCATTTCCTGCTTTGCCATAAACTCAGCATTACCACCAAGAAGGATATCGGTACCACGACCAGCCATATTAGTAGCAATAGTTACTGCACCCTTACGTCCTGCCTGAGCAACAATCTCAGCCTCTCTTAAGTGATTCTTAGCATTAAGAACATTATGCTTAATTCCTGCCTTATTAAATACCTTGCTAAGATACTCAGACATATCAACATTTACAGTACCAACAAGAACAGGCTGTCCTTTATCATGAGCCTCAATAACAGACTTAAGAACAGCAGCATACTTACCTCTCTGTGTCTTGTAAACTGCATCGTCATCATCTTTACGAATAACAGGTCTATTTGTAGGAATCTGAATAACATCAAGATTATAAATAGTTCTAAACTCTTCTTCCTCAGTGTAAGCTGTACCTGTCATACCAGAAAGTTTTGTATACATACGGAAGAAATTCTGGAAAGTAATTGTAGCCAATGTTTTATTCTCATCAGCAATCTTAACACCTTCCTTTGCCTCGATAGCCTGATGAATACCATCAGAATAACGACGACCTGGCATCAAACGACCAGTAAAGTCATCTACAATAACAACTTCACCTTCATCCGTAACAATATATCTCTGATCACGCTTGTAATTACCATGAGCTTTCAATGCATTATTAACATAATGCTGAAGGTCAAGGTTCTCAGGATCCGAAAGGTTATCAACATTAAAATATTTCTCAGCTTTCTTAACACCGTTAGAAGTAAGAACAGCAGTCTGAGCCTTCTCATCAATTACATAATCACTATCACCAACAAGATCATCAATATCCACCTTGTCATCTGTCTCAACAACAGTGTATGCCTTAAGAGTTCTTACAAACTTATCTGCTCTCTCATACATATCTGAAGACTTGGTTCCTCTACCAGAAATAATGAGTGGAGTTCTAGCTTCATCAATGAGAATACTATCCACCTCATCCACGATAGCAAAGTTCAACTGTCTCTGACTAAGCTGTTCTTTACGGTGAACCATATTATCTCTAAGATAATCAAATCCAAACTCATTATTAGTTCCATATACGATATCGCAGGAATACATTTCCTTACGCTTATCATGTGGAATATCATGAATAATAAGACCAACTGAAAGACCAAGATATCTATAAACCTTACCCATCCACTCACTATCACGCTTAGCAAGATAGTCATTTACAGTAACAACATGAACTCCAAGTCCAGTCAAAGCATTTAGATAAACAGGAAGTGTAGCAACGAGAGTTTTACCTTCACCAGTCTTCATCTCGGCAATTCGACCCTGATGAAGAACAATACCACCAATTACCTGAACTTCGTATGGCTTCATACCAAGAACTCGGAATGCTGCTTCACGGATAGTTGCAAAAGCTTCTGGAAGAATATCATCAAGTGTCTCGCCCTGGCTGAGTCTCTCTTTAAACCAGGCAGTCTTTCCAATAAGCTCTTCCTGAGACAACTTAGAATATTCCTCATCATAGCTCATGACCTTCTTTACAATTGGCATGATGCGCTTTAATTCTCTCTCACTGTGTGTCTTAAATAACTTCATTTATAATCCACCTTCTTTATAATTTTCCGTACTTATCAGGATTTATTAAATCCAGTCTTGCCTTATCGCCAAGTCGGTTCAAAGCAATTCGGTATCCACTATCACTCTTTTTATAACAGTTCTTAACCCTTGATATAGTGGCTGAACTAACTTTTGCTTCTGTTCTGGCCTTGCGTTTGTTAACAGACTTAAAATCTGAATCAGAAGAAACTTCAGCAACTCCAATTTCTTCATTACGCGGCGCCAAATCTTCAATTATTGATTCATAACTACAATTGTTATGAACTCTAAGTAAAATCTGCCACCTTCTCAAGAAAGAACAAATCTCATTTGAAGAACACAAATCCAAAAAGAATTTATGAACCTCATTCACATCTTTAAGAGAAAGAACTGCCAAATACAAATTCTCAAGTTCTCTAATCTCTTCTTCGTCAAAACCTTCTAAAAGCGAAGGATCCAAATGAACATTCTTATCATCCATAATCTGTAATGCCTTATCCCATCAAAGCATAGAATTTTTCAATAGCGTCACCTATATATCCAAAACTGTAAGCCAGGAACAACAAGGCAACCACCAACAAAAACAGAATTCCATAAACAATTCGAGACAGAATCAAATCTCTCTTTGCTCTACGCAAAACAGCACCAACACTGTTCTCACTGTCTGAAGTATTATTCGAACCAGAATTAATAAGTTCTGGACTTCTAACTGCATCCTTGCGTTTCACTAAGAAAGCCTCCTAAAGATAATCTAATAAATAATAACGCAACTTACGTTTTAATACAACTAAAAAATCAAACAAACATTACTCATCTATGTACTTATATGAATTTCCATACATTTCAATATGTACACTAACACCATTTTGCAGACCGTAAACAATTATATCATTGCACAACATATCGTCAAATTTTTCATCATTTTCGGGAATTACAATTATAAGTTCACGACTTTCTATGTCACTTCTGTTAATACAAAATTTTTCACCGTTTATTCTGACATCGGCACCCTCAAATTCAGCAAGTTCATTTATGTCACCATAGACTTTACCAAGTATTGAAGCGGCTTTAGAATAATGAGGAGCAGTTGTATCAATGGACAGAATTGAAGTTACAGTTCCGTTATTATATGCATCAATAACTGGATAAGTACTTGGAAGATTGGCACCAAAAATTCTTCTTATCTCCAGACCTCTGGTAAAATTATCCTTACTCCATATATCATCTGTATTTTCTTCAGCAATACCTGTTCCATCTATATTTACATTGAATTCTCCATACATGGGTATTGCAGCATAGATTTGTTTTTTTGTAGAACCGACAATTGTATTTTTTAAATAAGTTACAGTAAGTCCAATATAATTACTATCTCTATTTATCTCGAAAGTGGACTTTATGCTATCAGGCATAAAATAATCAGAATTATCATTTAATATGACAAACTCATTAGCTATATCATCAGATACCAGATTACCAAATGCTACAGACAAAATGATATCTTCAATTCTTCCCTCACCTATGTTGTCTAATTTATATAGTCCACCAAATACATTCATTAGTGCTTCACTACTTGCAAGACCTGAATATATGTCGTCTGGAATAATATTCACAGCTGTATTCGTAAAATCCTGAACCGGTATTCTAAACGGAGGTAATATCTGAAGTTTCTCACAAGTCTCATCAACTGCAGTTTGCATAAGAATATCAGTTCTCTTAATATCTATAAAAGTTATAACCGAGACCACAAGTGCTAGAAATATAGTAAAAACAATACTTGCCTCTAATGCAATTGAGCCAGCTCTACGTTTTAAATATTTAGCTTTGTTCATATAGATAGTACCCCCCTTCATAAGAATACAAATCATCATTAGTTACGTAAGCAAGTTCTACATTAGTAACGATAGTTCCAAAGTCTCTTTCTAGAACCTCAGATATACGGCTACAAATATTATCATCACTTTGAAACAGCATCATCGTAAAAATAAAATCACTGTATTCAAAACACAAAATTCCATCTTCAAGAAAAGGAACTCCATCAATTGCAAATAATTCAACTGATTTTCCAACGAGAACAGCATTAACATCATTAATTGCCAGAACTATTCCATAAATCAGAACAACAAGAGCTTTATAAGCAGCAAAAGGAACTGCAAGACCAACACCTAAAGTAAGAATGGATATAACTATTTCCAATACGACGGCAATTCCATTAATCACTGCCATCGTTTTTGAATCAAATCTTATCTGAAGAATCTCCGACAAAAGACAGATTAGAAATATATCAGAATTCACTATGGCTTTAGAAGCAAAACCAGATAATCCCGTAAGAATGTACTCTGAATCCATATAATTGTCATAATGAATATCAGTGAAAGCAGTACCATTAATCGAAGAATCATTATCCATTCTCGAATCAAAATTATAGCTGGCATAATGACATAACGGAATGTGCCCCAAAGCACCAGACATTGCGTTTTCTCCAATAGATGCAAAATCGTCTATTCCTTCATACACACTAAAAAGATTAGAAATTCCACCAAGGTTAATTGAATTTCCTAGTTCTGGAGCATGTTCTTTTGCACTTGAGTAGTCTGAAAACAAATCGATATAATCACTTATTTTAGATTCCGCATTATCTAGTTCTGTAAAATTATCGACTGAAGATAAAATCTCACTTATTCTTTCCGATCCCTTTAAAACCTCATTAATAAGAGTTGCAGCTTTACCAGAAGTAAGACTTTTAAGTTTGGATAACACAAAATCATCTTCAAATTCCTCCAAAGCACCAACAATTACATCTGTAAATCCTGATGCTACAATCGAAGCACCACGGTAAGAATAGTATGAAGCTACTGCTTTTTTTATATCAGATGAGGATATGCTGGCAAAATTTCCGATTGTCAGATAACCTTCCGGATCAATACCATTACTACTTAAAACTTTATTAAAAACAGTATCATCTAGTTCACCCTTACAGTAACCATATATACCGTAAACACTGAATAATTCTCTGTCATAATCACCTAGAAGTACTTCGACCTGAGATTTAAGTGCTCTGTTAATCTGAACTCTCCTGTCTGCCATTATATTGGCGTAAAGATAAGTACTTTCGACAGAAATAACTGCAGCAAGAATTATCGCTAGAAATAAAGTTGTTGCCCCAATTCTATTATTACTTATTACTCTTCTTTTGGATTTTCTTCTCATTTAATCACCCTCTTCCGAAAATGAATCAAGAGAATTTACGATTCCATCATAGATAATGTTATAGCTGTCAGATATGCCAGATAGGATTGTACACAGCCTTTCTGCCGATGTTGACACATGATCAGATTCGATATAAATATCACCATTATCTGAATAATCTTCGACCCTCTCATAGTATTTCTGCTCAACTTCAATTGTCCTAACAACAATCTCAAATGGTCCTACTACAAGAAAAGTAATAAGTCCGAGAACCATAGTAAATACAATTGCACCTTCTATTGAATTTCCCATAAAAAAATATCTCCCTGTATTCTATTTACCTAAAGGTATAAAAACAGAATACAGAGAAATATTTGTTATTTGTTCGACAAAATCCGACAAATTACGACATAAACGACAAAGGTCGTTCAATCGTAAATTTAAGCACGAAGTACAGCACCATGATTCTCTTCACAAGCCTTAAGAATATCTGATACAAAACCATCAATAATTGCAGGCTTAAACTCCTCATCTCTTGGAGTGAATACAACAGAGAAAGCCATACTCTTCTTATTATCACCGAGCTGAGCACCTTCAAACAAGTCGAAAAGCTTAATGTCAGTAATATAATCAGATGCAGCACAAATTGTATTAGAAAGCTGAGCACATGTTACATTCTTATCTACTACGAAGCAGAAATCACGCTTCTCTTCAAGATACTTAGGAAGTGGTATGAACTTTCTGCTCTTTCCGTAATACTTAGTAAGTGCCTGGAGATTAATCTCAGCAACATAAGATTTAACTCTCATATCGAGTTCATCTGAAATCTCATAGAGAAGCTGTCCAAGATATCCAATCTCTTCACCATCACACATAATCTTTGCTGTTCTGTATGGATGGAGGAAAGTCTTAGTACATGACTCATACTCGAAAGTGATATCAAGAGCATCAGCAATATTATCTACAAGACCCTTAACTGAGAAGAAATCCTCATTCTCACCAAATACACCAATACAGATTGTTTCTCTCTCGTTTGGATATTCAACGAGTGGAATCTCCTTTGCAATAAATACATTACCAAGCTCAAAAATTCTACCTTCAAGAGTACCCTTCTTCTGATTATTAGCCATAGCCTTAATCATCTGTGGAGCAAGAGTTGTTCTCATAAGAGACAAATCAATATTGATAGGATTAATAAGCTTAATTGCATGTCTTTCTGGAGCATCAGATGGAAGCTTAATCATATCAAGATCTGATGGTGAGAAGAATGAATAATGTACACCTTCAAAAGCGCCAGCTGCACACAAAGCATTCTTTATCTTAAGTTCAGTTCTCTGACGGAGATCATAACCACCGCTAGTAACTTCTGCTGTTGGAATGAATGTAGGTACAATATGCTCATAACCATACATACGGATAACTTCTTCAGCTACATCCTGATAAGTTGACATGTCCTCACGGTAAGCAGGAATGCTCAATGTAAGTTCATCACCATTAAGAGAAGGATCAAAACAGAGATTCTTAAGAATTCTTACCATATCCTCATCTGGTACCTTAATACCAAGAACTGAATTAACCTTGTTAACACTTACCTTAAGCTCAGATGGCTCAACAGAATTACCAACATTTACATCAAAATGAGTTGAAGATACCTTACCACAACCAAGCTCATCAATAAGATGTAAAGCACGCTTTAAAGCCATAACAGTAGCGTACTCATCAACACCCTTTGAATATCTTGCACTTGAATCAGATACCTGACCAAGAGCCTTTGAACTCTGACGAATATTATCTCTTGCAAACTTTGCAGACTCAAACATTACTTCCTTAGTAGTATCAAGAATCTCAGAATTAAGTCCACCCATAATACCAGCAAGAGCAACTGGCTTTTTGCCATCACAGATTACAAGGTTATTTGTTGTAAGAGCAAACTCTTTCTCGTCAAGAGTAACAATCTTCTCGCCTTCTTTTGCACGACGAACATTGATTGCATCACCTTCAAGGTAATTATAATCAAAAGCGTGCATTGGCTGACCAATTTCCTTAAGAACATAGTTTGTAATATCAACAATATTAGAGATTGCAGAACAACCAACAAGAGCAAGTCTTCTCTTCATCCATGCTGGTGACTCCTTAATCTCAACATCATAAACATAATGAGCACTATAACGTGGGCAAAGATCTGGAGCCTCAACAGTTACTTTGAAATCCTTCTTAAGATCAGTCTCATTATAATCAAGAGCTGGTGCCTTAATAGGAAGTTCAAGAACTGCAGCTACTTCTCTTGCAATACCAAAAATACTCTGACAGTCAGGTCTGTTAGCTGTAATAGATACATCAAAAATCCATTCATCCAAACCAAGAATAGGCTTAACATCTGCGCCTGGAACTGAATCTTCTGGAAGAACAAGAAGACCATTATAACCAGCACCTGGGAACAAATCCTCAGTCATACCGAGCTCTGTACCAGAACAAAGCATACCGAATGAATCGTATCCTCTAAGCTTACCCTTACCAATAGTCATAACACCTTCAATAGTCTTATGATCTTTTGCTGTAGCATAAACAGTAGCACCGATAAGAGCCAATGGATACTTACCACCAGCATAGACATTATCAGCACCGCAGCAGATCTGAAGTTCACCATGCTCACCAGCATCAACTTTACAAAGATGTAAATGAGTATCTGGAATATCCTCACAGCTAATTACTTTTCCTACTACAACATTAGAAATATCTTTTCCTAATTCATACTTTTCTTCTACTTCAAAACCGCAAGAGAAAAGCTTCTCCTCAAGTACATCGGGAGTAACATTTACATCAACATATTCTTTAAGCCAACTAAGTGGTACTAACATATTTCAATCCTCCCTTATTAATCATCGATCTGATCAAGAACACGAAGATCAGACTCAAATAACAACTTAATATTATTGATACCATACTTAAGCATAGCAATACGCTCAATACCAATACCAAAAGCAAGGCCACTATAGACATTACTATCAATACCGCAGCCCTCAAGAACTGTGTTATTTACTACACCAGCACCAAGTACTTCAATCCAGCCAGTACCCTTACAGAGCTTACAACCGCATCCCTTACACTGGAAGCAGCTAACATCAACCTCTACAGAAGGCTCAGTAAATGGGAAGTATGAAGGTCTCAATCTTGTCTTTGTATCCTCTCCAAAAATCTTCTGAACGAATACATCAAGCATACCCTGAAGATCACAAAGAGTAATTCCCTTATCTACTACAAGAC
Organism: Clostridia bacterium; assembly: GCA_024403775.1. GTDB lineage: Bacteria > Bacillota > Clostridia > Saccharofermentanales > Saccharofermentanaceae > Saccharofermentans. The sequence continues at coordinate 29,256 of JAKSRE010000003.1, read as the reverse complement.
CTTCCATCTGTGAGAACATAGGTGAATGTGTTGCATCATCATCAGAACGGAAAACCTTACCTGGTGAGATGATCTTAATAGGTGGCTGCTGTGCCTCCATAACATGAATCTGACCAGATGAAGTCTGTGTTCTCAAAAGGAATTCAGGACTTAAATAGAAAGTATCCTGCATATCTCTTGCTGGATGATCCTGAGGAATATTAAGAGCTGTGAAGTTATAGTAATCCTTCTCAATCTCATTACCTTCATAAATTGCAAAACCCATTGAACCAAAGATATCAACTATCTGGTTACGAACCTGAGTTGTTGGGTGAAGATTACCACGTGTGAGCTTCTTTGATGGTAGTGTAACATCTATCTTCTCGCTCTCATAACGACGCTGCATCTCCTGCTCTTTAAACTTAACTTCAAGAGCATCAAACTCTGCTGTAGCCCAGCCTCTTATCTCATTAACTTTCTTACCATACTCGGATTTTAACTCATTTGGGATTTTACCCATTTCTCTCATGAGAGATCCGATTTTACCAGTCTTAGAGTCCATGATTGACTTACGATACTCAAAAACTGCCTTTGAATTGTCTAATTTTGTCAATTCAACTGTGATTTCCTGCTTAATACCAGCAAGCTTCTCGCTTAACTCACCAAGATCAGCCATATTATCCTCCTAAAAAAAAATTCCTAAAAACAAAAATCCCACGGCCAAAAGCCATGGGACGGATTAACAAACAATACCGCGGTACCACCCACGTTCAAATAAAGACACTAGTCAAATATTTGCACTTAATATGCTTTAATGCAGCAACTACACCTTACTTTTCATAAGGAGCTCCCGAGGCGAAAGAATAATTAGAAGATATTACGGTACTTGCACCTAAAACCGCTCTCTGAAAATACCCAGCGCTAATATCCATTAACTCGATCAATGCTTTTAAAATATCTATAATAAAATGACACAATCACCTGATAAAGTCAAGCAAGAAATGGATTCTGCGCAAGTTCAATCATAGAAAAACTAGATGGTCCATGTCCTGAAAAGATAGAATAATCATTTTCTTTAAATAACTCTTTAAGAACCTGTAGCGACTTATGTAATTTAACATAGCTTCCATTTATAAAATCTGTTCTTCCAGCTGAGCCAGAAAACAAAGTATCACCTGTAAACATAAGCTTATCATTAAGAACAATTACACAGGAACCATCACTATGGCCAGGAGTATGGATAATTTTTACTTGTGAATCTGATAAATCAATCCTTTCGAGGTTAAATATATCCTCTGAAGGAACATCATATTTTACTGGCATACCAAATAAATCTGAAACATTATACGAAGAATCAGAAAGACAGATTTTCTCATCAGCATGAATAAAAACAGGCTTATTAGTCACTTTATGCCACTGATTAAGATAAGCGATATGATCAAAATGACCATGTGTAGCAACCAAAGCCAAAACTTTATCTACAGAAAAATCTATATTCTGATTAAAGTCATCATAAATGCAATATTCATCCGCATTTCCAGAATCAAATATCTTCAAAACTTTGTCAGGATCACAGGAAGGATCAATAATAAAAAAGCCCTTGGAAACGGAAACAACATACATGTTAGCGTTCAAAGGACCAAAATCAAAAGAATAAATCTGCAAAATTATACCTCATAATCTTTATTGATATTAAGTCGCCAGTCGAGGTCTCCTCTATCCATTCCAAGAATAAGAATCTCAGCAGTAGCAAGGTTAGTAGCACAAGGAATATTGTTGGCATCACAAACCTTGAGAAGTTCATCAATACCTGTCTGAGCATTCTTACCATCTCTAAGATAGATAACACAGTCAATCTCATTAAAATTAGCTCTTGAAGCAAGCTGCTCAAGACCAGAAGAGTAATCAACTGACAAACCTGAAATCTCAAGATCAACTGAAGAATGAAGGAGCTTACCAGTATTATAAACTGAAATCAACTGATGCTTCATAAGAAGAGGTCGGTAAGCAGTACAAAAATTAACAAGTAATTCGTTCTTTCTATTATCAGCCAACAAAACTACTTTCATAGCTTACCTCCAAAATCGTATATGTTAATTTTACAAAAACACTTAATTTAACGCAATACATTTTTTGCTATATGTACAAAAAGATAAATAAAAACAATAAATTCGTTAACCAGCTACGTATCCAGTTGGGTTAATTGAATCTAACATATCACCAGTATATGGGTGAATTTCCATAACATTTGTTGCGCGATCCAAAGGAACGCCAAAGTAAGCGGCAAGAAGTTTCTTTGCAATGATAACAGACTTTGAACCCCACTCACCTCTCTCAACTACAAGTGCGATAGCAACTTCAGGATTCTCAGCTGGTGCATAGCAAACGAACAAAGCATTTGAATACTCCTTACGAATCTCTTCAAATCCTGTCTCAGCAGTACCAGTTTTACAACAAACATTTACAGCAAAACCTTCAAAGTTAACAGTTGCAGTTCCTTCCCACACGTCTGCACCTGTAATAACACAACGCATTGCAAATCTTACTGCATCAAGATAATCCTCATTAATACCAAGATTCTCAGGAGCGGACTGACCGCTATAAAGGATTGAACCATCCGAAGCAACGACTCTGTCAATAACATAAGGTGTTACAAGCTGGTTAGTAGCAATTGCAGCAGTATATCTGCACAACTGCAAAATAGTAAAACAATTATCAAACTGTCCAATAGCAGACTGAGCAGTATCAGCCGGGAACCAGGTTCTGTCATATTCTGATTCATGCAATAGTCTTTTTGTCTCTCGGCTTGCTCTTACGCCGCTAATCTCACCAGGTAAATCAACTCCAGTATATTCACCAAGACCCAAACGTTCACCCATTGCATCAATACTATCAATACCAGTCTCAACTCCAAGTCTCATAAAATAAATATTACATGAAGTAGCCATACCACTATAAAGTGATAAAGCACCATGGCCAGTCTCAGGATACTCAAGGCATTTAAATGTCCATCCACCGATATCTATTGGACTTTCGCAGCGTATCCAGGTACTGTTTGGTGTGATAACACCACTTTCGAGGCCAGCAAGAGCGGTGCACATCTTAAAAGTTGAACCTGGCGCATACTGAGACATAATTGCACGATTCCAAAGAGGCATGTCTTCTGCAGTAATATCTTCATATTCATCAAGACCAAGATAGTACTTTACCTGCTCCTCTGCCTGAATATCACCATACATAGAAAGAACAAAGTCATTTGGGTCAAAGTTAGGATAAGATCCCATTCCAATTAGTGCTCCAGTATTTACATCCATCATTACAAAAGCACCCGCATTAGCTGTCTTATAACCCTTCTGCTCACGTCTTTCTGTCTCACGGCCATCCTGAATATAGCTCTTTAAAGCTTCAATTCCAACTCTCTGAATATTTGAATCTATGGTTAAATAACAAGAAGCTCCCGGAACAGCATCAATGCCATAATTTGATGGATAGAATGCATCATCTTCACCATTTTCGGTCCATATAGCATAAGTAGATACACCATGAGTACCATGAAGATAACGTTCCATCTGTGATTCAACGCCTGACTGTCCAACTACATCGGTATTTGTATAACCAAATGTATTCAAAACAGAAAGAGATTCCTGAGAAATCTTTCCAATATATCCAACTACATGGCAGGATAACTGAGCCAGCGGAGAATATGTTCTTCGGTAATTTACAGAATGAATTACACCCTGATAGTGATAATTCTGCTCATCAAATATCAAAAGAAGTTCATCAGGTACATCAGAAGCGAGCATTACAGGCGTACCATTATTAAATGCCCACTGATCCTGGAAAATCTGATAACGAATTCTTACAATTCTATATGCTTCATCTACAGAATAAGAATTATCGATTTCGAATAACTGTCTTAAGTATAAGAAAAATACCTGCGGATCTGTTTTTACATAATTATCAGTGAAAGTAACAATAATGCCCTGAGCATAATCATCAAGATTAAAAAGATTACGGTTAGTCTGCCATCTTCTTATCTCTTCTTCAGACTTAAGAAACATAAACGGCTCATAAGAAAAATAGTCATCAAGAGCCGACTCTGTAACGCAGTTATATTCATCGAAAAGATAACTCAATTCAAGACACAAAGAATTAAGTTCATCATTCTCCAAATAAGCATTGGCTATGAGAACTGTATTAGTAGATTCGGAACTGGCTAATAAAACACCGTTGGAGTCATAGATATCACCACGTGGCGCATCAGTAGCATACTGACGCTGAACACCTTCTGATGAAGCAGAAATTGTCTTCTGATAACCAGAAAACTGAAGTCTTGCTGTCATAATAAGAATTACAGCACCAAAACAAACAAAAACAAAAGCCAATACAAAATAACGATTAAAAATCGTTCTAAATAAAACACTTATAGGATTCTCATTTTTACGATTCAAATCATAGTAACTCTCATCAAAAGAATCACTATTTGTAAAGTCAGGAGATTTTAAATTGTCAGCCAATTATCGTCACCTCCAAACTCAGACTTATTTAAAAGTCGCGGATTAATGCCACTTCTATATGGTCCCATGAAACGCAGTAAAACCACTACAGGTAATGCAGCAAGAAGATTAAGTATAAACTGTGTAGTAATAGAATCGAACAACACCTGCTGAAAACTAAGGCTGTAATTCTTGCCAAGAATAAAAATATTAAAGCCAAGATTTACAATGTGTCCAAACAACTTATAAAGGATTGTCATTACAAGGACATCCATCATTGCAAATGAGAATTTACGTCTGGTATGTTTCGTAAAAAAATTAGAGGACAATAATGAGACACCTACCATAAGCAGAAGCCCGAGACCATACACCAGATTAGCATTTCCATCAGTTCCAACAATTACAGGCGTTGCTAATACATCTCTGCAAATACCAACGACGCATCCAATAATTAGTCCATCTATGGTACCAAAATAGTATGAGACGAGACAGACATAAACAAACATAAAGTCCATAACCTGATGGTTAAAAGTAAATGAATTTGGAAAAGAAACCTGCACACATACAATGAGCATGGTATAAATGAAATAAACAACAATTTTTCGAATCAAAGCTGAATCAATCATGTTATTCACCATCTGTATTACTTACCTGACTACTATCTGCATCAATAAACTCAGAATCCTCAGGCGCATTTGGAACCATGATAAATAAATCCTTTACAGAACCAATCTCTGTATATGGTAATAAAGTTGCAGTTATATTTAAAGGATCAGATGTATCAACAGATGTTATAGTTCCAATTGGTATACCCTGTGGAAACAATCCACCATCACCTGATGTAACAATCTCGGAACCAATTTCAGGAATAATGTTAGCATCAATACCTGTAACTAGGCACAATCCATCATTTTTTAAATATGAATCTCCAGATATAACTACAACGGCACCATTTACTTCATTAACTTTACCAATAACATTAAAACCTTCATGAATTAATGGAAGAATTTTACTGTTATCTTTGCCAGTCTCTATAACTCGGCCTAATAAATTCATCTGAACATCAACTACCGCCAGAGAAGAGCCATTATCAACAACAAGACCGTCATCTGTACCAATATCAACTCTTATAATAGAGAACCACTCATCAGCATCTCTCGACAAAATAGCAGCACCATAAATCTCGTAACTACTAAATGTATCTTTTATATGAAAGGCATCCTTCAATTCTTCATATTTGATTCGCGCTTCGTCATTTTGTGTAATCACATACTGGAGTTCAACAATCTGAGATTTTAATTCCTGATTTTCCTCACGAATAGCAATACCGTCACTAATGGCGGCATAAAAATTACCCAATGCATCACCTGCATTTTTTACTATTTTCTGTATAGGAGAAATAACCGCATTAATAGGCTTAACCATATTTTTAACTGGGCTATTAGGAATGGCTCCCAAAATAACAACAGCCACAAGTAATAGCACAGCTAAAGCGGTCATAAACCAACGGTTTGTTAATAAACGTCTCAAATCATTAAATCCTTCGAATTAAGAAAAGCAAAAATTATGCGTTCTTACCGCAGCACTTCTTGTACTTCTTACCACTGCCACATGGACATGGATCATTTCTACCAATCTTCTCAGAATGAGCAATATTATCCTCAGAAAAGTTACGTGTAACTTCAGCAATCTCTTCAGCGCTCAAAACATTCTTCCAAGAATTAAGCTTGAAAAGCCACTTAGCCTTAGCATCCTTCATATTGTAGAAAAGCTTCTTATAATCAATATCAAGCTCGATAGCAGTATCGTCATCAACTGTCTCAACATTAAGCTCATTATTAAGGCTTGTCTTGATACCATCAAGGAAACCAACAAAAATATCCATAGTATTCTTGTCAAAACCAAGCTTCTTAGCAAGCTCTGAAGCCTTACCAGATGTTAAATCCTTATTATCTGGATAAGCTGTAAGAATCATATCATAAGCCTTCTGCTCCATAGCATAATAAAGCTGAATATATCTTGTATAAGAATTCTGATCCTTAATTGTCTCTGATCTATCAATCCATGTCTCGTAATAACTCATTTTCGTTCACCTCGTAAAAAATTATAATTTGCTCTCAAGTGTTGTAGCAACAGCCTTGAGGAATTCTTCTGTATTAACAACTGTCTTAACTGGAACATCGAGAAGATTCTTTAAGTCACCAGTAATAGTACCAGACTCAATTGTTGCGATTGTTGATTCTTCAAGAAGATCAGCAAATCTTTCAAGCTCATTAAGTCCGTCAAGCTGAGCTCTCTTTCTCAAAGCACCAGTCCAAGCAAACAAAGTAGCTACAGGGTTTGTTGAAGTATTCTCACCATTAAGGTATCTGTAATAATGACGAGTAACTGTACCATGTGCAGCCTCATACTCATACTTACCATCTGGTGAAACAAGAACTGATGTCATCATTGCAAGTGAGCCGTTTGCTGAAGCAAGCATATCACTCATTACATCGCCATCATAGTTCTTACAAGCCCAAAGAATACCACCTTCGCACTTCATAATACGAGCTACAGCATCATCGATAAGTGTGTAGAAATACTCAATACCAGCTTCTTCGAACTTAGCCTTAAACTCATTCTCATAAATCTCAGCAAAGATGTCCTTAAATCTGTGATCGTATGTCTTTGAAATTGTATCCTTAGTAGCAAACCAAAGTGACTGCTTAATATCAAGAGCGTATGTAAAGCATGATCTTGCAAAAGCAGTAATTGACTTATCTGTATTATGCATACCAAGTACTACACCTGAATCCTTAAAATCGAAGATTTCCTGTGTCTTAGTAGTTCCGTCAGGATATGTTACAAGAATCTCAACCTTTGCTGCGCCCTCAATTCTCATCTCTGAATCTCTATATACGTCACCATAAGCATGTCTTGCAATAGTGATTGGCTTCTTCCAGCAAGATACAAATGGATTAATACCATTTATCATAATAGGAGCTCTAAAAACAGTACCATCAAGAATAGCTCTGATTGTTCCGTTAGGACTCTTCCACATCTGCTTAAGATTATATTCTGTCATTCTCTGAGCATTTGGAGTGATTGTAGCACACTTAACAGCAACACCAAGTTCCTTTGTACGATTTGCAGAATCAATTGTAACCTGATCATTTGTCAAATCACGATTCTTGAGTCCGAGATCAAAATACTCAGTCTTCAAGTCAACATAAGGAAGCAAAAGAATATCCTTAATCTGCTGCCAAATAATTCTGGTCATCTCATCTCCATCCATCTCAACGAGTGGCACATTCATCTTAATCTTATCCATCGAAAACCTCCGTGAATCTATTAATATACATAGTAACTCATCATAAAATAACGGCTATATTTTAAGACAACAATCAATAAAGGTCAAACTATAAATTGATTAATATTGGATTAATATTTATTATCTGGCACCAGCAGATAAAATAATAAGCATCTCAAGCCCCTGGCGCTCTTCCATAAGACCATGCTTAATATCTGCATCAACTTTTCCACATCTGGCATATAAATCAAGAAGAGAATTCATGCTGAAATTACGGGCCTGATTATTAATTTTCTTTGCAACAAAAGGATGAACCTTCATCTGTGCAATAATCTCTCTCTCGTTTCCAATCTCTTTGGCGCAAATAAGCTGCTTTATATGTTTTGTAAACATCGCTCTTATCTTAATTGGTGGTTCTTTACTAACTAGAAGATTCTTAAGAAGCGTATCAAGAATTATTAGTGCCTGAGATACATCTCCACTTCCTATAGCATCAGTTATATTGAATACTGTACCTCTGATATCAGGCGGACACATATTCTCAATCAGTTTCTCGTCAATTGAATTGATTCCTTTTCCTTCACAATAAAGAGTAAGTTTTTTTATCTCCGTAATAACCTGTCTTAATTTTTTATCACATCTGGACATAAGGCTATTGATGGAAGGCTCATCAATTGAAATACCTGATTTTGAAAGTTGTTTACGGATATAAAGAGCTAACTTCTCTTCTTCCATATAATTAACTTCTACAACATATCCGTTCTTAAGAAACATACTAAGTGTTGATTTCTTACGCTTATCAATCTTCTCGGCAACAAAAATCAAAAGCGATTCTTGAGGAATGTTTCCAAAAATTCTACTTCCACGATCAAGAAAATCCTTATCTCCACTATTGTACTGGAATAAATCAACATTTTTTACTATAACGATTCTCTTTTTACTCATCCAGGGCGGAATCATAAGATTACTCTCAATATCAGTTAGTAAATCATTAACAGGAACATTCTTGTTATCATAATCCAAAGTGCAACAGTCCATCTGTTCACCTTCAGGACTAAGATACATCTTCTTCATCCCCGAAATTGCACTTTGTATCAGATATTCTTCTTCTCCAAAAAGAAAAACTGTCTTAAAATCAACATTATCTTTAAGGACTCTATTAAAACTACTAACATCGATAATATCGCTCATATATGCTCCTAATCACGTTGTGTAACTATTATACATTATTTTCTTCCAGATAGCCGTAAAGTTCATATTTATGATAGTAAATGTCCACAATAACTGCGCCACAGTCACAAGTGGTATATATATCCACTTCACTTTCATTCAATCGTTCAATCACTTCTTCAGATGGATGACCGTAATTATTATATTTACCAACAGAGATAACAGCTTCCTTGGGATTAACAGTTGCTATAAATTCACTAGAAGTGGAAAATCGGCTTCCATGATGACTGACCTTTAAAACATCAGCTTTGTCTATAAGACTACTCTCTATCAGCTTATTCTCTCTAGAAGATGATATATCACCTGTAAACAGAATTGATGTATTAAAGCAATTTAAACTGATAACCAAACTATCATCGTTCTCGCCATCAGTTATATAAGATGGACTAATCACCTTAAGAACCGTACTATTTGATAATTTAATACTATATCCTTCAACAAGCTGGACAATATCTGGCATAATCTCAAATCCAAGTGCCATAATCTTATCTTCTTTAATGTATGAAGAATAGATAGATTTAACTCTCCCAAGGTTATAAAGGGCCGCTATTCCACCACCATGGTCTCCATCAGGGTGCGTTATAATAGCAAAATCAATTCTATCAATCTGATAGTAATCCAATAAATCAAATAAAGTCTTCTCTCCTTCTTCATACACTCCTCCATCAATAATGGCATTATATTTCTCGCTTATTATTAGCGCAGAATCTCCCTGTCCTACATCAGCAAAGATTACTTTACATGTAGGAGCAGTAATATATTCAGCAAGTGCAGCACCCAAACTAGAAGAGATAATTAGTATGGTAAATTTAATAAGAAATTTCTTTATATAAACTTTTGGGAGCTTATATACAATAAAACCAAGAAAAAGGCTTACCAGTAATGGATAATAAATCATTCGAAGGTTAATTGTAATTAGCGAAAAGCTGGATGAAAACACTACAATTTTCCTCATAAGAGTTAATAGCATATCAATTGGCCAAATAAAAGCAACCGAAATAACACTTAGTAACGCACATGGAATTATTAAAATACACGCTACAAGAAGAATTGTATTATTAATCAGCTGAACCAGAATGTTGACTGGATTTAGATAGTAATCAGTTGTAAGCATAAATGGAAGTATGGAGATTAATGCCAGAAAAGTTAGTTTTATAAAACTAGCTATTCCATTATTTTCTATATTCCTGTCTGCGAAAAGCACGATAAATGTACTAACCATAAAACTCATCTGAAAGCCACCATCAAACAAAACAAATGGATTAACTAGTACAATTATAATGAATGCAAAAAGGATACCAGATATAGATTCACGACCTGAAAATCTGGTAATACTCATAAAATAAGCTCTCGTTACAGACTTACCAAATCCAGTAAGAATGCCAATAATCGTCGCAATAATCGAATATATTACCACCTTGGTTTTCTTTCTTTTGCAGTATTTATCCAGAAAAACAGGAACAAATAACAAAAACGCAGTAAAATGCGTACCTGAACATGCAAGAATATGAGAACTGTTCGATAGTCTGAAATCCCTTTTAACATCATCACTTAATTCACTTTTGTCGCCAAGAAAAATTGCTCCAGATAATTCAGAATTTTCTGGCTCAAGACACTTATTCAAAAATGAATATATTTTACTTCTAAGATTAAAGTTCAGGTAATTTATTGTACTCGAACTATTATACAAAGGATTGTTATTGTCTTTAATTGATACTACTGACTGTGGCTTAAAAATATAGAATATCCCTTGTTTATTTAAGTATTCTTTATTATTAAATTCACCTGGATTAGTACCTTCTGAAGGAACTAAAAGTTTTCCCTTTAAAGATATCTTACATAAAGTTTTTATACCTAAATCAACTAATTCATCAGTATTATAAATAATTACTTTTCCAAATTTATCGCTAAAAGCATAATATCTAATTTTTCCATCCAATTTGTATTCAATGTCTGTTATCGTAAAATCGTAGACTATATCATCTGATAGTTTTATACCGCTGCTTTCGCCAAGAAAAAATCGATTTTGATAGATACATGTTGAATAAATAACAAGCGACAGAGTAAGTATTGCTGCAAAAGTTATTTTAGAATCCAGCCTTTTTACTAAGGTATATATGCAAAAAAATAATAACAAAACAATCAAAACCGATGAATAGATAATTGACAGTCTTGTACCCCACTTTATAAATAAATAATACTCACCCATACCAGAAATTATCAGAAAAATCACTGGCAACAATAGTGGTCTATAAGATATTCTCTTAAAAAATTCATTAATCATTTGGGTATTCATGAGTAAATTTTAATTCTTTCTGATACAATAGAACTCGACAAAATACGACAAATTACGACAAAAACGACAATGTAGTTAAGGAGATATACATGCAGGTTAATTTTAGAAATACACAATACTTCACTACAGCCGCTTCAGTTGACGGATGTCCTAATATTGGTCTTCCTGAAGTTGTTCTTTCAGGTAAATCAAATGTAGGTAAATCCTCACTTATTAACGGACTTGCTGACAATAAAAAGCTTGCTAGAGTATCTCAGACACCAGGTAAAACAAGAGCTGTTATCTACTTTAACTGTGACCGTAAGCTCTTATTTGCTGATCTTCCTGGCTATGGCTACGCAAAAGCTTCTAAGGATGTAAAAGCTCAGTTCTCACAGCTGGCTGATTCATATTTTACTTCTGGACGAAAGTTTAATCTTGTTCTTCATCTTATTGATATTCGCCATGAGCCATCTGAAGAAGATATTGGTATGCTCGAATATATGAATAACAACAATATTCCATATTTCGTTATTTTTACCAAATGTGATAAATTCTCAAGACAGCAGTTAAATAACAGACTTAGAGAGTTGAATGAAGAATTTAATTTTGGTGATGATGCCTCAATTTTTCCAGTATCATCAGAACGTAAGATTGGTATGGATTCTTTGAGAAATGCAATAGTATCTTACCTGGAAGATACAGACGCTTGGGCATGATAACTTTTATATTGCCTATAAAGAATTCAGTTTGTGACATTTTAACTAATTGCTTTTATTTTGTTTTTAGTTAATATATTTATGTAAAGTAATTTATTGGGAGATAAACAGATGTCTGATTCTTCATTTGAAATAATGAAACAGGAACCTTTTGGACCTATAGGCATCATTTCACACACCGCAAATTATAAATTTGTCCAGATGGTTAGCGATGTTTTATATCAGAAAAGACTTAAACGTACTGAAAGTCATGCTAATCCGTTTGTAAATACTCCAGGTTATTTAAGAAAAAATTATATTATGGACTCTTCCCTTCCACGTTTTCAGACTGGAGAAGGTAAATTTTCTCTTGCAGAAAGTTCAAGAGGACACGATATTTTTATTATTACTGACGTTCTTGCTAGTGGCGAATCTTTTACTTTGAATGGCAATCCTCATATCGCATCAGCTGATGATCACTTTAGAGATTTACTTCGTATTGTATCTACTGTTGCTGGTAAAGCAAGACGTATCAATGTTATTATGCCTTATGTTTATGAGGGCTCACAGATTCTTAAATCTGAGTCTTCTCAGGAATCACTTGACTGTGCACAGTTCCTCAAAGAACTTTACAATTATGGCGTATCAAATTTGATTGTCTTTGATCCTTATGATCCTAGAATATATAATGCAGTTCCACTTCTTGGAATTGAGACTCCTAGGTGTGCTTACAAAATCATTAGCAGCCTTCTTTCCCAGCATAATTCTATTAAGCTTGATAAAGACTACACAATGGTAGTAAGCCCTGATGAGACAGGTATTACAAGAGCTATCTTCTACTCTTCGATGCTTAATCTTCCTCTTGGTGTTTTCTACAGACATAGAGATTATACAGAGACTGATAGCAATGGTGTTGCTCCAATAAAGGAATATAAATTCCTCGGTGACGACGTAAAAGGTAAAGATATTATGCTTGTCGACGGAGTTATTCAGTCTGGCGCTACCATGCTTCATACTGCTAGAATTCTTAAAGAATCAGGAGCTAAGGACATTTATTGCCTAGCACCATTTGGTCTTTTTAATTCTGACAACAGTCTTACTGGATTTGATGAGGCATATGAACAAGGAATAATTAAAGCTGTGTTATGCACTAATTTGATTTATTCTCGAAGTGAGCTTATGGCTAGAGAATGGTTCAAAGAAGTAAATATGACACCATTTGTTGCAAGAATCATTGATGCGCTTAATGTTGATGAATCTGTAGGAAAGCTGATTAACTCAACAACTAAGTTATCCGAGTTTCTTGAACAAATGAGAATGGGAGAATTCTTTGATGAATTCGGAAATAAAAACTAAGATATTTATATCGTTGCTATGTGTAATGATTAAAATATAAAACAAAAACTTACAAGGAAGGTTTGTGTACCATGATTTCAACTTCTTCAAATGACGAGAAATCCTACTCACGTTACAACCAATACGGAGACAACCCAATGGCTCCAGTTGGACCAATTGGTCTTGTACCTATTAAAGGAAGCGAAGACTTTACTGATCAGGTTAACTACTATCTTAACAAGAGACGTTCTGAGTATCAGCAGGAAGTATTTATCTCAAAGCATCCTGGTTTCTTCAGAGAGGATTATAAGATTGCAGTTAACAATGCTCGTTTTTCTTCTGGTGAAGGTAAAGCTGTTGTTCAGAGTTCTGTAAGAGGTCATGACTTATTCATTCTCGCTGATGTAATGAACTGTTCTTGTACTTACAAGATGTTCGGTTACGACAACAGAATGAGTCCAGATGATCATTATCAGGATTTGAAGAGAGTAATTCTTGCTTGTTCTGGTAAGGCAAGAAGAATTAACGTAATTATGCCTTTCCTCTATGAGAGTAGACAGCATAAGAGAAACGCTCGTGAATCTCTTGACTGTGCTTTCGCTTTGGAAGAACTTTACAATCTTGGAGTAGACAACATTATTACATTTGATGCTCACGATGAGCGAGTTGCCAACGCTATTCCATTGTCAGGATTTGAGAGCATCTCACCTACTTATCAGATTATTAAAGAGATGTATCGTCAGATTCCAAACCTTTCCTTTAAAAATAATAAATTTATGGTTGTATCACCTGATGAAGGTGGTATTACAAGAGCTATGTATTTTGCTTCTATCCTTGGAGTTCCACTTGGAACATTCTATAAGAGAAGAGATTATACAAAGATTGTAAATGGTCGTAACCCAATCATCGCTCACGAGTTCCTTGGTGATTCTGTAGAAGGCATGGATATTCTTATCGTTGATGATATGATTTCATCAGGTGATTCAATGCTAGATATTGGTCGTGAGATGAAGCAGCGTGGTGCAAGAAATGTTTACTGTGCAGTTACTTTCGGTTTGTTTACTGAAGGTATCGAACACTTTAATAAGGCTTATGAAGAAGGCATCATAAATAAGGTATTTGCAACAAATCTTATTTATCGTCGTCCTGATCTTCTTGCAGCTCCTTGGTTTGCTGATGTTAATATGTGTAAGTTCGTTGCACTTCTTATTGATGCTATTAACCACGACTCTTCACTTGCAAATCTCATCAATCCTACTGAGAAAATTAAAAATCTCCTTAGAGAAAAGGGCGAGATTTCCTAATCTAATAAAAGTTTGGTACAATATTGGGGTTGAAGTAATTCAACCCCATTTTTTATTTTGGTTTGGAGAGTTATGGCAAATTCAAAAAGTAAAAAGAAGACTACTTCAAAGAAGCCTTCAACAAAAAAATCAAACACCAGGTCTCAAGCAAAGACTAAGTCTTCACCTAAGACATCAAATAGAACTTCTGCAGCGGCAGCAAATGAAGCTCAGATAGGATTTGCTGATTATTTTCATGCTTTTTCAAAAACTAAAATATTCAGATTTATATTTGGAGTATTAGTTTTCATTTTGGCAATATCACTTAATCTTCTTCTTTCCTGGAATAACTTTGATAAATTCTTTATTATCTCTGGTATCGAGATAGTAATTTGTGCCTGCATCTATATTTTTATACTGATAGCTGGCAAGAAACAAAACTAAAATCATCTAATCTAGGAGATTAATATGGCTTTTGATGGAATTACATGTGATTTACTTACAAACGAACTAAATCGTATTCTTACTGGTGCAAGAATCGATAAGATTTATATGCCTGATAAATACACAGTAATTCTTAACTTAAGAGGTATTACTGCATCAAAACTTACAGGCTTTGATGACGAGACAATCTCATTTATAGACAAAAGCAAATTACTTATTTGTTTTGCTCCATCAAATCCACGTATCAATTTAACTGATAAAACAAGAGAGAATCCTGCTATTCCCCCTTCATTTTGTATGCTCCTTCGTAAATATCTGTCAGGAGCTCATATCACTTCTGTGGTTAATCCAGGAGTTGAGAGAATTCTTGAGATAAATATCTCAACTATTAACGAACTTCGAGATGTATGCGATTTAAAACTAACTGTTGAGCTTATGGGACGCTACAGTAATCTCATACTTATTAATCAGCATGGTAAGATAATTGATTCGGCGATTCATATTGATTACAGTATTAACCGTGTCAGAGAAGTTATGCCTGCAAGAATTTATGAGTATCCACCTGTGCAAAACAAGATTATTCCTTATGATATTGAAGATATTTTTAATGGTATCAATACTAATTTATGGGATTTAATTTCAGTTAATGACAAATCATATCCAATACTTATATCCGAACAAAACAGACCTTTATCAAAGGCTCTGCTTAATTCAATCAAAGGCCTCTCTCCTCTTCTTGTACAGGCTATAATTTCCGATGCTGATATCGATGATAGAATGACACCTAATATGATGAAGCCTTCTGAAGCTAAGAGATTAGAGGATTCATTATTAGCTTTTTGTAAATCAATAAAGTCATATAATGGAAAATCTTACGTTTACTATTCTGATACAGGTGATTCTTCTGAATTCTCACCAATTAAGCTTAATTCATATAGTAATGAGGCAGTCTGCGGTTCTTTATCAGAAGCAATAGAACTTTATAACGGAAATAAAGACAGAATTATAGATATTGAGAACAAGAAAAACCGCCTTAGAACCATTGTAAATAATGCTTTATCCAAAGTACTTCATAAGCAGGAGCAGCATAAAAGTGATGTTGATGAAGGCTTAAAGGCTGATATCTATAAAAAGTACGGTGATCTTATATTAAGTAATATATATAGAATTACCGATAAATGCGATTCTGTTCAGGTAGAAGATTACTATGAAGAAGGTTGTCCATTAATAACCATCCCTCTTGACGTAACCCTTAATTCTAATGATAATGCTCAGGATTATTATAAACGCTTCCGTAAGGCTAAGCGTAAACTTGAATTGTCATCTACTTACCTTGAAGATGATAATCAGGCTATTTTCTATTTAAGAACTCTGAAGACTGCAATAGACGCAGCTAATTCTGTAGATGATATTAATGCAATTGATGAAGAGATTCAGATGCTTGTTGAATCATCTTCTCGTAACAGCACAAAAGTAAAAAAGGAAAATCTTGATCCAAACAGAACCGTTGGTATGGCAAAATCTGGTAAAGCTTCCTCGCGTGCTCTTCGTGCTGCAGCACAGCGAGCTAAGTCCAATTCACAGAAAAACAAAAAGGATAGCAAGAAATCTATTTCTAAGGATAATTATCGAAAGTTTTTATCTACAGATGGTCATGTTATTCTTTGCGGACGTAACAACATTCAAAATGATAATCTTACATTCAGCGTAGCAAATAAAGAAGACTGGTGGTTCCATATAAAAGGTCTTCCAGGGACACATGTTATTCTTCAGAAAAGAATTGATGAGGATATTCCATCAGATTCATCTGTAATTGAGGCTGCTTCAATTGCTGCTTATTTTTCCAGAAGTACTGTAATCGAGGAACATTCTACTCAGGATTTAAAAGTCGAGATTGATTATTGTCCAGTATCTCACGTAAAGAAAATTCCAAAGGCAAAGCCAGGAATGGTTATTTATGAAGGCTACTACTCAATTAATGTTGTACCAGTAATAACATCCAAAGAACAATAAATTACTTCTCAAAGCTTTTGTAAATCTTATCTCTAAAGTCAGACTCTTCAAGTGAGAAAATGCATCCACAATATTTTTGTCTGTAAAGCTCTATATCGCGTGCCATTTTCTGACCTTCTCTAAAATTTTCTCTCCAGTCATGATATTCAAAGCTCAGACCATACTTCTGGGCCTTATCCTCAAAAATCAACTTGATTTTGTCATGCTGCTGATAAGGACTAACAAAAAGAGTGGTAGAAACTGTATCAAAGCCATTTTCAGCAGCATATTTACAAGTTTCTTCAATACGAATGTCATAACATAAATCACAACGTGAATCATACGAACCATTAGGTTTAAGATATTCCTTCTTCTCCCAATATTCCTGCATAAATCCATCTTTAATCAAAAGATTAAGACAATAATGTTCACTAACTTTTTTAAGGTTATCTAGTCTTCTATTCCACTCAAATTCAGGATGAATGTTCGGATTATACCAAAATAAAGACATGTCACTTTGTGAATGATAATTCTGTAGTAAATCATACACAGGATACATGGCACATGGACCACAGCAGCAATGAAGTAAGAGATTACCTGAACTACTCATGAATCTACCTCCGGGTTATTCCAGATATCTGTCTGAATAACATTCTTATCAGCAAAAGCCTTTGGCATAGGAATATTTAAGTGCTCAAAAGCCCTCTTTGTAAGAACTCTTCCTCGTGGAGTCTTTGCAAGAAAACCATTAGCAAGAAGGAAAGGTTCATAAACATCTTCTATTGTAATAGGATCTTCACCAGTACAAGCTGCAAGTGTCTCCAAACCAACTGGTCCTCCCTGAAAAACATCGGCAATTGTAGTCATAATTCTTCTATCTATTGCATCAAGACCAAATGAATCAATATCCAGAGCTTTAAGACCATAATCAGATACATCTTTATCAATACAATCTTTCTTAAGGTAAATAGCATAGTCTCTCATTCTCTTAAGAAGTCTGATAGCAATACGTGGGGTACCTCTGGATCTGGAAGCGATATTTCTCAAACCATCTTCTGAAATCTTAATATTAAGAATCTCAGCATCTCTTTTAAGAATATTCATCAAATCAGGGGTCTCATATAATTCAAGTCTGTGAAGCATACCAAATCTGTCACGAAGTGGAGCAGACAACATTCCTGCTCTTGTTGTTGCACCAACAAGAGTAAACTTAGGTAAATCAAGTCTCAAAGATCTAGCAGAAGGCCCCTTACCAATCATCAAATCAAGGCAGTAATCTTCCATAGCAGGATATAAAATCTCTTCTACGCTTTTATTTAGTCTATGAATCTCATCAATAAATAAAACTTCATTCTCACCAAGGTTTGTAAGAATAGCAGCAAGATCGCCTGCCTTCTCAATTGAAGGACCAGTAGTAATATGCATTCCTACTCCCATCTCAGATGCGATAATACCAGCAAGAGTAGTTTTACCAAGACCAGGAGGGCCATAAAGAAGAACATGATCTAAGGCCTCACCACGTGACTTAGCTGCTTCAATAAAAATCTTCAGATTAGTTTTAACTTTATCCTGGCCACTATAATCGTCAAACGATATCGGACGAATATTCTTGTCATCGCCATCAATCGCCTGCTTCTGTCTTCCAATTACTCTTTCTTCATCAAATGAATCAAAATTCATAAATACCTCTGAAATCTATATCTAATGAGATTAAAACTTACTTAAAGACTTAAGAGAAGTCGTTATAAGCTGTTGTAAACTGATACCGTCAGTAAAACAACTAGCAACAGCTTCCTCAGCAAGATTCTGCTTATATCCAAGAACAACTAATGCATCTATAGCATCATTTATTAGAGACATAGATTCTGAATTACTGCTAACAGTAACAGATACTCCTGTAACTGTTGACTTAACTGAATCTCCTCTGCCCTGCTTCTTAAGTTTATCTTTAAGTTCAACAATAATCTTCTCAGCACCTTTCTTACCAAGGCCTTTTACCTTAGTAAGGAAATTAACATCACCATTTATTACGGCAACAGCAAGCTGATCAGGTTCTGCCTGAGAACAAATTGAATGAGCAACCTTTGGACCTACACCACTAACGGTAATTAACATCTCAAACATATTTTTTTCGGCTTCTGAAGTAAAACCAAATAAGGATATCTCATCTTCTCTTACATTCTGATAAACATAGACCTTTATCTCTGTTCCAATAGATCCAAACTTAGCAGACATAATAAAGGGCATGTTTATAAGATAACCAATACCATTATTCTCTACTACGATATAATCATCACTAGCTTTAACCAATTCACCTTTAATATATGCGTACATTAATTAATCTCCCCAAAATATTAAATCCATTCTCTTTTACCATATCGGCCATACTGATAACCAGATACGGCACGTTCAGCAAACTTTACACCAGTATTAGCAAGGCACAAGGCAACCGCAAGACCATCACAGGCATCATCAGGTTTTGGAATCTCATCCAGATGCAAAATACTCTTAACCATCTGTGATACCTGATTCTTGTCAGCTTTACCATACCCAGTAACCGCAAGTTTAATCTGTCCAGGAGTAAACTCATAAACTGGAATATTCTTACGAGCTGCCTCTACTATTACAACACCTCTTGCCTGAGCAGTACCAATAGCAGTTGTCTTATTCTGACCCAGAAACAATTCCTCAACAGCCATATAATCAGGCTTATGCATATCAAGAAGAAAAGCTATTTTTGTATTAATGGCAAGAAGTCTCTCTTCAAAGACCATTTCAGGCTTAGTAGAAATCACACCATAATCAATAACTGAATACTTATTTCCTTCCTTAGAAATAACGCCATAACCTGTAATAGCATATCCAGGATCTATTCCAATAAAAACTTCACTCACTTAAGCACCTCAATTACAACTGGTTTATCTTCAGGCTTCTCAGACGAATAAGAGAATGCATCTGTTATCATTTCTGCAGCATCAAAAAGTTTATCGTCTTCATTTATATGTTCATTACCAAGATAGAGAGCACATAAACAGTCACCTCGTTTTACATAGTCTCCAACTTTAACAAAGAAACCAATTCCAGCTCCATAGTCAATTATATCAGTTTTAACCTGTCTTCCAGCACCAAGTTTTACTGAAGCCTTACCAATAATATCCGCTTTAATCTCAGTAATATAACCATCTTCTGTCGCATTTACTCTCATGCAATCATTTGGATAATCCACATATACGGGCGAACCATTAGAATTAAGAGAACCACCCTGAGATAAAATCAAATCCTTATACTTCTCAAGAGCTCTGCCATCTGTAAGTCTAAGCTTACATTCATTTATAAGTTCTTCCATATTCATGCCATCATTTTTACCAGCGAGCATGACCATATTGGCACTTAAAACAGAAACTACCTCAACAACATCTTCAATTACGTTTCCAGAAAGAATCTCAAATACTTCCTGCATTTCAGATACATTTCCTACATTTCTTCCAAGGGGCTGATTCATATCAGTAATAACTGCAACCACTTCTCTTCCAGACAATTTACCGATTTTTATCATTGCTTCAGAAAGAGCTTTTGCCTCATCAATTGTTTTCATAAAAGCACCACTGCCACATGTAACATCGAGAACAATTCCTTTTGCTCCACCTGCAAGTTTTTTACTCATAATACTAGAAGCAATAAGTGGAATTGAATCAATAGTTCCAGTAACATCTCTTAACGAATAGAGAACCTTATCAGCTGGAGCCAAGTCAGGAGTCTGACCCGATATTGCCATATTACAATTACTAATTAATTCAGGAAAGCTACTAATAGGAAGCGCTACGTTAAACCCTTCAATAGATTCAAACTTGTCAACAGTGCCTCCAGTAAACCCTAGTCCTCTACCAGACAACTTAACAGTACTTACACCAAAGGTTGCAACAAGCGGCATAATAAGTGGTGTACACTTGTCACCTACTCCTCCTGTACTATGCTTATCAACTGGAATCCCATCAATATAAGACAAATCATTCTGCTCACCAGATTCAGCCATTTTTATAGTAAGAGTAGTCATTTCCTCTTCATTCATACCATTTAGTACAATCGCCATAAGAAGTGCCGAAGTCTGATAGTCTGGAATTGACTTATCAACAACACCGTTAATAAAGAATTCTATCTCTTCATTACTCAATGCTTTGCCATATCTCTTTTTAAGAATAATTTCCTGCATTGTCATAAGCGTTACCCCGTTTGTTTTTTTACATTATAACAAACTTTTGTTCTTATTTGAATGCAAAAAAATCCCATTTTCGAAAAGAAATATATTTGTAACAGGTTTATGTTAAAATACAGTGTACTAAAAGAAAGCGAGACTTCAGATGGAAGAAAAATCTTTGATAATTATCGGCGCTGGAAGAGTTGCTTATAAACACGTAAAAGCGTGCAGAACGCTCAAAAACGCCCTTAAACTTGTTGCTATAGTAGATACTAATAATGACGCTGCAAATAAGCTTATCGCGTCTTCAAAGCTCAAATACAACAATAATATAAGAGTATATAACGACTACAAAACTGCAATTGAGGAATTAAAGCCGGATATAGTAGCAATTACTCTTCCTTCAGGTCTTCATTATTCTGTTGCTAAATTCGCTTTGGAGCATAATTGTAATCTCCTTCTCGAAAAGCCAATGACAATGTCTTCAAATGAGAGCCACGAGTTGTATGACCTTTCAAATTCACTAAATTTAAAAATCTCAATGGGACATATTTATAGATATTTCCCTTTGGTATCACTTCTTCAGGAAGACATAAAAAATGGAAAGTTTGGTACTGTTACGCACGGTACTATTACTGTTAGATGGGGCCACAATCAGGCCTACTATGATTCTGCAGCCTGGAGAGGCACTTGGAAAAGCGATGGCGGAGCGATGATGAATCAGACAATACACGCCATTGACCTTCTTATATGGCTTATGAATTCAGATGCAGTTGAGGCTACTTCTTTAATATCCAAACGCACTCATAACATGGAAGCAGATGATACTGGTATGGCAATATTAAGACTTGAAAGTGGTGCTCTAGCTCAAATTGAAGGTACTACTTCAACTTCCCCTAAATGTCAGGAAGCAAGCTTCAACATTTTGTGTACAGACGGAGTAATAAGTCTTGGTCTTCGTAAAAAAATCCCATTTATTAAGATCACCAACAATGATGGAAAAAGTCTTAACGGATCTTATATTATGCGTCAGTTCAAAGATGGTGGCATTAAATCATTCACATATGCTCTCAATCCACACACTGCCATTTATGCAGATCTTGTAAAGAAGGTTGGAACAAATAATCAGCCAATTGCTGATGGTAAAGCTGGCTATACATCTGTTGATAATCTTCTTGGAATCTATAAGTCTGCTCTTCTTAAAAGAACTATATCTTTGCCTCTTGATGAGAACTTTTCATCTTCAGATATGAGTGAATATAAGTTCTGAAAAAAAATAAACTTTTTTCAAAAAAAGTGTTGACATCACTAATTACTATGTGTATAATTCTACACGTTGTTAGTAAACAACACACGCACCTTTAGCTCAGATGGTAGAGCAACTGACTCTTAATCAGTGGGCCCCGGGTTCGAGTCCCTGAAGGTGCACCAGTTAAAAGGCTTCCAAATGGAAGCCTTTTTTTTTGCTTTAATAAATACCTAAATATAAAAATGCTCCCCCACTTTAGTAGGAGGAGCAAGAATTAAGTTTTATTATTCCTAATCAATAGTCACAACTGAATCTGTAGTAGAAATAGAAATCTGATAGATATTTGTTTTATTTGTTGGGATGAGGAAACCCAAGTAGCAATTATCGATATAGTACCAATAAGTAATACCATTTAGTGGTACTTCATGATGACCAAAAGGCTCCCCTAAAGTATTAATCATATCATCATATGATGTACCTAGGTTAATACCCTTTACATCACACTCTGGATGGTCACTAAAGTTTTTATAATTATAATGATCTCCGATTTCAATCATCCAAGGCACAACATCAAGAGGTTTAATATTTTCATCATAATCTTCAACGCTAACAAAAAAACCTAAAGCACCGTTATCAAAATGCGCATCATACCAGTCAACTATACCTTCATATGTGGACATTGGTGTACTATTTGTCCAAAGAGACTCATCTGTATTCCAGTCCTCGCTAATTAAGTGATAAACTTTGGAACGAACTAATAGTTCAAATACCGGTTCTTCACCTGCTTCCCAATAATTATGATCCAGATTCCAGTCAGTATTAGGATCATTAATAATATCACGACCTGTTGTCTTACCAATCGTTATTTCAATTCCGTCAAAAGTAAATACAAAAGCATCTGAAGGTGCTGTTGTTGGTGTTATTTCAACTTCTGGTGTTGTAACAGGAGTTACTGTAGGTGCAACATCAGTCTCAGGTGCAGATGTATCAACATAATTAGCAGTTCCCTTTACAATTCCATAATTACCGCAAATAGCATCAAATTCAATTGAATTAGCAAATCCATTAAATACATCTGTTCTTGTTGCATTCTTAGATGAAAGCTGATCAACCCAGCCACTAAGACCTACTTCATCAGGCTGTCTGCCTAGAAATGTAGCATACAAAACGGAAACATATTCTTTATCACTAAGATTTTTATTAGTGAACTCTGGGCTGAAAATAAAACCATAAGCAGCCTCTGAACCAGTAGTTGTGCCATTATAAAGATTAGTTACCCAACCATTATGACCGCCCTGATCACCATGTCTTCCTAAACAAATAGTATATAATCTGTCTACAAATCCATTGATTGCAGCATTTTTCTGCATGCCTTCACCTGGAAGATAGAATCCAGAGAATACTCCGTACTCATTACAAAGATTATAAAACTCTTGAGAATTAGCGAAGCCATAGAAAATTGTTTCCTTATTCTCACCATTATCGAGTTTTTCAACCCAACTAGCCTTACCAGCACTATCCGACTCTCTTCCAAGAAGCATATTATACATCTTCTCTACATAAGTACTATTGTCATAGCCAGCACTCTGAAATTCTGGACTATAAACAAAACCATAAGCTACTGATACACCACAGGCATCTCCACTCAACAATTGATCTGTCCAGCCTTGAAGGCCTGTCTCATCAGGTTCGCGTCCCAATGCAATTTTATAGCATCTCGTAACAAAATCCTTAACTCCTGTTGTTCCATCTGCAAAAGCATTAAATGCTAATGAGCTAAAACACATAGTAACTGTAAGTGCAGTTGCTAAAACTTTTTTAAACTTCATAATAACCTCCTGTAACAAAAAAGAACTTACATATAAATGATAATTATTAACCAACTATAAATATATGTAAAACTTTCATGATTATTCACTTTAATTCGTTGTTAACAGCAATTTAAAAGAAAAAAAGCGCCACTAACAAGTGACGCTCTTCTATTTACCCCTATATAAAATCACCTCAGCGATTCTACTAACTCTGTTACTTTGACCAGATCTTCTCTAATCGATATTTTTTGAGGACAAGCCTCTTCGCACATTCCACACTTCACACAATTAACAGGGTGAGCACTCTCTCCCATATCTCCCCATGCCCACTTGGTATGGCCTTCATTTCCATATTTACCAAATTCATTCCAGATACCAAAGCTTCGTGGAATATCAACTCCAGCAGGACAAGGCATACAATATCTACAACCTGTACACTTATTAAACACACGAGAATTCAAGTTACTTCTCAAATTAGAAATAGCCTTCTGTTCATCATCCGTAAGCTTCTTATAGTTAATAAAAGTATTAAGATTATCATCAACCTGACTCATATCAGACATTCCGCTAAGAATAACTTTGCAGTTATCATAAGAAGCTACAAATCTCAAAGCCCATGAAGCCTTGGATCTACCACTATCAATATCATCAAGTTCATTCATCAAGTCATCAGGAATCATTGCAAGAGAACCGCCTCTAATTGGCTCCATAATAACTACAGGAATGCCCAACTCTTCAGCAAGTAATAATCCCTTCTCTCCAGCCTGCTCGTTGATATCCATATAATTAAACTGAATCTGTACTATATCCCAAGGAGCAGCTTTAATCCACTTCTCAAAAACAGGATATCCATCATGGAAAGAAAAACCAACATTTTTGATATATCCCTTCTCCTTAAGCTCGAAAAGCAAATCAAAAACGCCTAACTCCTGCATCTTAACGAACTTATCTTCTCCCATTGCGTGAAGAAGATATACATCAACATATTCCTTATTCAATCGCTTCAACTGATTGAAGAACATATTCTCAGCTTCTTCTCTACTATTAATCTCCCAAACAGGAAGTTTTGTAGCAAGATAATAAGTGCTACGATCCAACTTATCAAGTATTCTACCTGTAAACAATTCTGAATGCTTATCATGATATGGATATGCTGTATCAAAATAATTCACTCCAGCATTATAAGCCTTCATAATCATTCTTTCAGCTAATTCTTCATTTATAGAACCATCATGATTTGTTGGATATCTCATACATCCAAAACCAAGAAGTGACACTGGTTTGTCAAAACCTCTAACAATACGAGTCTCCATAAAAACCTCCCGCTAACAAATCTAAAGGTAATATAGCATAGAAATATGGCGTAGATTATCAAAATAAAGATTAATATTATAAAAATCTAACACAAAATTCTTACTTTGATACTTTGCATCGATTATATGTCTTACTATTCAACAAGAAATGAAGATTAACAGTAAAAAACAGAAAAGCAAACAAAGGTAGTATTACAGTCTTATCAATAATATGAAAAATATTTATCACAACAAACGAGAGTATAGTAACTAACATACAAACATCAACTACCTTAGCTTCATTATTAGAGAAAAAAAATTTATTTGGCTGACGAATATTTCCTTTATGCCTGCCAGCCTTATATAAACAAACAAATTCTAATATCAATGAAATCCAGAACATAGATGCAATAGCTATCATTTTAGCTGATTTCTCGTTAATGTCAGTAGTATTAACAAACACAATGGCAGCTAAAGCCAAGCAATCGCAGCACGCAAAAAATATCGATAGTTTAATATATCTCATTAAATAATCCTTAAATTACAGAAGTACCAGCAGTAAAGCGAACCTCTTCAACACAAACAAAAGCGAAGCTTACACTTGGATTTGGTGCTGATGGTTCAAGAACAGACAAATCAGTAGTCTCGCCAAAACTACCCACCGCAATAGGAGCAGATGGTTCATCAGCTGATAACTGAGTAGTCTCACCATAATTAAAATTGGAAGCCTCATTACTAAGTAATGTCGTCTGGCCAAGTTCATCAACCTTTGTTGCAGCAGATGCTGCTTGATTTACCGAAGGAGCTACTGGCGCTGGAGCAGCAACATTATTTACAGCAGGAGCCTTTACAGGAATCTTATTACGATCAGCTAACTTATCAGTAATAGGATCAAGATCTTTTATTGTTTTTTGCTTGGCACCTATTGCCGCTACTCCCTTACGAGCAGAGAAACCAGTAATAACTCCAATTGCATATTTAACATCAAGCAAAAAATACAAGACAATAGCTAATACAAAAAAGACAGCTGCTAATACAAACAAAACAATCATTAAAACATTTAACTGACTAACTGTCATAAAAAAACTCCTTAAGTCGAATATGCAAGCGTAATAGCTTCCTTAGTTTCCAATTCATATTTTTCAATATTAGTAACCTTATCACAAACTACTGGCTGATTTTTATTAAACCTAGGTAAAGATTCATATATCTTATCACAAACTTCATTCAACTGTGCTTCAGTAATACCATCAAGTTTAAAGCCTGTTGCATTGGCTTGTATAACACTTCTAAAACACTCAAAAATCTCAAGTCTAACAACTGGATTCTCTGAATCCTTCATTCCAATCTCATCCAATAAAATGCTCATGTTATTAAAGAATAACAAATATTGACCATCTACCCTACCTGATAAGTCCATCTGATGAATCTCTTGATTATAAAGACCAATATTATAATAAGCTTCAGCCATTCTACGATCAGCACTGTCTTCTTGAGTATATGTCATAACGTCCAAAAACCATTGAACCGCACTTACTGAACGAATTTGAAAACGATCTGTACCAGCTTCATCACCGTATTCATAATAAAACCAATAAGCACAACCTATTTCAAAACACAAAGTTGCATAATCTTCAGGATTTTCTATCAAAGCCTCTTTATTATTTGTAACAAGTGAAATAATCTCAGTAGATTCTTCAACTGAAAATGAACTATCATTAATATAAAGTTTTACCAATCCTAAATATGCTGAAATATCTCCATTTTTTCCAGGAACATCTATACACTGAAGAAATAATTCTCTTTTCATTTCTGGATCTGTATTTCTTACAGCAGCATCATACAAATAATTATAATTATCACTTGCCATCATTGTCGAAAGCAATCTGCAAGTTAACCCACCAAAAAAGAAGCATACTGCTAATACCAAAGACGCAACAAAAACTGCTACTCTCGTAACCTGCTTCTTACGGTACTTATCATCAATTTCCTCATAATGCTCAAGATCATACATCAACTCACTTGCAGACTGATATCTTTCATTTGGATTCTGCTGAGTACACTTAAGTATGATTTTTTCCAATCCACTCGAAAGTGATGGATCAATAGATCTAATTGGAAGCATCTCATATGGAGGTTCACTTGGGTTATATCCAGTTACCAAATGATACATAGTAGCACCAAGACAGTAGATATCTGTTCTGGCATCAGTCTGTCCCATACCACCAAATTGTTCTGGTGCAGCATATCCTCTGGTACCAAGACATGTAGTATCCTCAACGTTACGTTCCTTAAACTCACGTGCTGTACCAAAGTCAATAAGCATTGGTTTACCATCAGGTTTAAGCATAACGTTTGCAGGCTTCATATCACGATAGATGATAGCAGGAGTTCTTGTATGTAAATAGCCCAAAACATCACAGAGCTGCTTTGCCCATTCAATTACATTTTCCTGAGATTGAGCACCCTCTTCATCAAGTTTTTTCTTTAATGAGATACCTTCTATGTAATCCATAACGATAAGGAATGTATCATCACCCTCAATAACGTCTACAATACTTGGCAAGTTAGGGTGATTAAGTCGCTTCATCATATCAGTCTCAACAGTAAGACCCTGCTTGACCGCCTCAAAATTGACTATACCATCTCTACGGACCTCTTTAATAGCCCATGTCTTATTAGCCTTCTCATTAATAGCCATATAAACGACGCTCATGCCGCCATGGCCAATCTCACTTAGTATTTTGTACTTTCCGTCTACAAGACTACCTATTTCTAACATTAAACAAAAATCCTCTTCAATAATAATCAGTTAATGGTCTTTATCAGTAATACACTGATATTGTCATGCTCATCTCTCTGCTTACAAGCTTCTATCAAACATGAAATATTATTCTGAATTACATCTGTACCAGTAATTACATTTGGATTCAAATAAGAATAAATCTCCTCAGGCGTAATCTCGTGTCTAAAACCATCAGTACACAAAAAGAAGACACTATTAGGTTCAACAGTACCAAAAAACATATCAGGATAAATAACATCTGAAGCACCTATACACTGAAGAAGTACACTTCGTCTAGGATCAACTGCAGCCTGCTCAAGAGTAAGTTTTCCAAGTTCAACTTCTCTAGCAACAACCGTCTGATCTTTTGTTAATACATTTAGTGTATTATTCAAAAGATATGCTCTACTATCCCCTACGTTAATAATATAGTATCTGTTTCCAACCAACAAAATAGCACACAGAGTAGTTCCAAGATTTGAACCAATTCTTCTTCCATACTGTTTTATAGTCTCATTACAATTAGTTGCAATTTGAATCCATTCTGCAGAAATAATCTCATCACTCAAAGAATTATTAGCCAGAAGAACAGGCAACTTATTCTTCACCCATTTTTCAAATTCTGCAACAACAGTCGCACTTGCCAATTCTCCATTAGTAAGTCCACCCATGCCATCGCACATTATTCCGAAAGCAACTTTGCCCACTGAAGTATCATAAACCTGACCAAGGTAACTATCCTGATTGGTCTTCTTCGTGATACCAATATCCGTTAATGCAGAAATTATGTAATTCATAAACACCTCAAATAAATATTTGCCTAATTATACATCAACTCATCTGTTCTTGTCATTCTTTCTCTTAGCAAGAAGGATAATAATACCAATAAGTGCTACCACA
>JAKSRE010000029.1 GCA_024403775.1 Clostridia bacterium | reverse complement strand
ATACCGGTTCCTTACCAGCCGCTTTTACTCCATCTCCAATTGCAGATGCCATTGCACCTGTATTTCCACCCTGTGTCCAAAAAATAATATAAACCTTGTCCATTATTAAACCTCCTCTTCATTTCTTTTGCACTGCAAGATACATACAATATCCTGCAGTGTAAACGAAAGAAATCTTACATGATTATTGGTTAGTTATTGCTAACTGATAATAGGTTAGTTTATTCTAACCGTTTTGTCAATATTTATTTGCAAAAAAATAGGCAAACCTAGATAATAGATTTGCCCATTACAATATATACAGCATATTTTTAAAGATTAGAAATTAAAACTACTATTCCAGATATAGTTACAAGTACTCCCCAGGCAGTAAGAAATCCAGGAACGAATAAATCCATCCTGCGGTAATGTCTCTCAGGATTATCTGGATTAATATGAATACGAATATTAGATCCAAGTTTATTTCTAAAATTAGTTGTATGACCTCTTAATTTATAGTGCTGACCCTTATAGTCAAACTCAAGAACTGGATATGAATGCGCCTTATTTGAGCTATAACTATAGTGATTGTATCGCTCAGTAAAAACAGCATCTATCGGTTCTGTACAACCTCTGGTTATTGCTTTACGTACAAAATGCATAGCTATAGTCATAGCTAGTCCTATTGCTATCATTACAATTGATGCGATTACATTCTCATCCATACTTTCTCCTTAATTCTTGGTTAAGGTGATAAATCCAGTAAAGTAGTCTTCTTCTGTTTCTTCTCCTACTTCTCCGCCGCCTACTCCAAGATACATTATCTTACCATCAGTGCTTAATTTTGCATTCAGAAAATCAAACTCACCTACAGGCGCAATTCTAACACTCCAAGGCTCCTGACCATCCATTATGTAGTCATATTCTACACAATATGATACATCATTATATTCAGTAACCTCACCATTAATATTTTCTCTGACAGTCAATGCTCCATCAGTAAAAATAAGCTCATAGTCTCTGTCTTCTTCCCAGCCATATACATCAAAATCAGATAATGTCCATGTTCCCTCAACTGCAAAATATGGATCACCTAACATATCTTCTTCAAGCTTAGTTTCCGCATAAGAATTACTCATGTCAGAATATAACTGGTTTACATTCGTATTATAAACTGCAAATTCATTTTTAGTAAAATTATATATCCTGCAGCCCTCACCAAAATGAGGAATATCCACCCATTCACCATCAATAGCAAGGCGGCCATCAATATTTACAAGATAAGAATAAATTCCTGCTTCAGAATAATATTCTTCCTCTCCTACAGTGTTACCAAAAGTATCATAGTAGGTTTTGTCAGTCTCGAATAAATTTTCATCAAAGCTTTCTTCAACATACTTAATTTTAAGTCCAGAAGGAATTGATATCATATCCTCTCCCTTTGCGAAAGTAATATCATAAAATCCACTAATCAGAGTATTATTAATACCATCTGTCTCACTTGTCATGTAAGGGAAAATGTAATGCATATTTCTTGAAGCATTCTCAAATACTACAACTGGGTGATTTGACAAATCTGTAAGCATTTGTCCGTACAAATCAGAAAATGGAGTGCAGTAAAAACTATCCAGATTACTATTTACATCACAATAGATATTAATAAACTTCCAGTCAGAATCTGTATAGGATATTATCATCTCTGGCATATTATCACTGTCATAATCAAATAGATTTACAAAAATGTCCTGTTCCGTTACATTTTGTGATATGACATTAGTATCCACTATGTAAGAGTAATTTTCCGCCCAGAATCTTAAAACCTCTTCCTCACCTGGAATATCAGAATCCATATCGGTTGTAACAGACGTTGTCTCTTCTGTTTTTTCTGTAGTAGTCTCTGTCGTAATTTCCGGTTTGGTCTCTTCTATGTCTTTTGTCTCAGTTTCCAAAACCTCAGAACTACAGCCAGCTAATAACAAAATAACTATAAAGTTAAAAATTAAAAGATTTATTTTTCTCATACATACACCTTGCCTTCCAGTAAATTATATACTTTTTTTAATCAAGAAAAACTGCCTCAAAATTACTCACAATAATCCTAAGGCAGTAATACTTATCAGTTCATCAAAGTTCCCAGTTATAAATGCCTGATTCTGTAGTATCCAAAATATCACGAGCCAATTCCCACATAGGATTTCTCTGGCCAGTATAGTTATAAATCGCTGTAATCACTCCATCTTCAACTTTAAGAAATGAACTCCACGGATAAGCTGCATCCATATCAAATGAAAAATCTACATCTTCTGCAATCAAGCGCCATGTAAACATATACCCTTTTGACTTAAGAGTCTCATCCTGATCAAGCATCAAATAGTCTTCAATGATATTATCCTGACCATTAGCTGGTACAAACTTACTAAATGGTACGCAAGTATCTTCATCAACAACTTCGAATGTATTTCCATTACTGTCAGTAATATCATAACCATAGTTGACATATATCTTTACATCGTCAGAGATTTTAAGTTCTGTATATCCCAACAAATTAATATTGCAATATATTCCAGCATCATCCATAGGTGTATAGCCATAAATTGTCCAGGCATCAAACTCTTCGTGGTATGTTAACCAAATGCTGTCTTCAGCCAAAGTTCCATCATCATTATATTTAGTCGAATTTGTCCAGTTTCCATTCTCATAAGTTAGTTCTCTTCCAACTATGTGTTTTATCTGACCATAGTAATCGAGATCTGCCTCAAATTCCTTACCAACAGTATAATAATCATTAATCAAAGAACCTTCGGTTACTTCTTCATCTGGGATTAATTCACCATAATTAATACCTACTGTTACTTCTCTATCAAGGATGTCAGGAACATAAAAAGTACCATAGATAATGTCATTTTTTACATCATACTGAGTGTAGTTTTCTTTAAGCATATTCTCCCAGGCGTCTGAATACTGGTCAAGTTCTTCTTCATCCAGTTCGTGAAGATAATTCTCTAATACCTCTGATTCAGTTACTGTAGTGGTCTCTTCTACTACTTCTTCTACTACTTCTTCTACTACTTCTTCCTCCTTCGCAGTTTCCCTCTGTGAAGTCTCCTCTGTAGAAGTAATCTCCGTCTCCGAAGAACTTGCCTCAGTTACATTTGTCTCACTGTTACTGCATCCAGCAAAAGAAGACAACATCAAAACTGAAGCCATTAAGATGGCTCTTTTCTTCATAATTTCTTTCCTCCATTAAATTTCCCCGTTTTCTTTTCCCCTTTAATGAGGCAATTATAATCAATAATTCTTAA
The DNA here is from genome assembly GCA_024403775.1 of Clostridia bacterium. Taxonomy (GTDB): domain Bacteria; phylum Bacillota; class Clostridia; order Saccharofermentanales; family Saccharofermentanaceae; genus Saccharofermentans. The sequence goes on along the minus strand of JAKSRE010000029.1, from coordinate 25,135 downwards.
TTTCAAATAAGGAAAACTAATAAAATTATTAATGTTTCCTTAATTCTTCTCATAAGAGAGTGTCACATATCTTAATTCACCATCATTATCTTTAACGACCATCCAGACTGACAACGAATTACTATATGAATTAATTTTATAAGTCACATCGCTCTGACCAAAAATACCTGACGTTTTTACACACCATGGAATAATGTCACCAGAATAACTCTCATAATCAATAAAATAGTTAATCTGATTCTCTTCACCAGTCTTTACCATATCTTCTTCAAAAACCAATGTGGTAAAACCTTTATCCAGGGCCCACTCATATTCTGAAGATTCCTCATCAAGACTCCAGGTGCCATCAAGAATGTATCTGACATTAAGATTATTTGCCTCATCAATAAAGAACTTATCGTAGGTATTAACAAGAACACTATATACATAGTTACTTTTATACTGATCACTGCCTAAGATAGTCTCATAATCAATATGGACATCGTATACTCTGTAATCCTCGTCAGGGAAAATCACATCACCGACATAAGTACTATTATAGGTTCTCTCATCCGTCTCATTACCATCCCTGGTAAAATATTTTACATTGGATAATGTCCACTCCTGATCATCTGTCTCACTGCTTACACCAGTGTAGTTTTTAATATTTTCGAGAAGAATACCATCTTCGAATTTAACCTCAATATAGCCCCGTTCCTCCTGATACTTAAAAGTATCTATCTCCGAGAAAGTATAACTTCTGAAGACAAAAGACCTCTCGCCATTATCCGTCTCGAATAAACTTACCTTATAGTAGGGATCAAAGAGCTCTATTCCCGTCTCATCGAAAGCAGTACTTACAGAATAATCCGTCATATTGGAATTGAGATCATAATATCTCCATATGTCTCCACTATCATTAATATATCTTGTGATAAGTTCGGGAACCAAATCCCCGTCATAGTCAACCAGAGACACCTCATGCGAATCGCTTTTATTAGGATCCATCTCATAATCACTATAGATTAATTCTCCAAAGTGATCGGCCCAGAATCTTATGGCATTATCCACACTTTCTGGTATTCCAGTTGGCGCATAACTTAAGGTATATTCTGTAGAAGCTTTCTCTGTAACTTCTGTTGTAACATCTGTTATATCTTCTCTCTCATCATATGTCTGGGATACCTCAGGATTACTGTTATTACAGCCTAGAAATATAAAAAGTATTAAAGCAAAAACCATAAATAATGATTCTTTCTTCATAATTTTCTCCATTTTCGTTTTCTTTTTTCGATTAACGCGGTCATTATAAGCAACAAAAATTAATTTTCGATAAGAAAACAAAATGTGAATCTTAATATTCTCTTAAATTCGCCCCATTTTGTGAAGAATAACCAACATAAACTCAATGTTCTTGTTTTAAGTATCATGTTAAAATTAACCCGTAAAAACAAAAGGGGGAATTATCACTATGGCAACACCAGCAGAAGATTATGCAAAAGCTCGTAAGCTTGCTGTAAAAGAGCAGCAGAAGGCATTAAGTGAGAGTGTATCTCCATATCTGCCTGCACTTGATGAGATGATTGAATCAAGAACTCTTCTTAAAGAAGAGACAGTTGGCACACGTGAGATTCCTTTAAATCAGGTAGTAGGTACAGTTACAACCAGCAGACAGGATGCCTTTGCCCGTAATTTCATGCCACTTCTCGGACCAGAAACAGAATTTGGTATCAAGTGGATTAATCTTATGAATTACCAGATTACTGAAGGTATTCAGGACGCAGTTAAAGTAATCGAATACATGGGAAAATTCTATGTTCAGGAAGGCAACAAGCGAGTATCTGTAATGAAATTCCTTGAGATGCCAACAATTCTTGCTAGTGTATCCCGTGTACTTCCACCAATGTCGGATGACAAGGAAGTTGTTATCTACTATGAATTTCTTAAGTTCTATAAATGCACACAGATATACGATATCTTTTTCTCTGAAGAAGGCGGTTATACCAAGTTAAGTGAGGCTGTTGGTCTCGACTTGGAGAGTCAGTGGGATGACGATACAATAAAAGATCTTAAATCTGCTTTCTTTAATTTCTGCAAGGCATACCGCACAGTCGAGAACAAGATTAACACCATCACTAATGGTGATGCATTCCTTGTTTATCTCGATATGTTTAAATACGACAGTCTGTTAGGTGCTACCTCTGATTCAATTAAGAAAAACATCAATCAAATCTGGCCAGAGCTTGAGATTGCAGATAATGGTAATCAGATTGCTTTCTCTGAGGAACCACAGCTTCAGAAGAAGACAACTATTCCGTTAATCGATAATATCTTTAAGATTCCTGCATATAGTGAACAGCATCCGCTTAAGGTTTTGTTCCTTTACAATGGTTCACCTGAGCATTCAAGATGGATTAATGGCCATGAAGAAGGAAGACGTGAATTAGAGGAAGCCTTCCCTGGACTTGTTCAGACAGAGGCCCTCGTATCTATTGATACTGAAGAAGAATTCGAGACTGTAGTTGAAGAGGCAGCATTAACTGGTGTAGATCTTATCATCACTACTTCTCCTATCCAGATGGAATTTGCATTAAGAGCAACTGTAAAACACCCTAAGATTAAGTTCCTCAACTGCTCAATTCACCTGTCACACGGTGCAGTAAGAACTTACTATGGACGTATGTATGAGGCAAAATTCCTTCTTGGAGTTCTTGCAGCAACTTTGTCCAAAGATAATCGTATAGGTTATGTATCAACTTATCCTATTTGTGGAAACATCTGTAATATCAATGCTTTCGCTTACGGAGTTGCAACAGTAAATCCAGATGCCAAGGTATATCTTACCTGGTCCTGCATCAAGGATGAATACTGGAGAGAATATCTTAAAGAAAACGACCTTAAGATTGTCTCAGGACCTGACCTTATAAGACCACACAGAGCAGACAATGCTTATGGTCTCTTCAAAATTGACGACGACCATAATATTACTACTATCGCTATCCCTAAGTGGAACTGGGGTAAGTATTACGAGCTTATCGTTCAGACAATTCTTAACGATGCCTGGAATGCTGAGTCAGATGAAGCCAAAGGTAAAGCTATCAACTACTGGTGGGGAATGTCTTCTGGCGTTATCGACATCAAGGTTCTGGATGACAGTTTGTCCTGCTATACAAAAAATCTTCTTGAAGCTGTTCGCAAGTCAATTACAGCCGACATCGTTAAACCATTCGATGGTGAGATATGGTCTCAGGATGGCAAGATTAAGGATGCTAATTCTCCTTCTCTTTCAAACGAGGAGATCATTAATATGAACTGGCTTGCAAATAATGTGGTTGGTACAATTCCATCTTTCGATGAACTTAATGAATCTGCACAAAAGACTGTTAAGGCTAATGGTATGCCTATCGTTTTTAATACAGCTCCTAATATCTCATCAGACATCTCAGCTGAAGCCTTGGATGATCTCATAGAAGGCGGTAATGGTTAATGAGAATTCTTGTTGTTGCGGATGTCGAAGAGAGACTTTTATATGGAAATTTTAAAAAGGAGAGAGTTAAAGGCGTGGATTTAATCATTGCCTGCGGCGATCTCAAGGCAGGATACCTGGATTTTCTCATTACTATGGTCAACGTTCCTATGGTATTCGTTCATGGTAACCACGACGATGCCCTTGTTGAGAAGCCACCAATGGGTGCAATCTCACTTGAAGATACAGTATTTAAATTTAAAGGCTACAATATTGCTGGTCTTGGCGGATGCATGCGCTACAACAAACGCAACAAGAATATGTATACTGAGCGTGAGATGTCTCTTCGCTGCTTTAAACTCTGGTTTAAATCCCTCTTTAAAGGCGGCGTTGATATCTTTGTTACTCATGCGCCAGTAAAGGGCTACGGTGATCTTGAAGATCTTCCACACAGAGGCTACAAGTGCTTTAACAGTTTCCTTGACAGAGTGAAGCCATCTTATATGTTCCATGGCCATATTCATACCAACTATCACCATAATATGAAAGTTGAGTATGACCATCCTTCAGGCACCAAGATTTATAATGCCTGTGGATATAAAATCATTGATTTACCTGATAAAGAGTAATTCTGCTTATTGCCTGACTTTATGCGGCCTTCTTCTCACAAGATGGAATAATTAATCCAACTGCTATGGTAATGATTAAAACGATAGTAACTGCAAGACCTCCCTCAAGACCAAAATCACCACCATTAATAATGGACAAAGAATCTTTAATTGTGGAAGTAAAAACAGTTGGGCCTGTGAATTCACCACTTACAGCAATTCCGTAAACATTACCCTGAACCATATTCCAGATACTGTGCATTGCACTTACAAGCCAGATATTACCAGTTTTTAAGAAGAATACTGAAGCACAAATACCAAAAAGAGTAAGGTTGATAAGAGGCAAAATATCTATACCAGAATTTCCAATATGGAGAACTGAAAAGGCAATTGAGTTTATAATCACTGCAACATAAATATTATTCTTTCGAGCAATAGAAGTAAGATAATAGCCTCTGCATAGAACTTCCTCGCCCATTCCCTGGAAAAACCATCCAAAGCAGTAAGCAATAAAAAGGCCAATATTAAAAGAAGCTGAAGGCTTTAATGAGAGGGCGCCAGTAATAGCACAGATTCCAACTGCTACTGAGAACATAACAAATCCCACTACAAGACCTATAGCATAATCACGGAACAGGTGTTTTTTTACAAAGCCAAGTGTATTAGCTTTACGCTTCTGCCAGATTCGAACACACCAGATTGTGCCAAGAGTTAAGAATAACTCAGACATAAGAACTATTGGTATATGTAAATTCCATGCCGTAACCTCATCTATTGAATTCACACCGCCAAAAACAGAAGAATATGCAGCAATTGCACCTAATTCTCCAATAAAGACATACAGATACTGTGTTATAAAGAAAATAATCACAAATCCTATTGTCTCCAAAATGAGACTCAAAATCTTGTTGTCTGTTTTAATAATGTGTCTGCTTTTCTTTGCTTCATCAATAAGTGAAGGCGTGTTTAATTCAAATTTCATGGCAATTACCCCCTTAAATACTGGTTCATTTAACCTTGCAAAAATAAATACAATTACAAAAAAGGTTTAAAAGTTTATAAAGATTTCTTCTCAAGCATCGAAGAATAACTTGTAGTCGTTGTGTCTGCCATCAAATATCCAAGCTTATTAAGTTCTTCTTCAATCAGTTTAAGTGCCTCTTCCCTCTCAGCTTCCGAATCCCTAAGAATCTCAAGTTCAAGAAAACATCCAAGTCCCTGAACGTCATCTAATAGTGCGGTCATTCTATCATTTTTATAGTATTCGCGAGTTTTTATAACTGGCATCACGGGCCTGTATTTAAGTTCAAGAAGAATGTCTTTCATTCCTTCAAAATCATCAATCTTAACTTCAATCTCGCGGCGGGTCATGGACACCTTATCAAGTTTTGGGCCCTTATAAGTAAGCATGGTAAGAGGCCTACTATCCTCCTCAAAAATCTCAGTTCTTCGTATACGAAGTGCTTCATCAGTTACCCTGAAGTCGTGGTCATTTCCATTAAAATATATGTCAGTCTCGCGTACCTTATGGTCAAATCTAAAACCGCTATCTATTAGTCTTCTGGTAAGAAGTTCTTTATCATCAATCTTAAGTTTTATCTCAATTTCAATCATTTTGTTTACCTCTTATATCATTTTATCTTTTCTTCTCGAAAATCTGAAATCCCGACTTCAAAAATATAAGAAAAAAATGCTATATTGTAATTAACTAAATCTCATCGAAAGGAAGATTAAAACTTATGGGACTTTTTGGTTTTGGAAAGAAAAAAGAAAAGGCGAAGTGTCCGCTATGTGGTGCTGAAATTGGTTTTCTAAGTGGCAAAGTTCTTAAAGACGGATCTACTATCTGTAATGGATGCGAATCAAAATTAAGACTTAAATATGATGAGGCAGTCGTTAATAAAACCGATGCCTTAGGTAATGTTCAGTTCAAAGATAACGGCTATGCCAAAACAACCATCGTTGATGACTTAAGTGCCATAACTCTTGATGAGGCACGTGCTGCTATGGATGAGATTAACGCTACATCTCAGGCACTTGTTGGAGAGATTGGCGGTTCTTATAGTAATATTTTTACAGCAGGTAAATCTGGTTTTGTTATCGCTCCAAAGGCTCTTGACGTTGGTCTTCCTAGATCCAAAAAGCTCAAAAACGCTACCGTCGTTGATGGTCTCGTTGTTGAAGGCGAATTTAATAAAGATCAGGATGCAGTTTTAATCATTAATGGTAAAGAGATTAATGTTCATATCATCGAGGCACACAAGAAGGATGTATCTGCCTTCGAGACAACTTTATCTGCTAATCTTAAACAGGGCATCAAAAAGGGCGAGAATGGTTATCTTATTATCTCTACTGAAGAGTCTGTACCAGAGGGCGCTACTATAGCTAAATAAGATACTTTCATTATCTCGTTATTATTAAGACATTGAAAAAGCCATCTCACAAATGATCATTAATCATTATTGAGATGGCTTTTCCTTGAAGATTTATTTAGAAGGGGAAGATTATGCTATAACTTTTTTAACAATCTTCTTGCAGTTAATCTGAGTCTTACTCTTATCCACGATTGCTTCCTCGATAAGAAGATCAGTAATCTCATCGCAGGTAATTGAACCAGACTTTGGATTCTTAACTCCAAGAATTGAACCCTTTACTGTTGCTACAACGTCACTTCTCTCAAACGAGAGATCTGTATCCTCCATTACGCAGTCCTCAAGAATAAGATCCTTGCAGTAACAAAGAGGCTGTGTGCCGATAATCTTACAACGAACGAATTTGAGATTCTTGGCATACCATCCAAGATATTCGCCCTTAACAACACTATCTACTACAGTAACGTTCTTTGAATGCCAGAAAGCATCTTTGGTATCAAGAACAGAATTAGTAATAGTCATGTTCTTAACATACTGAAAAGAATATTTTCCTTTCATTGTAAGGTTATCAATTGTAATATCCTTTGACTCGAAGAATGGATATTCAGAAACCATGGAAGTATTCTTAATATCAATACGCTTACATCTCCATAAGAATTCTGGAGAGATTACATCGCAGTTATTGATTACAATATCAGAGCACTCTCTTAATGCCTTGATTCCATGCATTTTTGTATTCTCGATAAGAATATTTTTATCGTACCAGAGGGCAGCTCTACAATTCTCCGTCATATGAGAGTCGCGAATTGCTCCATCTGTCACATGCCAGAATGGATATCTTAAATTAAAGTAGCAGCTCTCTGCTGCAATCTTTGAACACTCCTTAAAAGCAGATTCACCATCTGCAGGACCATCAAATTTACAATTCTTTACGAGTGTCTTTTTGATTCCATATAAGGCACGTTCTTCATCAAATACTTTATCTTTAATCCTTTTCATTTATCGATTCCCCCATGTGTCCTAATGATTATCTTTAATTTTGGAAGGTTTGTATATCAGATTTATTAATTAATTATGTTATAAATCAGACTTTCGAGAAGAAAATCAGATCCAGAATTCCCAGCAGCAGGCACAATCACAAAACTTCTCGTCAAGATCGGGATAGCAGCTTACAGGGCGGCACTTTATGCGCTCATCGATAGCTTTTGCAAAATAAGAATACTCATAAATAGCGGCACTCTTACAAGGATGAAGTGGCATTCCCTTCCTGGTTCTTGCCTCCTGTACGCGGCAGGTCACAATCTTATAGATAAGCTTATTATCAACTATTTCTTCAGATGTCACATTAGCGCGGTCTACCATACGAAGTGGCAGAGCCTTCATAAGTCCTTCGAGGCCACAGTCATCAGTAAGTCCGAGAAACTTCTTTATACGGCGGGCCTCAGTAACTGTATATATTTTCCAGATTTCCTCATCGTGATGCATGGCAGTATCCATGCCGAATTCCTTCTCAACAGACTGAAACCACACTCCGTCCATGGCAACAATATTTCTGCTGTCAGCCATAAGAAGATCTATAAGCTGATCCTTTGTAAATCCTTCATACATTGCGCGTCCTGTATCCATAAGCTATCTCCTGACGTTTATAAATCCATCCATCAATGATACAATATATCACAAAATAGGAGGCTCAGGATGAAAGATTTTCTGCCAATAACAATTGAAGATATGCACAAAAGAGGCTGGGATCGCCCAGACTTTGTTTTTATCATTGGCGATGCTTATGTCGACCATTCATCCTTTGGCCCTGCCATAATAAGCCGTGTTCTTGAAAGCCGCGGCTTTAAGGTTGCCATCATCTCTCAGCCAGACTGGAAGGTGGATTCCAGCATCACCACTTTCGGTGAACCACGCCTTGGTTTTCTCGTAAGTGCAGGCAATATGGATTCCATGGTTAACCACTATACCGTAAATAAGAAACGTCGTTCTCAGGATGCCTACACCCCTGGCGGCGTGGCAGGCAAACGCCCAGACTACGCGACCATCGTTTACTCTAATCTTATCAGGCGAACCTATAAGAATACACCTATATTGATAGGCGGAATCGAGGCAAGTCTTCGCCGTCTCTCACACTACGATTACTGGTCAGATAAATTCAAAAGATCCATCCTCATCGATTCAGGCGCAGACCTCCTGATGTACGGCATGGGCGAATTGTCCGTTGTTGCAATCGCAGAGGCACTCGACAGTGGAATCGATGTATCAGACATTACTTTTATCCCTGGAACTGTATTTAAGACCAAGGATGTAACTGACATTGTAAGTAATTTAAACGGCATCGTTCTTCCAGATTATGACACAGTAAGTAAAGATAAAAGAGAATATGCAAAAAGCTTCGATATCCAGTATAAGAATACTGATTTTGCTACAGCCAAGCCACTCATTGAGAAATATGGTGATTCACAGTATGTAGTTCAGAACCCACCATCAAGACCACTTACTACAATGGAATTTGATGATGTCTATGAGCTCCCATATATGAATAACTACCACCCTTCCTATAAGGCTCTTGGCGGAGTACCTGCTATTAGTGAGATTAAGTTCTCACTTACCAGTAACAGGGGATGTTTTGGTGCGTGCAGCTTCTGCGCCCTTACCTTCCATCAGGGAAGAATCGTTCAGGTCAGAAGTCATGAATCCCTTATTCGTGAAGCAACCGCTATGACAAAAGATCCAGACTTTAAAGGATATATTCATGATGTTGGAGGTCCTACTGCAAACTTCCGCCGTCCTGCCTGCGACAAGCAGCTCGAACACGGCGCCTGCAAAAACAGACAGTGTCTTTATCCTTCACCATGTAAAAATATGGTTGCTGACCATAGTGACTACATTGAACTTCTTCGTAAGCTTCGCTCTATTCCAAAGGTGAAGAAGGTCTTCGTTCGTTCAGGTATCCGCTTTGACTATATGCTCGCTGATAAAAATGATAATTTCCTAAGAGAACTCTGCCAGCACCATATAAGCGGCCAGCTTCGTGTGGCACCAGAACATGTTAGTGACCATGTACTTGACCTCATGGGCAAGCCTCGTAATGAAGTTTATCAGGAATTCGTTAAACGCTTTTATAAGATGAATGAGAAATTAGGAATGGAACAGTATGTCGTTCCTTACCTTATATCCTCACATCCAGGCTCAACTCTTAATGACGCCATCGCTCTTGCTGAGAGCATCCGAGATATGGGCTATATGCCAGAACAGGTTCAGGATTTTTATCCTACTCCATCAACAATCTCAACCTGCATGTACTATACAGGCCTTGATCCACGCACCATGACCCGTGTCGACATCACAAGAAGTCCTCACGAGAAGGCTATGCAGCGTGCTTTAATCCAGTATAGAAAACCTGAAAACTATGAGCTTGTTAAGGAGGCATTAATCAGATGCCGCCGTCAGGATCTGATTGGCTTTGATAAAGGTAAGTGCTTAATTCCGCCTCGTAATATCTATGCAGAAAAGTCAGGCGGCTCCTCCTCTGGACGCAGTTTTTCTGGAGGCTCCCATTCAGGCGGCTCCTCCTCGAAAAGCAAAACGTCTCCACGCTTTGGCAGTGGCGCTGCTTCTAAGCAGCACCAGCGCCCAGGCCAGTCGCATACGCGACAGGCAGGGCGCGGCAATCCTAACGCTGGTAAATCAAACAACAAAAAGAGCAGGCGCTGATTTGCTGGCATGTGATAAGGATGTTTTTCAAAAACGAATCTGAATCGAGCGCAGCAAAGGTAAACAGACACCGTGAATTGCAGAAATGCTTTTCACGGTGTCTGTTTTTATATATTGAAATCCACACATTCGATTTATCTTTTATTGTCGCCTACAATATAATACAAGGAGGCGATAGCTATGAAAGCAAAACGAAGATATTTTTACTTGGACGATTTTGAGCATCGATTACTGGTCGGGTGCCTTATGACGGCTCGTAATGAGTATATCCACGCTGGTAAGCCGACAGAGGACGTCAATGAGCTGATACTGAAAATCATTGATGCCCCGAAAAAGAAGCTGCGTGTAATCGTAAAGGAGGCACTGGGTTAAAGTACGAGTTTGTCGGAGATTATTACTTCATTGCTGACGATGACTATCCGGAAGAACGCCCATCGGAATATGGGGGGCAACGGCACGCACGTTACTTAAAAGAAAACCATAAAATTCTGTATATGAACTTGCTGAAAATGACGACATTACCGAAAAACTCAAGACGGAAAATCAGCTGCTTTGGGTACAGCGGATGAATGCAGTACGCGGAGCGGCTTCGGAGTTCGTCAATAATAATCTAATCTATATATAAGTTTAGCGGCAGGATTTTCAAAATCCTGCCGCCTTTTTCTGTTTTGTTTTTCAGATCCTGTATATTTTTGCGGTGCCACGACCGGGAACTCCGTCACAGTAGTATCCCATTCGGTAACAGCGTATGCCGTGCGTGTGGCATCCTTGAACCAAACTTCAAAAATAAGGTTTGATGCTTCATATGCATTCCTCCAAATCCTTGCTCAGTACATTAATCAGTTGGCTCAGTAATAATGGTGATTTGTAGTTTATAATCATTTACATCAATCTCCCACTCGGCCAGTTGGAGCTTCATTTTTGTGCCGCTATTCTCATAGTAGAAGGAGTAGCCGTCATTGATATACGCGTCGTCCTCTTCCAAAGAAATGCCGGAATTATTCAGGATTTCCATCAGTTCATCCAAATGTTGGGTTGTAACATGCGCTTCAATCATAATTCCGTCCGAGCCGTTCAGCGGGAAAATATAGTCCTTGTCGCTGATGTGTACGGTACCGGACACATCTTCATCAAATACCAGATTGGGAAGGCCGTAGGATGTCCAGCAATCTTCGCCCGGCCAATCGGCAGTTTCAGTATAACCCGTGAAATTGTATCCGCTTGCTTCTGCGGACTCGCTGGTTTCTGCAGACGCGCCTGCTCCGGAAGGACTATACGGTTCGGTAGTGACCGTGCAGCCGCTGGAAAATGATTGCTCTGGATCTTTTCCGATCCACTCGGATGTCATCTTATAAGTTTCGTCGCCGTTAACGATGTCATTTCCCACAAGATGCCAGCCATTCCAGTTAAGCGGAGTATTGATCCATGTCTGCATGGTGCCCTCGTCAAGTCCTGAGATACGGTAATAGCTGTATTCCACGCCGCCGATTTCAATATAGAACGGGCAGACATTTTCACCGGGATATTTTTCCGCCCAATAGTCCATAGAATATTCGGCGGGATCTCCTGTTTGTTCTGGTTCTGCCGTATTATCCGTTTTATTCTGCGTATTTTCTGTTTGGCTTTCGTTTCCTGCAGGGGTTTCCTCTTTATTACCGCAAGCGGCAAGCGAAAGTAGCATCAGAAGAGCAAGTGCTAAGACCAAAAACTTTTTCATAAAAATATACCTCTCATTTCGTTATTATTTAAAAAGGTCACCGAAGCTGAACCCTTTCTTCGGCTCGGGTTTTACATAGTCAAATCCACCGTAGGGCTCCTCGTTATTGAACCAGATATCCGGCCTGTTCATAGACCCCTCAAAGCAATGCTCGGTATCCACGTGATAGCATTTTCCGTCAATTTTCTTATACAGATGGGATTTGTCCGGATTCTGCCCGGCTTCTCTGAAACCGTTTGCTTTCAGAAGCGCCCGATACGCAGGGATCGACTGCTCGCCTTCGGCTTCCGTGTCAAAGGAGGCGGCGAATCGGAACCAGTCCTCTCCCTCTTCCAGCTCAAAATCCGTTCCGCCGCAGTTCCATACAGGATATTCAGGAAGCTTTTCCGCCCATCTTGCAAGCACGTCGGTATTCTTTTCCGCTTCTGCCTTATCCTCAGCAAGAGCCGTCGGAAGTTTTGCGCCGCAGGAGGAACAGAACTTTGTTCCGATTGTATTCTGCTTTCCGCACTGCGTACATACTGCCCCATCTGCCAGTGTTTCTTCGGGAAGCTTTGTGCCGCAATTCGGGCAGAATGTCTTGTCGGCAGGTGATGCGGTCTGACACTTCGGGCAGATTTTCATATTCTTTGCAGCCTGTGTCGCATAGTTTTCCATAGATTGCTGCAGATTTGCAAAGGCACCTTCAAGCCCATTCGTGGCCTTCGCCGTCTGCTGTGCCGCTTCCTGCGTTTGCTGTGAGATGTTTTGCGCAGCCTCGTCAAGTTCGCCTGCGACCTTGTTTGCATATTCGGTCGCCTTGGGCTCGACTACCTGTTTGACAGCGTTCCCGACGGCATTGCTAATCCCTTTGCTGATTCCGTTTTTGATTGCTTTTTCCAAAAAACTCATAGTATTCTCTCCATTCTTATAATCAATTCTGTTTTTTCCTGTTATTCGCCCTGCCACATTTTTTTGCCGTGATAGTGTCTGCTTTCAAGGCAGGCGGTGCAGCAGACACCGCCGTTTAGCTCGTCACAGATGACGGCGCAGTCACCGCAGATGTGTGACCCGCAAATTTCGCAGGTGTGAATGTGATCCGTCTGCATCAAAAGGTTTGCTCGTTCGTAAGCGGCGTCGTGATCCCGAAGCCAGATCAGTTCCCGCGCCTTTCTTTCCGCCTCGCTCATCAGCAGCTTCGGTTTGAATCCGCTGTTAAACGGATATTCCGGGGAGGGAATCGCTTTTCCACAACAGTCGCAATAAAATATGAATTTGAATACCTTTGTGGTTGACTGATCTTCCCACCGCTTCGTTACAGCGTTCAGCATTCCGAATACTCCTTTCTTAAATTTTGCTTCATAGCGACTTTGTGGGTATATTTTGCAGTCATTTTCAGCAGAAAAACACCTACCACAGGTAGGGTAAGTGGTAGGGTATGCTGGAATTTCGGTAATAATTAAGGGACAGCCGTTTTCGGCTGCCCCTTTTGGACCGATTTATTGATTTGAGATGAGTGTGGAACACTGCTTCAGCAGTTCGTCCTTATTTGCCAGATCCAGCTTGTCATAAATCTTGCGATAAAAATCTTTGACAGTTGTTATCTCAATTCCGAGATCATAGGAAATTTCCTTTTGCTTTTTGCCCTCCAACATTTCGATAAATACTTCCGTCTCGCGGCCTGTCAGCGTCTGTACCTTCGGGAAAGATTTCATAATCGTATCGATTTCTTCTTTGGTAAACCACGCTTTGACAATAGGTGCCTCAGATTCTGCCGGATTTGCAATTTTCGAAACAGGAACTTCGGTTTCGGCATTTCCTTCCGACTTCTTTCTGCGCTTATAGTGGATTGCAGCGAATACGGCAATCGCCGCAGCGACAACAGCCGCAGGGACGATCCAATACAGAGCAGGTTTTACATTTCCGGACTGCTGCTGTACGGGGTAGAGAGATGCGTCGTAATTATCCCCGACACGAACATGCTTCAGCTTTCCGTCGTATCGATTACCAATTAGCTTTTGCATGGTTTCCGTCGGAACGGTGAGATTCATGCCCTTCGGTATGTCAAAAGACAAATGTGCCGGAGAATCCGGGTGGGTAATATTCAGCCCGTCTGTCTCTGCATCACCCGGAGAGGCAATATAGTTATATCCGTTGTCCTCAGACGGCAATTCACGATGCGGGAAGTCCTTTGCAAAGCTGTCGTCGATCAGGATACATCCGTTCGTTTTGATATATGGGATCTCAAGAATATCTCCGGGATGCGAACACCACGGGACAATATCTTCTGCGTCGTAATCATACACGGAATCACAGGTGTTGCCGGTATAGGTACAGAACTGCAATTCCAGTTGTGCGGCAGCAATCTCATCGATCGTGACTCCCGCATAGTAGGAATAGATCCCGCCGTAAGCATTCTGTGCGGAGTTTCCGTAAATGCTCGAATTGATGACGGTTACTTTAGAGCCGGTAGCGCCCATATGACATATCGCGCCGCCTTGCGCCATATTGTTCCATGGCCCGGTATCGCCCGTCCAGTTGGTGGAATGTTCTTCCGCACGGTTGCCTGTAAAGACACATCCGTCTACCACGCCGTCCGCACTGCGGAATCCGATTCCGCCGCCCATTGAGGCGGTATTCCCGACGATCACACTATTTGACAGGGTAAACTCGGTGTCATAGAGAAACATACCTCCACCCTGCGTGGTATCTGAATCCGGAAGCTCTGAATCCGGGAAGAGGTGGTTCGCCGTATTGTTTTCAAAACGGCAGCGTTCCATCGCAAGCTTCGCACCCTGAGCATAAATTGCTCCGCCGCCGACGCTGAACTGGGTGTCGCCGCTGTAATTGTTTTCAAAAACACAGTCTATCGCCGTGAAAGTGACATTTCCGTTTCCTTCCATATAGATCGCACCACCGTCATAGGCTGCGGCGTTTCCGCTGAAATTACAATCGGAAAATGACAGGTTCAACGTACATCCGGAATAATCGCCGAACATTTCCAGAAGAGAAGGAACTGCCGTGTAATCATCGTAACGCACGTGCATGACGGGGCCATATTCATGCGTGTAGTTTTTGAAATCGCAGCCAATGAAATCCGCATCAACATTTCCTTTGAATAAAAGTGCATATTGTGCGACTCTCGGCTCTTCAAGAAGATATCTCTGCTCTTCCTCACTCCACTGGCAATCAAAATCTGCGGCAGTCAGGAGTGACGTATCGACACCGCCGTCAAAAATGATATTTTCAAAGTGAAAGGTATTTCTGCCGCTGTCTGTCTTTGAGCCGGAAAGGATAAAACTTCCATTCGTAAAGACTGCCTTCTCGTTACTTTTCCCGCTTTTAATGGTAAGACTCTTATCTGCCTCAATCCGCATAATCAGCTTGAACATATCACCCGACGGCGTGAAATCAATATCACCTACATATAAGGTGTCTCCGTCTTTTGCCGCACGGATCGCCGTTTTCAGCTCGGTAAACGAAGTGATCATATCCTTGTTTTCTCCGGCAAATACCGTGCAGGGCATAGCAGAGATCAACAGCATAGTGAGAAGAAGCGCCGATGTAATCCTTGCCAACGTTTTTGTGTTCAGTGTTTTTCCAAACATTTCAGATTCGCCTCCTCAAAATTGATTTCGTGTTTCTCACAAAAATCGTAAAAGCTGCCAAGCGCCATAATATGAGGTTCCTGACTTCCGCGTTCCCATCGACTGATAGTCGGAACAGAAACGCCAAGTTCCTTTGCCAATGCCGCCTGACTGATTTTCAACTTAAAACGAAGATACTTTACCTGATTAGCAAAGCTCAGATTGGTCTGTTTCAAAGCGATTTCCTCCTATCGGATATGATCGTTTATTATCTCTTACTGAGATATTATATCATAGATTATCGCTTCTTTTTCAAGTTAGCATCCGATAGAACAGCGGCAGGACTTCAAAATTTGAAGTCCTGCCACTGTTTCTTTTTGCGTTATATGGTTCAAATTTTCGTGAGCGGTATCGTTTTTGTCTGCGGGAACTGTTCCTTTGTGGCTTGGCGGATGATCCAGTCGCCTGCGGCGGCAATCTTAAACTAATATCTAAAGTTATACCTGTACCTTCAAGTTCTAATTTTGAGTTCTTTTCTATTTCGTTAATGAGCACGTTAATGCTATCTTTGTTCCACTTTGAGGTTAAAAAATCCGGCTCTATCTATTATCTTGTCAAAAGTTCCATTTCCATTGTGATCAATTCTATTAATGTCATTAACTTTTTTAGGTCCATCAATACTTACATAAACCTCAAAATTATTATCTTTTAGAAATTCTTTATGTCACTGATTTCCAATATACTTCCTAGAGAGCATCCGCTTATCTTGAAGGATGGACATGGGTAGATATCTCCATTCCAGTCGATGAGCATTTTTGAATTCTGTTACATCCACTATTGTTTCCAAATTATCCTTAGCTCTTCCAACTGCTGAAAAAACTCTATATAAAGGAAAAATTAATTTCTGAATTCCTTCATATCGTCAAGTCTTAATAAAACCGGCTCATTACCAAAGCCTGCACCCATATCGATAGCGGTCCAGGTTGGTGTGTCGATTATTTTGTTTCGATACTCTTCACCAAAGGAAAAAGTTGGTGTATGTCCAAAGATAGTCTTAACCTTTGTATAGTAGACATCCGTAAGTTCTGGCCATGCCCACAAAAGTTCCTCGCTTGAATAATCCTCAATTCGGCGATGGGAATCAAAGTTATCAAGACCAGAATGAACGAGAATATAACCCTTGCCATTTACCTCAACAGTTACATAAAGAGGTGCCTCTCTAAGATAATCAAGGATATCTGCCTGGGTGCTTTTTGAGAGTTTACGCATCGCTTTTAAGGTAACATCTCCACCATCTGCCTGGTAGTTCATAAGCATCTCCATGGAGGTCTTATCAAGCTTACTTATGCTCTCCTCAGTAATCTCATCAAAAACAAAACTTATGCCAAGAAGCATGGCTTCGTGATTACCAAGAATAAGTTCAGCATTAGGCTGCACAAGAAGCCACTTTAAGGTCTCAATGCCGCCATCGCCATTACGGTCTATTACATCACCCAGAATATAAAGATAATCGTCCTTACCAAAATTGGCCTTTTTAAGAAGTTCAAGAAAACGCTCGTGCGAATAGCCATGTAAATCCGAAATAAGATAAATCATAATACCTCCGATTATCGTCAAATCATCTCGTCAAATCCTTGACCCACTTATATTTACCAAAATGATACATAACCCATGGAATCTTGCCACACTCATCAAGGCAGGTGCAGCAAAATACAATAAGTACTGGCCAGTGAAACACAAATGCACCCAGCGCCGCCAGAGGAATCGCAATGCACCACATCGATACAACAAGGGAATACATATCAAAGAGCGTATCTCCTCCCGCTGCAAAAACGCCATTAATAACAATAGTATTTACACATCGTCCGATCATATAAAATGATGTTATAACAAGCATCCATATAAGATAACTATGCGCAGTCTCTGTAAGCTTCATATAACCTGCAATAAAAGGCGTAAGCATAAGCATCAGGACCGTCGCCCCAAAGCCAATAACAAATGACATGTTTTTAAGTCGGATGCCATATTTTTTGCCAAGCTCCAGATTACCAACACCGAGCTCATTACCAACAATGATTCCGCCAGCGCTACAGATACCGTTACACACACAGCAAAGCACATCTCTTACTACCGCAGCTACAGCATTTGCCGCCGTGGCATCAGAACCAAGGTGGCCCATAATCGCAGTATAGGAAGTAAATCCTACACCCCAGAGAAGTCCGCCGCCAAGAAGAGGCAGCATGCACTTAACAAAATCCTTATGAATAATTCGTTCGTGCCTTATCAGGTCTTTGCCTTCAGGCACAATATATGTCTTTTGAAAACTTATCGAAAATGCGATCAAAAGCTCAATAATTCGTGCAATAAGCGTTGCAAGTGCTGCGCCCTTGGCATACATCGGTTCAAATCCAAAAAGTCCGAAAATAAATATTCCATTTAAAATTACATTCACGACCACCGTCACAACGCTTATGGTCGCACTCATCGACACATGATCTGTAACCTTCATCATCGTAATAAGACACTGTGACAGGCCCGTAATAAGATAGGACCATCCCGCAATTCTAAGATATCCCGAACCAATACTGTTAAGAAGCGGATCGTTTGTAAAAAAGGCCATCAGTTTCTCAGGAATCACAATACATCCAACTGCAGTAACCGCTGATATAATTACCACATATCCTATTCCAATACCGAAAACATCCTTAAGGCGCTTCACATCCTTCTTACTAAAGTACTGCGCTCCAAGAATCATCACTGTGCTCGTCACGCATGAGAGAATCATATTCTGAATAAACTGAATCTGTGTTGCAAGCGACACTGCACCCATCTGATCCTGATTAAGTCTTCCAAGCATAGCAGAATCTGCCACCGCCACAAGCGATAATAAAAGACTCTGAATCGCAATCGGCAGCGTAAGTTTCACAAGTTTATTATAAAAAGTTCTGTCTTCAAAAAGTCTGATCCCCATAGATTCTCCTATATGATAGCCATATCATACCCGATATCTTCCAATGTAACAATGTTATAACCACAACATATAGTAATGCACGTGAAATCAGTCAACGATTTTACTTAGTACCCTCATTACACCATCATCATCATTTGATGGTGCGATGTGCTTACTTATGGCCTTTAAGTCTGGGTGGCCATTTTCCATGCAGTAACTTTCAGTGCAGGCCTCAAGCATTGAAGCATCATTAAGATAATCACCAAAGGCTGCCGCCTCATCAGGCGAA
The DNA here is from genome assembly GCA_024403775.1 of Clostridia bacterium. GTDB lineage: Bacteria > Bacillota > Clostridia > Saccharofermentanales > Saccharofermentanaceae > Saccharofermentans. The sequence goes on along the minus strand of JAKSRE010000029.1, from coordinate 6,471 downwards.
ATGTTGAATTTTGAGAGCATGAATCTAATGGCACTGCCCTTATTTACGGATTTATTGGCAATATCAATCCATCTATCACCAGATAAAATAGCGCAGACTCTAGAGCCCAGTTCCTCAAAACTTCCAAGATATCCTTCTGCATCACGCTTTGCAAAAAACAGTGCAATCTTAAGAATATCATCATTATTTGCCCAGAAATGAAGGTCATCTACTCTCTTTATTCTCTCATAGTAGATCGCGCTCTGATTAAAAGCCTCCTCACTGACTGAAGATAGAATATACGCACTTTGACGTCCACACACGATTGGTACAATCTCATCTGACATGGATTCCACAATATTAAGTGCCTTATGAATATCTTCCTTTGGCATTGAATCCATGAAAATCTGTTCACCATGATCAAAAATCAGGGCACCATTCTCTGCAACAATCACCAGATCATCAGAGAAAGCTGGAAAATCACGAAGAATTGTATAGTACTGGCGGCCGCTGGCAATGACAGTTTTTACTGATGGATGCGCCTTAACCCATGGAATAAAAGATTTAGGCAGATTTTTGTTACTGTCGAGAAGTGTGCCATCCATATCGAGGGCTATTAGTTTGATATTCATTTTTATCACCTTTCGAAAATGAATTATTAGATAGGATTATTCCCCAATAAGCTTGACGCTGGTGTAGCCGTGTCCCATAGCATCGAGAAGCACACCGAAAGCATCTTTGGTATAAAGTTTAAGACTCGTCGTATTAACGCACGGATGGCAGCCAACAAATTCACTTTGGAGCACATCCTCGTCGACCAAAAGTTCAACGTGATTATCTTTGTCATTCATTAGCCCCAGGATACTTACTGAACCTGGAAGAATATCAAGATACTCCTCCATATAGCTTGCATCTGCAAAACTTAAACGGGCACTATTAATCTGGGAACTAAGTTCACGCGTCTTAAAAGGCTTGTTACCTGGCATCATGAGCATATAAAACTTAGTATGCTGCTTATTACAGAGAAAAAGATTCTTACAGACCATCGCCTCAAGGATACTATCAATTCGCATACAGTCTTCCATGGTATCAGCATTGCTGTCAGGATGATCACATCTCCAGTAGTCGATATTAAGGCTGTCGAGAAGCTCATAACATCTCTGCTCTTTAGAAAGACGGTCACTTCTATCTTTTGGACTTCCCTTTTCTAAGACTAAATCCATAAAATTCCTCCTGACTGTGTTGTCATATTACTTTTGCATTTATTGTACTACATAAGATGCACGTTAAAACGTGCATAAACTTGGTCAAAGCGACAAAAAGTGTATGAATTGCAGCATCTTCAATCAGTGATTGGAACATTGGGATGCGAACTCCACAAAAACAGGCTTAAAAGTCCACAATCTTGTGGAGGGGTTTTGTGGACTTTGGCAAGAACTCCACAAAAACAGGGCTAAAAGTCCACAATCTTGTGGAGGGGTTTTGTGGACTTTTGCGGTTTCATCTCGGCATTCCAATCAAAATCGCGTTTTCTGCCAATCAGTGATTGGAACATTTGACCTTCAACCCTTCACACGTTACACAAAGCCCAACAAAAACCACCCCAAACCAGATTACTCTGCTTTGGGGCGGCTCCATTAACCAATTTATAATCAAAAAATCACTTAAAATATCTGTCAAGCAATCCCTTAAGTGCCTTGCCGTGTCTAGCCTCGTCACGAGCCATCTCATGAACTGTATCATGGATAGCATCAAGACCATTCTTCTTAGCGCACATAGCTAAGTCGAACTTGCCCTTTGTAGCACCAAACTCACAGTCAACTCTCCATGCGAGATTGTCCTTTGTTGTTGCCTTCATCTTTGGCTCCAAATCAGAACCTAACATCTCAGCAAACTTTGCAGCGTGCTCAGCCTCTTCATAAGCTGCCTTCTCCCAGTAGAGACCTACCTCTGGATAACCTTCTCTGTGAGCGATACGAGCCATACAAAGATACATTCCAACCTCTGAACACTCACCGTTAAAGTTAGCCATCAACTGCTCGAAAATATACTTCTTATCTTCCTCGCTGATGTCTGGATTGTTTTTTACTGTCTTTGCATAAACACCATACTCATGTTCAGCAGCAAGTGTAATCTCGCCTTCAACCTTAGTGAATCTCTCACCACTTACCTTACATGTTGGACAAGCCTCTGGTGGCATCTCACCTTCATGTACATAACCGCATACTGGACAAACCCATTTAGCCATAAAATTTACCTCCGCTTAATTAGTTTGTTCTATTTTAACAAAATATGATGAAGGATGCTTGCAATTTGGGCAAATAAAATCGAAAGCTATTTCTTCTCCGACATATTCGTAGCCACAAATCGTGCATTTCCATATGGTTTTACCTTCTGACGTGGTTCCAACCGCCTGAGGCTGAGGCTTAATATTTTTTAAGTAGAATTCATATGTACATGATGGTTCTTCACTTAAAACTTCCATTTCCGTTATGGTTCCAACAAACAAAGTGTGCGTTCCAAGATCAATTGCGTTATTAACAGCTGCCGATATATAACAATTAGTGCCTGCCGTTATATAAAAGTCCCCATTTGAATTTCTCCTACAATCCTCGAAAGTATAGAATTTATCCACTTTCCTGCCTGATTGAAATCCAAAATTACTAATCGTCTCAGATTTTACACTTGTACTTAATGATGACACTGTAAAACTTCTCGTCTTTAAAATCATGTCATGTGTATGGTTTTCTTTATTTACACATATACAAATCTGATTTGGATTAAATGTTACCTGAATGGCGCAGTTAATGATGCAGCCATAATCTTTTTTCTCATCATGTGTTGTAAGTACAAAAAGTCCATATGTTAATTTATCTAGTGCTTTCGTATTCATATGCCACCTCCTGTTGATCGATTATTTTCGACCATTATAGAAGTGTTTATAGTCTGTCAGCACTGATAAGAAAGGTTTTGGAGTAACAAAACTGTGGCGTTTTTGAATGTATATATTACTTTTCGCAAATAAGAATCATACTGCTGTTTTATCCGCAAAATTCCTGATAACAGCTTCTGCGAGGCTCCTATGTCCTTCCTCTGACAAATGCTCCTGATCTATTCCTGATGGTTTTGCCACATCTGATGCCGCCAGAAAATCACAGTTATATTTTCTTGCAATTTCTCTATATTCATCCTTAAGTTTCTTGGATACCTCAACTGATTCCTTATTAAACTCTGGATCAAAACCTTCCTTCCACACATCATCACCAAGATGAATTGGCGATATTAGGAGAATCTCAATATCCTGATTTATGGCTCTGGCGCTTTTAATTATTCTCTCGATGCCAAATGCGATTACTCTTGGCGAGGCCTTATAAAGCGTCTTACAATCGTTTGTTCCGAGCATTAATATAAGCTTATCTACAGGACCATGCGACTCAAGAAGCGGGCCAATATAATCTAAGCCCTTGCGTCCTGGTCGTACACTGTCTTCAAATACAGTTGTTCTTCCAACAAGCCCTTCTTCAATAACTTCAATATTTTTATTCAAAAGCTTGGACTTAAGAATTCCACTCCATCTTACATCAGATGGATATCTGCCTGAATTATCAGGTTTAAGTCCGTAAGTATTTGAATCTCCAAAGCATAGAACCGTTTTTATATTGTCTGACATTGACGACGCCTCCTTATTATTTCTTCCAAATAAAACTGCCTGAGATATATTCCCAGGCAGTTCATCTTTCTTATAATTTTCAGTTGGGTTAAGTTAAGACAAATCGAACTCGCGCCTAATCTATTCTGGCCTGGGAGTAAACTGTTTTATAGCTTATGCACATGTACATGCTTGTAGATTCATTTATTAATCTCATTTATTAGTTACCTCCCTTTTTGAAATTGATACGAGAATAATACTGCTATTTACCTACCTTGTCAATAGGTAAATAGCAGTATCAAAAAATTACTTATATGTCTTTTACATAATCGACCAGAGTCATGCGGGGATTAATTATATGCTCATCGCCAACACGGACGAAACCCATTTTCGAATATAAATGGCAGTTACCTTCCTCTTCCTTTATGGTATCGAGCGTCCACTTATTAATATCTGGAAAGCTTAGGAAAATACGCCTCATGGCAAGCTGCCCAAGCCCCTGGTTCTGGTACTCTGGAATTATAAATAATGGGCTGATTCGGCCTGTCTTCTCATAGATTCCAATATTTACTGCTCCGATTCGGGCACCATCTTTACAGATAAAATAGTACTTTCTGGAAGAATCGCTAAATCTTCTTTTTATGTCATCGATGCTTTCTAAGGCAGGGGACATATCATCTTTATATTTGGCATAAAGCGGCAGAAAACTTGCCTTTTGCATCTCAAGTAATGTAGGAAGCAGCTCTTCTCTAACTTCTCTAAGATAGATATGATTTAACTTATCTATTCCAGTATAATCGCCAAGATTTAACTTGTTTTTAATAACCTTTGCAGCTTCCTCAGGAGACATATTTGTATTATCAATTCTTATGTAATTAGGATGTTTTATCTCCCCTTCATTACTAACCAGACGATAATTCATATCCTCCATTTTAAGGCGGTTATCAGACAAAGCTACATCACGCTTTGAGGGCTTGTTCTTAAGGCGGTTTTCAGTACCATTACGCTTTAATCTTTCAGCCTGATCAGCGACAAGTTCAACATAGTAAACTGTTCCTCCAGATTTCTCGAACTTCTTTGTCAGATACTCTAAGTACTCCCATTCAGAAGGGATGTCAAAAGCCATCATATAAGTAAATATGAGTCCATCAAAACCACTTTTTATAAACTCGTCAAAGACATCCTCTCTTAACTTACTTATAAGAGCCCCGTTCATTCCTCCAAATAATTCAAACACATCCTCTGTCAGCATATGATTATGAAAGAGCCTAAAATCAGTTATCTTCTGAAGCTCCTGTCCAACAGTCATTTTGCCAACTGCACCACTTCCAATTATTATTATCAGATTCATGTAAAATCTCTCCTGTAAACCTTTGCCTTGAATTTAGCACTGCCATCCATCTTCTCATATTCAGTATCGCAGTAGTAACTCATACCCAGTTTCTCCATAACGCGTCCGCTCTTCTCATTTTCCACTGCAAAAGTACCCGTTATAGAAGGCACATATTCTCTTTCCATAATGTACTCAAGTATTGCCTTCATCGCCTCTGGAACATAGCCATTTCCCCACATATCATATCGAAGATTATAGCCAACTTCCCAGGCATTATTTTCTTCCTTCCATACAAAACCGCCCATTCCAATTGGTTCGTTTGTCTCTTTTAGAATAATGCCAAGATCATAATTCTTCTCTGCATCCGGATTAAGGCTCTCAATGAAAGTCCTGCAGTCCTCAGCCTTCTTATAAAGTGGATAGAGCATATATTTATTTACACGTGGATCGCCACACCACTTAAACATAGCCTCATAATCGTCTGGAACCATGTTGCGAATAATTAATCTCTCAGTCTCAATTGTAACTCTCATTTTTCGTCTCCCTTTCTAACAAAATCTAAAGTAAAAAACACCACCAGACTTTCTAATCTGATGGTGTAAAAAATCTAATATGCTATAAAAAACTGGCTGTTACAAAGAATTTTTACCCATCAGATATAAGCGGTGCTTGACATCAGCATCAATCAATAATGACTTATTAATCTGATAAGAATAATAAAAATTCTGCATGACCATTTTCCCTTTCGCTTAAATTAATTCTAGAATTAGTGGCTATCCTACGCCTATAAATTCAAAATGTCAACCGTGACCTTTCTCCCGCTCCAGAGTTTCTGGATTTTTGGTAAGTATGACTTCCATTCCGTCTGGGCGTGCAATATATAGTTGTGTCGTCTGGATTAAGTTCTATAGTAAATTCACTACGAGCGCCAAGTTTACTATTTAAAGCCACTGAATAAAGGCAGTCTTGTCACTGCTGTTATATCCAGCATTCTCATAAAACTTAAGTGTGGATTCTTCTTTGGAACCCGTGAGAAGCATCATCTTATAGCAGTTTTCTCTCTTTGCAATATCCTTTGCAAAATTAAGACATTCAGAGGCAAATCCTCTGCCACGATAATCTTTATGTGTAACCACATTCTCAATAAACGCATACGGCCTTACTCCTCTTGTAAGGTTCGGAATAATCACGCAGACAACAGATGAGACAATTTTGCCGTCCTCGATTTTTACGATTATATGGTGATTTTTATCCTCCATGATACTTCTCCACGCCTCAATAAGTTCAGGCGTCTTTGACGGCACCTCACTCTCATGAAGATGAAGGTATAAATCAAGCAGTTCACTACATTCTGTCTCCAAAATCTCTCTTACCATGTTATTCCTCTTCCTTAAGTCTTTGCATAAGAGTAGCCTCACGATTAAGTGACATGCTCCCACCACTTAGCATTTCATGCTTGAAGTGGGGGCTTCTTACTCAATGTCTCTAACAAGACAAGTATCAATAAGCT
>JAKSRE010000028.1 GCA_024403775.1 Clostridia bacterium | reverse complement strand
TAGATTCTAATTCGTTTCTCCGTATTACCTGATATTTTACGAATACCTATTCCATCGCAAACCAAACTACATGTAAAATTCAAATTTGTTGAATTCTAAAAACTGCTGATTTGCTGTACTACTCTTAACATTATAGTTTAGTCATTCAAGCATTTCTGCATAACGATCGCATCATGATAAGCATTGTTTGCAAACCAGTATTTCCTGAATACACCAACATCAGAAAATCCCATTTTATGGTAGAGCGCAATGGCAGCCTTATTATCAGCAACAACTTCCAGCTCAATATTCAGAAGATTCATTTCTCTGGCGTTTTCAATGATCTCTGTCATGAGTCTTGTGCCTATCTTCTTATTCCAATAGTCTTTTCTGATTGCGATCGAGAACGTGGCATTATGGCATAATCTTGGACCGGTGTTTCCGGCAAGCTCTGCGCGGCCTATGATCTTCTCCCCGTCCAGGGCGATCAGGATCACACTGTTATTTGATTCATGGGAAGCCTGGATCCGGCGTCTTACAGCTTCGACCGGTGCTTTAAATCCATCCGATCCATGCATGAGATTATCGGATTCACCTCCAACAATATTCAAATAAGTGATCATATCTTCAGCATCATCAACTACTGCTTCTCTAACAACTATATCTTCCATGTTACTTCCCCGCTTTATTATCATATTCTACTCTTAGTATTCTTTGCTGGAATTTCCAGAGCTATCCACTTGAGAGAATAAACTGAAATTTGTTTTTGCGTTACATATTATTCTCTATTTATCAAGTACAGTACTGTTGGCAGGAATTCTTCAGCTACATTGTCGATATTTTTCTCCAGTATGGTATATGGTCCATAAGTCCAATCATCCAGTAAATGAAGAGCTTCATCAACGATATCGATTTCATCGTCGGTAATGACGATTCTCTGCAGGAGTTCTCTTAATGGTTCTCTAATAACAGAAAGATCCCTCTTATAGTACGGGTCCATATACCAATCAAGATAAAACAGCAGTCTTTCCTTGGCATGAATGTCTTCTCCCGTCAAAACTGCCTCTATTGCTTCTATTCCGGCATCAACGGTTCTGAACTCTTTTTCTCCATAATGGACGTCAAACTCGTTACTCATATCATCCTCACAAATTCAAATTTGTTACTCAGTAGAATCGAAATTCTACTCAATAATATATTTTTCTATTGCCTTTAACTTAAGCTTCATAATCCAGTCTAACCAAACTTTTCCCATTCGGTAAAACATCAGCAACAGTCTTGATTAATCTATATCCTATCTTAGACATTGTTTCTGTTAATTTAGTTTCTTCCATCTGACAGTGGACACTATCAAGCCCATCAAATGCATGGATATATGGTGAATCTGAAACCCATTGTTTTGTTGTTTCATTAATCTGTATAACACACGATATATATTGTGGAGTTACATTTTGAACTACTTTTACAAAGGCATCGTATCCAATGTATTCAATCAATAAATTAGCTATTAACAACTCTGATTTTGGCAGACTATCAGCGTCATTTATTAAATCAATATTCAAACATTCCAATACATCAGAAAGATTAGGATATCTATCTTTTACGGCTTTCAAATACGATGAATTGATATCAACTCCAAAAACCTTGTTATACTTATTTCCGATATATTCTAATCCATTACCACCAGCAATTCCTAATATCATCACTGAATGAACATCATAATCATTAAGTTGATCTTTCATTGTCTGATTCATAGATTGGAGTTGTTTCACAGAATCCAATTTCATATGGTTTTCATAATCAGAAAGGCTAATTTCTTTCCACGGATTACCCATAAATACCTCCTACAATTGCTAAAAAATATAATGGTGTTTAATAAATAGAATCGAAATTAAATCGCACAACCATTATACAATAAAAATTAAACTCTATATAAAAGCACCCAACAACATTACTGAAGTTAGGTGCTATTAAGATTTAAGTTGTTCTTGTGTCTCAGTTTAAATTATTTACGACCAGCAAGCGTTAATTTGCGAGCATTTATATGAATTTTTCTTGCTTCCAAAATCGAAGTTTTCAAAATTACACCAAATCCGGTCGTAAATTTTGCCTTTAATTCTCGAAAATGCCTGATATTACTGGGTTTATCCGCCCTGAGATTTGAGTGTTGGGACACTGGACATTTTTTGACGAAACCTTGCTTTTACCGTACATATCTTTACTTTTCATGCCTTCTTCCCTTTGCCCAGTATTACATATCCTTTCTTATCCTGTCCTTTCCCGTACTCCTTTTGGCATCCCGTTTGGCATTTTGGGGCATCCCTTATTTTTCCGCCTTCCCCGCTTTTTTCTCTTTTCGAAAAGTCGCCTTATGCCGCTTCTCGGTATGATTTAACTTCCATTATATTCTTACCGTCGCTTCGCTGCTTCTCTTGCCTTTTGTTTCCCTTACCGTTGACGGGTGTTTTATAATCTATATGCAAAAACAGGCAACCGGAGACTGCCACATTATGATAAAATTTAACAACTTGAAGCAATTGATTTGAGGAATTCTATATGTTGTGGTTCTGACGCTAATTGTTGCTAAATGTACTGGTTGAATGACCCACCAAAAATGGTGCATCGTTCAACTTCACTATTGAAAAGATGTTAGAGGATATTGGCAAAAATATCAGAGCTATTACCACTGAAGATTTAAGAGATTATTTATCTCGATATTATACAGAGAACGGCAGATGAATAGTGGATATTGCGAAAAATATATTTTGAACAATCCACTAAAAAGGTGTATCATTCAACATACAGCGAGAAAGGTATAACAAGTGAAAAATTACGATAAACAGACCATAACGGAGATCAGGAAACCGATAGTTCAGGCAGCGATCATAATGCTGGTGTTCTATGCGATAGAGATACCAATGGTGCATTTCAATGTATTTCCCGATGGAAACACGCTTTATATAGCAGACATTATAATAAGAGTAGCAGGCGGAACTGCCGGACTGATACTATTGAATGGGTATTCCAAACGAGGTAAGAGTAAATGCACGCTGAAGCAACTATTCACAAATAAGATTTCAAGGAAGACGTGGCTTATCATGATCCCACAGATTATCAATATTTTGCTTCCTTTCTTGAATCTATTTATTGCAACTGTTTTTACAACAAAATATATTGTAACGCTCAGCATATTGATCGTTCAGCAGTTTGCAACCGGGTTCTATGAAGAAGGCGTTCAGAGGGGACTCATGATGAACGGTCTTATCAAATTTAATATAAGCACAGTAAAAAGAAGGCTGTTCACTGTTTTGGTTACAGGTCTGTTCTTCGGTCTGGGACATGCTCCCAACATCGCTTTTGGCGAAAATCCTCTGATTCAGGTTCCGTCTACAATGTGTATTGGAATGTTTTGGGCGGCGGTATATATGCTGTCAGATAATCTGCTTCTCGTAATGCTTCTGCACGCTTTCACCGACAGCACGTTTAGGATCGTAAACGGATTGTTCGGTTATGCTCGCGAAGGCTTTCTTTATCAGGCAATAGAGTGTTCGAGAGGTATCATAGAGTATGTGATACTGCCTGCTCTGGCGATCTGTATCTGCATATGGTTTGATAAGCTCAAGAATAATGCCTCTGAGGCCAGGTTAACTTAGAATGATAAATCGGAAGATAATATACAAATCTTGGTAATGAAAATCCGAATTTGAAATCCACAAATTCAGATCTATATTAGCCGCCGAAAAAATCACAATGCCCCTTAGTGTTATGAAACACTAACTTGAGCGATCCGCTAAGTTGAATGACCCACCCAAAATGGTGCATCGTTCAACTTTATTCTCCCAAAATTCAAAACTTCACTTTATAACATGTATATCTTTTTCCTTCCACTTATCAAGTACACCCTGGTAATTCTCACCTTTACATTTAACAAAAGATTTAATTCCAATATTGAATATTATGCTATGAATAATGGATTGAATAGGATATTTTCGCCTGTTTTTAATATCCAAATAATATTTACTAGCCAAGGTGCTAACTCTATTATTCAATCTATCATCCGTAATCTCCTTGTTAAACGGTGTATTATATACAATCTTTCCAGTTAATAACGCCCCAGAATATTGCACTAGTTTATTCAATATCTTACTAGTATCATTACTTCCATAGTTTTCACCAGTGGCAACACTTATAGCGTATTTTCCATACAATAACTGTTCAATGACAAAATGGCCTCTATCAATAAATACCTTTAACATTCCCGACACATTACTTGCATATGTCGGACTTCCAATTATCAAGCCATCCGCTGTCGAAATTTTGTCCGAAAGCATTTCAGCATCATCATTAATATGGCATTTTCCATTCTTATAACAAACACAACAGCCTATACACATTTTAATCTCTAAATCTACCAAATCATAATATTCTATTTTCACATCATCATATTCAAGAAGTTTAGCTTCTAACATATGTAAAATCTTTGATGTTGCACCTTTTTTTCTTGGTGATCCATTTATTATTACAATATTCATATTACTTCCTTTTCACTGCACTTCAACTCCGTAAATTCAATTTGTTTTTCTCACTTAAATACTTCTTTTTCGTAGTTAGATTAATCGAATTCAATCCCACAAATATTTTACAATCATGGGGGACCAATCTATTAAACTGATCCCCCCATAATTTTCAATTAATTGACGAGCATTTTTTAATATCCAATCCCAGCTGACGCTTTTGGGAAAGAACACGAGTCTGATAAATAATTAATACAATCAGAGAAATTCCAAGAAAACACTCCGTCAGAATACCCATAGGATCAACATAAGCCGAATACTTACAAATTGCACACTCGATATAAACTGAGTAGATGATCTCAATAATGGATGTGATATAAATTATCCTTGGATACATTTCGTTATCTTTTTGGGAAACAAACATCTTATAAATCACAGCAGCACATACCGCCTGCGGAAGAATCAAAAGAACTGCTATCACTCTGCCTGAACCATTTAGATATGGAGTTGATATCGCGTTTATCACACCTCTTACCAAATCGCTAATAAGATACACAATATTAACAAATCCCATTCTCTTTGGATTCAAAGTCCCCTTAATGGCATTTACCATTCCATAAATAAAAGTCACAATAATAACAATTAACAAAGTAAGTCCAACTATTGTTTCAACCGGTATACTTATCGTCATATCGACAGATGTATCCATTTTAAACAAATTAGAAAAAACACTTGCTATATTAAATACATATGAAAATATAATAAGAGTATAAAGTGCAATCATCAAATTGTTTGAACTCTTCTTTTCAATTACCGGGTTCTTTTCTACAATTTTTGTCATTTCGTTATCAGAAAGAAGATCGTCAAGGCTAACCTCCAAGACCTGAGAGATTCTTTTTGTAGTAAGTAAATCTGGGTATCTATCACCACATTCCCATCTGGATACAGTTTGTCTTGTTACAAACAACTGCTCCGCCAAGGACTGCTGTGTAAGTCCTTTTGTCTCCCTTGCTCTTCTAAGCTGTTCACCAAATTCGATCATATCGATCTGCTCCTTTCGAACTATGATTAAATTCATCTGCAGATATGATTCTAGTATCTTCAAGTAACCTCAAAACATCAAGCACCACCTTCAAAAACTCGTGTCACCATTATGGTGCTTCCCCGTGTACAGGCATATTGAGCAAACCAATCATGTTAATCCTGCCTGTAACACAAATAATCAAGAACCATATGTAGCTTCAAATTCCAAATAGTTACAATAAGCAGTGTTAGCAACTCACTTAAATACTTCTTTATCGTAGTTAGATTAATCGAATTCAACCTCATAAGCATTATACAATAAAATCTAAAATCTATATAAAAGCACCCAACAACATTACTGAAGTTAGGTGCTATTAAGATTTAAGTTGTTCTTGTGTCTCAGTTTAAATTATTTACGACCAGTAAGCGTTAATTTGCGAGCATTTATATGAATTTTTCTTGCTTCTAAAATCGAAGTTTTCAAAATTACACCAAATTTGGTCGTAAATTTTGCCTTTAATTCTCGAAAATGCCTAATATTACTGCGTTTATCAGTTAAGGCTCTTCATTGTCGGGAGCCGGTCGGGAGAAATCACACAAAAGAACATATGTTCTTATACTGTTTTCCCGTAAACCTTACCACCAGTATCCTATAAGAGATTCTTATGTGTTTCCGGTGGTAAAGCAGTGGTAAATCCCTACTTATCCAGCCATATTTACTTCAATGAACTTCTTATAAAACTCATCAAAGTTTTCCATTTCATTACGTCTCAATTCAGCAGAAGCTTCAGCGTAAATATTCATAGTTGTCTGGATGTCAGAATGTCCCATAATATCCATCATCGCCTTCGGTGTTACTCTTGCATCTACTAATCGTGTTGCAAATGTATGCCTTAGATGATGATTAGAAAAGTTCGGGAGCAGAACAGGTTCCTCATCATTCCTATCAAGCGCTTCGAAGTTACAGTCTCTAATAATTCTGTCCAACGCACGGTTAAGTGTTGATTGATTATGTGTCATGCCAAATCTATTAAGAAATACAAAATCTGTATAACCATCTATCACGGCATTACACTTAACACCTTCCAGATCCTGATACTCTTTCTCTTTGAGAATTGCTTCTCTTACTCGAGGGAGCATTGGGATTACTCTGCAACCAGCTTCGGTCTTTGGTGTATTGATACCAAAACTACAACGATGCGTTCCACCTTTATCAAAGTAGACAAGTGTGTGATTTACCGATATTGTGTTATTATCCAAATCGATATCACACCATCGAAGTCCTGTGATTTCACCAACTCGCATTCCAGTCCAGAGCATCACGCTAAAGATTGGGAACCAGCGTTCGAACTTCGGATGGGTTCTAAGGAAGTTCTCAAATAGTTCTTGCTGTTGAATTGTAAGTGCTCGTCGTTTCTTCGAATCACCACGATGGGCACGCTTCAACTCCTTAAGAGCATTATCGGATGGATTGTTTCTTAGATATTCATCTTCGACCGCGAGATCAAAAACCTGGTGAAGAACAGTATGAATATTATCTACTGTAGCAAGTTTAATGCCTCGATTTTCCATCAAATAATTGTAGAATGCTCGAACATCTGACTTCTTTATCGTGTTTAACTTACGCTGGCCAAAGCTCTCTTCAACAAACAATTCGTACATATACTTATAATTCTGAAAAGTATTTGCCTTAAGGCCTCGCTTTACACCTTTCCATCGATAGTAGATATCATTAACGGTAAGGCTCGTGTCGTAATTAACACCATCGTAGAAATCTCTTCTAATCTTGAGTTCCTTCTCACGAAGTTCCTGTAAATTCTTAGCATAAACAGAATGTCTGTCACCATATCTGTCACGCCATCTAAACTCATATGAACCGTTGCTTCTCTGATACTCTCCTTCCTTGAGAACACGGTTTGTACTATCTTTACGTCGATCTATAGCCATAAAATCATCTCCTTTTATAGACTACAATCGATGTGTTAGTGATGTCATTATATCCCTTTGGTGGTATTTCTTGAAGTGCCATCATAACGAATACTGCTGCATCACGAACTGCTCGAATGCATCCCTTTTAATCTTTCTGTGAGCACCAATCCAGATAACAAACTTGCAATCCTCGCTATCAGATAATTCTCTAATCTTGCCTCTGCCAATTCCAAAGAGTTCAGCTGCTTCCTCGACAGAAAGGAGTTTCTTATCCTTAAGCTCAACTTTTGTTTCAGAATGAGCCTTCGAATCATACTGTTCTCTCATAAGTTCTGCGGCCATAAACATAAGGCCTGTTGTACTTGTTACGCGTGTTTCGCTTTCATAAATCATTGAATTCTTCATTGTAATTTCCTCCGTATTACATACTCATTTTTGATCCGCCACCGTCCTGATGTTCAGTGACATATTGTTTGTGTTTCTTATCTTCCTCGTCTGGATCATTTCCAGTGCCGCCTACTGAAGCGAGTATACCAAGAATATCGCCTGCAGTATCAAGCACAAAATCGCAGGAAGCATCAATATCCATAGGTTCTTCTTCATATACTGATTTAGCTCCTCCGTCAGATTCATCTTGGCCGTTTCCAAGTCCGAAGCATATTTCTCTTTCAGGCTCCCAACCTGTTTCTCTGTTTTGTCTTCCAAAGTCTGCTGCTTCGTTTCCACAGCTGTCTGAGTTGCTACTGTAATCATTTCCAAATCTCGTTCCTTCGCATCGTAATGCTCCAGAATCTGATTCAGAAAGTCTATCAGTTCGTCTTGTGTCGTGAGATTCTGCATTGCTCCGGCCATAAGATAAATCATTTCCGTCTGCTTCTTTACTGCGCTGATTACTCCAGTCCAATTGGCTTCTGTCACTGTCACGCAAGTATTCGGCTTCTCTGCCTGTGCTATACTCTTGCGCATTTCCGTTTTCGCCTCTAATAATTTTGGATCTAATTTTAAACTCAAGTGTCATTTCCTCCTTAAGGTATTTAGTTTCATGAAGTGATTTATCCCTACACTTTTTGCCTTCGGGTGTAGTGTAGGTGATATACTTCCTGTTATCTGACCATGCTACTTGATAACCTTTGGACTTCATTATTTCTAAAAATTCATCCTTGGTTTTGGCTCTCGTCATAGCATTATCTATCTGAACAGCGAGGGAAATCTTCCAACTTTCACCCTTTAAAGCTGAACGATATTCTCGCGTTCCTATGTTCTTTGTCTCATCATCTGACTTCTGTTTGATTACAGATAATCCATATTTCTTACAGATAGCATCAGATGCATCTCGTAGTTTTTGGATGTTATCTTTACCTGAGTGATACTTTTTTCCATTCTCAAAACTCACACTGTTGATAACAAAATGAGAATGAATATGCTCAGCATCGACATGGGTAGCGACAACAACTTCGTAACCTTTGAACTGATCTCTGGCAAATTCGCAGGCAACTTTGTGCGCAACTTCCGGCTTAATCTTCTCTTCTGGCGAGAAAGATTGAACCAGGTGATAGTACATTCGACCATCAGTTTTTCCGTACTGGTTCTTCGTACACATCATTTCTGTATGAGCATTTGAAGCATCACAGTTAATTCCGGTAACAAGTTTTTCATTTCCGCAGACTGTTTTTGCTTCACGCTCACAGTAGTTAAGGGTAGAGCCAAGACCACTTGAAGTCTGTTTTGAACTGCAGCTTAAGAAGTTAACTGTTGCCATTACGCCACCTCTTTCGCTTCACCATGTCGTTTAAGACTTCAAAAATCTCGTGATGATCTGTCACCATATCGTTCAATCCGATGGCTGCAATTGCTCCTGACTGAGCTAGTTTTGCAAGCTGATTAAGATTATTGCCAATATATTTCTGTTGCTTTATGACTTCATCCAAACCATCAATTACGAAGATTTGCTTATTAAGACAACTCATTAGAACGAAAGAACTCATGGTCATTTTTGCCTTCGCTGCCTTCTGAGATATGGTCTCGTACTCTTCCTTTGTTAGTCGCAAGTGGAGCTGTCTGTCTTTCTTCATCTTCGGTAACCTCGCTTACGATGCACCTTGGTGCAGCCGGTTGGAAAAGAAAAGAACGGACAACAACAGGGGTTTGGGCACAGCCCATCAAGCTGCGTTTGTGTATACAAATGCGATGCTTGCTTTTCTCTACTTGCACTACGTTTCTTGCCTCGTCCTCGTCTCTGCATGTCTGCAATGTGTGTACCAGTTTGCAGACTTGGACGATGCTTTCTTGTCTCTGCAAAACTGACACCTTTATGCAGAGTTGCAGACTTAAAAGGAGAATCACCATATCCGCGATGAGAATGACTGGCCTTCTTTCTCATAGAAGGAAAATCGTCATCAGTGTTGAGAAAATCAATATCGTCGTAGAAATCATCAAACATTTTCTTCGCCCTCCTTTTTACCAGCTGCATCATCTATTGGAGCAAAGTATTCTTCAGTCCAATCGTAATCATCGCTTGGATTGTCCTTAAAAAACTTATCGGCATTCTCAATCTCTTTCTTTTCTTCTGCTGTATAAACAGGAAGCTTGTCTGGATTAATAAAGTAATACCAACCATCAGAACGACACTCGCAATCCAAACCAACAACATACTTCTTCGCTTCTTCGATAGTTCGCTTATGAATGTTAAGAGCAAAACATGCTTCATCAATTTTTGATGTGTGAATTTTCTTATTAGGCTCATCACAAAGCTTTTCAATTTCTGCGACAGCCTTATCAAGCTTGGTACTCTTATGAGTCTTACTTCCGCGAGAAGCAATAAGAATATCATCGGCAGTTACATTCTCATATCCATCAAGCCATTCGAAAGAACTTGTCTCACCATCAAGTCGGAAAGCAATTGAATCTCCTTCAGGTGCAAGGGAAGATTTATCGTGAACAATAATTCTGATGCTTGGATCATCTTTATATCTGCCAACGATAAGAACACTTCTCACAGTTGCAGTAAAATCCATAGAACCAATTCCACGACAGATACTTACAAGGCCTCTGGCTTTATTAAGATGTCCAATAAGAATAACTGCACATTTATTTCTCTGTGCCATCTCACAAAGCGGAGTAAGGACTGCTCTTACTTCATTAGCTCTGTTGATATCAACACCGGCACCAACGAAAGCCTGGATAGGATCCATAATCAAAAGCTTGGCACCAACTGTCTTAATCGCTTTCTCAAGTCGTGGATCAGTAAGTGTAATCGGTTTGCCACCATCGTCAATAGTAAAGACCTTATCTGTATCAGCATTAGTTGCTCTAAGTCTAGGCTTTACTGTATCGCCAAGTCCGTCTTCAGCCGTCTGATACATAATGTTGATTGGTGGAAGTTTCACATTACCTGGTAAAGCTTCACCACGAGTACACTGTGATGCAATCTTAAGGGAAGCAAATGTTTTTCCATCTCCAGGATTACCATGCATGAGTGTTACTTTTCCAAAAGCCACATAAGGGAACCAAAGCCACTCGATCTCTTCTTCTTTGACATCGGTTAAGCATAAGATCTTTACATCGACATCGTCTTCTTCATTTAATAGTTCGTTTAAGTCATCTGACAAATCGCTGTCGATAACTTTATTCTCTGAATTGTTTAATTCATTTATCATTTATAAAATTTCCTCCAAAAATAATTTTTAAAATTCGTAGTCAAAGGAAATAATTGTGTGATAAACTTAAATCGCTACATAAAAGTGTTATCACTTACGGGTTTGGTTCTAATTTGGTTCCAAGCCTTTTTATTTGCCTTTAACTTAGTTAAGCCGCTGGCAGATTCAATCTGCGTCATGTGATCAATAAGCATCACCACCTTTCATTTTTATTTCGACTTCGCAAGGCTGTTTTCATATTCAATTGTCAAGCTTCAACACCAAAACAAACAATTGTTCGTTCGATGGTTGAATGATACCAAGAGAGGTTATGGTTGTAAATAGAAAATTGCGACAAAATAGTGTATACTCTATTTTCAGAAAAATAATTTTCTATTTATGAAAAAATCTTTTAAAAGGAGAAAAACGAGCATGAATTCTATAAACGCTTATTTTTCAGGGGCTGACGTTTACTTTTCCAGCAGCAGATCTTATAGAAACAATCAAGTTCTGGTGGAATATTTGAAAAAAGTTAGCGATTTTGATTTGGATAGAATGCTCGATGATTTTCTACTTTTGATTAAGCAACTCGAGCTTAGTTATGATATGCAGTACGACAATGTTGTTAATTACTATAAGCACTCACAAAAACTTGAGCGCATAATCAACAATGTTGAATACTATATGAGAACTCTTCCTCCATACGATACAGTTGATCTTGATGACAAGCCTTTTATATTCGATAAGATTTATCCTTTTAACAGTTATATATTCCATGACGTAGGATACGAAGATAAGAAGGAATATGTTTTGGATGAAAGTTATGTATTTGGTGACTTCGATTCAGAAGCTGTCATTCGCTTTGATGAGATAAATAGAGAAGTAAAAGAATACTGCCAGCCTTATCTTGATTATTTATCATCTCTCAAGGTAAATCTGGAATTCTTCAGAAGCATCATTGTGAATTACTTATCTGAAAGAATATCTTTCCCGGAACCCAAGGAGCTGGCTTCTATAATAGAGAAGGCATTCAAATCTAATACTTACAAGATGAATGCAGTTAACTGCTCAATGAATAAATTCGAATACAAGATAATTACAGACAACAAAAACAATCCTACTCTATGTGAGAGGATTGTCTTCAAAGATATTGGTTCTTTCTTATATTATGATTTTTTCCGTGGACTTAACAACAAGTGTTTTCCTATGATGTGCAAAAACTGTGGGGAATACTTCTTCCTTGAAGGTGGCAAGTACACCCAGTATTGCGATAACCCAATCGAAGGAACTAATGGTTCTACCTGTAGGTCCGTTGGTGCTCGCCAGCGTTATGCTGACAAGTGCAAGAGCGATCCTATTCTTGGCACCTATGAGAAAGCATACAAGGCTCACTATGCCCGCGTTATGAAAAAGAAGATGACCAAACCCGAGTTCAGCAAATGGGTACCTTATGCTCAGGAGCTTAAGCAAAAAGCATACGATGGTGAACTGGAGTTTGAAGAGTATAGGAAACTGATTAGGAAGTGATCAACTCTCATTTTTCTCTTACACAAAGCATTAAGAGGAAAACTCACACCAAACAATAAACTCCTATTCATCAATATTAATATTCCATTTCAAAAGAGCCTCTAATAACTGCTTCTTTTCCTTATCCGATATATGCGAAATAATTTCCTCTGCAATCTGTTTTATGTAAGCTGCTTCATAACCTAAACTATTTATTGAATTAAGCAATCTGGTAGTCAGTTTAGCAACAGAAGAAGGATACTTTGAAGTAAGATTACTATCCTTTAAACTGAACCACAGCAAATTATCTACCTGATTTGGCAATAACCCTTTACAGATAATATCGACAGCAGCAGGGAACAAATCATCCATAACTGGTAATAGATTAATCAGACCTTCATTCTCTTTGATTGACAACTCAACTGGTTTATTATTCTTCCTATTATTAATAAATCGCTTCAACCATTTATCCCACCAATTCTTTCGTTCAGCCTCATCCATCTCCTTAAATCGATATTTAATACTGGACACAAACTCCCTGTGTTGTTTTTCATTTGAACATCTATAGAACTCTGGAATAAATTTCAATGTTGGGTTCTCAACAACATAAATCAAAAGTATCAAGAACAGATCTATAAAGCTCTTTTCTATATCTCCATCGAGCCACTTAATTCTCTTAAGCGCCTTATAATAGATAGGTGTAACTATATTAGCAGTATCCTTATTTATTCGGCCTGAAAAATGAATAACTCCATCCCAAGCTGATACAAATACTTCTTTGTTTCTAGATGTCAATAGTGGCAATAAATGACTACCACTCCATGTTCTATCTCTATAAATAAAGAAATTCAAGTGGCCAACAAGCATACAAATAGAAATTCTTCTTTCGGTCGAATGAAGATTTAATGCCTGTTGAAAACAAACAGAATATTTCTCTGGAATGGATGAATCCTTAACATACGAAACCATATAAATCCATGAAAAAATAATATTCCCAATTGTTGTATTTAATGTTGCATCTACTAATCTACCCGATGTTAATTCAATCGTGCCACGTTTATTCCATATTTTATTTGAACAATCAAGCAGTCTTTCCTCGTATTTATCAAAATTGTCTTTTACGCTATCGTTCTTAACTATGTATAATAAATATTCTGCAATACCGTTCTTATACTTAATTTTATCTATATTTGCAACAAGTAGTGTTAACAAATCAAGATTGTCATCAACACTAAACTCCAAGTTCCTAGTACTAGAAAACCATATTTGCCAAATATCTTCTCTTATTGTTGGATAAGTAAAAAGCGTTTGCATTACAGATTTTGTCCACTGATAGTCACGCAAAGATGAATTGCTGAATGCACGCAACAATCCCAATCTACTTGGGCCATCTATAGTATGCTCATCGAAAGATTGTAGTAATTCAGCAACTTCATTCACTGGCATAAGTTTTAGCTTTTCTTCTGATACCGGACTTTTGTCCGGTATCCATTCTGATGAAGACGTTATCATACTTAATTCTGGGTGTTCGCTTGGTTCAAAGCCATATTCCTGTTGCAAACGAATTACCATCTCATCAATCCTATTATTTGAAATTGTCCGTGCCAACCAAATGCACCAGTTATAAATAGCATGTGCATCATATATATCATCATTAGGATATAGCCTTTCAATTTCATCTAACAATAAATCTATTTTGTTAGGGGATAAAACATCCGATATGCTCTTTACAAGGAGAAAAACTTGCTCTTTTCCTAGACCAAAATTTAATAGTTCATTATCTAATACGATAGATAGTTTTTCTTCTGGTGAAAATACATTTGTCTCTCTAAGAACCTTGAGTGATATCCTCCTTAGCAATATAGATTCTGTACTTAAGTCATTAATAATTTCAACTTGTAAAGATAATGAATTTTGATTTTCAATAGATGTAAAAGCATCAAAATACATTTGTGTCAAAACACAGAGCGAATCATCCCTATAATGAGATTTGTTTCCCTCTATATCCATAGATGCTAATTCCCAAGGTTCTTGCTCTTTAGAGGCTTGATTAACTTGGGCATATCTGAAATGAAGTTCTAATATTTTTTCTTTGGCAAATTGCAAAACTTCCCAGGAAAACTTTTCCAGTACTTTTTCCTTTGCAAGCTCCCAAGTATCATTAACTAAATAATATTCTCCACAAAAAAAATGAACAAATTCGATACCGTCTGAATAAGGCCAAAAACTCTTCTTCATTTTTAGTCCTATAGAAAACAGTTTCTTAAGCAACTGAAAAGCTACAGCTATTGAATTCACACTTATAGATTTTTTGATTATTTGACTTATCATCCACGAGTCTTCTAAGTATGTTTCAAACAAGCTAATATATTCATTAAGAACAGTTGCGTCACTAGCAGAATTGATCAGTTTTCGAAAAAGCAAATTCGCTAATTGTCTGTTAATAGTTCCATTATGATTAAGAACAAGACGTTTAAATGCATTGTCATTCACACATACAAAATTATCTACTAACCAATTGGCCCATAAAATATCTTCAGTTGTAAATACAGATACATTAGAAAAGCAATTCGAGAAAACACCCTTTCTGTCTAAAAATTCAAGCCATTTTTCTCCATGTATACTGTTGGCGAAAACTCTGCTTCTCTCTATATTTTCAAGACAATAATCTATTTCTGAATCAGCGGTCAGATCGTTGGAAGGAGGATTTTTAAGCGAAAGAAATTGATGTTTCCACTCTATTAGTCCTCTTTTAGAATACATTCCCACCGCTGCTAATCCTTCACGCATTACAGCAAAACATCTCTTAGGGAAAATAACAGGATTAATACCTAGAGCATTCCAATCAGATTTTTTATCATCCGTTAAGATATACTTAGGATT
Organism: Clostridia bacterium; assembly: GCA_024403775.1. Classification (GTDB taxonomy): domain Bacteria; phylum Bacillota; class Clostridia; order Saccharofermentanales; family Saccharofermentanaceae; genus Saccharofermentans. The sequence goes on along the minus strand of JAKSRE010000028.1, from coordinate 19,266 downwards.
ACAATCTTCTCTTGACATAGCACGAGTCAAATAACGGAGAATTGTATCGTTATAACTATATCCAACAAACAGTACAATATAATTCTTAAATAACTCAACCAAGAATCTTGTTGCATATCCTTCTGTAAGATACGCTCTTCCAAAATCCTCATCAGTTACAACCATGTATTTAGGCTTATCAACAATGCCATGAATATGAACCACGCCAGAAAAATCACTACCTAGAGGCAATGCTGGAGCACTATATACCGGAATAGAGTAAGCTTTAGAATTACATGCTTGCTCAAACATTTTGTCATAGTTGGTAGTGACAATTCTTATATCGTCTTGATTCAAAAACACATCAAGAATTATTTCATGAAGTTTATTATGTTCCAAACAGGCTTTTGAAAGGATTTCAGCAGCTTGAGAATTTACATCGATTCCCTTTGATTTCAATGAACCCAGAAAAACTTCGCATGAATCTGATTTCCCCAATACACGACCTGTATCTTCGGCTATTTCTTTTGCCAATTTTTCAAATGTAGGTAAACATGTTGGTTTATCTACAGATGCACCAGCTCCAGCAAATACTACTATTCTCTTATCTTTTATAGCATCTATTATTTCATTTGGGAAAGAAATACCATTAAAAATCATATATTATCACCAATTATAAATTTAAAACTTGATATATTCTTTTGATTTGTACTACTATTCTTTTCTGCTCTTGAAGAGGAGGCAGAGGAAAACATAAATTTAAAACATTACTTCTCTCAATGCCAGGTATCATACTTTTTGCCAAAGATTTTAAAAAATCTATCTGAGACTGAACAAAGAACTCAGCATACTCGCTATCTATACCAATAGATGTTATTGCCATTATCTGACGAGCAATATGCACCTTATCTTCGCAAAGTATTGCAGTCTTTCCAACCGTTCCTTTGCATGTTAGAAGAATATTTCCTTTAACTGCAATATTATTAGGATATTCCGTCCACCGATTTATCAGCACTTTTTTATTTTCAATATTGCTCGCACCGGTTAAATAAGGAATTCCTTTGAATTCAGAATTATATTTAGAAGGTGATAAATCTGCACCTGACAGCAAAGAAATAACATTACTAAATCTAACCCACTTCCAACTCTCAGGAATATCAAAAGGAATCTCATCATCTGTAATCTCTGGCAAAGGTTTCTCTTTCTTAATCTTGCCTTCCTTGATAAGTCTCTGTTTCTCAGTCTGAATCTGAGCATACAAATCATCAGCAGTACCTTCTTCTGGTCGCTGTTCTACAAGCTTGCCCTGGATTGCATACTGCAAAATAGACTTCTTCAAATCACCTGGGAAAGTCTTATTAAGTTCTTCAAGTCGGTTATACGCATCAGCATACTTATCAACAAGTGGAAGTAACCCCTCAATCTTAGAAACAATACGCACCTGCTCATTAAGTGGAGGAAAAGGAATAACTATCTCATCCCACAAACTGCGATTTATAATTGGAGTTGCCGTACCACCAGAATGCTCTTTCATAAATCCAATAAAGTATGAGGACACTAAAACAAAATAAATGTAAGAAGGATTACAAAGAATAGGTGTAATGGCATTTATTTGCTGATTAAAGGTAACATCTCTATTTATCAATGCTGCCTTACCAATGCTGCCACCTATACAGACTTGTAATACTGAATTAACTTTAGCTAGTCTTCCGTATTCGATACCTTGAGCAGAAAGTCCTTGATTATGATAATTTACTATTCCATTTTGAATGTCTCCAGGTCCCAAAAACGGAATATAATCTCCAAAGTACTCAGGATGTGCCTTTTTAGGGGTATTACCTGTTTGCGTTATTCCAACTTTTGACAATCTAACCCACTTCCAACTATCAGGAATATCAAATGGAATATCATCAGCAGCAATCTCAGGCAATGGCTTCTCTTTCTTAATCTTACCCTCTTTGATAAGTCGTTGTTTTTCAGCCTGAATCTGAGCATACAAATCATCAGCAGTACCTTCTTCTGGTCGCTGCTCAACTAATTTACCTTGTATGGCGAGTTGAAGAATACTTTTCTTTAGTTCTTCTGGTGTCATAAACTCTGACCTCCAAGAAGCTTAGAGATATCTTCAAGAACTCTATCGATTTCTGCATTTAATGAAGTGCGTTCTTCCTGGTAACGCTGAATCAAGTCCATAGGAGCAAGTATTTCTTCTTCGATATGAGGATAACCACACTGATCAAGATTAAATCCTAATTCATCTGTAATCTGTCTTGCTGTAAATGATTTCGCCTTAGGGAACTCATCAACAATAATCTCCTGACGATTATTCCACCAATCGATTACAGGATTAAAGTGCTCAACTTTCATCGGTTTTGTCTTTGAAAAGTGCTTATATCCATCTGGCATATCGAGACGATAGAACCAAGTCTCTTCTGTTGGCTTTGTGTTATCAAAGAAGAGAATGTTTGTAGTGATAGATGTGTATGGTGCAAATACACTACTTGGCATTCTGATAATTGTATGGAGATTAAACTCACTAATAAGTTTCTTCTTAATTGCAACCTTTGTGTTATCAGTACCAAATAAGAAACCATCAGGGAGAATAACAGCACAACGGCCATTCTTTTTAAGACGATACATAATTACAGACATAAAGAGATCCGCTGTCTCGCTATCTGCAAGATCATCTGGGAAGTAATTCTGTACAGACTTATCCTCGTGACCGCCATATGGAGGATTCATAAGGATAACGTCAAACTTGTCATCGACTGTATAATCGAGAACATTCTTAAGAAGTGTGTTGTCATGATAAACCTTAGGAATATCTACATCATGTAAGAGCATATTCGTGATACAGAGAAGATAAGGGAAAGGTTTCTTTTCGATACCATAGATAGAATTATCGAACATACTTCTATCTTCTGTAGTCTTAACTTGCTTCTTAAGCTGGTTAATCCAGCTTGTAAGGAATCCACCAGTACCACAAGCAAAGTCTGCCATCTTCTCCCCAAGTTTAGGGTTAATCATCATTGCCATAAACTCAGTAACTGCTCTTGGAGTGTAAAACTCACCAGCAGAACCAGCAGCCTGAAGTTCTTTAAGAATCTCCTCATAAATATCACCAAAAGCGTGAGATTCCTTTGTATCTTCAAAGTCGATGCTATCAACTACATCAATAATCTGACGAAGATATACACCATTCTTCATATAAGTGTTGGCATCTTCAAATGTAGATTTAACAATAGCCTTCTTGATAGGAGTATCTTTAGTTACATTAAGATTCTTAAGTGTAGGAAAAAGTGTATTATTAACAAAATCGAGAAGTTCATCACCTGTTAGTGAATGACCATTCTCATCAGCTACAGCCCAATTTCTCCAACGACAATTCTCAGGAATGATGGACTCATAGTTATCGTCATCAAATTCCCAGTCGTTCTCTTTTGCATCATAAACTTTAAGGAAGAGTATCCATACCAGCTGCTCAATTCGCTGAGCATCACCATTGATACCGGCATCCATTCTCATTATGTCTCTTATCTTTTTTACAAAGCCTGATAAATTAGCCATTATCCAACATCCTCTATATCATCATATAAATCTTTCTCAAGAGCTTGTACTGCTTCTTCGTATCCGCTCTTGCCACCAAACAAAGATGCTATCTTTGAAGGCTTACCAAACTGAGCAAAGTCAGCCAGTTTAAGAATCTCTGTCTTTTCAATCTCACAGATACCCTCGTTCTTATAACGCTCAAGAAGTATCTCAAGAACTGCTTTAGCATCACCGCTATACTTACTGAAAAAATCTCTTTTCTTTACATTATTAGCACGCTCTTTACGAGTTAGTGGTTTCTTTCCATATGCCACATAGCAAATAAAATCAAAGTCATCTACATCAGACATATTCTGTGTCTGCTTTAATGCTTTAAGGTCAATTCCTACTTCTCGTAGTGATTCTCTTACCGCTGCTTTACGAGTAGCACCACGCCAGTAAAGAAGGAACTTCTCAAGAGAAGCATATTCACCAAGAATATTAGTTCTTGTGTAGTCGATAATATCTTCCTGTCTTAGAAGTTTTCCGTCAGAATCGTATACAGAAACAGTCTTGTTAATAACCTTTACAGAACAACCATTACGATCAACAACAGGCTTATCTGTAGGGAATGCTTCTGGTCCATCACCTGGTTCGACATCTGTTCTTGGGCCTCGTGGTGCAGGTTTATCCTTACCCCAACCATCATCTTGCTGAATTGGGCCATCCCAATCAGGATCAGTAAATAGACGTGTTACATTACGGAAGTCCATAACAACAAAGTGTGTTTTGCCTTCCTTCTCACGAAGTCTTGTACCACGACCGATAATCTGCTTGAAGGTTGTCATTGAAGTAACTGTCTTATCGAGAACAATAAGTTTAGTCATCTTACAGTCTGCTCCAGTGGAGAGAAGCTCAGATGTAGTAGCAATTACAGGGTAATCAGATGATACTGAAATGAAGTAATCAAGTTTTGATTTACCATATGTATCACTTCCGGTAATTCTTACAACATAGTCTGGATTCTCTGCAACCATATCCGAATTACGATTTACAAGTGCTATTCTCATCAATTCAGCGTGCTGTTCAGAAGCACAGAATACAATTGTTTTCTGCATTCTATCAGTACTCTTAAGATACTCTGTTATCTCATCAGCAACCTGATCAATTCTATCCTGAATGATAATGTTGTAATCGTAGTCATTGTTGTTATAAACTCTGTCTTCGATTTCATTACCAAAGATATCTGTCTGACCAGCAAAAGGTCTCCAACCATCACTGATATTTGTAGTTACATTGATAACTCTGAAAGGTGCTAAGAAGCCATCTTCGATACCATTCTTAAGGCTATACTCATAAATAGGCTCGCCAAAATAATCGATATTGGAAATGTATTCTGTTTCCTTTGGAGTAGCAGTCATACCAATCTGAGTTGCTGACTTAAAGTATTCAAGAACTTTTCTCCATCGACTTTCTTCTTTAGCAGAACCACGATGACACTCATCAACGATAATTAAATCGAAGAAATCCGGCTTAAACCAATCTCTGAAATGTTCTTCATCGTTATCACCAACCATCTGCTGATATAAAGAAAAGTACACTTCATAAGCGTTAATAGTGCTCTTATCATCCTTGGCAAAGTTCATCTTATGGATAGTTTTATCCAAAGGTTTGAAGTCTTGCTGAATAGACTGATCTACAAGAATATTTCTATCTGCCAGATAAAGAATCTTTCTCTTCATCCCAGCCTTCAATAATCTATATACAATCTGGAACGCTGTATATGTTTTTCCGGTACCAGTTGCCATTACTAATAGCAATCTATCTTGACCACGAGCAACTGCATCAAGAGTTCTATTAACAGCAATACGCTGATAATATCGTGGTGGATAAGTATTCTGGCTAGAATAGAATGGCTGGTTAATAACCTTTTCTTCTTCATCAGAAAGGCCATTACCATTATTAGATTCTGTCTTTAAGCGAGCGAGTAATTCTTCTCTGGTAGGGAACTCTTCAAGACTAATCTGTCTTTCTTTACCAGTAATCAAATCATGTTCCTGGAATCCATCACCATTAGAGCTATATGCAAATGGGATATCTAACTTAGTTGCGTATTCAATTGCTTGCTGCATACCAAAAGAGATTGAGTGCTTGTTATCTTTAGCCTCAACCACAGCAATAGGATTATTAGAATTAATGTAAAGAATATAATCAGCTCTTTGCTTAGGTCCACGATGAACCAAGTTACCCTGAAGATTAATTTTACCATCAGTAAATTCAACCTTTGTCTCCATTGTAATATGTTCTTTCCACTTACACTGGATGGCTGGTGTTATGTAGTTTAGCTTGATATCTTCTTCGCTCATTTGTTTTTTACTAAGGATCATGACTCTATCCCCCAGAACGCAATAACTCAATAATATTATACATTATTAAACACGTATTTAATGGTCAGACGAGCAGCGTTTAAGATTTATTCATACATCTTGCCGGTGGTAAGGTCAAAACACCCACAAAGCCTTATATTTCAGGCATTTTGATGATCGGCTGGTCGAAAAAGAAGAGAAAAAACAAAATCCTCCAAGTTTTGCAACCTGAAGGATTTTTAACTAACACATCAATTTAGCCTTGTTTTAATGTAATTATTAGCACATTTTTCATATAACTTCTCAAAAGCTGTTATATTTACCACTGTGCCGGTGGTAAATTTGGTGGTAAGCTTCATTCCAATGCCCGGAAAGCCTTGAAATTACAGGCTTTCTCAGCCCTGGCTCTTAAGTGTCGGGAACAACAAAACGTCTCTGATTGCAGGGCTGTCTGTAAGAAGCATTACGAGACGGTCGATACCGTAGCCGATACCACCCGTTGGAGGCATACCAATCTCAAGAGCATTGAGGAAGTCCTCATCTGTGTGGTTAGCTTCTTCATCACCAGCTGCAAATGCTGCATCCTGAGCAGCAAATCTCTCACGCTGATCGATTGGATCGTTGAGCTCTGAGTATGCATTACACATCTCCCATGTATTAATGAAGAGCTCGAATCTCTCAACCTTTTCTGGATCAGATGGCTTCTTCTTTGTAAGAGGTGAGATAGCAAGTGGGTGATCCATAATAAATGTAGGCTGAATGAGTTTCTCTTCACAGAACTCCTCGAAGAAGAGATTGATGATATCGCCCTTAGTGTGGCGCTCCTCAAACTCAATATGGTGCTCCTTAGCAAGAGCCTTAGCCTCATCATCAGTCTTAACTGTGTCAAAATCAACACCAGCATACTTCTTGATTGCATCATTCATAGTAAGTCTCTCGAAAGGCTTACCAAAGTCAATCTCGATATCGCCATACTTAATGAGTGTTGTTCCGCATACCTTCTCTGCAAGGTACTTGAACATTGACTCTGTGAGTTCCATCATACCCTCATAATCTGTATAAGCCTGATAGAGCTCCATCAATGTAAACTCAGGATTGTGACGTGTGTCTACACCCTCATTTCGGAAAACACGGCCAATCTCATATACTCTCTCAAGACCACCAACGATGAGTCTCTTGAGGTAGAGCTCGAGTGAGATACGAAGTTTTACATCCTCATCGAGAGCATTATAGTGAGTCTCGAAAGGTCTAGCTGCAGCACCACCTGCATTACTTACAAGCATTGGTGTCTCAACTTCCATGAAGTTACGTCCGTCGAGGAAGTTTCTAATCTCCTTAATGATCTTTGAACGCTTTACAAATACATCCTTGCTCTCTGCATTCATGATGAGGTCAACATAACGCTGACGATATCTTGTATCTGTATCTGTAAGACCGTGGAACTTCTCTGGGAGAATCTGAAGGCTCTTTGTGAGAAGTGTAATCTCTGAAGCATGAACTGAGATCTCGCCTGTCTTTGTTCTGAAGATAAAGCCCTTGATACCATAGATATCACCGATATCAGACTTCTTAAAATCTGCATATGCTTCTTCACCGATTGAATCTCTTGCAACATAAACCTGAAGGTTGCCCTTTAAGTCCTGGATATTACAGAATGAAGCCTTACCCATTACACGCTTGAACATCATACGGCCAGCAATTGCCACATTGATTGGATCAGCATCCATGATTGCACGTCTCTCGTTGTAATCATTATTGATTGCCTCTCTCTTTGCCTCTTCCTCGAGACCTTCAACGTTAACTTCTGGTCTTCCAGCAAGAAGTTTTGCTTCGTGCTCTGTATATAAAGCCTTAACATCATCAGTATGATGTGTCTGATCAAATTTTGTGATTACGAAAGGATCCTTATTGTTCTCCTGCAAAGTCTTGAGCTTGTCACGACGAATCTGAATCAACTGATTCAAATCCTGCTGTGGAGCATTCTGATTATCCTGAGCCATTTTAAAACCTCCATCGAACAGTGTGTTCGTTTTTTTATAATTATTCTTTTCGAAAAGAAAAGGCGTGCAAAAATAAATTCCCCACGCCCTTCAAATAAGATTGGATTGAGTAGAATTACTCACCAATCTTAACAATTTTATATTTAAATGCGCCGAAAGGAGTCTGAACTTCTACAACCTGACCCTTCTTCTTGTCCATGATTGCAGCACCCAAAGGAGACTTGTGAGAAAGCTTATTCTTAAAGATATCTTCCTCATTCTCACTTACGAGCTTATATGTCTCTTCCTCGCCTGTCTCGTTATCACGGATTGTTACCTTTGTACCAAGTGTAACCTTTGTCTTTGAAATCTCACTCTCTTCGATAACAACAGCGTTCTCGAGAAGCGCAATCAACTCCTGAATACGAGAAGCGTTACGTGACTGTGCGTCCTTGGCATCATCATATTCTGAGTTCTCTGACAAGTCACCCTGTGCACGAGCCTCTTCAAGTCTTGCTGATATTTCCTTGGCCTTGACGGTTTGACGCTCTGCGAGCTCGTCCTGTAATTCCTTCAAACCTTCACGGGTATATGATACCTTCTGTGCTTCTGCCATATATGTTTACCTCTCTATGTATAATTTTGTAGAGTCGAATTTAAATCAACAAAACATATTTTAAAACGAAAGTGCAATTCTTGCAACTTTTGATTTAAATATGCAATCTTAACAGCAATTATCTTGCTGTTCTGTCGTTCTCCTTCTGGATAACGTCGTGAGCACCGCCCTCGATGATAGATGTAGATGATACTACTACGAGTCTTGCCTTCTGCTGGAACTCTTCGATTGAAGATGAACCACAAGCACACATTGTTGCCTTTACCTTAGCAAGCGATGTCTCAAGACCTTCTCTGATTGGACCAGCGTATGGAACATAAGAATCAACGCCCTCTTCGAAAGCCATCTTACCCTTACCGTTACCATTCTCCTCATATCTTGTCCATGAACGAGCACGGTTAGAACCTTCACCCCAGTACTCCTTAACGTATGAACCGTTAACGATGAGCTTTCTTGTAGGAGACTCATCAAATCTTGCAAAATATCTACCGAGCATAAGGAAGTCTGCGCCCATTGCAAGAGCCAATGCCATGTGATAATCATGAACGATACCACCGTCTGAACAGATTGGAATATATTCACCAGTCTTCTCGAACCACTCGTCACGAGCCTTAGCAACCATCTGAACTGCTGAAGCCTGACCCATACCGATACCCTTCTGCTCACGTGTGATACAGATTGAGCCACCGCCTACACCGATCTTAATAAAGTCAGCGCCGCACTTAGCGAGGAAGTTGAAGCCCTCAGCATCAACTACGTTACCAGCACCTACGATTGCATCTGGATATCTTTCCTTAATCCACTTAAGTGCTCTCTCCTGCCATACTGAGAATCCATCAGATGAGTCAAGGCAGAGAACGTCAGCGCCTGCCTCGATGAGAGCAGGAACACGTGTCTCATAGTCATGTGTATTGATACCAGCACCTACGATGAGCTTCTTATCCTTATCAAGGAGCTCGAGTGGGTTAGCCTTGTGATACTCATAGTCCTTACGGAATACGAATCCTACGAGCTTGCCATCGTTTGTTACGATTGGAAGCTGATTAATCTTATTATCCCAGATAATATCGTTTGCTTCCTTAAGAGTTGTTCCCTCTGGAGCTGTAACGAGCTTATCGATTGGAGTCATGAACTCAGAAACCTTTGTGTCAAGTGACATACGGCTTACACGGTAATCTCTTGTTGTTACGATACCAACGAGCTTACCTTCTGCTGTACCATCTTCTGTAACAGCTGCTGTGCCGTGACCTAACTTCTCCTTGAGGTTGATTACATCCTCAAGTGTTGAATCTGGAGATACATTGGCATCGGATGCAACGATACCAGCCTTATACTTCTTAACTTTTCTAATCATCTCACACTGCTCTTCAACTGTCTGAGACTGGAATACAAATGACAAACCACCTGATCTAGCGAGAGCGATTGCCATACCTGAATCAGATACAGCCTGCATTACTGCTGATACCATTGGGATATTAATCTTGAGCTTGGACTCTTCCTGGCCCTTGCGATATTTACAAACTGGAGCAGATAAATCAACTTTATCTGGTGTATTATTCTCAGTTGTCAAATTTGGAATTAAAAGATATTCACTAAATGTACGTGACTCTTCTGTAAAGATTGTTGCCATTAGACACCTCCGAAGTATAAGAATATACAACCTATAATATCATAGGAATTTGAAAGATAAGAATATATTTTTTGCCACTTTTTATAGTTTTTTTATTCTGCTTTTCGTGCAAGAGCAAAAAGCGCAGAGCATTGCACAAAATCAGGGTTAAACATGAGAGTTTATTCTGACTTACGCGCAAGAGCAAAAACAGCTGCCATAACGCATAAAGTGATAATGCACTCTGGGATTACGAAGCTCGCATTATAGGTAATTGAATATGCCCATACATTCTGGTCTCCAGCGTATTCTGCATAGAAAATAACGCCTGAGAGAACTGAGCTTGTAAGCTGGATAAGATAGCAGACAACGGTCATAATTGCTGCCTTAATATAACTGATTTTCTTGATTCGCTTGAGAAGATTGCGGCTGTGATTATTCTTATCCCAGAGAATTCCAACAAGTCCGAAGCCCGTAAAAGGCAGGATGTAATCAAGAATTACCTGAAGTGGGAATAAAAGATATCCGCCAATAAGCTGCAATAATGCCATTACAAATGTAGCACCAAGGCCCCACGCTGGACCAAAAGCCATTGCGAAAAGCAACAGTGGAAGCATTGAAGCAGGTGTAAGTGATCCGCCCATTGGCATTCTATAAATAACGATTCTTGAGAGAACAAAGCTCAATGCCAATGCGGCGCCGCCTGAAGCGATTGCCAAAATCTTCTCTCTATTTGACTGAAAACTCTTGTTTTTTGCAGACTGTTCTGTACTCATAATTAGTCTCCTTAATTTAAGTATGGGAATGATAATAGCACTTAAGATTTGTGAATGCAATAAGGTTTGGGGATGGGTTGGTGGATTGGACTGTCGGGTTAGCAGGCTGCTAGGTTAGGTGGTCGGGATGTCTGGTGGATTGGACTGCCGGGTTAGCAGGCTGCTAGGTTAGGTGGATTGTGGTTGGTTGATGGATTGGACTGCCGGGTTAGCAGGCTGCTAGGTTAGGTGGATTGTGGTTGGTTGATGGATTGAAAGATTTCACGGTAGGATGTCGCGGTAGCCGGTACAGTGTACCGTGAATTTTGAGCTGAAACAGTGTTTTTCACGGTATGATGTCGCGGTAGCCGGTACAGTGTACCGCGAATTAACGGTAGGACGTTACGGTTACCGTCACTTATACAGTTAAATTTGCTTCCAAACGCTCTAAATTAACGGTAGGACGTTACGGTTACCATCACTTGTACAGTCAAATTCGCTTCCAAACGTTCTAAATTAACGGTAGGACGTTACGGTTACCGTCACTTGTACAGTCAAGTTTACTTCCAAACGCTCTAAATTAACGGTAGGACGTTACGGTTACCGTCACTTGTACAGTTATTTAATGCTAAAAACGCTAAAAGTCTATGTGCATGGTCTAGGTAGCCTAGACCAGTAACCTAGAATTCACGCCCATCTCACCACAAATCGCCCAATCCCCTCACCCCAAAAAAACATCCATAAACAAAATGCCCCGAATGCCATAAACTTCAGCATTCGGGGCCTTCAACTTACAAATTAAAACATCAATACTTGGAGAGGAACTTCTGGGTACGTGGGTGCTTTGGATTATCGATTACTTCCTTGGCTGGGCCTTCCTCAACGATAACGCCTTCATCGATGAATATAACACGATCAGCGACGTCACGGGCAAAATTCATTTCGTGAGTTACGATAACCATTGTCATCTTTTCTTCGGAGAGGCCCTTGATTACCTGAAGTACACCCTGAGTGAGCTCTGGGTCAAGTGCACTTGTTGGCTCATCGAAGAATAAAATCTCAGGGCTGGTAGCGAGCGCACGTGCAATACTTACACGCTGCTGCTGACCGCCTGACAAATTGCATGGATATGAGTCACCTTTCTCAGATAATCCCATTTTCTTAAGGAGATTATCACAAATCTTATCGGCTTTTGACTTATCCATCTTATGAACATGGATTAATGCCTCGGTGATGTTGCGGCGAACTGAAAAATGTGGAAACAGATTATAGTTCTGGAATACAAGACCGAACTTGCTTCTAATATCAACGAGCTGCTTCTTATCACAATAATTCACCTTGCCTGATTCATCAGTTGAACAGAGGACATCATCACATATTTTGATGGAGCCGCTGTCGATTGTCTCTAAAGTTGTGGCACAGCGAAGGAGTGTTGACTTACCGCCGCCTGATGCGCCAATGATTGCGACAACCTCACCCTTTTTTACATTAAGTGAGATGCCCTTGAGGACGTTATTGGATCCGAAAGATTTTGTTATATTTTCTATTTCGAGAATATTCATTTGAGGTCTCCTTGAAGTCTGGAAGTCTGAAACAAAGATTTATAAATCAGTTATAGTAAGACATCTTCTTTTCGATGCGGTTCATAGCAAACTCGATTACGGCATTAGCGCAATAGTAGAAGACGCCCGCGATTACGAAAGGCATAACCGATACCTGGGATGATGCCAAGGCGCTTGCTGCGAAGAACATTTCATTTACTGACAAAATCTGCGCCAGGGATGTGTCCTTGACGAGAGTGATAACTTCATTTGTGATGGATGGGAGCACGCGTTTTACTACCTGTGGCAGGATGATGCGGATGAAGGTCTGCGTCTTACTGAAGCCAAGGAGCTGTGCGGCCTCATACTGGCCCTGAGGCATGGACTGAATTCCGCCTCTGAAGATCTCAGCGAAATATGCCGCATAGTTAAGTGTAAAGCCGATAACCGTCGCGATATATCTGTAGTTGATGCTGCCAAGGCTCATCGAGCGAAGGCTGATTCCGAATACATAATATGGAAGATAATATACGATCAGGAGCTGAAGCATCAGTGGAGTACCACGCATTACAGAGATATATGCGCGAATGACTGAGCTTAAAATCTTATTCTTCGACAGGCGTGCTTTGGCAACTACGAGGCCGAGCGGCATCGAGAATAAAAGTGTGAGGATAAATATCGTAAGTGTAAGGCCGAGTCCCACGCCAAGCTGTGTAACTGCGGACTTGATGTTTCCCATTGTTATTGCTAGATACATAGAAATTCCCTTTCGTGATGTGCCAGGGTGATAGATTATTTTAGCACGCTAAACAGTATAGCATAAAGTATTCCTTCTCGAAAAGGTAAACTCTCACACTTCCAGGCATAAAAATCACCCCAGGCGAGAATAAAATCTCTCGCCTGGGGCGTCTTACATCTTACTATTAATAAATTACTATATTAATCACTTGATGATTGTGATGTCCTTACCGAACCACTTGTTTGAGATAGATGCGAGTGTACCGTCAGCTGCCATCTCCTTAAGTGTCTTCTGTACATCGTCTCTTAACTTCTCATTTCCGAGAAGGAAACCTACACCGTACTCCTCAGTTGATACCTGAACATCAAGAACTACGAGGTCTGCATCAGAATTTGAAAGCTCATAACGAGCAACGATCTCATCCATAACGATTGCGTCAACTGCACCAGACTCAAGCTCCATGATTGAGTTAAGATAGCTCTCAACCTGAACGAGTTCTGCGATTGAATTAGACAAATCCTCATTCTCTTCTACTGCTGCAAGTCCTGAAGAATCCTTCTGAACACATACAACCTTACCAGCAAGGTCAGCTACTGACTTAATATCAGAACCATTGCGAACTACGATTACCTGAGCGTTTGCCATGTATGGCTCTGTCCATGTGTACTTGTCCTCACGGCCTGTGATTGTGAAACCATTCCAGATACAGTCGATGTTGCCTGAAGCAAGCTCTGTATCCTTTGAATCCCAAGCGATTGGCTGAGCTACGAACTCAAGACCAAGTCTCTTTGCAACTTCTTCTGCAAGATCCAAGTCGAATCCTACATACTTACCATCATCAGCGATGAAGCCCATTGGTGGGAACTCTGAATCAAAGCCAACGATGAACTTATTGTCTTCCTTCTTTGCTGAGCAGCCTGCAAATACAGTAACAAGCATAACTACTGAAAGAATCAATGAAAATAACTTTTTCATAGTGCCTCCTAATAATATTTAACATATATATTTAAACATGCTAATTATATAGGTGACCTTGGTAGTATGTAAATATGCGTTTATCTCAAAAAAGTAGTCAGATTATCCACATAAAAGTATCTTTTTTACCAATCAGCTTTTATATAAATGCAATTAGATTAATTCAGACTTCCTGTTGGCAATAACTCTTGTCAGGAATAATGCTATAAAAAGTATCAGAACTGCTGACATACTTAATACCAGAATTTCTCTGTTATATTGATTTATGTCATGAACCATACCGAAGAAATCTACGTGATTATTATAAATTCTACTGTAGTTATTTCCCAAAAGCTCGTAATATGCCAGCCATAATGTTATTGCTAATAAAACTGATAGTGTTCTTTTAAAATTCTTAAGTGAACTTCCGATTACTATTCCCAAAGTACTTAAAACTATTACTCCAAGTATATGTAAGGAATAGTAGATTAAAAAACCTTCAGCGAATACACAAAAAAGTATTGTCCACATCAAATTTACTGTAATAAGTGATAACTCTTTTGCAAGAATAAGACTTCCACGCTTAATAGGAATCATTAAATTTAAGTTTCCAGCGTTCATGTATGTATCAATATAGATACTAATAAAACTTGTTATTAATGCCATATATAAACATAGTGCAGGAAGTTCTACGAATCTATTAAGTACTATTACCATCAATATACTTAAAATAATGTCTCGCTTGAGATTCAGCAAATATACTTTTGCGAATTTTGAAGTTTTGGATGATGACTTTCGAGAGGAAAATACATAAGGCTTATCCAGATTCAACTCAAAATGCTTACATATTGTTCTAATAATTAGCCCGCATAGGCCCATTAACAGAAGCACCACTACGCACCCTGCCACTTCGTTTCTGAAAAAGATTTGATCGCTTACAGAAAGAATATCTTCAATTGAATTTCCTTCCTTCACTAATTCCTGTACCTTTGCATCAGATATAACCATAAAACCTCCAATTATTCTGATGCTGTCAAGAAGAACAAATGAGGCTACCCCGTAAACTGCACCTTCAAAAAGAAGCTGAACCGCCATCTCTTTTTTACGCACGATGTTTGTTGCAAACAGCATAATTAGTGACAGAAGCATTGAAATAACAATGATTAATTCAACATTAAACAAAATATCAGTTATCAGATACATCGGATTAAACCAGGCTGAACTGCCTAGCTGTAAATCACCTGCATTAAGTGCAAGGATTAAATCCACAATATCTGTTAATATTGCGCAGATTATAACTGATGCAATCTTACTTCGAATTACAGTATCTGGATTACAGTTAATCTGATGGGTAAGGTAACTGTTATTCCCATATAATTCAAACTGAAATTCCTTATGTATTACTGCAAAAAGACCTGCGCAAACAATAAAGATACCCTGGTAATTTAAGCCTTTCCACCAGTCAATTGTCCCCGTCAGATTGGATAGACAGGTCGGTATTCCAAGAATCAGCGCGAGTATCATAAAAGGAAGCAGAAGTTTAATATCCTGCTTAAAAGTGTGTCTAAAATACTTGCTTCCCATATGTCACAACTCCTTTAGATTAATTCTGAATTCATCTTTAAAGAATTCATTTAATGATTTCCCCTTTTGTGCCTTAAGAGTTTCTACCTCTTCATAAAGATAGATACCTTTATTTTTAAGAACTATTACCTCATCAAGGATATTCTCGATGTCTGTAATAAGATGTGTCGAGATAATTACAGTTGCTGATTCGTTGTATCCAGCAAGAATAGTGTTTATGATATATTCTCTGTTCGCTGGATCCACACTTGCCAGAGGCTCATCAAGAAGATAAAGTTTAGCCTTTCTACTTAAGGTCAGCATTAACTGGAGAAGTTCAATCTTGCCTTTGGACATCTTTCCTATATACATGTCATTATCGATTCCAACTTTGGAAAGTAAATCTTCTGCCTTATCCGCATCAAAATCGTCAAAGAATGTCTTATAAAAATCAATTATTCTGCCGACCTTCTGAATATTGTAAAACATCTGGCAGTCTGGCATGTAGCTGATCTTTGCTCTGAGTTCTTCCTTTGTCTGGTTACCACAGCCAATCTGACCTGAACTTGGGTTAATAACACCCGAAATCATTTTAAGAAGAGTTGTCTTACCAGCGCCATTTGGAGCAAGAAGACCAATGATTTTACCTTCTGCTATATTAAGATTCAGATTCTCAAGAACTGTTTTACTTCCATAGCGTTTGGTAACGTTTTTGATTTCAATTAAGTTGTTCATTTGGTTCCCTCCTCTGACAGTGTTCTTATTATCTCCAATACTTCTCCCTCGTTAAGCCCAAGCTGCTTTGCCTTATCAAGATATTCAGAAGCAGCATTCATAGCTAACTTCATTCTGACTTTTGTGATTACTTTTTTATCACTGGTTACTATTCGACCTGTCGTTCTGTTGGCTTCTGCAAGTCCGTCCGCCTCAAGCTGTGCAAGTGCTCGCTGCATTGTATTTGGATTAACCCCTGCCTCAATCGCCAATTCTCTGACCGAAGGAAGCTTATCCCCTGGCTTATATTTGCCTGAAACAATTTCCATCGCTATGTGTTCAGTTATCTGCTGAAAAATAGGTCTGTTCTCATCAAAATCCCAACTCATATGGCCTCCTTATCTATTTCTTATATTAATACTGTGTCTTCTGCTTTTTGTGTTACTGTACTAGTTCACTAATACAATAATACGAAGTTATCAACTTGTCAAGCCTTTCCTCCTCGAAAAGCTTACCTCCACACTCTCATAATTTGTGATAAGGATGAATTCACTGTTAAATGTTTCAATAACCGTCAGATTACTATATAAGGAATAAAAAATGCATAAAAAAAGGATCGCCCCCCGACGATCCCATAAACCCTTAACTTTTGTGCCCCAAATACTCAAATACTAAATGAGTTGCCTCATGAGGAACTATTGATAGTGAGATTATAGCATCTGATAATCATTATGTTGTTAACAAAATGTAAACGGAATTATAAATTTGTGTTGTGCTTCATCGGAAGCGTCTGGGAGTTGAAAATCACTTAAGGCATTTGTGCGGCATATGAGTAAAAAAGTTTAGATTTTCGCGAAAAAGAAAATTTTTATAAGTGATTTTTTGAGCACTAACCTATATAATATTAGTGGTGTGCGGTATTTTAAAGTACACGCAATTTTACTCGAAAGGGGTTAACATACATGATTAAGACACATGAAGTTGAGCAAATGACTTGCGTAGCAAAGGGCTGCAATCATGGACCTGCTCCAATTCCGGAGGAAGGTAAGTGGATTCAGGCTAAGGAGATCAAGGATATTTCCGGTTATACACACGGTATCGGTTGGTGTGCTCCTCAGCAGGGTACATGTAAGCTTTCATTGAACATCAAGGAAGGCATCATCCAAGAGGCATTGGTTGAGACAATCGGTTGTACAGGTATGACACACTCAGCAGCTATGGCTGGTGAGATTCTTCCTGGTAAGACAATTCTCGAGGCTTTGAATACAGACCTCGTTTGCGATGCTATCAACACAGCTATGCGTGAATTGTTCCTCCAGATCGTATATGGTCGTTCACAGTCAGCTTTCTCTGAGGGTGGTCTCTCAATTGGTGCTGGACTCGAGGACCTTGGTAAGGGTTTACGTTCACAGACAGGTACAATCTTCTCTACTCTTGAGAAGGGACCTCGTTACTTGGAGCTTACAGAGGGTTACATTGTAAAGCTCGCTTTGGATAGTGATGATCAGATTATTGGTTATCAGTACCTTAAGATCGGACCTATGCTCGATCAGATTAAGGGTGGTAAGGATGCTAACGAAGCATACAAGGACAACCTTGGTACATACGGCAGATTTGCTGAGGCAGCTCGTTACATCGATCCACGTAAAGAGTAATTGAGGAAGGAGAATATCAACTATGGCATTGTTTGAAAGCTATGACAGAAGAATAGATCAAATCAACAAGGCTCTCAACGAGAACGGTATTTCTTCAATCGAAGAGGCTAAGAAGATTTGTGATGAGAAGGGTATTGACCCTTATAAGATTTGTGAAGAGACACAGAACATCTGCTTTGAGAACGCTAAGTGGGCTTACGTTGTAGGTGCTGCTATCGCTATCAAGAAGGGTTGCACAAAGGCTGCTGACGCTGCTGAGGCAATCGGTATTGGTCTCCAGGCTTTCTGTATTCCTGGTACTGTTGCTGACGACCGTAAGGTTGGTCTTGGCCACGGTAACCTCGCTGCTCGTCTTCTCCGTGAGGAGACAGAGTGCTTTGCATTCCTCGCTGGTCACGAGTCATTCGCAGCTGCTGAGGGTGCTATTAAGATCGCTGAGATGGCAAACAAGGTTCGTGTAAAGCCACTCCGTGTTATTTTGAACGGTCTTGGTAAGGACGCTGCTTTCATTATCTCACGTATCAACGGTTTCACATATGTTCAGACACAGTTCGACTACTACACAGGTGAGGTTAAGGTTGTTAAGGAGACTCCTTATTCAAATGGCCCACGTGCAAAGGTTCGTTGCTACGGTGCTGACGACGTACGTGAAGGTGTTGCTATCCTCTGGATGGAGAACGTTGACGTATCTATCACAGGTAACTCAACAAACCCAACAAGATTCCAGCATCCAGTTGCAGGTACATATAAGAAGGAGCGTGTTGCTGCTGGCAAGGAGTACTTCTCTGTTGCATCAGGTGGTGGTACAGGTCGTACACTTCACCCAGATAACATGGCTGCAGGTCCTGCTTCTTACGGTATGACTGATACAATGGGTCGTATGCACTCAGACGCTCAGTTCGCTGGTTCATCTTCAGTTCCAGCTCACGTTGAGATGATGGGCTTCCTCGGTATGGGTAACAACCCTATGGTTGGTGCTTCAGTTGCTGTTGCAGTTGCTGTTGAGGAGTGCTTAAAGTAATTTAAGTCTTAATGATGATTAAATATAACGCCGCTCACCTTCGGGTGGGTGGTGTTTTTTTTGTTCGGATTAGAGCGGCTACTCACATAAAACGCAAGTTTTATACACCTAACAGTTGAATAAAATGTCCTTTTTAAGTGGATCTCACATAAAACGCAAGTTTTATACACCTAACAGTTGAATGAAATGCCCGTTTTAAGTGAATCTCACTCAGAATGCCTGTTTCATTCACTCTTCAGTGAATGAA
>JAKSRE010000027.1 GCA_024403775.1 Clostridia bacterium | reverse complement strand
TGGACTACGACCCTTAATCTATAAGGGTTAGCGGACTTCGATAGAGAATCCCTCCTTCTCCGCCAAACAACCCGAATGAACTAAAGGTTCGTTCGGGTTGTTTTTTGATATAAAAAGAGGGATTCGAACCCAGGGTGGGGCGAGCAGGACAAAGAAAACTATCCGGTGGATAGTTTTCCCTGCGAGGGGCCGGAGGATATATCCGAGGCCGGTATTATATCGCTTGCGATATAATACGTCTTCCCTCTTTCTCCGCCAAATAACCCGAATGGACTAAAGGTTCGTTCGGGTTGTTTTTTTGATATAAAAAAGAGGGATTCGAACCCAGGGTGGGGCGCGACTATCGGCTTACCATATAATTAAACAACATACGTTGAATATCTGATAGAATTTACGTCTCTAATCTGCTAAAGTGTTGCAGAATAAAAACAACGGAGACGAATAAAATGGATAACAGTAATGTTATGGATAAACGTAAATTCTTGAGCTATGCCTCAAGACTTGCGCTTCCACTAATGATACAAAATCTTATAAGTACGCTTGTAAGTTCAGCTGATACTGTAATGCTTAGTTATGTAAGTCAGACTGCCATGGCGGCATCTTCTCTTGCAAATCAGTTTACCTTTGTTTTGTTCTGTTTCTATTTTGGCTTGGCCGCAGGAACATCAGTTCTTTGCGCGCAGTACTGGGGTAAGGGCGACAAAAAGACAGTCGAGAGAATTATAGGTCTTGCTACTAAATTAACTCTTCTTATCTCTATAATTTTCTTCCTGATATCTTTTTTCTTGCCAGAATATGTAATGAAGTTCTTCTCCGAAAGTCCGGATACAATCGCCATTGGAGCCAAGTATCTTAAGATTATAGCGTTCTCATACGTGTTCATGGGCTTTTCGCAGGTTTATGTAAGTGCCTTAAGAAGTGCAGGCAAGGTTGTTTTCCCTTCTTTAACTTATGTTATCTCGCTTCTGGTTAATGTTACTCTTAATGCTACATTTATCTTTGGACTTTGTGGCATGCCAAAGCTTGGAATGGTGGGTGTGGCACTCGGAACTGTAACGGCTAGAGTTGTCGAGGCTATAATGTGCCTTGTTTATTCTTTTTATAGTAAAGAGATTAAGTTCAGACTTAAATATGTGTTTGAGCGTGCTGGAATTCTTATGACGGATTTTCTTAAAATTTGTCTTCCTTCAGTTGCTAATGATGCAGTGTGGGGATTAGCAGCATCCGCTTTCGCAGCTATTCTTGGGCATATTGGTGATGATATTGTCGCGGCAAATACAGTTGCAATGATTGTTGTTAATGTTGGTGCTATTGCCTGCAGAGGTTTTGCGAATGCGACAACAATTATTATTAGTCAGGAGCTTGGTAAGAATAATATGGAAGGCACAAAAATTTATGCTTCCAGAATGCTCAAGCTGACTATCGCGGTAAGCGTTGTAGGGTGTGGAATAATGATGATTATCCGTCCATTTATGCTAATGTTTTATGAGGATAAGCTTACTCCTACAGCTCTTCACTATCTTAGTATGATTATGATCATGACGACCTGGAGACTTATTGGCGAAGGTATAAATACCTGCCTTATCTGTGGATGCTTCAGAGGTGGCGGAGATTCAAAATATGGTATGATTTTGGATACAGTATATATGTGGTGTGTGGCTGTTCCTGCCATGGCGCTTGCTGCGTATGTCTTTAAGCTCCCACCGCTCTGGGTATATTTTGTAATGTCACTTGATGAATTTGGCAAAATGCCAGTTGTATTTGGGCATTTCTTAAAATATAAATGGATGAAGAATATTACAAGAGATGAAGCAGAGCTTGCTTCAAAATAAAAAAGAAGGACTATATCAACATGACACCTGAATATACTAGAATCGTTGATTTGATTAAAAACTGCGGAGCTTTTATCTAAGATGGGATATTATGCTGGAACAGTTTTCATTAATCACCATTTATAACGAAGTCACAATCCTTACGATAATCTTTTCCGATTACAGAAAAGAAATCGAAGAGAACTGCATCTCTTACAAAATTCTTTTTGAAGTCTTCAATAACATTAGAAATAGAATCAATATCACAATCTGGATAATCTACAGTTCCAATAATAAATTCCTTTGAATTTGAAGACCAATTAACGTAAACTTACGCTCAAAAGTGATATACTAAAACAAAAAATCCAAAGGGAGATATATATGGAACAGCAGTATAAAGATATATTAGATTTGATGAGAAAGTGCGGCGAGATTATTAAGAATGCTGATCGCGAGAGCATCGCAATTGATGAGAAGACGGGAAGAGCAAATTTCGTTACTGAATATGATCGTATGGTACAGGATAAACTTAATCAGGGATTGTCTGAGATTGTTAATGACGCGCTTTTCGTTGGGGAGGAAGGAGAGACAAATACTTTCTCTTCCAAGGGTAAATATTTTATTGTTGACCCGATTGATGGCACTACAAATTTTATTAAGGACTACCACATGAGCTGTATCTCGGTTGCTTTGATGAAGGACGGGGAGGCTGTATTTGGTGCGATATATAATCCTTATTTGGATGAGATGTTTTATGCGATGAAGGGCGAGGGCGCGTTCTGTAATGAGAAGAAGATTCATGTATCGAGCGAGCCACTAAGTAATGGCCTGGTTCTCTTTGGTTCTTCACCATATAAGGCGGAGCTTAGCAAGAAGTCGTTTGAAGTGGCATATGACTTTTTTACAAAGGCACTCGACATCAGACGAAGCGGCTCAGCTGCACTTGATTTGTGTGCAGTTGCAGCAGGAAGAGCAGAACTTTATTTTGAACTTAATCTTCAGCCTTGGGATTATGCTGCTGGATCTCTTATTCTCACCGAAGCTGGCGGCGTGATAACTGACTTTGAAGGAAATGAACTCGTATTTGACAGACCTTGCTCTGTCCTTGCTCGTAATGGTGTGACTGAGGTATGAGTATAAAAATCTCAAAAGTAACAATAGATGATGCTCCTGAACTTCTAAGAATATATGCGCCGTATGTAAAAAATACTGCCATTTCTTTTGAATATGATGTCCCAAGTAAGGAAGAATTCAAATCCCGTATCACTGATATAAGTTCAAAGTATCCGTATCTTAAAGCGACAGTCGATGGCAAAGTTGTAGGCTACGCATATGCAAATACCTTTAAATCGCGTGCTGCATACGACTGGTCGGTGGAGACAACAATTTATTTAGATTAGGATTTTAGACGTATGGGAATAGGCCGCATTTTGTATGAGATGCTCGAAAAGGAGCTTAAAGATATCGGAATCCTTAATATGAATGCCTGTATCGCGAGCCCGGTGGGACCAAGTAAGTATTTGAGCCCGGATAGCATAGATTTTCATTTGCGAATGGGGTTTAAGGAAGTTGGTACCTTCCATAAAAGTGGTTTTAAGTTTGGAGAATGGTTTGATATGATGTGGATGGAGAAGATGATAGGGGAACATACTTCTAGTCCAAAGAAGATATTTTAATATAGTAATTCAGTTCATAGAATATTATCTTGATGTGTTGTTAAATAGTGGAATATATCAAATGATCAAAAAATTAGCATTTTACACATTGTATGCGTTAATAGCCATATCTTTCTATCTAGGATTTGGATTAGAGAATATTACCTTCTCAATCGATTGGGGAAATCCTGGTTTTGAGGTAGTATGTTATACGCCGATTGGATTAAAAATAAAGCAAATAACAACTATAGCTTTAATTGCAATTCTTCTTCTTCCAATAGTGAGACAAGTGGTAAGAGATAAGAATGCTGGAACAAAAATAAAAGTTGGACATATAGTGATAAGTTATATAATAGCTTTTGTACTTATATGGTTTTTATTTTTTGCAATCAACCCATTCGCGTGGATGTCGCAGCAGGTGTTCTTGTTTTTGAACGACCACGTCGTAAAGATGCAATACTGGGTTATGGATATATAAGGGGAGTATTCTATGAGCGATATTAATATCATTGACACAAACGCAAAGCCTTCCAAGAAAACTGGCTGGGATAAAATGTATATTATCCCAATTTTGTATCTTTTGTTTAGCTATATAACACCAGTAGTTTTTCTATATGCTTCTCGAAGTAATCTGGATTTGCCGCCAATTGGTTTCTGGGCAATGTTTGTGCCAATCCTTGTTCTGGGTGT
Source organism: Clostridia bacterium (assembly GCA_024403775.1). Classification (GTDB taxonomy): domain Bacteria; phylum Bacillota; class Clostridia; order Saccharofermentanales; family Saccharofermentanaceae; genus Saccharofermentans. Next base: position 30,938 of record JAKSRE010000027.1, on the reverse strand, counting down.
GCTTAATATACGAAACGCAATTAATCACTTCTCACCAGAATATCGCTATCATCTTCTAAATGTTGCCGTAATGCAGAAATACTGCATGGTTCCGCTATTTGTTGTGGGCTTCATCATCATGTCTATCATGGCACTTTTAACATTTACTCCAGTTGGTGTAATTTTCCTTATGGTATCGCCATTTATATGTACCGTTCTTTTTATCACGGGCGTAATAATTCTTATCTGTACTGCGCCATATACTATTGGCTATATGCTCGTATCCAAGGATGGTGGTGTTGCCCGTAAGGCAATAAGACTTGCCTGCACTGTGTGTCAGTTTATATTCTTTCTTGATTTCATGGCAGTTGCCCTTTTGTGTATAGCAGAGAAAAAGTGGCGAAAGCTTGGTATTCTCGTTCTGTCAATCTGCCTGTTAGTGATTCTTGCAGCTGTCATATTATTGATCGTATTAATTGCTGCTATTGTTGGAGCATTCTGATTAAGTGTATAAATTGTGACTTTTTGTAGAAATTGCATAAAAATACTTTAAAATTCGCGCCTGTTTTGTTAGAATGGTGAAAACAAATGGACGAAATGATTTTCATTTCATGTTTTGTAACAAAATTAGACCGAGAGAAGGTGTGGGATATGTATTTGTACAGAGAACTTGAGATGGACGAGACAGACAGAATTAAGGACATTGATGGCACATGCTTCATTAAAAATGCCTGGAGAATGAATCAGGAAACTGGAAAGTATGAACTGGTCGAGATTAACTGGCAGGATGACGATTTACCAAACGGACTCGGATGGCATGTAAAGCATTTGAGAAGAACCTTTGAGCATGGTGGAACAGTATTTGGATGTTTTGATGGCGACCTGTTAGTTGGCTTTGCAACTTTGGAAGCTAATCCTTTTGGAAGTAAAGAGCAGCATGTACTTCTCGAGCAGCTCTATGTATCAAAGGATTATCGTGGTAAGGGAATAGGAAGAGAACTTATTAACCTTTGTAAAGAGCAGGCAAAGAAACTTAACGCTAGCAGAATCAGACTTTATGCTGGTTCATCTGAAGACACTATTGCTTTCTATAAGAGAGTTGGTTGTGTTCCAGCAGAGGAGAAGAACAAGGTATTGGCTGAGATTGATCCTAACGATATTCAGCTCGACTTGTTGCTTTGATAGTTAGATATAAAAAATTAAAAGTTAAGCGGACTGGCACGATTTGCTGGTCCGTTTTTGATTAGATTAATTATTGATAAATAATTATAAAGGTGTTAAATTATTTTTGTTATAAATAATTAATATTTACAAGGAGCGCCCCACCATGTACAATTGTTCAGAGCAGAGCATATAAGTTTGTCTGTTTGATGCTAAGTTTAATATTAGTTTTATCTAGTTTCCCAAGTGGAACACCTATAGCATTGAATATCGCATCAGCCTCGGAGATTTCTATGTTTAATATAATTAATTGTTTTAATCGAGAACTAGCTGATGCTCGAGTCAGCGCACATTGGGTTACAATTGTAGGAGTTGAAGTTGACGATAAAAATAGAGATGCCTTTATTGTTGTGTCATGGGGATACTTATATAAAATATATGTTGATGATTTATTAAATGCTAATTCGATAAATACTTTTGTAACGTTCGAGTTATAAGGAGCTTAATATGAGGTATAAAGTTTATTCAATATTAGTAATAGTAGCTTTTTGCATAATAAACTTTGTAAGTTGTCGTAAAGTAGAGGAGGAAGTTAATCCTTTTCAAGCGGAATGGGATGAGTGTGTTCAGTATTTAAAAAGTAAAGATGAGCTTAATAACATTGGATTTAATAGAGGTTATGGCGGACATAATTCATTAAGTTTTAACTTCAGTGTGAGAGTGCAACAAGATCTTGATAGCTGTATTGAAGAAGCAATGAGAATAATGGCTAACGAAGATGCAATACTTTCTTATGTTATTTATGGAGGTGATACTAAAGGAGTGGAAGTTGGATTAATTTGTCTATATATAAATTTAATAGACGAGAATGGTGAACTTATTGATAGTACATATTTATATGGAGATTGGAAATATGGTTTTCAAGCTTGGAGCGAGCCTGGAATGCAAATTGGTACTTGGGATGTTGGTGACGAAGGCATCTATGACTTAAAAGATTACAGAACAGTTACGCAGGTAGACAGTGATGGTGACAGATTGTCTGATAAATATGAAATCGCATTCGGATATGATCCTAATAATCCTGAGACCGAACCTGGTCTTGACGATGCACATATGGCTGGACCTTCTTATTGGAGAATATGATTTATACGCATTTACCATAAGGATAATAAGCAGATAAGAATGAAACAGTTTATTCGATAAATACTTTGCAATATATAAGCCCGTCAGAAGCGATGTACAAAACTTCTGACGGGCTTTTTATATATTCAGGCTTATTGTAGTGATTCTCTATCCCTTAAGAGTTGTTTGAGTTTTGAGTTTTCCGTTATATGGTGTCAGAGGGAGAGATAATCAAGCACTGCCCAAATATCCGGGTATATTTATATAAGTAATAGGTATTAGTGTTATCTCAAAATTAGTGTGTTGTATTAGTGATTATGCTGCTTTACGTACTGTTCTTCCTGTAACATGAACAGGCTTACGTGATGTGTTGTTAGCAGGAATTCTGGTAACCTTACGTGCACGATTAACATTTGCTCTGCGAACATTATTATTACTATTAATGTTCTTAGCTTTATTTGCACGGATCTCAGCACATGCTTTATTAAATCTTGCTTCTGCAAGAGCCTGCTGTCTGATAATTCTTGCTTCCTCGTCAGTAAGTCTGATTCCTTCCTCAAACATAACTGCAGCCTTAAGCATTACTGTACATAAAAAGAATAAAAAAGAAAATTCAAGAAGTCCCATACTATTACCTCACTGTTATCTGTTTGTTCTAAAAACGAACATTCATTCGTTCTTTTGTATGCATACTATAACACGGTGAAGTGGAAATTAAAAGTACTTAACTGAAATTTTTTTTAAAAATTAGAACATTTTTTTGCAAATAGATTAAAAAATACCGAACAAAAGTATTACAAAGTACGATAAAGCAAGGTAAAGTTCTACTAAAAACGAACAAAAACGAACGAACTATGGTGGATAAACGAACACGTCTGGAAGGCGTTGTAACGGATTACGAGAAAATGGGTTGATTTAGAGTCACTTTTCGTAGAATAAATGGAACAAAAAACAGTTGATAGATTAGGTCTTATAAACTAAACTATACGCATGATGGAATGAAAATATAAAGCGGAGGAAGAATAGATGAAGTTATACGATTCAGGTATTTACCTCGTTAACGGCACTGAGATCGTTGCTGAGAATGAACAGGCTAAGGTTCAGGCAATCACAGGAAGTGCTGCTAATAAGGAAGAGGCTAAGAAGGGTACAATTGCTTACGGTATTCTCAAGGCACACAACACAAACGACAACATGGATGCTCTTAAGATTAAGTTTGATGCAATGGCATCACACGATATCACATATGTTGGTATCATTCAGACTTCAAGAGCTTCAGGTATGGAGGAGTTCCCACTCCCATATGTTTTGACTTGCTGTCACAACTCACTTTGTGCAGTTGGCGGAACAATCAATGATGATGACCACCTCTTTGGTCTCTCAGCAGCTAAGAAATATGGCGGAATCTATGTTCCACCTCATATCGCAGTTATTCACCAGTATATGCGTGAGATGTTCGCAGGCTGTGGCAAGATGATTCTTGGTTCAGACTCACATACACGTTATGGTGCTCTCGGTACAATGGCTATCGGTGAGGGCGGTGGAGAGCTCTCTAAGCAGCTTTTGAAGCAGACATATGACGTTGCTTATCCTGGTGTAGTTGCTATCTACCTTAAGGGCAAGCCAAGCGCATGTGTTGGACCACATGATATCGCTCTTGCTATTATTAAAGAGGTATTTAAGAACGGTTACGTAAAGAATAAGGTAATGGAGTTTGTTGGTCCTGGCGTATCAGAGATGACAACAGACTATAGAATCGGTATTGATGTAATGACAACAGAGACAACATGTCTCTCATCAATCTGGAGAACAGATGATGATGTTAAGTCATACCTTACAATGCATGGCAGAGCAGCTGATTATAAGCCACTTGAGCCAGCTAATGTTGCATATTATGATGGATGCGTTGAGATTGATTTGTCAGAGATTAAGCCAATGATTGCTCTTCCATTCCACCCATCAAATGCTTATACAATTAAGGAACTCTATGAGAACCTTGAGGATATTCTCCGTGAGACAGAGAAGGCTGCTGATCAGGTTGCTGGCGGCAGAGCAGAATTCAAGCTTCTTGATAAGGTTGTTGATGGCAAGCTTATGGTTCAGCAGGGTGTAATCGGCGGATGTGCTGGTGGTTCATACACTAACATCGTTGAGGCTGCTCACGCTATTAAGGGCAAGTCAATTGGTAATGGTGAGTTTTATCTTTCAGTTTACCCATCATCACAGCCTGTATTTACATACCTTGACCGTCAGGGTTATCTTGCAGATCTTATGGATTCTGGTGCAATCATCAGAACAGCTTTCTGTGGACCTTGCTTTGGTGCTGGTGATACACCTGCTAATAATGCACTTTCAGTACGTCATACAACACGTAACTTCCCTAACAGAGAGGGTTCAAAGCCAGGTAATGGTCAGCTTGCAGCAGTTGCTCTTATGGATGCACGTTCAATCGCAGCTACAGCAGCTAATGGTGGTGTTCTTACATCAGCTGAAGACCTCGACTGCTGGGGTGATGTTCCTGAGTATACTTTCGATGACAGATCATATAAGTCACGTGTATACAATGGTTATGGCAAGGCTAACCTTGAGTCAGATTTGAGATTTGGTCCTAACATTAAGGACTGGCCAGAGATGGAAGCTCTCGCTGACAACATCCTTCTTAAGGTTGCTTCTAAGATTCTTGACGACGTTACAACAACAGATGAGCTTATCCCTTCAGGTGAGACATCTTCATTCAGATCTAACCCACTTGGTCTTGCTGAGTACACACTCTCAAGAAGAGATCCAGATTATGTAGCTAAGTCAAAGGCTGTAAGAGACCTCGAGGATATGCGTCTTAAGGGTACAGTAGATGCTTCTATTGAGGAAGCTTTCAAGGTTATTAATGCTATTCCTGGTCAGGAAGGTGTTAAGGCTTCTGAGGTTGAGATTGGTTCAGTTGTATATGCTAATAAGCCAGGTGATGGTTCTGCTCGTGAGCAGGCTGCTTCCTGTCAGAGAGTGCTTGGTGCTCTTGCTAATATTACACAGGAGTATGCTACTAAGAGATACAGATCTAACTGTATGAACTGGGGTATGGTTCCATTCCATCTTAAGGGCGAGCCTACAATGTTCGAGGTAGATGATCTTATCTATGTTCCAGGCATCCGTAAGTTCTTGGATGACAATAAACTTGATTCAATCCCAGCTTATGTTATTAAGAATGGCAAGGCTACTGAGATTGAGCTCTATATCCAGCCAATGACTGAGAATGAGCGTAAGATCGTTAAGGCTGGCTGCCTTATTAACTACAATAAGAATGGTCAGAAGTAATAGCTTAGATTCTGAGTATTAATATTAAACCGCCGCTTCCATTTGTTGGAGGTGGCGGTTTTTGATTTTTATACTTTACTTAATCTGATGACGTTGTCCTCGCTTATTGCTTCAGGCGATACCATCTTAAACGATAAGCCATAGTATTTACATCTGTTTTCATTAATTTGAGTTTCATTAGAATAATTAGGTCATAATTTAAGACTGTTGAAGTTGGACAATTCTAGTATTTGGCAACCTTTGTTGACGTGATTTTATTAGCAGCGTAAAATTATTTTTAAGTTTGCGAAATATTTTTACAAGGAGATTTCCCCACAATGTATCATTTTGAAGAAAATAGAAGATGCGATAAGTGTATCTGTATACTATAAACAATAGTCTTGCTTTTCATAAATATTCCAATGAATATGTTTGCTGATTCAGTTAGTGATGAGAAAAAGTCGTTTATTACTGATTTAGAAGATTTGTCTTTTGAAGTAGATGATATGAAAAAAGATGCTTTGATGGTTGTATCTTTGGGAGGATTATATAAGATATATATTGATGATTTGCTAATGGCAAATTCGAATAATACATTCGTAGCATTTGAATTATAAGGTGACGCGTTATATGAAATATAAAATATATTCATTAGTGGTGTTGGCTGTATTTTGTTTATCTAATCTTGTAGCTTGCCATAAGGGGAGGGAAGAAATCAATCCATTTCAGGATGAGTGGAATGAATTACTAGCAGAGTATGAAGTTAGTTATCCTAACATTCATTTATACTGTGGAAAGGGATATACTATGAATTCTATAAGTGTAGAGATTAGTATACAAGGAGGTATAGATGAATGTATTGATGAATCAATGTATATTTTGGCTAATAATGAAATAGTCTTGCCTTATGTTATATACGGTGGTGATCTTAATAAAACCAACATTACACACATTTGCTTGTATATAGATTTATTAAATGAGAATGGAGAAGTAGTCGAAAGTACGTATCTATATGCATACTATGAATACGGATTTCAAATTTGGACAAAACCTGGGATAGGAATTAGCGGTTGGGAACTGGGTGATGAAGGTATATATGATTTAAAGGACTACAGAACAGTTGAACCAGTTGACAGTGATGGTGATGGACTATCTGATAAATATGAATTGTGCTTTGGGTTAGATCCCAATAATCCCGAGACCACACCAGGACATAATGATGCACATATGGTGGGGCCTGCATATTGGCCAATCGTAATGTATTATCAAGATTCTATAAGGTAACGATTGAATATTGAATGTTTATTTGCATTGATTCTTTTATTCTTATGTCTTGGGGTAGATATTGGTGATAAATAATAGAATGGGTAAAGAAACACATTCCAAACAATGCGTGCATTAAAAAACGAACCATTTAAGAATGGTCAGAAGTAATAGCTTAGATTCTGAGTATTAATATTAAACCGCCGCTTCCATTTGTTGGAGGTGGCGGTTTTTGATTTTTATGGCAACATTAAAGGTAAATTAATCTCAAGAATCATTTCTTTACTGTTTGCACTGACTGAATCTGATGACGCTTTAATTTGTCAACAGAATCTGGATTATTTATCTTAAGAGATGAACCACAGCTTCTGCATCTGGTATCTCTACTTAGAGCTTCACCACCACAGTTAGGGCAGAAGTCATGATACCATAAATTGTCTATGATAACTTCGATTTCTTCCTCAACATTGTTGATAGCCTTATTAGCAATATTGGTATTTACAACATGAATGCATAGTTTGCGTGCATACTTAATACGAACCAGAGCGATTACCATAAAAGCGGTCGCACTTAAGAGCATCATGAGCGCAGGCAGATAGAAAACGAGCTCATCAATAAAGGCAAAAGCCTCATCAGACATAGTGGCGTTCTCTGCAAATGGGATAACCAATTCATAAAATGTGAAATTGAGAATGAACCATACAATCTCACTAACAAACCATATAAAGTCTGGAAGTTTGAGAATGAATGGCCACTTCTTTATTTCTTCGTGTGCTAATCTCATATTTTCCTTTCGAGTATTACGTTCATCAAATATGAGACAGAAACTATCGGAATTATACCAAGATACACCATCTCTTGTACCATAGCCACCGCGTGAATAATTCTTGTCATAAAGTGCAAAAGTACATGAGCCAGCGTAGGCGGTAGATTTAAGGTCATTAATCGCACCAACGTGACCTCTCTTTACAATGCCAACAATGAACATAATAACGCTTGCTATCATCATCAGAACATTAATAACATTAAATGCCGATGCAAAATAGCTGAATAATTGATATATTCCAAATATTACAAAGATTCCTACATATATAATAACTTCTATCAGGAAGTCTCCACCAGAACCTCCGCCGTGATAGTGGCCACCGCCGTGATAGTGGCCACCGCCACCGTGATGTCCGCTTGAATGATGACCACCGCCGTGATGTCCTCCTGAATGATGGCCTCCGCCATGATGTCCGCCACTTGCCATTTTTAATCCATTCCTTTCTCTACCATTAGTCTGAATATCAATAATTATGAGAACTTAATTTTTAATCTTCTTTTTGATCTCTAAGTTTGCTCCACAATAAATACAGTGTGATTGATGCTCTTCTCTTGCACTTCCGCAGTTAGGACAGTTGCTGTAAAAATTTCTTTTAAGCCAGTCTCTTTTATCGTTTAGTTCATCTATGATTGCCTGATTCTTCTCCTGGCTTTCCTTATTTGACTTATCGATAGCCGCTTCATTAAGTCTTTTATTAATGATTTGGCCTGCGATTAAATATGCTATAAACAGACCCAAAAAAATCAGGGGACAATAAAAAATCAAATCATCAAAGAAAGTAAATGCAGCTCCTTCAAGTGATGAATTCTCAATTACAGGAACAACGAGCTCATAAAACCAGTTTGTTGCAAAAAGAATAACTGAGATAATGATGCCCACGATTCCTATTGGAAAAGAATATTTAAATATATTGGTTTTCTTCATAGTCTGCTTCCCCTCTATAATTTTTGTTTTTTATTAGTATAAAGTAATTGTTATCAGAAAAATATATATTCTTTGCGAAAATAAGAATTCTGAAACCGAAAAATGGAAGAAAATAAACTATCAAATAGCACAATATATTAACTTAATCTTCTACATGCCTGAATTTATATATTGCTGTAAAATGGATTAGTAAAAAATATTTTAAAGGCAGGTTTGTTTATGGGATTAATGGAAAGACCACAGGTTACTGTGCTTCAGGATGGCGGGAAGTTCTGGGAGCATGAATATGAGAAATTCATTCTTAAAGCATATGTACCAGAGAGTGAGATTGATGGAAAAGTTAATAATTACACCTTTCGAGCACCTTTGCTCTTGATTTTCGAAGAAGAGAAGATGAGCATGGAAGAGGAAGTTAACTTTGCAAAGACAGCGGGATTTGACATTATCGCTTCAAGAGTAGATGCGGCTGTTTTCTTTGTATATCCAACTAACGAAGGCGGCTGGGAAAAGGCTGACGAATCCATGTACCAGGCTATTATGGATGAAGTTAAAATGACACCAGAATATGATGACGGACTTACTGAGTTTACTGACCGCTTCAAAAATGAGTTTGTAGGCTATTTTGTAAGAGGTGCAAAATTCAGAACAGACATTTATAGCTATGGTAAGTCTGCTGATTATGTGGCTACCAAGCTTCTTAAGACTTTAAATGGCGAATATCTCTGGGGACCAGGTGAGATTACTCCTGCTATGTGCTCTATGGAGAATCTGTCGGTTAAGCCTGAACTTGAGCGTAAGGACATTGCTATCATAAGTGTTAATAATAGCACAGAGATTAATGCCTGCTTTGACGGCTGCGAGAACCTTCTTATCAAGGATAAAGCTGACTATCTTAATGACTTCGACAGCTTTGTATATAAGTTTAAGATGTGGTGTGGCAAGATTGAGATTGAGCCTAATTTCTCTGATTATGACATGATTGAGAAGCGAGATTTTACTGAGGTTAAAACTTCAGAAGACAACAGAAGTGAGGTAAAGGATCAGCCAACTCATAAGATTGGCCATATGGCTTATTATAATAAGGATTTGTTTGACAAGGGACCTGCGCCACTTCTTATCGGTTTCCACGGCGGTGGAGATTCTTCTATGTATCTTACTTTCGTTGCTGGCTGGTGGGAGATCGCGCATAAATATGATTTCCTCTTTGTATCAATCGAGAATCATCAGTTTGTAACTCCTACTGAGGCTATCACAGTAATCGAGGATATTAAGAAAAAATACAATGTAGATGAGAAGAGAATCTATGCGACTGGCTTCTCAATGGGCAGTGGCAAGACCTGGGAGATGCTTCAGGAATATCCTTCAGTATTTGCAGGAATCTGTCCGCACAGCGCTCTTTTCCCAATGCACAATAATCCATTTGGAAAGTCAATCGATGACGGTGGATTTAATACTGAGATTTCTCTTCCTATTTTCTATTCTGGCGGAGAGAAGTCTTTTGCACCTGAGCTTCCATTCCAGGCTCAGTCTGCATTGGACAGAATCCAGTATCTTGCTACTGTAAATAAGTTAAAGCAGAAGTTTGACTTCACTGTAGAGGATATCCCTAATCTTCCTAATAAGATCTGGGGCGCTAATGGTGAACGCACTGAGGTCCTTCACGATGACACACGAGATTCAAATATGACTATTCAGTACTTTGAAAGTGAGGATGGCATCTGTAGAACTGCGCTTGCATCTATTGATAATCAGATGCATGAGTGCCGTCCACATTCATGTGAGACAGCTTGGAAGTTTATCTCGAAGTTTAGTAGATAAGAGTTTTGGAAATTAGAAGGAATTGTTTTATTTTGATTAGAGAATCATAGAGAAATAATTTTTTATAGTGACTAATCTAAAACGAGGCTTTAGATTAGTCGCTTGTTTTTTTTGCTTGAAGCCTGACTATAATAAAGTTAGATTTTAGATTAGTCGGAGAACGGATTATGGCATATATACAAAGAGCAATATCGGAAATCCTCAAAAGTAGAGTAAAAACAAGTAAATGTACCTTAGTTGTAGGTGCTAGACAGGTTGGCAAATCTACTTTGATTAAGAATGAATTTCCACAATATAATCGAACCAACTTTGATGATCGATTGACACGACTTCAAGCCAAAGAAGAGCCGAAGCTATTCTTTTTGAATAACCCTTGTCCTTTATTTATAGATGAGGTTCAAAAGGAAGGCTCTGTTCTTGAAGAGATAAAACAAAAAGTAGATGAATCCGATGAGAGAGGTCAGTTTATATTATCTAGTTCTCAAAAATTAGAGTTGATGAAGGGTGTAAGTGAATCCTTGGCTGGTAGAGTATCCGTATATGAACTAAGCGGATTATCTCTGCGTGAGATAAATGAGGTAGCCTTCAATAAGCATTTCGTACCTTCAGAAGAATATATAAAAGAACGTGAGAAAAAAATAAAAACCTACGATAATATTTGGGAAATCATTCATAGAGGTTCATATCCTGAATTATACGATGTTGATAGAGACTGGCAAGAATTTTACTCTTCTTATGTATCAACATACTTAGAAAGAGATATTAATGAACTTATCTCGACTGACAGTATAACTTTTACAAAATTTCTGACAGCAGTGGCAGCGAGAACAGGTGAGATGCTAAATTATAGCAACATAGCAAGCGATGTCGGTGTAAGTGAACCAACAATAAAAAACTGGATATCAATACTTGAGAGAACGGGAATTATATATCTATTACAGCCTTATAGTGCAAGTGCATTAAATAGAGCGATTAAAACTCCCAAAATCTATTTTAGAGATACTGGGCTTGTATGTTATTTGACACGATGGTTAACTTCTGATGCACTTAAAAATTCAGCAGTAGCAGGAAATATTTTTGAGACATTTATTGTATCGGAGATATTAAAAACATATTCTAACGAAGGAATGGACTATCGTTTTAATATTTTTTATTACAGAGGAAAAGACAAAAATTCGAATAGCGAGAATGAGATAGATTTGATAATTGAAGAGGACGGAATTCTTTATCCTGTAGAAATAAAAATGTCAGGTAATCCCAAGGCAAGTATGGGAGCAACCAATCAGGTGTTAGATAAAATACCTGATAAGAAAAGAGGAATGGGAATAATACTCTGCTTAATCGATAAAAAGACATACTTACGTGAGAACTTGATCGCTCTTCCAATTGAATATATCTAATAACAATGATGTATTCTTTGGAGACTTACATGAATATAATTCGGGTGTAGCCAATAATCCCAAAACCGTTGGAGTGATAGTTGTACCAGCACATTTACTAGAGGACTACGGGTATGTTTATAATGATCCAATATTAGATTCGTAGAATAGGATATGGTTATGAAGTACATTAAATATATTATTTTGTTATTGATTTTATTGGGTGTGATAATCTGGTCAATACCAGCTTTGTTTGCTGAACATGAACCATTAGGCACGTTGGCGCCTAATCAGGAAGAAGGTTATATTCCTGAGATTTTATACGAGACAGAAAAAACAGTTGCATATGATGTTGCTGAGTATGAGATTAATTCATATTCTTCTGATATCACCTTGCAACAAGTATTAGAGGTGTTGCAACAGGTTTTTGATAGCGAATATTTTAATCCTTATGATGGAAGCGAACATGATGACACGGATGTTATCGAATATATATCCGATTATAATTCGGTATTGGGAAATGCTGGATTAAGAAGTGGAGATATTTATAAATATCTAGTAGAGACAATAATAATTTCACCTTCGAATGATGAATTAGTAATATATTGTGATCGATTTGATAGCAAGGAAATGGCATGTAGTTATTATAAAGATAGTTTTGTTGATCTTTGGATAATCAGGAGAGATTATAGAAGAGAAAAACTAAATATCGTTAATAATTCTAGCGAAGGATATTGTATTTGTTATAGTGAAACAAGTTATTTGGCCTTGTATCTATTAGATGATATTGTGTTCTATTATGCAACTGGTTTAGATAAAACAACAACAACAGAATTTGAGCAGTATCTAGAGATTTGCAATCAATTAAATCTTCCAACAGATGAATCTATCAATGAAGAGGTTTTAGAACAAATTAAGTATAACAGATGACGCTACTTACGTAGGGCCAAGATATTGGAAATGATAAGAATAGCGACTAATCTAAAGCGTGACATTAGATTAGTCGCTTTTTAATTTGTATATAATTACTAAAAATTAATCCATTACAGAAGCCGCAGCATACTGGATTGAACTAACATATCCGTCACCATCAAAAATGAATGAGAGAACTGTTGTTCCGTCGCTATACATAACACCACTAGGAGTCTCTTTGTAGTTATCACCATAAGCATTAAGGACATCGTCCTTTGTAGAAGATAAATCAATACCTTCAGGTGTCTTAACGTTATCAGTTCTCAAGATGATATACATGATGAGATCATTATCGCCATCTGGATAAGTATCAATCTCAAAATCAGAATATGTATAATACTTACCAATGCCTTCCGCAGCACAACTTGGTTCTTCAAAGTAAGAATCAGGTTCGCCGAGTGCTTCTACAATTGGAGCAGTATCGCTGTCGCATACCATTTTGATTCCATTATATTCAAATGCATAAGATGTAGAAGAATTAGAATCGCCTGAATTGTTGTCAGAAGAATCGCCATTTTGAGAGTCGCCGCTATTAGCATTATTAGAGTCACCAGAATCAGTAGTATTAGTGTCTGAAGTATTGTTCGAACCATTATTTGAGATAACCTTAGTGTCATCAGAACATGCTGTAAGTGAAGCCATCATTAAGCTTAATGCCATGAGAAGAGCGATTGTTGTTTTCTTTAAGTTAATCATTTTATACCTCTTATATTCAAATTAATTATTATTCGTCATCTTTTGAGTCGGTAATACCGTATTTAATCTTTTGTTCTTCGATTGAAGCATAGTAGAAATCGATTTTCGAGGACCAGATGCTCTCATAATAAGGATCGCCTCTGTGGTCGCTAACACCGCACTCTTCCTGAAGAAGTTTTCCAAGATAGATTGAATTCTTGGTTGCACCTGAGAGGTTTAAGTGAAGGCCTCCGTCATAGGTGTCGGTGCTCCAATTGATGCCAATTATGTCAGAATCCTCTAGAAGATTATAATACTTTAAGTTATTTTTTGAAGCATAAGCTTCTATTTGCTGTTCCCACTCATCATACCAGATAGGGAAGAGGCTAGGTGCCTTAACGAGGACAAGCTCAATATTGTTCTTGCGGCAGAGGGAAAGCATCTTGTTAAGATAATCCCAGCAGTTTGTGCTTAATGCATAGTCGGCCAGAGGTCTGGCTTCAGGAATTGAAGTAACTGGAAGTGTATCAACTCTCATATAATAGCCGTTATGGGCTACCTTGTCCTTGGTAAAGAGGTATTCAAGATCCTCATTTGTCAACTCGCTCCAGCGGGAGTGAAATCTCAAAATAGGGAATACATAATCAATAAAGTGCTCATCTTCTGTCATTGAAGCTTTGATAGAGTTGACCTTGGACATTGACCAGCGCATGCCATCAATTGTCATTCTGTTATAGGTCTCTTTCTGTGGCTCCGCATACTTCATGGACAATACGTTAAATACAAAAACCTGAGGAGTCTCATATCGGAGTGTATCTTCCATCAGATAATAGGACTGCCAGATAAGCTGCTGCGCACTTCCTCTGATATAAGAGGAGATTCCGTAGTTTTCCCAGAGAGTTATAGGTGAGATATTCTCATATAATTCGCAGTCACCAACAAAGACAACATCATGGCACATCTCTTCTTTGTAGAATTCAGCAATCATGGCGCCTTCGGTAATGCCTGTCATGAACTTAGGCTTAAGAAGAAGAGTCAGAAAAGACAATACAAAAGCTACCACAATTATTGAGGCAGTAAGACGTAATATGGTCTTTATTGTTTTAGCTTTCATTCCTTTTAATTCCGCCTTTCGAAAAGAGATTAGAACTGATTATAAATGAACTGTGATGCGCTAAAGCCGATTCCATACTGGCCAAATATCAGGACGATAAGGAACAGACCGAACCATATGCAGAACTTGCCCCAGTAAGGAAGCTTATAGATTTTCTCTCTTACAGAGCCAGAGCGCTGGATGAGGCTCACTACAAAAATAATAATTACTGCAACAATAATTACGCCATAATCGAAGTTAGTAAGGCCGAGTGCACCCCAGTTCTTGGCTGTAATCTCGCCACTGTTTTTAAAGATAGATGCGAACATCCTAAATGTAAGAGGTACGTTTCTGTAGCAGTCGAGAAGTCTCAATGTGCTAACGATTAATAATGTACGGCAAACTCTGAATGCATCCCAGATTCTGGTGCCTTGAACTTTGGTCTTAGAGTGGAACCACTTATAAAAAGGTTCCAATTCCTGCGAGATAAGAAGAACTACGCAGTTGCCAAGACCCCATACAATAAAGTTCCATGAAGATCCATGCCAGATACCTGTAGTAAACCATACGATAATCGTTGCGGTATAGACAGGCACTCTTTTACCTATCTTGTCGCCAAGCTTCTGTCTTGAGCTTCTGCTGAGGTTAAGCATAAATTTACTTACCGAAAGTGGGTAGAAAATATAATCTGTAAACCAGGTACCCATTGTGATGTGCCAGCGATTCCAGAATTCCTTAAGTGTCTTGGAGAAATAAGGTCTTATAAAGTTCTCCTTAAGGTTAATTCCAAGTGCCTCTGCTGTACCAATAGTGATATCAATACCGCCAGTAAAGTCACAGTAAAGCTCAATAGCATAGAAAAGCATGCCAATAAGAACATAAATACCACTATAAACGTCATTCTTTGAAATAATTGTCTGAACTGCTGTTAAGAGACGGTCTGCTACAACAAGCTTCTTAAAAAATCCCCAGAGAATTCTCTGAAGTCCAAAAGAAGTTACTTTCCAGTCGAATTTACGGCTCTCATAAAGTTGTGGAGCAAGATCATCATAACGGCTGATAGGTCCCTGAACGAGCTGTGGGAAGAATGAAGCAAAAAGGGCAAACTTAAAGATATTCTTTGTTGCGCTGCTTTTGCCTCTGTAAACATCGATACTATATCCAACGGTCTGGAAAATATAGTAGGAGATACCCATAGGAACTACGATATCAATAAATGACAGATGTGCTCCGCTTCCAAAAAATCTCATTACAGAGTTAATGTTATTAATCGTAAAATTCGTATACTTAACAACCGCAAGCATTCCAATATTAATAAGAATAGATGCGACGAGAAGCTTTTGTCTTTTGGATTTCTGCTTCTCCTTATAGGCCTTACGTTCTTCTTTACTTAAGGATTCCTTGTTGGCCTTAATATATTCTTTTTCTTTGGTGTTATTACGGTCAATCAGGTTAGTAAAAATATAAGTAGTTACAACTGTTGCCAGGATATAAAGAAGATTGGTTTTTCCACTCTGATAGTAAAAGCAAATACTGGCAGCAAGCAAAAATACCCATCTCGCTTTACGCGGAATGAGCCAGTATAAAAGAATTACTATTGCCAGAAAGCCAATAAATGAATATGAGGTAAAAAGCATTTACTTTCTATTAGTCCTCATCAGAAAGTTCAAAAACCAACTTGGTAAGTGCTTCAAGAGAATTAAAATTCTCAGGAACAATCTTATCAGCAGTGATAGCTACATCAAGCTCATCGTTAATGTCAGCGATGAGAGATACGATATCAAAAGAATCAAGAATCTTATTATCGATAAGGTTAGTCTCACTCTCAAAATCTACATCTGGGTGAAGATCTGAAAGCATATTTAGAAGTGTATCTTTAATAGCGTCCATAAAGTGCCTCTTATATATATAAATTAAGCAAATATAGAATAGCACAATAAATTCATATAGTGAAAGGGAAGTTTACACAAATCACCACATTGTTTTGAGCCTGTTTCGGTCCTTTTTGCCGTTAGGTGTAAGTGGCATGGAATCGAGCTTTTTATAAGAATTTGGAAGCATATATGGCTGAAGCTTGGTTCTTAACAGTGCTGAGAGCTCTTTTACTTCAATTGAACCCACATAGAAAAGGACAATTTTGTCTTTCTCCTGATTATATACACAGCAGCAGGAATCGATGCCGTCAACGAGGTCAACATTGGCTTCGATCTCACCTAATTCGATTCTCTGGCCCATGTGCTTAATCTGGAAGTCCTTACGTGATACAAAAATGAGATTACCATCCTCCCCCTTACGTGCAAGATCTCCAGTCCTGTAAATTATCTCATTGTAGTTTTTATTGAGAGGGTTTGAGATAAAATTTTCGCTGGTTTTGGAAGGGTTATTAAAATAGCCCAAAGTTACGCAGGTGCCGCGAACGCAGATCTCGCCTTCCTCATTAAGAGAAGCTTCGGTATTGTCGTCCTTGAGAAGGATGATGCCTGTGTTTTTAAATGGGCGGCCAATAGGAATTATATCGCCATCCTCGATGATTTTATCTACATGATAGTAGCAGCAGACGCCTGTTGTCTCGGTAGGTCCGTAGAGGTTTGTGAATTCGCACTCGGGAAGAGCTGCCTGCCAGATTTTGAACTGCTTTGTAGGGAAGACCTCGCCCACGAAAGCGATTTTCTTCACATATTCCGGCTTAATTGTATTGAATGTCTTAAAGGCAGAGATAATTGTGAGCGCTGACACCGCCCAGCAGAGCGTATTTACCTTATGGTCATTCAGGAATTCGACGAGCTTTACAGGGAACATAAAAAGCTGCTTTGGCACCATATAGGTAGTAGCTCCGAACATAATAGTAGGGTAGACATCCTTAATATAGGCATCAAAGTAGAGTGGAGCCTGATTCGCGAAAATGGACTCTTCGCCAAGTCCAAGTTCCTCGCTAAAGCTTTCAGCATAATCAATCACAGATCTATGACATGCGGTGATGCCCTTTGGCACCCCCGTAGTTCCAGATGTGAACACGATATAAATCGGATCAGTATCGATGCTGTTACGCTTAATCGTATTAAGATTATCAAGATCATTTGCTGTCAATTCATTAGCATCCAAGTCATCAAACAAAAGAACTTCGCCCTTGAAGTTTGTAAGTTCCTGAGCTTTCTGTAAATTCTCTTTATCTGAGATTATTACGCGGGATTCGGAACTCTCAAGTATCAGATCGATTCTGGCACTTGGCATCTCTGAATCGATTGGAACATAAAAACATCCAGCTGCTACAGTTCCGAAGAATGCGATTAATTCTCTCGGATGCTTATCCATATAAATGATTACTGGTTCCTTCGAATATCCCTTGTCTGCAAGTGAGGCGCCAATTCTTTGAACGCTATTTTTGAATTCTTTAAAGGTATATTCATCTTCGCCCATAATAAAGGCTTTCTTATCTGGCTTTACTAAAGCTGTATTATATAAGTAATCAAGAACGTTAGTAATCATGATTTATGTGCTCGCTTTCGCTTGGATTATTTGGTTATAAGGTTATCAACAGTTGGTTTATTGATAGTTTACGTTGATAGGGTTTGTTGACTTAACTGTTAACAGGGACTGGTAACAGGCATGACTATGTTTTTAAATTCGGATTTTAAATCACCACAACTTACTACTGCGGTCTGTGCCAGGGCTCTCAATGCATCGACATAACCTTCCTTAAGATTAAAGGCTCTTCCGATAACGGATAATTCTGTGCAGCCAAGGATAATTAAACTTGCGCCATTTTTCCAAAGCTCATCTGAGACAGTCTTGATCTTTTTAAGTACCTTATCGTCTATTGGACGTCCGCCTTTGACATCATCATAGATTAAGCTCATTACAAGTTTCTGTGATTCAGGACTTGGTACAACAGAATCAATATTATATTTATTCAATGCTTTCTGGAAAAGTCCAGACGAGATGGTGCCGTCAGTTGCCATAATTCCAACCTTGGTGATTGGGTTGGTGGCAGGGGTGGATGAAGGTTGAGCGCATGATGCTACGGCCACACTTACAGCTTTGCTACTTACCGAAGTTTTGAGTTGTTCGTTATAAGAATTTATTGCGGCAGAAGTCTCAGCCACACCATCCAAAAGTGGCTTGGTTAATGAAGCCTGTACTTTGTCATAAAAGAAATTAGCTGTAATGCAAGGCACTGCAATTAATTCGCAGCCATTTTGTTCAAGCATTTTACCGATATCAATCATCTTGATGCTTGGGTCATCAGTACTTTTACCAAGGATAAACTGCGTTCTGTCTGGAATCTGTGGACAATTATGAATGAGCATGTCGATATGTTCGCTATCAGTTTTAGCATCCGTCATCTCAATAATATATTCCATAAACAGAGCAGTCGCCATTGGACCAACTCCGCCGATAATTCCAAGTTTACGCATTTATATATCTCTTCTTTGTAATTGTTAATTTCTTTGGGGTGCCAGAAGATGACACCATCTTATAAATTATACTACAAAGTTTGATGGATTGATTTATTGATTTGGGGTGGTGGACAAAGCATTGTGCTTCTGTGTATATGAGAAGGGAAACTATTGTGTTACTGCATGTGCATTCACTTGAAATAGCGGTTTCATTCACTCGTCAGTGAATGAAACGCTTGTTTTAAGTGAATCTCACTTAGAATGTCCAATTTATTCACTCTTCAGTGAATGAAATGCCTGTTTTAAGTGAATCTCACTTAGAATGCCCAATCTATTCACTCGTCAGTGAATGAAACGCCTGTTTTAAGTGAATCTCACTTAGAATGCCCAATCTATTCACTCGTCAGTGAATGAAATGCTTGTTTTAAGTGAATCTCACTTAGAATGCCCAATCCATTCACTCTTCAGTGAATGAAATGCCTGTTTTAAGTGAATCTCACTTAGAATGTAGTGGTAATGTAAAAGTAGACAGCAAGTGAAAAAAGTAGATTTGTATAATCAAAGGTATACATAATTACAGACTAACTAATCACGAGGTGTTAAATGAGACTCACAAAAAACGTAAGATTTATACACCTAACAGTTGAATAAAAATGCCATTTCAAGTGAAACACATCTTAATAAATCTTTAGCTGGACACCGTGACGTCTTAATTCCTCGATATTTGTCTGGGTGCCTTTGCTTTTGCCATCCCAGAGACAGATGGCCTTAGAGCAGGTGGTTATCATCTGAATATCTTTAAGTCTTCTGAAGCCAAAAGGTGATAAATCGGAGGAAGACTTATTATTGCATTTCATTTGCTGCCAGCTTCCCACGTTGTTACGTGGCTTTGGGTGCTGCTCATCAAAGGAATAGTAAACAGTGACATTTTTATATTCACTATCGGCAAGATATCTCTGAACTTCTAGGTCAACGCCACTACAGTCGCCAACGAGGATGTGGCATCTATTTAGCATGGCAATTTCAAGTTCATCGATGAAGTCTGGGGACAGGGTAGTTATGCTTTTCGAGCCGAAGAAGAAAATACAGTTATTATCAAGTCCTGCCAAAGCAAGGCCTTCCTCGCTAAAATAGTTGTTGACCAGGTTATTATCTAGGTTATCCAGAATGATTTTGGTATAGGAATTGAGCAGAAGGTCAAGGGCGATTTTGCCCTTTAGGAAATTACTAAGAGCTTTGAGAAAACGCTTGTCCGCATTTAATGGCCCTCTGTAGTACTCGAGATCCATGTAAGAATGCATGCATTCGTGATAAATAGTGCCGTTGTCTTCCTGAAAATATCCATAGGCGCACATGTCAGTATTATCACCATTTTCCTTAAATTTGTCTGTAAAAAAGCTTTCCCAGGCTACGCAGTCGTCGATTACAAACAAGTCATTACCTGATAAAGCTGATGTTGTGACAATATCACCTTTTTTGAATGGGACTGGAAATGAAAACCATAGTCCGTCCAAAAAATAGCTATTTAATTCCTCTTCCTCATCTGACTCGGGTCTAATATCAATGTCGGTCATCAGACCGTGATTATTGTAGTAAGCTTTTTGAGGAAGTGTTTGCTTTGGGATATGTTTACTAATAGTGAATTTAACCATGTCTTCATAGTAGACTTCTTTGTCACTTAAGGCAGAGGCTAGTTGTGTATGAAATACATCATCGTTATCCCAACCACTTTTCCACAAGTAACGACATCTATAAAACGCATCCCCAGTATCGGCGAGAAACATGTCGCGGTTTTTTATGAGTAAAGCGATATACTTGCGAAGTGTCTCATGGAGGCTATTTCTATATATGCAGTTTGGTCTGTCTGGCACCTCGCAGTCAGGCATATTGGAGATTATGTATTCCCATGCAGTTATCTTTTGATCCAGAGAGGCATTATTGTTCTGGTAGACAAGCCACGCTGCTTCCAGCGACGTGAATTCATAGCCAATCTCTCTTAGATAATTACTAATGTCACTGGAATTAATAAAAGAATAAAAGTCCATTGTGGTCGGAACAGATTTGGTGTTTGAGACTCTTAATTCAAGTGGTAGTGCAAAAAGATAAACTCTCTCCTTACAGCATTTTAAAAAGTGGCAGTCGCTGATATTTGATGTGAGTGCGTGACCAGAATATTCATTACTATCCACCTCGTCGAAAATCTGATGCCACCTTTCCTTGTCTTCTCCATAAAAGTAAAAATCCAGACACTTCATACTAAGAAGTATGTCAGCATACTCCTGTATAGTGTGGTCCAGGATTTTGGCATCTGTTTCTATTACAACTGAATAGTCACTAATCGATTCTCTAATGGTGCAAATATCATTTAATGTTCTATAAATTATCTCGTACATAAATACTCCTCCTATAAGTTTGACGACTTATAGAAGGAGTATAGATAATACTATGTGATAAATTTGGTGCATTTACGCAATCTCTGGATACAAAGATTCATCATAATGATGTGAACCATAGTGGCGGTTTGAATATGCCTGAATCTCTTCATCTGTAAAGTAAATGATGTGAGTATTAGGATCACTTAATCGTCTTGTAGCATCGAAGTGATGCCAGCCTTCACCAATATCAATGAGGTTCCAGAAGTGATGAGAATAACCATTATAAATCTTGGCAATCATCATATTAGGGATGCCTGCGGCAGTGAAAAGTGCCTGAGCGGTAGAGGCTGATACAAAGCAGTCACCCATACCGACAGTTAAGCCCCTATAGGCTGAATTGAGCCAGCTACTTGGATCAAAGCCATCACTATAGTGAACTTCGTTATAAACATACCAGTAAATTGCCTCAACCTTTTCTTCTTCTGTCATATCATCTGTAAGAATTCTGTCCAAAACAATATTAGCAAGTTCAAGTACTTCTTCTTCGGTAACTTCCTTTGGCATTGATTCAACAACTGTTAAGTCACAGCTTCTTGTTGCTACGTTTCCAGCTGAGTCTGTGGCAGTATAGTAAAGTGTGTATGTTCCAAGTGCATTAAGATCTACTTCATCAGAATTTACTACTACCTCAAGATCAGTGTCGTGATTATCAGTAACTGTGATTCCACGGCGGAAAGCAAAAGGTTCACCTATTACGGTTGTAAGATTACTTACACCAAGAATTAAAGGTGGTTCTATATCTTCTTCTACGGTATATCTGCAGGATATAGATGTGTTATTACCATATTCATCGGTTGCTATAACAGTGATTGTACGTTTGCTTCCGTCTGGTGTAGAAGAAGTAGTATCGAGTTCTCCATCAAAAGTAAGAACAGTGTCTGTAGCATCAGAATATGAAGTGATAAAGTCAGCAGGAGCTGGGTTATCACCAATAAATAACGAGAGATCTTCTCCAGCAACAATCTGTGGTGCAGAAGTATCATATACATGAATAAAATTAAGAAATGTAATGCCATCAATAGTCAGATAGTTCTTAAAATAGCCGATGTGTGAAGCAATAGAGCCGTCATATATTGAATCTGAAACTTCATGTGACGCGACTGCAATAGAGGAAAGATAATTCACATCAAAAGCAGAATTAAATGAATTAATCTCTTCATCAGTAGCATAGCGGATATCACTTCCTGAATAGATGGAAGATAAATCAAGGGCTGTTCCTGCAGCAAGATCAATTGTAGCCTTAACTGGACATGTGCGAACCTTGGATATAAGTTCAGTTTTATTACCTGCAGCATCAGTTAAGACAAGTCCAACATCCTGAATGCCCTGAGAACTAAAATTAGGAACGTCCTTATAAGATACGATAACCGAAGTATCATCAGTGATGGTAGTAATAAAATCAGAAGGAAGAAGTGTATATCCCTCGTAAACATATCCTTCGTGAGCTACTCCCTGTGGTGCGGTAGTATCGTAAATTGTAATCACTGAAGTATAGGTGAATGGGCCAGACTTGATTTTGGCTTTGTATTCGCCAAGAGTATGAGTATCAAGTTCAGGTGTGATTGATAAAAGTTCGCCCTGATAGAGATTACCATTAAAATCAGTGCGCATCATATCTTCCACAGTTATAGTGGAGCCTGCCTGAAGGCTTAATTTCTTATAAACACGATTGAAGAAAACCCTGTAAACCAAAATGCCAGCAGCTACAACAACTGCTATGCTAAGTAAAACAATAAGAAGCGGTTTAAGTAAACCATTACGACGTTTCATCTATTACACTCTTTTCCCAAACAGGCGCTTAAAGAATCCTTTCTTCCCGCCATTAAAGTAGCGCATTGGATTATCAAGATTGAAGTTAACATCGGCATAGTTCCAGAAGCAGCAGGCAATGTCATTCTTCTCGAAAAGTTTAACTACATCACTAAACCATTCATCAATATCGCCTTTGGCGGCCTTGTTAATCACACCAAATTCACAACAGTATAACTTGATGTTAAATCTTGAAACATAATCAACAACATGCTTCAGGTTATCTTCATGGAATTCATAACCCATTTTCGAAGAGGAAGAGCGGTTGACAATTGCTCCAAACTTTCCAAGCTTGCCAGAGCGTGACTTGTAAAAATCCATTGTGCTGTGATAGGATACCACATCTGTCTGGCTAATTCCATTGATAAAATTGCACTGCTGATGTGTAAAAAGATAAGGTTCAAAATATCTGAAAGCAAAGATAATATTCTCATCTTTTGGCTTGCTCAAAAATGAGATTGTATTAGGATCAGTCCAGCTGCAGCCACCGTAAATGATTGTTCTGTCTGGAGCAATTGAGCGGATGAGACGAACAGATTCATCAATTAACTCATTCCACAAATCAGAATACATATTATCAAAAGAACCTTTAATGAGTTCATAGGCAACAAAATCACAGTCTGCATAGCGCTGAACCAGTGTCTTAAGGATATGAAGATAGTTCTTGCGCTTAAGCGTATTTGTTATAAAAGGTGGTTCTTTACTGCTCTTGGTTGATGCGATTGTAATAGGACTCTCATTAACATTAGTGTCAGGCTCTGGTCTTGTAATTACCATATTATCCTGTTCTGGCTTAACAAATGAGAAAGAAGATACGCGGTGGAGAAATAAGACTACATTAAGTCCGTATTTTTTACACCAGGATAAAGTCTGCTCAAGAAGAATATAACAGGCCTCATTAACAACGCCTGAACTGTTCTCTAAGAATTTAAAATCTACAGGAACTCTGATATGGTCAAAACCGGAATCTTTAAAGCCCTTGATGACGGATTCATCAAGATATTTATCATAAAGGGGTTTCTTATCGTCGAACTGCGAGAAGATACCACCGAGATTGATTCCTTTACCTAAATTCATTAACGAGCACCTCTACTACCTAACTCTCGAACATAACAATCTAATATGATTATAGTATCCTGTCTTGGTATAGAGAATATTTATAAAAATAACAATTTGTAAATTTTTACGCTGAGACCATTAGGTAACAATGCATTTATATGTGAGGAGAATAAATCCTATAATCTGAAGAACAGCAAAAAGTGGTACAAATACTTTAAAATACCAGTGCTTTGTCTTATGATGAAATACTTTCATACCAAGAAAAGCCCCGATTCCACCCATAAAGAAGGCTAGGCCCAGAAGCACCTTCTCAGGAATTCTCCACCAGCCTCTTTTGGCCTTCATCTTATCAAGACCATAGGCCAGAAAAGAAATTACGTTTATAACAAAAATAACAGCAAGAACTACAAGAAAATGAGCTTTAATGAGAGCTATCATAAGCGCTACCTCAGAAATAGAATTTAGTGTTTAATTAAAATCAATATCAATAAAGATAGGGCAGTGGTCTGAACCCTCAACATCTGACAGCATATTAGATTCTTTAAGCTTATCTTTAAGGCCTGAAGTTACGAAGAAATAGTCAATTCTCCACCCTACGTTACGTTCACGAGCCTTGGTTTTATAAGACCACCAGGTGTAGGCTTCAGTTTTGTCTGGATAAAACATTCTAAAACTGTCGATAAGATCATGCTCGTTAAATTTATCCATATAAACTCTCTCTCTTGGAAGAAAGCCAGATACCTTTGAGTTTGCTTTAGGGTTAGCAAGGTCAATCTCCTTATGCGCGGTATTTACATCACCGCAGAGAATAACTTCCTTGCCAGAAGCCTTAATTGAATCAACAAGTGCGAGAAAGCAGTCATAGAAGCGAAGCTTAAAGTCAACAAAATCGTCGCCTCTGCCGCCATTAGGGAAATAGATATTAAAGAGAACGAAGTCCTTAAAATCTAGTCTTATAACTCGGCCTTCGTGGTCGAATTCTTCAGTGCCAAGACCAAAACTTACGTTTAAAGGTTCTTCCTTTGTATAAACGGCAGTTCCTGAATAGCCCTTGCGCTCAGCAGAATAGAAAAAACTTTTGTAGCCAGGAATATCAGTAATCTCAGGGCCAAGCTGCTCTACCTGTGCCTTGGTCTCCTGTATGCATAAAATATCAGGATTCATCTCCTTAATCTTGTCAGTAAAACCTTTGCCTGCAATAGCTCTGATACCGTTAACATTCCAACTTATTATTCTCATAAAAGTATATCCCTTCAGTAAAAACAAATATATTTACCATATTTTAACCTTTTTCTTTACCAAAAAGAAACCTTGAACATTTAAATTAAAATCGTAAATAAGCGAAAAGCAAAACTAAATCGCAGTTAGGAGAATAAAAAATGAGCGATAATACAGTTCTCAAAATCACAAATCTTGAAAAGAACTATGGTAAACATCAGATTTTAAAGTCAGTGAACTTAGAGATTGAGAAGGGTGCAATCTACGGCCTCGTAGGTAAGAATGGTGCAGGTAAAACTACACTTATGAGAGTAATCACAGGACTTCAAAATCCTACAAATGGAGCATATGAATTGTGGGGTGTCCCATATACAGATAAAAACATTAACACACAGCGTAAAAGAGTTGGCGCGATTATAGAGAACGTAGGACTTTATAAAAATCTCACAGCAAAAGATAATATGCTTTTGCAGTATATAAGTACGGGAAATACCGCAACTAACGAGTGGCGTGAACTTCTTAACTTTGTTGGTCTTGATCCAGACAGTAAAAAGAAAGTAGGAAAGTACTCTCTTGGTATGAGACAAAGACTTGGAATTGCAATATCTCTTGTAGGTAATCCGGATTTTCTTGTACTTGATGAGCCAATCAATGGCCTTGATCCACAGGGAATCATTGAGATAAGAGAGATACTTCTTAAGTTAAATAAGGAGAAGATGATTACTATTCTTATTTCAAGTCACATTCTTGAAGAATTGTCCAAGCTTGTAACTCATATCGCTTTTATTGATGATGGAAGAATCATTGAGCAGATTACAAAAGACGAATTAAATAGTAAATATACCAAGGCTTCCAACGTTACTACTACAAATGTAGATGCACTAATCAAAATACTTGATGAGATGGATTTAAATTACAAGATAGGCGAGAACAAAGTAGTCACTATATTCGGTGAATATGATCTTACTGACCTGGTTGTTAAGGCAAAAAATAGTGATGCCAGAATCACTCATATCAGTGATACAAATGAGAGCCTTGAAGCATATTTTATGAATCTTATTAAGGCATAAAAGAACCTGGGGTGAAGAATAATGAATAATATTTTAAAAGCGGAATACAAAAGACTTTTTAAATCCGTAATTTTCTATATAGGGTTTGTTGGAGTTGTTCTGTCAGTTTGGTTCTTTTATCAAAGTAATATAAATGCACTGAAGTGGTCACGCTTTGCAGGAACTAACGAACACTATATCGAATATGTAAATAAAAGAGCATCAATGTCTGATGATGAGGCAAAAGCCCTTGGCCGAATTTTCATCATGGATTTTTGTGATGAGACTAATTTTAAAATTTCTAATAGTCTGATTATGGAATTAGATGTGGAAGGAATAGATGAGTTAGCAGAAGTTATCACTATGGAAAGCTCATACTTATTTTCTCCAATGGTTCGAACTTTTAACACACTTACTTATATCATTCTTCTGGTGTTAGTTTTGTTTGGTATCAGCAGACATCAGTCAGGAAGTATAAGAAGAGACATAATCGGAGGCAAATCCAGAATCTCAGTATATTTTGCTGAATTAGTCGTAAACTTAAGCATTATGCTTATGTATACTCTTTTTAATCTGATTCTGGTTTTAATATTAGCTCTATATTTTAAAACTCCAGATTTTACAGCGATGATTACTGCAGGAACTGTATTATCAGTAGTATCACTTCTTGTCTTTATTACTGTCTTTGTCACAACGATTGTGTTATGTATTCAGAATACTGGTGTATCAACAATTGTCACACTTGTTGCATTCATAATTCCGCTTCTCTTGGGAACAAGTATTGTAGCATTTGGTCTTTATATTGATCCAGATGAGGTTTCCATGGACAAAACAGAAGAGAATGAAGAAATCGAAGATCAGAATATGGGGGATGAAGAAATAATTGAGGAAGATATGTATTGGGAACAAACATACTGGATAAATTCCTATGATGCTGACCTTAATAGAATAGAGGGAATCATTCTTAGTGAAGACAATCTTATGGAAGCTACTCATGGCAAATTTGAAGATGAATTTAGAACCAGAATGGACTTCTCATTTGGAGAAGTTAGTATCACATTTAACATTATAAGTTTACTAAATCCGATGGAAAATCTTATGCCATTTAGTTTTATGCTGGTGTCAGAAGAGTTGACTGACAAATTTGAGAATCGATTACTTCTTAATTCAGTAGCTACATTCGCTGAGGTTGCTATTATTACTGCCGCTGGCGCATATATTTTTAACAGAAAGGAGCTTAATTAAAATGAATATGATCAAAACAAACTTTAAGCGTCTTTTCAAAAGTAAAAGCTTCTATGTGTTTCTGTTTTGCTTTATAGCCATTTTTGTTTTTTTCACTACGTCATCGCTGGAGTATTTATTCTCAGTCAAAGAGGATTATGCACAAAACTATGTTCTTCAGACCTGGAGAGGGTTAGAAAGAGTAATTTTCTATCAGCATGGATATCCAGAAAAGGTAGTAGATGCAAGTGTTGATTTGCCAACCCTTCTTGACTTTGAGTATCTTGAGGATTTGTTATCTGCTATTACTTTGCCGTTTCTTCTTATTGCGATATTTAATGTGTTTTTCTTGGCGCAGGAGAATACAGAGAGAACAATCAATAACTATGTGATAAAAGGTATAAAACGCGCAGAAATTTATTTCTCAGGGTTCATAACAGTTTTTATTGTGGATTTTCTTTATATCCTTGCTGGAATTATAACAGTCAAAGTAGTTTTTCTTATAAATGGCCTAGATATTCTATTATTTAAGGATGTTAAAGCCTTCATTTTCCCAGAACTTCTTGTGATTACTACAATTGCTGCAATCACCACTTTCCTGAGCTTTATTTTTAATAAGCGCAATGTGATTTTGGTTATTGGAACTATTGTTATGCTTGGAGCATTGATGGTTGGAGAATCAATGTATGATTCTTATCAGAGCTCGAAATATATAGAAATTGAACGCGGCGATAGAATTGAATATGTAGAGAATAAGGAATTCGTTAAATCAAGAAATTATAAAATACTGAGGGCAACCAATATAGTAAATCCACTGACACTTCCTGTGTCCTGCTATAATCAGCAGACTAAGAATGCTTTTATTTATGACTATTCTTATGATGATAATGCTGTTTATGTTGTGGTTAATCTTGTATATATTGCAGCAGCACTCGGTGGCGGCTACTATCTTTTCTCTCGAAAAGAATTGACTTAACCTATCCGTCCTCATAAAATTGACGTATGAATTCACATAATATAATGTTTTTTTATATCGCAGCAGGCTTGCTAATAATTTTATTAGCAGACTTTATTGTGCGAGAAATTCTCCTGAAAAGAGAACTTAAAAGAATAAGCAGGCAGCTTAAAGAGATATTAGACTCTGACACTAACCAGCTTATTACTGTTGATACCTACGATAAGGGGATAGTTGAACTGGTCAAAGTTTTAAACGATGAACTTAAGGAACTTCGTACCAAGAAGATTAATTATCAGGGTGGAAGCCATGAACTAAGACATTCAATTGTAAATATCTCACACGACTTAAGAACTCCGCTTACCGCCATAAATGCATATCTTGATATGCTCGAAGATGAAAAAGATCCACAGGCCATCTCAAATTATATGGGACGAATCCGTAACAGAATTAATGCACTTAATGATTTGACGGAAGAACTTTTCAGCTTTGTTCTTATAGACAAGGATCAGGATAAGGAAAAAGACAGAAGCAGTTATAAATCTAAATTTGATGACGTAAGTAATACAACTAAAGTTATTGCCACACTTCAGGAGTGTATGCTTGATTTTTATGCTGCGTTTAAAGAGAGACAAATTGAGCCAAGTATTAGTGAGAGGGCTCAGAATATAGACGAGAATTCAGTATTTGTAGATATGTCACGTAAATCTGTTCTTAGAATCTTCGAAAATATTATAAGTAATGCATTAAAATATGGTAAAAATATCTTTGAAGTGGATTATTATATAAGGGATGATGGTACTATTCAGTTTGATTTCGTGAATGAATCCGATCGATTAACGAATGTATCTTTATCCAAGCTTTTCGACAAGTTCTATACGGTACAGGAGGGAAAGGAGTCCACAGGACTTGGCCTTCTTATTGCCAAGAAGATGGTCGAGGAAGCAGGCGGCAGCATAAATGCAAGTCTTGAGGAGGAACGCTTTAAGATTACGGTGGTTCTTCCAGTAAGAGAAACGGAGGAAAAATGAAGAAATTTACAAAAATTGCAGCAGCTATAGTAGCTTTAAGTTTCATTCTTAGTGCCTGCGCTGAAGCCCCTTCTTCAAGTTCAAAGAAGAAGGACAGAAAAGATGACGAGGATGTTATCGAAGAGACTGAAGACACAGAAGAGACAACAAGAGAGACTAAGCCAGAAAGAGAGCCAAAGGACACTACCGCTTCTGAGACTGAAGAATTAGTTGAGACTGAAGCAACTGAGGAGACTGAAGAGACGACAGAAGTTACTGAGACAGAGGCTTCAAATTCCATATATGATGACAGAGGCGTAGATTACACTGCTGACCTTGAGAAGTGCTATAACTTGTTTAGAGACTTGGCAGACGAGCTTCATGCTGAAGATTATGGCGATAACTTACGCTATGTATACTTTAATAATTATGACGATGATGCCGACTGCTTCTGGTTTATGGCAGTAAGTGACGGTGAAGGCACAATGCTTTACAAGGTTAGAAATGGTGCTGTAGAACTGGTAACAGATCCATCTTATATACCAACTGCGTGCCTTGATTACCAGACTTTCATGAGTATTCCTTGTTTTACCGAAATATATATCTATAGTGATGAGGATTATGCAACAGTAGAGATTCTTGACGGTGTTCCTGATGGTCTTTACTTTGGTAATGTTGTTCTTATTAAAGAGGATGGAAGCAAGGCCCTTGTAGAGATTGGTACTCCTTATGTTATCTCTGAAGAGGAATACGAGATTTATAAGAATGATCCTGAAGGATATATTGCAGGTATTCCTGAACTTAATAATGCATATGGCTGGTTTAGTAAGGTAGAAGGTCAGTATGTATTTATGACTGACAGTGACTATGTAGTACCTATGAATTCACAGTTTACCTGGGTTGACATCTCACCAGACGTTGAAGTAACAGATAACTTCCCACTTCTTATGTTCTATGCGACTGACGAGGTGGATTTTGATAACTTCCAGGAGAGCGATTATGTTTATAACTATGGTGACAATGCTGTTACCAATTCAGCTTTCATGGAGTATATGCTGACAAATGATTATGCAATTTATTTCTCAAATGGATGGCTTAGAGGAAGCGCAATTCTTGAGCCTGTAGTTATAACAAATGGAGAGGTAACAAGCATCCACTTTGGCTGGCGTTAATTGTTGGTAGAAACTTTGATTGATTAGAAATTTAACGGGCTGTCTCAAAATTTAAACTGGTCCCTATAAATCGGACAGTATAAAAGACAGTGTACAAAATGGTTCTG
>JAKSRE010000026.1 GCA_024403775.1 Clostridia bacterium | reverse complement strand
GAGTAAGAAGCCCCCACTTCAAGCATGAAATGCTAAGTGGTGGGAGCATGTCACGCTGGGAAATGTCACAGACAAGACAGGGGGATTCGGTTCAAATGGTTTGGGCGGAGTTAATGGAAGTGCTGTTGCAGGATTAATTGTTGAGGTAGTACTTACATTTATTTTTGTTCTTGCTATTCTTGGTGTTACATCAAAGAAGGCTAATCATGGGTCATTTGCTGGTCTTGTTATCGGTTTGACACTCGTTCTCGTTCATATCCTTGGTATTGGTCTTACAGGAACATCTGTAAACCCAGCTAGATCAATTGGTCCAGCAGTAGTTGCTGCAATCGCAGGAAATGCTGATCCAATCAAGTGCCTTTGGGTATTTATTGTAGCTCCAATGATTGGTGCTGCTTTGGCTGCTATTTGCTATAAGGGTCTTGAGAAAGAGTAATTATTAACCTAGATAGTGTTTTAAGCCTCAATTGTGAATAACAGTTGAGGCTTTTATTTTGCTCGAAAAGTATAAATAAAAAACTCCGACCTTATAAAAATCGGAGTTTATAAACTTTAATAATAACAGGGAACAGGTATTATACGTTAAATCTGAAGAGAACTACATCTCCGTCTTTCATAACATATTCCTTACCCTCAGATCTAACAAGACCTTTTTCTTTAGCAGCTGTATAAGTACCAGAAGCCATAAGGTCAGTAAAAGCTACAACTTCAGCTCTGATAAATCCTCTCTCAAAATCAGAGTGGATTTTACCAGCTGCCTGAGGAGCCTTTGTACCATTCTTAATAGTCCATGCACGAACTTCCTGAGGACCAGCAGTAAGATAAGAGATAAGTCCGAGAAGCTTATATGAAGCCTGAATCATCTTATCAAGACCAGCACTGTCAATTCCCAAATCTTCAAGGAACATTTCCTTATCTTCTGGATCAAGCTGTGATAATTCTTCTTCAATCTTAGCAGATATTACTACTACTTCAGCATCCTGCTC
Organism: Clostridia bacterium; assembly: GCA_024403775.1. GTDB lineage: Bacteria > Bacillota > Clostridia > Saccharofermentanales > Saccharofermentanaceae > Saccharofermentans. The sequence continues at coordinate 35,322 of JAKSRE010000026.1, read as the reverse complement.
AGCAGCAATTTTCTTAACAGTATTAACATAAGAAATATCAGGATTCTTAATATCAGATTCAGCTATATTTGCACAATAAAGAATAGGCTTAAGTGTAATAAGTTGTAAATCTTTAGTAAGAGCTAATTCTTCTTCATCAAAATCCAGAGATCTTGCTGGCTTTTCTTCTTCAAGACATTTGTAAATTTTCTCATAAAGTGCTAAGGCTGGAGCGTATGACTTGTCGCCACCCTTCATCATCTTAGAAGTCTTCTCAATTCTCTTTTCCATTACTTCCATATCAGAAAGAATGAGTTCTAATTCGATAACATTGATATCTCTTTCAGGATCAGCACCACCATCTACATGGATGATATTTGTATCATCAAAACATCTTACAACATGAACGATGGCATCAACCTCTCTGATATTTGAAAGAAATTTATTTCCGAGACCTTCACCTTTACTAGCGCCCTTTACAAGACCTGCAATATCAACGAATTCAACAATAGCAGGTGTATACTTTTGTGGGTTATACATCTTAGCGAGTTCATCGAGACGTGAGTCAGGTACAGATACTACACCAACATTAGGTTCAATAGTACAGAATGGGTAATTAGCAGATTCAGCACCTGCCTTTGTAATTGCGTTAAAAAGAGTACTCTTACCTACATTAGGAAGACCAACTATACCAAGTTTCATATTAATACCTCTTAATTCAAAATTAACCTAACTATTTTAAGTCTTAAGAGAATTAAAATCAATAATATGTATTATAAAGAGCAATAATTCTCGCCATCAGAATAAATTTCACCAGAGATTTCCATCTCAGTAAGTATTATTGACAGTTTCCCAAGGTTAATGGGAAGAAGCCTGATTAGTTCATCCATGCATTTACTTTTACCAGTGAGGATGTCCTTTATAATGATTTTGAATTCTTCGTTAGTAACCAGTTCAGGAGAGATATTAAGCTTACTTTTTATCTCGGGGATTTTCTTACTATTATATTCTCTTAAATTGTGTGTTACTGGAGAATAGTATTCCTCATTTTTTTGTTCTTCTGCTTCTACAAAATCATCTAGTAATTCTGGATATAAAGATAGTCTCTCGTATACATTTTTTGCGATGTCATCAATAACTTCATTAGTATTAAGCAGAATCTTTGCCCCGTCTCTGATTAAAGCTAATCCTCCCAGACTATTGGTACTATAAATAGTATTAGGTAATACATAAACGTTTTTACCCTGATTTGCTGCAAATGATGCTGTATGAAGTGTTCCACTAGAGGCGCCTGCTTCCATAATCATACAGCAGTCAGAAAGCCCTGCAATTAGCCTGTTACGACTAGGGAAGTATTGTTTTATTATCTGTGTACCAGGAATAAGTTCTGATATAACTAGTCCATCTTCAATTATTCTTTGATATAAATCATAATTTTGATGCGGATAAACAACGTCACATCCACCTGGAACTACTGCTATGGTGGATTTATTGTTTTGCAGTGTGGTAGCGTGAGCTATCCCATCGATTCCAAGTGCCATTCCAGATACAACGACTACATCCTTATTAGTTATTTCTGCAGTGAATTCTCTTGTTACATCTTTTGAATACTGGCTTGGATATCTTGATCCAACAATAGCAACAGCACCATTTGTATTGCATTTTTTTAGTATTGATTTTTTACCTATGCAAAAAAATACATTAGGCATACCACTGATTAACTTCCAGTGAAAAGGATATTCGTCAGATTCAGTAGAGATTAGGAATATTTCTTTTTCTGATGTGTCCTCACAGATTATGTCAGCATAATCGAGTATTCTTCTGATATTTTCTCTAATACTATTAATTGAATCAATGGTTCTTTTAATATTAGGGATAGTTGTTTTGCTAAGAACGTAATTAAAATCGTAGTCATTCATAATACATTCAATAAATTCTCTGTGGTTTAAGACTAACCCCAGATCTTTAAGAAGATTTAGCTGTTTTCCGCTAAATAACTTTAAATTACATATAGCAACATATACATAATCATAGTAATTCTGGTTCATATTACCTCCATTAGTTTAAAGTGCTTTTAATCATTCGGTTTTTGAATATCTGTGCTTCCATGAGATGAGATTTATCCAGATCTGTATCACCATTAAGGTCAGCTATAGTTCGGCCTACTCGTAATAGTTTATTTATGCCTCTGGCAGAGTAGCCGTTAATTCTTGCAAGATTAGCTGCACACTCTATAGTTTCTTTATCTGCTCTAAATAGTTCTGCTAAGTTTTCTTCCTTAACTGTACTGTTGAAGAACTCTTTATGTCCCTTATGTCTTTCTCTACATATATTCCAGACATCTTTGACTTTTTCTCTATATTCATTGCTTAATGAGAGGTTATCAGAAGAGATACTTTCTTTAAGAGCATTCTCGTCTATCATGTGTAATTCAGAGAAAATATCTATTCTGTCCAGAAATGGACCAGATAGTTTATTTAGGTAACGATGCCTAAGTGAAGGAGAACAGGAGCATTTTTTTCCAGGTTCCATATACATTCCACATTTACATGGGTTAGTAGCACCTATAAAAATGAAATTACTTGAGAATACATGTGTTTTACCATCTTTAGACATAGACAGAGTTCTGTTTTCCATAGGCTCTCTAAGTAAATCCAAAATCTTGGTATTAAATTCACAAAGCTCATCTGCAAATAATATGCCTCTGTTAGCAAGAATTATCTCTCCAGGCTTAAGATTAGAACCACTACATATTAATCGATTAGGTGTAATTGACTGATGAATATATCTAAATGGACGGGTAGCTGTTAAAGGAGTCTGTGGAGATTCACAAAGATTTATTATTGAATACACTTCTCTGATTTCTTCTTTTGTAAGTGGAGGAAGAAGGGAGAGTAAAATTCTACCAGCAAGAGTTTTGCCCGCACCAGGACTACCAATTAATAAAAGGTTGTGCCATCCTGATGCAGCAATAAGAAGAGCTCTTTGCGTTTTTTCTTGTCCTTTAAGAAGTGATAAATCTATTCCACTGGATTCATAGATGTTTTCTGAATTTGTATCATTAATGGTGTAACTGTTGGATTCTAATGAACTGTTTAAAATGTATATGGCTTCTTTAAGACAGGTAACTGCGTGACCGTTAATTGTATTACATTTGGCTGAATCTATCTCATCTGAAGGGAACAGGACTAATAAGTTCTGATTATTATCGCAAATAGAACTAAGTCTTATGGCACTTCCAGGAGTGCCTTTGACTTTACCATCTAAAGCCAGTTCTCCTTCTGCGTATATTTCCAGTCCGTCTTTACATGATATCTGATTTGATACCATAAGAAGACCAATAGCTATTGCTAGATCAAATGCGGATCCAGATTTATGCATATAAGCAGGTGTTATGTTTACTGTTATCTGACCTCTTGGCATCTCATAGCCAGAGGCAATTAAGGCAGCTTTAATTCTGCCTCGAGATTCTCTTATTGAAGAATCACAAAGACCTATAATATCGAGATTAGGGAGACCTGAAGTATGTGATATCTCAATCTCAGATTTGATACCTATTACTCCGTCTGCAAATCCAGAGTAAAGACGAATAACTTTTTGCTTGCGTGACACTTATCCTCCTGTGTCACTGTAACCGATACATTAATGATACATCATAATTTAGGAGGGTTATCTGACGTTTTATTAGAGCTTTTTTTGCATTTGTACCAGATTTTCGGAAATTAGCAATTAATAGAATTATGCTTTGACAAAGTTGTAAAGTTGTTTTATAAACTATATTTGTATAAAAATAACCGTTTCGAAGAATAGGAAATACAAATGGGCAAGAAATTAGTAATAGTAGAGTCTCCTGCAAAGGCAAAGACAATTGGTAGATATTTAGGTAATGAATATAAGATTATGGCTTCTGTTGGTCATATTCGTGATTTGCCTGCTTCTTCTCTTGGTGTAGATGTAAATAATAACTTTAAACCAATATATATTAATATGCGTGGTAAGGAAAAAGTTATTAAGGAACTTAAGGAAGCAAGTAAGAATAGTGAATTTGTCTATATCGCAACCGACCCTGATCGTGAAGGAGAGGCAATTGCGTGGCATATTTCAAAGGCATTAAATGTAGATTCTTCAACAAATTGTAGAATTACTTTTAATGAGATTACAAAAAAAGCAGTTCAGGAAGCAATCAGCAGTCCTAGAACAATAGATATGGACCTTGTTAATGCTCAGCAGGCAAGAAGAATTCTTGACCGCTTGGTAGGTTATGAATTAAGTCCGCTTCTCTGGAGTAAGATTCGTAAGGGATTATCAGCAGGACGAGTTCAGTCTGTTGCAACCAAGCTTGTTATGTTAAGAGATAACGAGATTAATGCCTTTGTTCCAGAAGAATATTGGAATATTATTAGCAAGGTTAAGACTTCAGATTCTGATGTTAATTTTGTTATTAAATATTTCGGAGATAAAACTCCTGACGGTAAGGCTGAGAAACGTAAAATAGCAAATGCAGATGAAGCTAATGCAGTGATTAATGATGTAAAGGGTAATCCATTTACTGTTGACTCAGTAAAGAAGGGCAAGAAGGAGAGAAATCCTTTCCCACCATTTACAACATCTACTTTGCAGCAGGAAGCTTCAAGACGTCTTGGTTTTACTTCAAAGAAGACTATGTCTGTTGCTCAGCAGCTCTATGAAGGAATTGAACTTGGAAGTGATGGCCCTACAGCGCTTGTATCATATATAAGAACAGACTCTGTAAGAATATCCGATGAGGCCGTTGCAGCTTCAAGAGAGTATATTAATGATAAGTATGGTAAAGAATATATCGCTCCATTTGTACGTACCTATAAGAATCGTAATTCTTCACAGGATGCACATGAGGCTATAAGACCAACTCATTTTGATATGATTCCTGATAAAATAAAGAACTCTTTGTCAGTTGATCAGTATAAATTGTACAAGCTTATCTGGGACAGATTTATGGCTACTCAGATGGCATCAGCAAAGATTGACACTGTAGCTGTAGAAGCTTCATGCTCTAATCATGTGTTTAAAGTAGCTGGTGAGACAGTTGTTTTCCCTGGATTCCTTGTTCTTTATGGTGATGTAAATGAGGAGAATACTTCAAGTGATGATGATAAGGTTAAGCTTCCAGAGATAAAAGATGGACAGACTCTTATAAATCTTGAGACATTGGGTGAGCAGAAGTTTACAACTCCGCCTCCACACTATACAGAAGCAACTCTTATTAAGGCACTTGAGGAGAATGGTATTGGTCGACCTTCAACATATGCCCCAACTATTTCTACTATTCTTGAGCGAAAGTATGTTGATAAGAGTGGAAAATCAATAATTATCACTGAACTTGGAGTTCTTGTTACAGAACTTCTCGACAGTAATTTTAATGAGATTGTAGATGTTAAGTTTACAGCTGATATGGAAAGTAACCTTGATAAGGTTGAAGAAGGAACTAATGACTGGATAAAGGTTCTTGGCGAATTCTACCCAGCCTTTCATAAGCAGGTTGAAGAGGCAGAGAAAAAGGTCTCACGTGTTAAGATGGAAGAAGAAAAACTTGGAGAAGTATGTCCTGAATGTGGTAAGGGTGAGCTCCTTGTAAAAACTGGACGATATGGTAAATTTATTGCCTGCTCCAATTTCCCAACTTGTAGTTATACCCGTAATATGGAGGTTATAGCTAAGGGTAAGTGTCCACTCTGTTCTTCAGGACTTGTATCTCATAAGTCACGTAAGTATCGTGGAAAATCTTTCTATACTTGTGATAAGAAGGGTACTAATCCTAATTGTGACTTTATCTCATGGGATTTGCCAATTGAGGATCGTAAGTGTGATACTTGTGGATCTTATATGGTATGGAGACGTTACAGAGGTAAGTCATATCCTAAGTGTGCAAATAAGGATTGTGCGACAAATAAGGCTCATAAGAAGACTGAAGAGTCTGAGGATAAAAAAGATTAATAGTTAGGAATTAACATATGCAAAATTACGTAAATGTAATCGGAGCTGGACTTGCTGGTTCTGAGGCAGCGTATCAGCTTGCTTTATTTGGTATAAATGTTCATTTATATGAGATGAAACCTGTTAAAAGAAGTGAGGCTCATCATTCTGATGATTTTGGTGAGCTTGTATGCAGTAACTCTCTTAAGGCTGAATCATTAGAGAATGCAACAGGACTTCTCAAAGAAGAGATGAGAAGACTTGGATCTCTAATAATGGAAGCGGCTGATAATTCAAAAATTCCAGCTGGTGGAGCTCTTGCAGTTGATCGTAATGAGTTCTCTCAGTATATTACCAAAGCTATTAAGAATAATCCTTTGATTGAAGTAATTGAAGGAGAAGTAAACGATATCCCAGATGACGCGATTACAATTATTGCAACTGGTCCATTAACTGATGGAGAATTATATGACAATATCTTCAAAATGTTAGGTGATCAGGATTTACACTTCTTTGATGCTGCGGCACCTATCGTTACCTATGAATCTATAGATATGACGAAGGCTTTTAAGGCTTCACGTTATGGTAAGGGTAGTGATGACTATATAAACTGCCCAATGAATAAAGAAGAGTACCTTAATTTTTACAAGGAACTTATCAGTGCTGAACGTGCAGATGTCAAGGGATTTGACAAGGAAGTTGTATTTGAAGGCTGTATGCCAATAGAAGTTATGGCTTCACGTGGTGAAGATACTATGAGATTTGGCCCATTAAAGCCAGTTGGATTAGTTGATCCAAGAACTGGAGAGGAACCTTATGCCTGTCTTCAGTTAAGACAGGATGATCGAGCTACTTCAATGTTTAATCTTGTTGGATTTCAAACCAGACTAAAATTCCCTGAGCAGAAAAGAGTTTTTGGTATGATTCCAGGACTTGAGAATGCAGAATATTATCGAATGGGTGTAATGCACAGAAATACTTATATTAATTCTCCAAAACACTTGAATTCAGATTATTCATTAAGAAGTAATCCTAATATTTTCTTTGCTGGTCAGATAACGGGAGTAGAGGGTTATATTCCATCAACCTGTTCAGGTTTTATGGCCTCTTATTTTGCTGCTAATCGTTTTTATGGATTCACTCCTAAAATTGTTCCAGATAATACGACTGTTATGGGGGCTTTGGCTTGCTACATATCTGATAAAAATGTAACCAAGTTTCAGCCTATGAATGCCAATCTTGGTATTCTTGGATCTCTTGGTGTAAAATTTAAAGGTAAGACAGCAAAAAAAGATAAGGCGAATGCTTTGGCTGAGAGAAGTCTTAATGTGATTGACGATTGGTGTAATATTGTCGAAGAATTAAGAGACAAGCGAGGAGACTTAATTGTTTAAGGATAAGAATATCAACGTGGACTATGTTGATGAGCCACATGGTCCAATATATACATTCTTTTTAACATTTGGTGGACATTTTTTGAATTTGATGTCTGCCAATATAATTTATGTAATTTTAAATTTGCCAGGTATGGCATTAGCATTCCTTTTCTCTTTGCTTCTTTTACCACAAGTTAGTTCTGTTTTTATTCCAGATAATTTTGTTGAGTATATGAGTCAGTTCGGAATAGTAGGAAATGCTGTTATGAATGATGTTGGTGCTGATGCGGTTTATCAACTATATTATATAATGCTGTTCTTTATTACAACCTTCCTTGTTGGAATTGGTGTGTTTGCAATTGGACCATTTCAGGCAGGATTTGAACACTTATACCGCAATATTTATCGTAAAAATATTGTTTATTTAATCTCTGATATTAAAGAGGGAATAGTAAAAAATATTAAGCAGTCTTCTATTGCAATGCTTATATCCTATCTGTTTACAATCGTTATTTTGTATGCAGCTGCATTTTATAAGAATAATTTTGGAAATGTTGGATTAGCGGTATCAGTATTCTTCTGCGTAGTATTTGTAGTATTTACTTTTATACAGAATATGGTTTATCAGATGATTGTATCTGTGGATTTGCCGTTAAAAAAGATTTATAAGAATGCTGTCATATTTTTCTTTATGAGACCAGGTAAGAGCCTCGGTTTGATTTTGGTTGCATATGTTCTTCTTTTAATAATTCCGTATATATTGTTCTTATCTACTATGTATATTGCATATGCAGTAGCGTTTTTTACTATCTTTACTATAGTTATTTCTTTTGTTCAATTCATGTTTGCCTATTATACAGGTGGACTTATTAATGAATTTATATTAGTAAACAGTGATGAGACTTCGAATGAGGAAACTCAGGGAGACAGTTGATGATTAATAGATTTATGGAGTATCTGGAGAACTTTCCGCAATGGTTAGCAATAGTGCTAATCTTTTGCATTGTGCTCGGGATAATCGTAATCTGCTCGTTATTGTTGCTTATTTATAATTTTATATGTGAATATATGAATAAATCAGATGAGCCTGATGATAACTTCTATGTTGATGCGGCATATTTTCATGAGAAAGGCCAGCGAGCAAGACAGGAAGATTCCTTATACGTATCTCCTCTTGAAGATTATAATAAACACGGATTAATTGCGCTGGTTACGGATGGAATGGGTGGAATGGCTCATGGTGATTTTGTTTCCAGATTTGTTGTAAGTGAATTCTCAAAAATGTCTCATGAAGACTATGATAACCGCGAAGCTATACTTAAGAAAATCAAGGATGTATCAAACAGTATTTTTAAAAAGTATAATCGTGAAGCAGGTGCTACTCTCGTTTTAGTCAGAATTAATAATAATATGCTCGATTTATACAGTGTAGGGGACAGTGACCTAATTCTTATTCGTAATGGTAAAAGTACTGTTCTTAATCACAAACAAAACTATGGTGCGATACTTATTAGTAATCTTGCTGGAGCGGGTAAAACTACTGAAGATGCTTATCTGGTTCCTGAAGCCAGACAGCTTATTGATTTTATTGGTAATAACAATCCGAATGTCAGTTATACGAGACAGTCACTTAGACTTCAGGATGATGATGTTATATTAATTGCTTCAGACGGTGTTTTGGATGCACTATCTGTAGATAATCTGGCTGAGTATGCTTCTCTTGGCGATGCAAGAAGATCAGCTTCAAGAATAAAATCTGAGATTAAATCGCTTAAACTTAATTCGCAGGATAATTATACCTGTATTTTACTTAAGCTTAGACATATGATTTTCTGATGGTGCAGGATTATGGTAGAGACTTATTTGGTAAAACATAACGGTTCTTTGGATGAATACCATGATGAGGTAATGTTCTATACAAGTAATGGAATGTATATTTCGTTTATTGATGGCAGAAGTTCAAAGAGTGATATTTCTGAGGTAGAGCGTAGTCATATTGATGATTTTAAGAAAAAGGTGAAGATGCTCTTTAGAAGCGAATATAAGGAAAGTCCATTTAATACTTTATGTGAAGTAGTCGATCAGCTGGCAAATTCTGATGACGCATACATTATTCTTCATATAGATGAGAACAGAATTGAATCACACATTAAGGGAAGAATAAAGATTAAATTAATCAGCGATGGCAAAATAAGTGCTTTGCCTAATGGTATCTATTACCTTAAAGAAACAGATTCGATTATCTTGGCGACAGATTATTTTTATTCACTTGTTGCTGACGAGGGAATACTTGTTGATGCTCTGTTAAGTGAGAATTGTGCTCAATGGTCGAAATTCATGATTAACAGAATTTCAGACTTAAATCATTTAAATTGTGCAAACCTTTCATGTTGTACGATTAGATATAAGAAATAAAAAAGTCCTAGAAAAAACTAGGACTTTTTATTTCTGGCATTTAAAATCAAATCACATTACTGAAGTTTTAAGAACATCAAATGCTCGCTTTGCTATCTCTCTTACATTTGTGTCAGAATCAGCAAATGCTAACTTCTTAACATACTCCTCACAATGTTTAGCATTGATAGTTGCTGCAGAAGTAGCTGCTGTTGATCTAACTATCGGAGAAGAATCTCGTAAAAGAGGAATCAAAGCCATTCCACTCTCGTAAGTTGGAATAAGTGCCAAAGCCTGTGCAACTGCAACTCTGATTTCATCTTCAGAATCTTCAGAAAACTTGATTACTGCGTCGAGTTTCTGCTTTGCTCCAAGCTTCATAATTTTCTCGCAAACCTTGTCAACTTTTGCCATAAACCCACCTCATTTTTATTACTCAGTCAAATACTTTATAAAAAAACAACCAATGATAAAAACGTCACTTGCATTAGTATGTTTTTTCAATAAAATATAGTTACATCTATATAATTTTTACACTTTTGTGGAACTTTTGTAAATAAGTTATTTGTTAATTATTTACAAATATTCCAACGGATTTAACATTTTTCGACAATTGAGGCGGTCGATATGTTTGGAGGTTTTTATTATGAAAAAGTCGCTTGTTAAACTTGCTGCAGTATTGTCTGTTACTGGCGTTCTTTTGTCAGGATGTTCTAGAAGTCTTCCTGAAGAGACGTTGCCAGCAGTAGCTGCTACAACTACTGCTGCTACAACTACTGAAGTCACTACTGTAACTGAAGAGACTACTGCTGCAACCACTGTAGAAGAAACAGTTGAAGAGACAGAGGCAGATATGGTTAAAAGTACTGCTGTTGTTACTGAGAGAGTAGTAGATGTGAATGGACAATTGAGAGTTGAAGGAACCAAAATTGTAAATGAGGCTGGTGAGGTAGTTCAGCTTAAGGGAATGAGTACATACGGTTTGAATGGTATGTTTAATTTTGTAAATAAAGATACTGTTCAGACTCTTGCTGAAGACTGGGGCTGCAGTGTAATCAGACTTGCTATGTATACAGTAGGTAATTCAGACGGTTATATTCAGAATCCTGAAGAGTATCGTCAGCAGATGCTTGATTATGTTCAGCTTTGTATCGATCAGGGCGTTTATGTAATTATTGACTGGCATATTCTTTTTGACGGTGATCCACTTGAGCATATGGCAGAGTCTGTTGAGTTTTTTGATGAGATGTCTAAGACATTTGGAGAATATCCAAATGTTCTTTATGAGATCTGTAATGAGCCTAATGGTGATTGCTATGATGCAATTGGAACACCAGTTACATGGGAGAACAACATAAAGCCATACGCTGAGACAGTGGTATCAACAATTCGTGCCAATGATCCAGATAATATTATTATCATTGGAACTTCAACCTGGAGCCAGGATGTAGATATCGCATCATTAGACCCTGTTGAAGGTGAGAATCTGATGTATACTTTCCATTTCTATGCAAGATCTCATGGTCAGGAGCACAGAGATAAGGTTCAGACAGCTTTGGATAATGGACTTCCAGTTTTCTGTACAGAGTGGGGTACTACACTTAATACTGGCGATGGAACAGTTGATGTTGAAGCTTCTATGGAATGGATTAACTTTATGGCTGAGAATGATATCAGCTGGTGCAACTGGTCAATTGGTGGTTATGTTACTGAAAGTTCCAATGCCCTTAAATATGTATCAGAGATTTTGACACCTGAAGAGAAGATTCAGGGTCACTGGCCAGATAAGTTTATCAGCAGAAGTGGTTTGTTTGTCAGATGCTTAATTCTAGGTATTCCATACGAACCAGATAACTAATAATATTTTGCATTACCTATTTATTAAGACACTTCAAATTATGATTTGGAGTGTCTTTTATTTATTTTAGATTATTGATAACGAGTAAACTTTGGTATAATAATTATAATTTTTCTTTTGAGGTGCGGATTTTGGTTGAGAAACGTTTTAAAAGATTATTTAATTGCTTGATTTATGGCATCGTTATGACGTTGTCAGTATCTTCTTGTACTAATACAAATAGTAAAGACACTAATGGTTCTTCTGAGACAACAACTACTCCATCTGTAGAAATAGTAGAGCTTACAGAGCCTTCTCCGACGCCTACACCAACACCTACAGATGTTCCTACGCCATCTCCTACACCAACACCGACTCCTTTACCAGAGCATATTCTTGTGAGCTTTGCGGGAGATTGTACTTTGGCTGAAGCTTTGGCATGGAGAGGTGCCAGTGAAGGCTTTATGCATGTAGTAGGCGGAGATATGGATTACTGCTTTCAGAATGCAGTTGATTATTTTCGAAATGATGATATGACACTTGTTAATTTTGAGGGAACATTGACTGATGAGACCTCTCATATGACAAAGGAGTTTGTATTTGGAGCACCATTTGAATATGTAAATATGCTTACTAATGCAGGAATTGAGAGTGTAAATTTATCCAATAATCATTCCTTGGATTACTGGCAGGCTGGACTTCAGGATACAGAGGATACTCTTGATGATGCTGGTGTTCTCTGGTGTTATGAGAATAACGTATCTGTATATGAAGTTAGAGGAATAAGAATTGGTATGTGCGGTTATGATACCGTGTCAAATGGATATGGAACATATACACTTTTTAATGCAATTGATCAGCTTAAGGAGTTGGAATGTAACATAATCATTGTTTCTATGCATTGGGGAGTAGAAAGAGATTATTCTCCTAGATACGAACAGACTGATTTGGGTCACCAGCTTATTGATTATGGTGCTGATATAGTTATTGGACATCATCCACACCGTTTACAGCCGATTGAAAGATACAATGGAAAATATATTGTTTATAGTCTGTCTAACTTTGTATTTGGTGGTAATTACTCATTATCAGATCCAGATTCAGCTATAGTTCAGTGTGAATTCATAATGGATGAGACAAATACGTATTGTGTTGACTACAGATTAAATGTTATCCCATTTTTACAGACATCTACAAGGCCTGGTAATGATTACTGTCCTTGTGAGGTTACCTGGGGAAGTTCTGACTATTATAGAATACTCGGTAAATTAAACTGGTCAGATGAAGATGAATAATTGTGAAAAATATCAAAGAAGATTTGATGATAAATATACTGATTTAATTTAAAATATTTAAATAGTATCGAAAGGAAGTATTTGTATGGCTAACAAAGTAATGATTGTTATGGGATCTGATTCTGATTTTCCTATTATGGAAGGTTGTTTTAAGCTCCTTAAGGAATTTGGCATTGAATTTGAAGCAAATGTTGCATCTGCACACAGAACTCCAGAGAGAGCTACTGAACTTGCAAAGAATGCTAAATCTAATGGTTTTAAAGTGATTATTGCGGCTGCTGGTCTTGCTGCCCATCTTGGTGGTGTTCTCGCAGCAAATACTACACTTCCAGTAATTGGTGTTCCTGTAAAGGGCGGTGCTCTTAATGGTGTTGATGCTCTTTATGCAACAGTACAGATGCCAACTGGTATTCCAGTTGCTACTGTAGCAATAGATGGCGGAACTAATGCAGCTATTCTTGCTGTACAGATTCTTGCATTATCTGATGATTCACTTGCTGATAAGTTTGCTTCTTATAAGGCAAATCTTGCAAATTCAGTAGATAAGAAGGATAAGTCATTAAAAGAAAAAATTGCTAATATGTAATTTTGATTTTGTTTGAGGTACTAAGATGAAAATAGCAGTATTTGTATCTGGCGGTGGAACTAATCTTCAGGCTATTATTGATAATATTAAAAGTGGTTTTCTGTCAGATGTTGAGATTAGTCTCGTTGTAGCATCTAATCAGGATGCGTATGCATTGACTAGAGCAGCTGAGAATAATATTCCTTCTGTTGTTCTTTCTAAGAAAGCTTTCGAGAATAATGATGCATGGGATATGGAAGTAGTGGCAAAGGTTAAAGAATCTGGCGCTGAATTAATTGTGCTTGCTGGATATTTATCACTTCTTGGACCAAAGCTTGTTCATGAGTTTTCAAACAGAATTATTAATATTCATCCTGCACTTATTCCAAGTTTCTGTGGAGCAGGAATGTACGGTATAAGACCACATGAAGCTGTGCTTAAGCGTGGTGTTAAGGTATCAGGAGCTACGGTTCATTTTGTAAATGAGAATTATGATGAAGGACCAATCATTATGCAGAAGGCAGTTGATGTACTTCCAGATGACACTCCAGAGGTTCTTCAGAAGCGTATAATGAAGGAATGTGAGCAGGTAATCCTTCCTGCAACGATTAAAAAAATCGCTGAGGGTAAGGTAGTTATAGAGAATAATATTGCAAAAGTAATTAATTAATTTCAGGAGGAAATTTATGAAGAAGTATGACATTGCTGAGCTTTTAAGCACAAATCCATATCCAGGACGTGGAATTGTAATTGGTAAATCACCAGACGGTAAGAAGGCAGTTACAGCTTACTTTATTATGGGCAGAAGTGTTAATTCACGTAACAGAGTTTTTACAGCTACTGAAGACGGTATTAAGACAGAGGCTTTTGATCCAGCAAAGCTTTCAGATCCACATCTTATTATCTATTCACCAGTAAGAGTTCTTGGTAACAAGACAATCGTAACAAATGGTGATCAGACAGATACTATTTATGAGCTTATGGATAAGCAGCAGACTTTCGAGCAGGCTTTGAGAACAAGAGAGTTCGAGGATGATGCTCCTAACTTTACTCCACGTATATCTGGTATTATGCACGTTGAGAATAACAGTTTTAATTATGCAATGTCTATTCTTAAGTCAGCTGATGGAGATGATTCTTCATGTCAGAGATATACATTTACATACACAAACCCATTAAGTGGTGACGGTAGATTTATTCATACTTATATGGGTGATGGAAGCCCACTTCCTTCTTTTGAAGGCGAGCCTGAGAAAGTTCAGATTTTGGATGATATTGATGAGTATACAAATCTTCTCTGGACATCATTAAATGAAGAGAATAAGGTATCTTTATTTGTTAGATATATCGATATTGCTACTGGCAAGTACGAAGACAGAATTCTTAATAAGAACGTTAAGTAATAAAGGAGAACAAAATGGCTAACGAAATGTTATTGAAGTATGGTTGTAATCCTAATCAGAAACCATCACGTGTTTATATGAATGATGGAAAGGATCTTCCAATTGAGGTTTTGAATGGTAAGCCTGGATATATTAACCTTCTTGATGCTTTCAATGGATGGCAGCTTGTAAAGGAACTTAAGGCAGCTACTGGTCTTCCAGCAGCAACTTCTTTTAAGCATGTATCACCAGCTGGTGCAGCAGTAGGAATTCCTCTTACAGATGTACTTAAGAAGATTTACTGGGTTGATGATCTTGGAGAACTTACTCCACTTGCTAGTGCATATGCTCGAGCAAGAGGTGCTGACAGAATGTCTTCTTTTGGTGATTTTATTTCACTTTCAGATAAGTGTGATGTTTGCACAGCTAAGATGATTCAGAGAGAAGTATCTGATGGTGTTATCGCTCCTGATTATGAGCCAGAGGCACTTGAGATTTTGAAGACAAAGAAGAAGGGTAATTACGCAATCATTAAGATTGATCCTAATTATGTACCAGATCCTATCGAGCATAAGGAAGTATTTGGTGTTACTTTCGAGCAGGGCAGAAATGAGTTGGTTATTGATGATAAGCTCTTTGAGAATATCCCAACAGCTAATAAGAATTTCCCAGAGCAGGCTAAGATGGATTTAATTATTTCTCTTATCACACTTAAGTATACTCAGTCTAACTCAGTATGTTATGTTAAGGATGGTCAGGCAATTGGTATCGGTGCTGGTCAGCAGTCAAGAATCCACTGTACAAGACTTGCTGGTTCAAAGGCAGATAACTGGTGGCTTCGTCAGTCTCCAGAGGTTCTTAATCTCCCATTCCGTGATGATATCAAGAGAGCTGACAGAGATAACTCAATTGACCTTTATATTGGTGAAGACTATATGGATGTTCTTGCTGAAGGTAAGTGGCAGAATATCTTTACAACAAAGCCAGAGGTATTCACAGCAGAGAAGAAGAGAGCTTGGCTTGATAAGCTTACAGATGTAGCTCTTGGTTCTGATGCATTCTTCCCATTCTCAGATAACATTGAGCGTGGTTATAGAAGTGGTGCTAGATATATCGCTCAGCCAGGTGGATCTGTAAGAGATGACCTTGTAATCAAGGCTTGTGATGATTTGGGCTTGGCAATGGCATTCACTGGAATCCGTTTATTCCATCATTAATTTTGAGAATTTAAAATGTGACGCATCGGTTTATAGCCGGTGCGTTTTTCTTTTCGAAGATGAGGAAAAGGCTTATGGAAAATTTTGAAGAGAGAATAAACAAATTAAAAGAACTCATTGAAGAAAGTAAAAGTATTGTCTTTTTTGGTGGCGCAGGAGTCTCTACAGATAGTGGAATACCTGATTTTAGAAGTAAAGACGGTCTATATAATCAGCACGATGTTAATTTTGAGAGATACTCGCCAGAATATTTACTGAGTCACAGCTGTCTTTATGAGAATACAAAGGTGTTCTATGAGTTCTACAGACAAAAACTAAATGTAGATGGAATAAATCCTAATATCACTCACTACAAATTGGCTGAACTTGAAAAGAAAGGAAAACTTGATTCAGTCATTACTCAGAATATCGACGGACTTCATCAGAAGGCTGGAAGTATAAAAGTATATGAAGTACATGGTTCAACTCTTCGTAATTATTGTGACCACTGTCGTAAAGTGTATCCTTCAGATTTTATTTTTAAGTCCAAGGAACAGGTTCCTCACTGTACTGAATCAGGCTGTAGAGGCATAGTAAGACCAGATGTTACTTTGTATGAAGAAGGGCTTCCTGAAGATGCTTGGGAAGGTGCTATAGATTCATTAAATAAGGCGGATTTACTTATTATTGGTGGAACTTCAGGTGTTGTGTATCCAGCTAATACGCTGGTAAAGAAGTTTATGGGTACTAATATAGTGATAGTAAACAAGCAGGAAACTGCCTTCGACAGGATATGTACACTTGTTTTCCACGAAGGGTTAAGCGATGTATTTTCACGAATATAAATTACAAATATATAATCTAATTAGAGTATATTTATGGTAAAATCTAAAACATGTTTTTAATATGGAGGACTTTTTATGAAGGTTTTAGTTGTTGGTTCCGGCGGAAGAGAGCATGCGATTTGTTGGACATTAAAGAAGAGTAGTATGGTTACTGAACTTTATTGTGCACCAGGAAATGGCGGTATTGCTGATGTTGCTACATGCGTACCAATAAAGGCAACAGATATCGAGGAGATGTCAGATTATGCCAGAGACAATAACTTTGATTTGGTTTTTGTTGCTCCTGATGATCCACTTGCACTTGGTTTGGTAGACAAACTTGAGGAGAAGGGCGTACGTGCTTTCGGTCCACGTGCTAATGCTGCTATTATTGAAGCTTCAAAGGCTTTCTCAAAGAAGCTTATGAAGAAATATAATATTCCAACAGCCAAGTATGAGATTTTTGATAATAAAGATGACGCTCTTAAGTATCTTGAGACTCAGGATATGCCAATTGTTATCAAGGCCGATGGTCTTGCACTTGGTAAGGGCGTAATTATTGCACAGACACTTGATGAAGCAAAGAATGCCGTTATCTCAATGATGGAGGATAAGGCTTTTGGAAATGCTGGTAATACAGTAGTAATTGAGGAATGTATGGTTGGACCAGAGCTTACTATTCTTGCATTTGCAGATGGTAAGACAGCTATCCCTATGATCTCATCAAGAGATCATAAGCGTGCATATGATCATGATGAAGGTCTTAATACTGGTGGTATGGGTGCTGTTACTCCAGGTGCTGATATGACTGAGGAACTTAAGGCTCAGATTACAAATACAATTATTCTTCCTACTATTGAGGCTCTTCAGAAGGAAGAAAGACCATTTAAGGGTGTAATTTACTTTGGCCTCATGCTTACAAAGGATGGCCCAAAGGTTGTTGAGTATAATGCTAGATTTGGTGATCCTGAGACACAGGCAATTCTCCCATTACTTGAGACAGACTTTATGGATATTATTGATGCTTGTATTGATGGAACACTTGATTCTATTGATATTAAGTGGAAGAATAAGTGTTCTTGTGTTGTAGTTATGGCTTCAGGAGGATATCCACAGAGCTATAACAAGGGTTATGAGATTACAGGCATTGACACTTGTGGCAAGCTTGTATTTGAGGCTGGTACTGCTATTAAGGATGGCAAGAAGGTTACAAACGGTGGACGTGTACTCTGTGTTTATGACGAGGGTGATACACTTGATGAGGCAATCGATGGTGCTTATGAGGGTGTAAAGAAAATCTCATTCCAGGATATGCATTTCAGAACAGATATTGGCAGAACTTTAGGTTGATTTAATGAAAATCGGTTTATTTGGCGGGGCTTTTGACCCAATTCACAATGGACATCTCTCAATGATTGTCGGTGCTATTGACGCTGGCATTGATTTGGTTGTTGTAATTCCAAGTGCCAGATCAGCCTTCAAGCGTGGTCACTCAATTAGTGCAGCGCCTTATCGTTATTATATGACTGAGACTGCCATTAACGGACTTAAACCTTCTTACAGAGATAAAGTGTTATTATCTGATGTTGAGTATAAGCTTCCAGGAATCAGTTATACCTATAATACGATTAATGCACTTATTGATGATGGAATTCTTGAGGAAAGCTTAAGTAAGCAGGCTAAGAGTTCTATTTATAACAGATATATTAAGGAACAGAATGAGTTTTTCTGGATTTGTGGTTCTGATATTCTTGATTCATTTGATAAATGGTACAAGCCGGGTGAGATCCTTAAAAGAGCCACGCTCATGGTAGCGAACCGTCCTGGTGATTGTGATAATGAGGATTTTGTCCAAAAATCAAAGTCTGTATCTGAGCGTTTTGATACCGAGATTGAATTTTTTAAGATAAAGGGGTTAGAGGCTGCTTCTTCCGATATCAGAAAGAATAACAATTTTGATTCAGTTCCTTCTGAGGTTCGTAAATTTATCGAGACACATGCCCTATATAAAGATGAGCATATTCTTGATTTTTGTAGTGAGAGTGCAGTAACTGCCTTTTATGAATATGCGATAGATCTGTTTTTTGTCTTATCTTCGAAAAGGTTACTTCACACTCTTAATGTCGCTATCTATGCTGCAAAACTTGCCAAACTTCATGGTGCCAACACTGACAAGGCACTTATAGCTGGAGTACTTCATGACTGTGCCAAAGAACTTCCTATTGAGGTTCAGCAGGAATATGCAGTAATAAAAAGTGGGGATTTATTTGATAATGAGAAGCTTTATCATTCTCCTGCAGGTGCATATGTTGCCGAGAATCGTTATCGAATTAAGGATGAGGAGATACTTAATGCAATTCTATATCATACTACTGGGCATGGTGGTATGACAGATGTAGAGAAGATAGTGTTCATATCTGATAAGCTTGAACCAGCGAGGACGTATAGTGATTTGACTGAAATGAGGGCTGCCGCATTAAGTAATCTTAACGAGGCAATGAAGATGGTAACGGAAGAGATATATGAGAAGTTTGTTGCTCGTCATCAGGGAATTCATCCTTTAACAAATGCTATGATGAAAGATTTTCTTTAAGTATTTGTGGTATAATTGATTTATAAATAAACGAAAGAGGAATACTTTATGGATAGTAAAGATCTTGCTACAAGAATTGCAGAGATTCTTGATTCAAAAAAAGGTATCGATATTGAAGTAATTGATGTTGCCGAGAAGACAACACTTGCTGATTATTTTATTATCTGTACTGGTAATTCTACTACTCAGGTAAAGGCATTGGCTGATGAAGTTGAGTATGTGATTAAGAATGAGTTTGGTATTATGCCAGATCATGTTGAAGGTCGTGGAAATAACCACTGGGTACTAGTAGATTATAAGGATGTTGTTGTTCATGTTTTCCATCCTGAAGAGAGACAGGAGTATAATCTGGAGCAGTTATGGGAAAACCATAGAAAAATCGAACAGTAATATCAATAGATTTTGTGAAATTAACAAAGAAACAATCGCCTCTATGCGATTGTTTTTTTTGTTGATTAATATATTATATAATAGTGTTTTATAAATAGTTTTATTTATGGGATTTATTTTGGAGGTAAAATGATGAACAATTCTGTAAAAAAAGCAACAGCTCTTGTTTTATCTGCTTCAATGCTTATGAGCCTTACAGCTTGTGGAGACAAGGCTAAGGATCAGGTTATCGAGGCAGCTGGTTCAGTAGTAGATGCTTTGACTTCAAAGAAGGCAAAGAATTATACTGGTCTTTTGAATGAAGATGCTAAGAAGTACAAAGATCACGTTGAGGCAATGGAGTTTTTCTTTGAGTTCCTTTCTGAGGATATTCCTGATGCTCAGATCTGTAATGCTATCCTTGATTCAATTGAGTATGAGGTAGATGAGAAGTCAGTAGACGCTTCAACAAAGGCAGCTTCTGGTTCAGTTGATGTTATTTTTACTTATGCTGATGCAAATAAGATTGCTAAGGATGAGGATAATATTACTGATGTTGATACTTTTGTTAGCGCTATTAAGAAGGCAAAAGAGACAACAGAGAAGACAGTTACAATGGAGTTTGAGCTTGTTGATGACGAGTGGTTACTCTCAAATTTCTCAGCTATTGAGAAGTTTATCGAAGGAATGGAAGTAGATGTTACTTTCTCAGCTCCTATCGAGGACATGATTGATGTAGTTGAGTGGTGGTGCCTTGATGAGGAGGATACAAAGACTTATATTGATACTTCTTACATCGAGCTCGATATGATAATGAAGGACGAATACTACGATGTATATATTGATTATTACTTCACAGTTAATTATAACGGTGGTTTGATTTATACAAGTGATGTCGAAAGAGATTATGGCTATATGTACTGTGAGTATTCTAACAGCAATGAAGGTTGCCCTGTTGGTGATGACGGCTGGTATATGGCAGATGGTACTTACGAGATTTCTATCTATGATGCAAATACTGATAAGGTTGTTGCTTCAGATACATGTACTGTTGTTTATAACAGCGTAGTTGAGACAGAGGCTACAACTGCTGCAACAACAGCAGCTGCTACTGCTGCAGCTTCTTTGGATTCAATTGCTGGTCCAGCTCTTGAGTGCTACTGGGATACAGAGGATGCAATCTCTGCTGGTGAGACTGATGTTGAAGAGATTTATGATGAGGATTCTGCTTCTTATTTCTATGATGCTGATTTCTATGACAGCATGCTTGAAAGCGGTTGGTGGGATTATGATGAGACTATGACATTAGATAGCAATGGATATGTAGCTTATAATACTGATACTGTAACAATGGCTTACTCAGTAGAAGTTGAGCAGGGCACAACTGGTGAACTTTACTTTGAGTACTATTACAGCGTAGGTTCTGAGTACCAGATGATCTATTCTGCTACTATTTCTCCAACAGAGTACACAAACGGTACATATTATGATATCGAGTTTACAAATCCTGATGGATTCGTTCCTGGTGCTTACACAGTAATCGTAACAGATGCTTCTAAGACAAACATGGTTATCTATGCTGATATTGAAGTAGTTGAGTAATAGTTAATTTTATTGACTTTATAACACCACAAAAGTAATTACGCTTTTGTGGTGTTTTTTTGTACTTTGTGTATTTTTCAGATATTTGAAAATGGGTTAGTTTTGCATTATTATATTTCTGAATACTTATTAAGGGATATTTATGCGTAAAAACTTAGTTACAAAATTATTAACGCTGGTTTTGGTATTAGCAAATATACTTATATTTTCAGGTTGTTCAGCTTTTATGGATGACTATAGTTTGCGTCATGTTACAGAATATGCCAATAATGTTATAAAAGAGATGAATACGGATTTTTATCTTGCTTCTTCAAAATATTGCAAAAATCAAGTTTGGATACCAGAATTTACAGAAGAAAGAGAGGATTTATTTAACGAAGCCTTAAATAAGGTTAAGTTTGAACTTGATTCTATTTCTGTAAATAGTTCTCGTAAAAAGGCGGTATGTAAAGTTGTTTTCAACTATATTGATTTTGGCGCAATAGCAAAGAAGAATCCAAGTGCTACTGAAGAAGTATATCGTGATGCGATTAATTCTGCTGATATCACCAGTGTTGTTGTTAAATTAACAATCCTTATTGATGGGAGAGATTACATTTTTGATGATTTTTCTCCAATAAATGATTTGTTGAAATTGGGTTATGAAAATATAGAAGTACTAGATAATAATGGAATGCCAGTTGCCCTTGATTATGATTTTATTTTGTCTTTATATCAGGGAAGCTGTTGGTTCGATAGTTTCAGATCAAATCCTATGACAGATTTATGTACTGATTATTTAGGTGGAATGAATGACATGGTAATGGAAAAACCACAGACATTGCGAGTAGCTTTCTACTTTATTTCTCCAATAACTGTCGATTTTACAGTGGAATTATATAAAGGTGATTCTTTAGTATCTTCATATGATGCTAAGATGAATAGTGATGTCGTTCTGATTGCTGATTTTTCAAGATTTGATATTGGTAACAATGATTTTGAACCTGGTGAGTATAGAATTGATTTGAAATTTAGTGACTATAAACTGATTAGTTCAGAAAGTATAAAAGTGAGTTAACCTACTAGGAGGAAATGTTTTGTTCGTTGCAGATAAATGGGAAGACTTTGAAGTTATCTCCGCAGGTAATGGAGAGAAATATGAGAGATGGGGTAATGTCTACTTAAGACGTCCTGATCCACAGGCTTTTTGGCCAATTCCAGAAAAATTCAGTAATGAGGGCTGGAATAAAAATGTTCATGCAATTTATAAAAGAAGTACTTCTGGAGGCGGTGCCTGGACAAGAGTAAAAGCAATGCCTCAGAGATGGACTATTTCCTACAATTCTCTTGGAAAGAAAATGGTTTTTGGTATTGAACCAACTTCATTTAAGCATACTGGACTTTTTCCTGAGCAGGCTGATAACTGGGATTTTTGTGGCAGAATTATTGAACAGGCAAAGAAGGATGGAAGGAAAGATATCAAAATTTTGAATCTTTTTGCTTATACTGGTGCTGCTACCATCGCTTCCAGCATACACGGCGCCGACGAGGTAGTTCATGTTGATGCTTCAAAGGGTATGATTCTTAAAGCAAAAGAGAATGTAAAATTAAGTGGAATAGAGAATAATTATATTCGTTTTATTGCAGAGGATTGCAATAGATTTATAGAGCGTGAGATCCGTCGTGGGCGAAAGTATGATGGAATAATTATGGATCCCCCAGCATACGGAAGAGGTCCTTCAGGTGAACTATGGAAACTGGAAGATTCTCTTTATGAACTCATGTCAAAATGTTCTGAAGTTCTTTCTGATGATCCATTATTCATGATTTGTAGTTCCTATGCCTCTGCAATTACTGCCAAGGCATCTGCAGATGTAATGGCACTTGCTGTAGCTTCAAAACTGGGAGGAAGAATTGAAGCTGAGGAGTTAGGTCTTCCAGTAAAAGATATGGCCTCATGTAATGTTATTCTTCCATGTGGACAGACTGCTAGGTGGGTTCCTGATAATGCTTTGTGATTTTACTAATGCTATCGATAGAATCTCTGTTAGGCGATATGGCTTTATTTACGTATTTTATGAAGATAATCATATCATTATAGCTTATAAACCAGCTGGAGTTTTGTCACAGGCAGATGGAAGTAATAGCCCTGATATGCTGACAATTCTTAAGAGTTATCTTAAAGAAAAATACAATAAGCCTGGTCAGGTGTTTTTGGGATTAGTTCACAGACTTGACAGGCCAGTAGCTGGAGTAATGGTTTTTGCCAAAACGAGTAAAGGTGCTTCAAGAATATCTGAGCAGATTCGTAATCATGAGTTTGAGAAAAGGTATCGTCTTATTGCTGATGGAAAAGTTGGAAATCCCTTAAGTTCTGGAACGCTTGATTCTTATCTTACGAAGGATTCTAAGAATAACTTTTCGAGAGGGAGTAAGACTTCAGGTAAGGAAAGTAAAGAGTGTCATCTTGAATATAAAGTTTTGGATGTTACCCAATATAAGGGAAGAGATATTTCTCTTGTTGAGGTTTTACTTATTACTGGGCGTTCACATCAGATTAGAGTTCAGTTCAGCGATGAAGGGCATCCTCTGATTGGAGATAACAAATATAATACGAGTATTACATCTTCTTGGGCTTCGAGTGTTTGTCTTGAATCTTTTTATCTCGGATTTAAGCATCCTACTTCAAAGGAGCCGATGGTATTTGAATTAAATGTCTCTGATAATGAGATTTGGAAAATTTTTGATAAGGAGAGATTATGAGTAGTCTGACACCCGATGTAGTTGAAAACAATAGAAAAATGATTGAGGAACTTCTGTTGTCTACAAAAAGAGCAGGAATAGAGAGATTAGTTAAGTGGCTTGGAGAGACAGACTTTTTTACTGCTCCTGCTTCCACAAAATACCACTTGTCTGAGAAGGGCGGACTAGCGCAGCATTCATTGAATGTATATAAACTTCTTAAAGGCAAGGTTGATTCAGGTCTTATAAGTATTCCTGAAGATACTGTTATTATTACGGCACTTCTTCATGATATTTGCAAAGCTAACTTTTATTCTGTACAGAAGCGTAATCGTAAGATTGATGGAGTATGGCAGGAAATCGAAGAGTGGGGAGTTGATGACAAACTTCCATTAGGACATGGTGACAAGTCATGTTATCTGGTTCAGTGTTTTATTCCACTAAAGTCAGAGGAATATGCAATGATTAGATATCATATGGGAAGAGAGAGTGATAGTTATAGTGATCCATTTTCAAAGTGTGCTGAAAAGTTCCCAGCACTGGTTGCTCTTCATACATCAGATATGGAAAGTGCATTTATTGTTGAGTCAAGAGATTGATGTTCTTGACTTTACTTGATGATAATTTATATAATATTAAGTCGTCATATAGCGATTTGAGATTTTAAATCAATTATTTATATATAAGCAGGTGAGATTATGTACAAAAAAGTATCTACTGACATGAATTTTATTGACAGAGAGAATGAAGTTCTTGCTTTCTGGAAAGAGAATGACATATTCAAGAAGAGTATGGAACTCAGAAGACAGGGTGAGACATATACATTCTACGATGGACCTCCAACGGCAAATGGTAAGCCACATATCGGACATGTACTTACTCGTGTAATCAAGGATATGATTCCAAGATATCGTACAATGAAGGGATATATGGTTCCTAGAAAGGCTGGATGGGATACTCATGGTCTTCCTGTAGAGATTGAGGTTGAGAAGTTGCTTGGCCTTGATGGTAAAGAGCAGATTGAGGAGTATGGTCTTGAGCCATTTATCGATAAGTGTAAGGAATCAGTTTGGAAGTATAAGGGTATGTGGGAAGATTTCTCAAATACTGTTGGTTTCTGGGCTGATATGGAAAACCCATACGTAACTTATGATGATAATTTTATTGAGTCTGAGTGGTGGGCTTTGAAGGAAATCTGGAATAAGGATTTATTGTACAAGGGCTTTAAGATTGTTCCTTATTGTCCTCGTTGTGGTACACCTCTTTCAAGCCAGGAGGTAGCTCAGGGCTATAAGGATGTTAAAGAACGTTCAGCTGTAGTTCGTTTTAAGTGTGTTGATGAGGATGCTTATATTCTTGCATGGACAACAACACCTTGGACACTTCCAAGTAACGTTGCTCTTTGTATGCATCCAGAATATGAGTACGTAAAGGTTAAGAGTAATAAGGATGGTCTTGTATATTACATGGCTAAGGCTCTTGTACAAGCTGTACTTGGTGATGATGTTGAGGTTCTCGAATCATATAAGGGTAAGGATCTTGAGAATAAGGAATACGTTCCACTTTTCCCATATGCAACTCCTTTGGCTGAAAAGCAGCATAAGAAGGCTTTTTATGTAACATGTGATGAATATGTAACTCTTACAGATGGTACTGGTGTTGTTCATATCGCTCCTGCATTTGGTGAAGACGATGCTCAGGTAGGTCGTAAGTATGATCTTCCATTTGTTCAGCTCGTTGATGGCAAGGGTGAGATGATTGGCGGTACTCCATGGGATGGAATGTTTGTTAAGAAGGCAGATATGCCTGTACTTGAGGCTCTTGAGGAAGCTGGACTTCTTTTTGATGCTCCTAAGTTTGAGCACAGCTATCCACATTGTTGGAGATGCGATACACCACTTATCTATTATGCAAGAGAGTCTTGGTATATCAAGATGACAGCTGTTCAGCAGCAGATGATTGATAATAACAATAAGATTAACTGGATTCCTGAGTCAATTGGTAAGGGCCGTTTTGGTGACTGGCTTGAGAATCTTCAGGACTGGGCAATCAGCCGTAACCGTTACTGGGGTACACCACTTAACATTTGGGAATGTGAGTGTGGTTATCAGCATTCAATTGGTTCTCGTGCAGAACTTGCTGAGATGTCAGGTAACCCTGAGAATGCAAAGGTTGAACTCCACAGACCATATATCGATGCTGTAACTTTCCCATGTCCTAAGTGTGGAAAGACAATGAAGAGAGTACCAGAGGTTATTGACTGCTGGTTCGATTCTGGTGCTATGCCATTTGCTCAGCATCACTATCCATTCGAGAATAAGGATCTCTTTGAGCAGCAGTTCCCGGCTCAGTTTATTTCTGAGGCTGTTGACCAGACAAGAGGATGGTTCTATTCACTTCTTGCAGAATCAACACTTCTCTTTAATAAGCCTTGCTATGAGAACGTAATCGTTCTCGGTCACGTTCAGGATGAGAACGGACAGAAGATGAGTAAGTCTAAGGGTAATGCTGTTGATCCATTTGACGCACTTAAGACATATGGTGCTGATGCTATCAGATGGTATTTCTATGTTAATTCTGCACCATGGCTTCCTAACAGATTCCACGGTGATGCAGTAAAGGAAGGACAGAGAAAGTTTATCGGAACTTACTGGAATACATATGCATTCTATATTATGTACGCTAGTATCGATAAATTTAATCCAAATGATTACACACTTGATGTTAAGAATCTTGGTGCTATGGACAGATGGGTATTGTCTAAGCTCAATACTCTTATCAAGACTGTTGATAACAAGATGGAAAATTACGATATCACTGCTTCAGCTAGACTTATTCAGGAATTTACTGATGAGCTTTCTAACTGGTATGTACGTCGTGGACGTGAGAGATACTGGGCTGGTGATATGACAAAGGATAAGATTGATGCTTATATGACTTTGTATACTGTTCTTGAGCAGTTGACAAGACTTTGTGCACCATTTGTTCCTTTCATTACAGAATCTGTTTACCAGAATCTTGTTCGTTCAGTAAATAAGAATGCACCAGAGTCAGTACACTTCTGTGATTATCCAGTAGCAGACGAGAGTCTTATTGATGCTAAGATTGAAGAGGAGATGGACTTGATTCAGAATATCGTTGTTCTTGGTAGAGCTTGTCGTAATCAGGCTTCAATTAAGAACAGACAGCCTATCTCTGATATCTATGTAGTAGCTGACAAGGAACTTGACGATGAGTATAAGTCAATCGTTCTTGATGAGCTTAATGTTCGTTCAATTGAGGTTCTCAAGGATGCTTCTAAGCTTATGGATTATAAGTTTAAGCCACAGCTTAAGACTTGCGGACGTAAGTTTGGTTCTAAGCTCAATAGCGCAAAGGAAGTAATTGCTAATCTTCCTGGTAAGGAGACAATGGAAGCTCTTAATAATGGATCAATTACTATTGAAGTAGATGGTGATTCATTCGAGATGACAAAGGATGACTTTATTGTTGAGAATGTTCAGGTTGAGGGCTTGTCTACTCAGACAGATAAGGGCATTACAGTATCTATTAATACAGTTCTTACTGAAGAACTTATCGAAGATGGTAATGTTCGTGAGCTTATCTCTAAGATTCAGACACAGCGTAAGGAGACTGGTCTTGAGGTAACAGACAGAATTATTCTTGGTTATGCAGGTAATGAGAAGCTTGCTTCAATTATCGAGAAGAAGAAGGATTACATTGCTTCTGAGGTTCTCGCTGTTGAGGTTAAGGCTGAGGCTACAGAGAATGCCAAGGAATGGACTGTTAATGGTGAGACAATTACATTGTCAGTTGTTAAAGCTTAATTGAGGTTTGATTTAAGTGATTGTTCAATTATTGAGAAGCGGTGCTTCAGGTCCTGAGATGTTATTAATGATATTGTTATTGCTTTTTGCAATGACAATATCTTTCTCTGCCCATGAATTTGCACATGCTTTTGTTGCTTATAAGTTAGGTGATAATACTCCATATAATATGGGTAGAGTTACACTTAATCCAGCTGCGCATGTAGATCCTATGGGAGCTGTTTTATTGCTTTTGGTTGGCTTTGGATGGGGAAAGCCTGTTGTTTATAATCCTTCTAATATTAGTAGGATTAAAAACAGACGTCTTGGCTGTATTATGGTATCTGCTGCAGGCGTTACTGCTAATTTTATCGTTGCTCTAATTGCTTCAATTCTTGAGGTTATACTGGTAAGGGTAGCAGGAGCAAGTGTATTAATGGGCTCAGGAGTAGGCGCTGTTACAGCTGTTTACTTGGTTTTGGAGTACGTAACTACTTTTTCACTTTCACTTTTAGCTTTTAATCTTTTGCCATTACCACCATTAGATGGATTTAATATTTTGCAGGAACTTCTACCTCTTAGTGTTAAGTATTCTGATGGTTATAGAAAGTTTTTAGGTTTTGCTCCAAAAATATTTTTAGTGATTATTATTGCTGAATATGCTCTTAGGATTAATATCTTAGGTGGATTAATGGCTTTAATTCAGTTACCTTTTTCTTTAATCATTGAATATATTTGTTATGGATTAACAATGATTCTATTTTAATTACTAATTTGCTAATTTTATCTTTTGAGAGGAGTAGATTTGATGGCAGTTCTTCAGCAACCTGAACTTAAAATCAGGCATTTTGAAGGTCCATTGGATCTGCTTTTTCATTTGATTGAAAAAAATGATATCGATATTTACGATATTCCGATTTATGAGATAACAAGACAATATATCGAATATATTGATAAAATGAAGAGTCTTGATATGGAGATTGCTTCAGACTTTCTTGTGATGACTGCAACTTTGATTCATATCAAGTCCAGAATGATGCTTCCTGGTCTTAAAAGTGACACTGATAGTGGAGAAGATGATCCTAGAGAAGAACTCGTAATAAGCTTGTTAAGATATAAGCGTTGTAAGCTTCTTGCCAAGGAACTTAAAAAAGGGCATGAAGATTATATGAATTGTAAGTACAGAACTGCTTCAACTGCCAAAGATCTTGGTATTGAGATTCCAGAGGCTCCACAGGAATTCGATCCTTCTCTTTTTGAAGAGGCACTAAACAGCGTTAATACGAGAAATCTTCAGAGATTTGCAGATTTGTCACCTAAGATTACACATATCCTTAAGAGAGATAAAATATCTGTAAAAGAGAGAATGATGACTTTCTGGAAAAAGATATCTTCCAGAGGAAAAATCTTCTTTCACGAATTGTTTCCGAAGGATAAAAAAGTTGAGAAGATTGACAAAATTGTCGGTTTTATGGCGGTACTCGAGCTTCTTAGAAGTAATAAGATAACAGCAGAGCAAAAGAAACCATTTGATGTGATTTTGCTCAGTGAGAAAAGAGAGAATGAATCATGAGTGAGATGGAAAACGATAATAATTTAAATACAAATCAGCTTCCTGATTTTATGATTCAGGAGACTATGGAAGAGGTTAAGGAGACTGAAAAGAAGACTACAGAACGTCTGATAGATGATTTTTCAGTACCTATGCACGATTTAACTCCGGCACTTGAAGCAATTCTTTTTGTTTCTGGTGATTCAGTTCCACTTAGTAAATTTCAGGAAATTCTTGGAATTGATAAGGATGTGATTGTGGATGCCATGAATAAACTAATTTCTCAATATGAGAATAACCCTTGGGGTGGCCTTCTAATTAGAAAAGTAGAAGATTCTTATATTATGTGTACCAAACCTTCGATGAAGCAGGTTCTTCAGAGAATGTTTAGTCCAAGAATGCGTCCGCCTTTGTCACAGGCTTCTTATGAGACATTAGCCGTAATTGCATATAATCAGCCAGTTACCAGAGCTCAGGTTGAGGCAGTAAGAGGTGTATCATCTGACAGTATAATTTCCAGACTTCTTGACAGAGGCTGGATATGCGAAGCAGGAACACTTGATGCTCCTGGCCGACCAACTTTGTTTGCAACGACTGAACAGTTCCTTCTTGAATTTGGAATTAGTTCTGTAAAGGATCTGCCAGCAATGGAACTTATGAGTTATCAGACTATTAGAGATCTTGAAGTTAGTCTTGAACAGGCAACAGGTAATTCTGATGGTCAGCTGACAATTGACAGTCTGATGGAATCCAATAATGCTAATGAGAGTGATGAGAATGAGTAATATTCTTGAAATGATAAATCTTAAGATTGATTCAATGAGTAAGCAGCAGAAGAATCTTGCTTCCTATATTGTGGAGCATTATGACGATGTGGCTTATATGAAGCTTCAGGAATTATCTCAAAATACTGGTGTATCAGAGGCAACGATTTTAAGATTTATATCTGAGCTAGGATTTGAAGGTTTCCATTCTTTCCGTAATACTCTAGAAGAAGAGATGAAGTCCAAACTTACTTCAGTTCAAAGACTTAATATCTCTGAACGTTATCAGGATGATGCTCACGCAATTCATAATATTATAGAGACAGATATTGAGAATTTAAAAGAGACCAAGAATGCATTGGACGAGGAGTCTTTTGCGAAGGCAATAGATGCTGTGTTGAATGCTCGCAAGATTTATCTTATGGGACTTAGATCATCAGCACCGTTATCTTCTTTTATGTATTACTATATGAGCAGGCTTTTCGATGAGGTAAAGCATATTTCTGGAACTTCCACAAATGAAGTTTTTGAACAGATTCTACCTATTTCTTCGGAAGATGTAATGATAGGAATTTCTTTTCCACGATATTCGCAGAGAACAATTAATTCCATAGAATATGCCAAGAAAAAGGGTGCGAAAGTAATAGTAATTACCGATAAGGATAATACTCAACTGACAGCAAATGCCGATATTAAGCTTCTAGCAAAATATTCAATGGCTTCTTTTGTTGACTCGCTTACTGCACCTCTATCTCTTATAAATGCATTTCTTGTAACTCTTGGTATGCATCGTAAGGAACATATTAAAGATAATTTTGCGGCTCTCGAGGAATTGTGGTCAATTTATCGTGTTTATGAGACAAATGATGGTAACGAATGATATAGAGCATAATAATTTTCTTTTTCGAAAGGAGATAAAAATATGAGTAATATTTATCAGATAGCAATTGATGGACCTTCAGGTTCAGGTAAGAGTACCCTTGCAAAAGGTGTAGCCAAGGCTTTGAATATTATGTACCTAGATACTGGTGCAATGTACCGTACATGTGGATTGGCTGCAATTAAAAAGGGTATTCCATGTAAAGATGTTGATAAGGTTACAGAACTTATGAACACTATGGATCTTCAGATTAAATTCATTGACGGAAAGCAGCATATGATTCTTGACGGCGAGGATTGTACTGAGATGATCAGAACACCTGAAGTATCAGTTGCAGCTTCTGATATCAGTTCTTTAACTGTGGTTAGAACAAAGATGGTTGATATGCAGCGTGAGATAAGTAAGGCTCAGACTTTTGTTCTTGATGGTAGAGATATCGGTTCTAATGTTTTACCAAATGCTAAATATAAGTTTTTCTTAACTGCATCAGCTGAGAAGAGGGCAGAGAGAAGACTTGCGGAACTCAACAGCAGAGGTGACTTCAGCCAGAACTATGAAGAAGTTTTAAGAGATATTGAATATCGTGACAAGCAGGATTCTTCAAGAGCAAATGCTCCACTTGTTAAGGTTGATGATGCAGTTTTAATATCTACTGATGATATCGGAATCGATGAGACTTTGAATACATTATTGTCTTATATAGATAAGGAAGACATCTGATGAGAACAATTACAGTAGCACAGAATGCTGGTTTTTGCTTTGGCGTAAAAAATGCAGTTGAGACTGCAGAGAAGATGGTTAATGAGTATAAAGGCCATCAGCTTGTCATGCTTGGTGAGCTTACACATAATTCTCTTGTAGTCGATAGTCTTGTAAAAAAAGGCTTTACTATCGCAAATAATGCCAGCGAAGTCAAAGAAAATTCTGTTGTTATTATCAGAGCACATGGTGTAACTCCTTCTGAACTAGAAATTCTTAAGACGAAGAATTGTACGATAATTGACTGTACCTGTCCGTTTGTAAGCAAGATACATAAGATTGTGAGAGAGCAGTCTGAGGCAGGAAAAAATGTAATCGTAGTTGGTACAAAAGGACATCCTGAAGTAGTTGGGATTTGTGGGGAAGTAAAGAATTCAAAAGTTGAAGTTATTAGTTCGATTGATGAACTTGATGACCTAAAAGTGCAAGTCACAAACAGTATAATTGTATCTCAAACGACATTTTCGAAAGAAACTTTCGATAAAATTGTGAGATTTATAAAAAATAAATTTGCAAATGTCACTTTTTTTGATACAATATGTAATACGACTTGTAATAGGCAAAGAGAGGCTGAGGAACTTGCTGATAAATCAGATGTAATGCTGGTAATTGGTTCGAGCCACAGTTCTAATACAAAGAAACTCTTTGATATCTGTTCAAGTAGGTTAAGTGAGACTTATTTGCTCGAGAACATTGATATGCTTGACGAACTTATATCCTCAGGGAAATTAAGTTCTGACGCAAGGATTGGCATAACGGCAGGTGCGTCTACACCGGAAATTATTCTTTTGGAGGTTGTTCGCAAGATGAGCGAGAATGAAATCGATTTTGGGAGCTTTATTGAGAGTATCCCACAATTAAGAAGAAATGCTGTTGTGAAAGGAGCTATTACTTCGGCAGATGGCGATTATGTATATGTAGATGTACGTGACAAGTCAGAAGGCAGAATCCCAAGAGATGAATTTGCAAACGATGTAGATTTTGATTTAGACGCTGCTATTGCAGAGAAGAGAGAAATCGAAGTTCAGGTTAAGAGCATTAGAAATACAGAGTATGGCAAAGAAATCATCCTTTCAAAGCAGGCACTTGAGATGAGCAAGAATAAGGCTATTGTAGAAGAAGCTTTCAATGCTAAGACACCAGTAGTTGTTAAGATTGTTCGTTCAACAAAGAAGAAGGATGGCTTGATTGGTATCTATTCAGGTATCGAAGTATACATCCACAAGACACAGATTGATTTACGTCCAGTTTCAGAGGATGCAATCGATTCATACGTTGGTAAGGAGCTTACAGTTCTTCTTACACGTTTCGAGGAGCAGGATCGCAGACTTAAGGTTTCAGGTTCAGCTCGTACACTTCTCTCAGAGGAGCTTAAGGCTAAGAAGGCTGCTACATTGAGCGTTCTTCAAATCGGCAATACAATCAAGGGTAAGGTTAAGAACTTTGCTAGCTTTGGTGCTTTCATCGATATCGGTGGTTTTGAGGCTCTTCTCCCTAACAAGTTTGCTAGCTGGGAGAGAAATGCAAAGGCTTCTGACGTTATGAAGGAAGGCGATGAGATTGAAGTTACAGTTATTGATATCTCTGATATCGAGGCTTCACGTCCTAAGATTACTCTTTCATTGAGAAAGGATGAGGACAACCCATACTACAACATCGAGGAGAGAATCCCAGTTGGTTCAATCGTTATGGGTAAGGTTGTTAGAATCATTGATTGGGCAGCATTTATTGAGCTTGAGCCAGGTGTAGATGCACAGTGCCACGTATCAGCTATTTCTAACGTACGTATTGCTACTCCAGCTGATGTACTTAAGGAAGGTATGGAAGTAAAGGCAAAGGTTCTTGAGATTAAGGAAGGCAAGAATGATTCTAAGAAGATTCTTGTTTCTATCAAGGCAGTTGAGCCAATCGATCCAGAGAACGATGAGTTCTATGTACCTGAGACAGCTGAAGAGGCTGCTGAGGAGACAACAGAGGCTTAATTCTTAATATTTGATTATGAATTAAGAAAGTAAAACGTCTGTTTCTTACAATTTAGTTAATAATTTCCAAATGACCGTGAATTTGTTTGATTTGCGGTCATTTGTTATATAGAATTATTCTATGAATATAAATAAACACAAAGAAAATCTATACAGAATTGCAGTATACCTGTTGACGGTTGCTTTAGTCTCTGGCGCGGTTATTTTAAGATTCTGTATCTATAATGTTGGTAATGACAGATTAGTTGCTCTTCAGATGCCAGCAAAATCTTTTACTGCTGCTGATTTACATGCTGTTGAAAATGCTAATGATAATGCGCAGGAAAATCAGTTTGTTGAGATATCTTATCTTAATAATTCTTATTCGATGAAGGTATCTCATGATACATATTCGTATGACAATCTGGTTTTTAATATGGTTCTTCCTGAAGAAGATGATATTACTGAATATACGGATATTACAGAATTTACTGAAGATGGTTCACAGTTTTGGATAAACGGTGATGATGTTACATTGAGATTATTACCTAATGTTGATTCTGATAAGATTACATCTCTTGATATTGGTAATGAAGTAACGAGAATTTCCTATGGAACGAATTGGTCTTATATACGTTCGGGCGATGTTAATGGATTTGTTTTGTCTTCTTATCTTTCTGATGAAGAACCTGAACCTACTCCAGTTCCGTCCCCAACTCCTACTCCTGTTCCAACGGCTATCCCTGAACCAACAGCAACGCCAGTTCCTACTGCTGCGGTAGAACCAGAACCAACTTCGACACCTGTACCAGTTATTCAGGAAAGTGTAGAAGTAGAAGAGAAAAGCGTACCAGCTATTATTTTTACAGAGACAGAATGTGATTTAAATCTATATGCTTCCTGTGCACTTAATGTCAGAACTGGACCAGATATATCTTTTGAATTGTCTTATGTTCTAGATTCTAATACCCCATTACATGTTGTAGCTAACACAGATAACGGCTGGTATAAGCTAGAAGATGGCAATTATGTTAAAGCAAGCCTGACAATAACTGAGTTACCAGAACCTGTTACCAACACTAATGAATCTTCTGTTTCAGTTGGAAGTGATTTTGGTAATTACTGTCTCAGCTTTGTTGGTACTCCATATGTATATGCAGGTTCAAGCCCTTCAGGTTTTGACTGTTCTGGTCTTGTACAATACGTTATGGCTAATTATTACGGTATATCTCTTCCACATAATGCTGATTCAATCTCACAGTTTGGTACTGCTGTTAATCCAGATAGTGTAGTTCCTGGTGATATACTTTGTCACGATTATGACGGCGATGGATATGTTGATCACGTAAGTATCTATATAGGTGATGGATTATGTGTTCATGCTTCCAATTCAAGAAGTGGAGTTATATCATCCTCTTATCCAATGGGCTCTGTCGTAACAATACGAAGATTTGTATAACTAAAAAAGGGGCTGTCTCAAAATAAAATTTGAGATAGCCCTAATTCTATGCAACA
>JAKSRE010000025.1 GCA_024403775.1 Clostridia bacterium | reverse complement strand
CTGAGTGAGATTCACTTAAAACTGGCATTTCATTCACTGAAGAGTGAATGAAACAGGCATTCTGAGTGAAATCCACTTAAAATAGGCATTTCATTCACTGAAGAGTGAATGAAACAAGCATTCTGAGTGAGATCCACTTAAAATAGGCATTTCATTCACTGAAGAGTGAATGAAACAGGCATTTTTTACCAATTCTGACCAAAATTATAAAGCCACTCCCATCT
Organism: Clostridia bacterium; assembly: GCA_024403775.1. GTDB lineage: Bacteria > Bacillota > Clostridia > Saccharofermentanales > Saccharofermentanaceae > Saccharofermentans. The sequence continues at coordinate 39,014 of JAKSRE010000025.1, read as the reverse complement.
CTCTAGCCAGCACTCTCCTTCCCTCCAAAAAAGCCATCTATCCAGCACCAAAACTTTCACATTTTTACACCAAAAAAATAAAGTATTCTAATTTTCAATGGTGTAAACTATTCGGGTGCAATAATGCGGATAAATAAGTAGTGTAATTATTTTATTATTTATAAGGGGAGATTTAAAATGATATTCAAAAACCTCAAGACCAGGGATTGGATTTTCATAGTCATCTGCTTCGCACTTGTTGTGTCGCAGGTATGGCTCGATCTTACAATGCCTGATTATACTCAGAAGCTTACTGCTACCGTATCAACTGGAGTTATTGATATGGCAATAGTAAACGAGAATGGTGCCAAGATGCTTTTGTGCGCCGCTGGAAGTATGGCATGCGCAATTCTCTGCGGATTCTTCGCAGCAAGCGTAGCAGCCAACTTCGCCAAGACTTTAAGAGACAGATTGTTCTCACATATAATTAAGTTTGGTAATAGCGAGATTAATAAGTTCTCTACACCAAGTCTTATAACAAGAACAACAAACGACGTTGTTCAGGTTCAGAACCTTCTTGCTATGGGTCTTCAGATGATAATCAAGGCCCCTATCCTTGCTATCTGGGCAATATGCAAGATTTCTAACACCAGCGTTGAGTGGACTTCATCAGTTGTTATCTGCGTATGTATTATTCTTGTTACAATCAGCGTTCTGGTATCTCTCGTATATCCTAGATTTAAAAGAATCCAGCTCCTCACAGATGACCTTAACGATAAGGCACGTGAGAACATCTCTGGTGTACGTGTAGTAAGAGCATTTAATGCTGAGGCTTATCAGGAGAAGAAGTTCGATGATGTAAACAAAGAGATTACCAGCACTCACCTCTTTACAAGCCGAACACTCGGCCTTATGATGCCAATTCTTACAACTTGTATGAGCGGACTTACTCTCGCAATTTACTGGATTGGTGCTTACCTTATTAACAAGGCTGAAATTATGGAGCGTGCAACTCTTATCGGCAATATGACAGCCTTTACTCAGTATGCTCTCCAGGTTGTTATGGCATTCATGATGCTCGTAATGATTTTTATCATTTTTCCTAGAACAATGGTATCAATCAAGCGTATTGACGAGGTTCTCAAGACAGACACAAGCATCAAGTATAAGACAAATGAAGTTAAGCCTACAGTAAAGGGCGAGGTTGAATTTAAGAACGTTTCATTCTCTTATCAGGATAGTGCTTCACCTTGTATCAAAAATCTTAACTTTAAGATTAACAGCGGCGAGACTTTCGCTATTATTGGTGCAACAGGTACTGGTAAGACCTCTCTTATCAACCTTATTCCTAGATTCTATGATGCTACTGAGGGTGAAGTTCTCATCGATGGCATTAACATCAAGGACTATCCTGAAGAGCAGCTCGAAGCCATGGTATCCATCGCGCCACAGAAGGCAATCCTTTTTAAGGGCGACATCAAATCTAATATCACCTATGGTTCTGGAAGCAAAAAGCATGACGACGAAGAGACTCGTATCAAGAGAGCAATCGAGGTATCTCATGCTGACTTCATAAACACTATCGAAAAGGGACTCCAAGCTGAAGTCGCTCAGGGCGGTACCAATTTCTCTGGTGGTCAGAAGCAGAGACTCTCGATTGCGCGAGCAGTATATAAGGATTCAGAGATTATGATTTTCGACGATACATTCTCTGCCCTCGACTATAAAACAGATATGCTTGTTCGTAAGGCTTTAAAGGAGCAGCTTAATGACAGAACTGTAATCATTGTTGCTCAGCGAATTGGAACAATTAAGAATGCAGATAAGATTCTGGTTCTCCATGATGGTGAGATTGTTGGTCTCGGAAGCCATAAGGAACTCCTCAAGAACTGCTCAATTTATAAGGAGATTGCGTTGTCACAGCTCTCCGAAGAAGAATTAAATGGAAAGGAGGACAACTAATATGCCGCCTCCAATGGGAAGAATGATGCGTGCTAATCAGCATCCTGAGAAAGCTGATTTCGGCGCACTTAAGAAAATACTTATTTATTGTAAGAGATATCTGCCAGCCATTATTGTTGCTATTATTTTTGCAATCGGTGGCTCATACACAAGTATTATTGGACCTGAGAAGATAAGCGACCTCATGAATGAGATTGTAAATGGTATCATCACTGGAATTGATATGGATGCAATCCAGAAAATCTGCCTTACTCTCCTCACAATTTATATCATTGGTGCCTTCCTTCACTATGGTCAGCAGTTCATTACTGCCACAGTCACACAGTATACTTCAAGAAGACTTAGAAGAGATATCGATACTAAGATTAACCGTCTCCCACTTAAGTTCTTTGATACAACTACAAAGGGTGATATCCTCTCAAGAATCACTAACGATGTTGATACAATCAGTATGACATTATCAACAAGTGCAGCAAATCTTATCAGCTCACTTACACTTTTCGTGGGTGTTATCTATAAGATGTTCAAGACAAATGCACTTCTCTCATGGATTACCCTTGCAACTACTCTTCTTGGCTTCATTGCCATGGGTGTAATTCTTGGTGTATCACAGAAGTTCTTCAACCGTAAGCAGGCTGATCTTGGTAGAATGAACGGTCATATCGAGGAGATTTTTACTAACCATAATATCGTTAGAGCATTTGGTGCCAAGGGCAAAGAGACTGATAAATTCATGGACATCAACGACAGACTCTATGACAGTAACTGGAAGTCTCAGTTCCTCTCAGGCATGATGTACCCAATCATGGGATTCGTTGGTAACCTTTCTTATGTAGCTATCTTCATCATTGGTGTTCATCTCATCACAGAGGGCAGCAGCATGGTTACTCTCGGTACAATCATCGCTTTCACCATTTATTCAAGACAGGTGTCACAGCCATTGTCAAACTTCGCTCAGTCAATGACTCAGCTTCAGCAGGCATCTGCTGCTTCAAAGCGTGTATTTGAGATTCTTGAGACTCCAGAGATGGAAGACGAGAGTGCCAAGGCAGAATACAATCCTTCAAGCATCAAGGGTGATGTTGAATTTAAGAATATTAAGTTTGGTTATAATCCTGACAAGACTATCATCCACAACTTCTCAGCAAGCCTTAAGGCTGGTCAGAAGGTAGCTATAGTTGGTCCAACAGGTGCTGGTAAAACAACAATGGTTAACCTCCTTATGAGATTCTATGAGGTTGATGAAGGCGATATTCTAATCGATGGCATCTCAACCAAGTCAATGAGACGTGAAGACGTTCACAAGATGTTCGATATGATTTTGCAGGATACATGGCTCTTTAACGGAACCATCAGAGAGAACCTCGTTTATAATCAGGAGGGCGTAACTGATGCCGATCTCGACCGTGTTTGTAAGGCTGTAGGCCTTGGCCACTTCATCGAGACACTTCCAGATGGATACGATACAAGACTCGACGATGCGCTTAACCTCTCAGAAGGTCAGAAACAGCAGTTCACCATTGCCCGTGCCATGATTGAAGATGCGCCTCTCCTTATCCTCGATGAGGCAACAAGCTCAGTAGATACTCGTACAGAGCTCGTTATTCAGGAGGCTATGGACAAGTTAACTACTGGTCGTACTTCTTTTGTTATCGCTCATCGTCTCTCAACTATCAAGAATAGTGACGTAATCCTTGTAATGAAGGATGGCGATATCATCGAGCAGGGTAACCACAAAGAGCTTCTCGCCAAGAATGGTTTCTATGCCGATTTGTATAACAGCCAGTTCGTTGTAGCATAAGATTTTAGATGGCCAGCGCACTATATGAAGCGTTGGCCATTTTTATTTATAATTCTCGAAAGTGTTGGATCCCTCTCTTGCTCGTCACAAAGAATGTCTCCAGGCGTCACAATTTTTGTGACGTATAGGACAATATTTTGTGACGACAAAAATCTCAACGCAATAATAGAGGTTATCTCCCAGATTGGAGATAACCTCTATTGTTAAAAACAAAATTTAAAGCAGCACCCTCAAACTCACTGAGCTGCAAAGAATGTTCCAATATCCTCACCTGCAAGTATCTCAGTTAAGATATGTGGTGTGGATCCTTCTGCAATAACGCCATTAATTCCATGTGAAGTAGCTGTCTGCATAGCAGTAATCTTTGTATACATACCACCTGTGCCAAGCTTACTTCCTGCACCCTCAGCAATCTCAAGCATTTCATCTGAGATTGAAGCAACATATGGAATTCTCTTTGCGTCCTTATTCTCACGTGGATTTGAATCGTAAAGTCCATCAATGTCTGAGAGAATAACAAGAAGGTCTGCGTTAATGAGGCATGCTACATTAGCTGATAATGTATCATTATCGCCGAAAGTACCATTGTGGTAAATCTCAGTTGTTGATACTGAGTCATTCTCATTAATAACTGGAACTATATGTCTCTCAAGAAGAGCTTCAACTGTATTAGTAATATTAGAACGTGTAAGCTTATCAATAAGGTCATCCTTAGTAAGAAGAATCTGACCACAAACATACTGATATTCAGACAAACTTCTCATATAAGCATTCATGAGTTCACACTGACCAACTGCAGCAACGGCCTGTTTCTCACGTACCTCACGGGGTCTTGTAGGGAGATTAAGACATCCTACGCCTACACCAATTGCACCTGATGTAACAAGAAGTACTTCCTTGCCGCTGTTCATCAAATCTGCAATAGCTCGTGCGAGTCTGTCGATATTACTATAGTTAATTCGACCTGTCTCATATGTTATTGTTGAAGTACCAACTTTGATAACGATTCTTCTCGCCATCTTAATTGGAGATCTCAATAACAAATCTGAACTGTTGTCACCCATTCCAATTCCCTCTTTTCTTATGTTTTATTATATAAAACATCGCGTAATAAAAGGCTGACCATAAAAAATCAGCCTTGCATAATATAAACTCATTTAAGCTAAAAATCAATATTTGAAGCCTTATTCACTTACTTTACCATCAAATACAGCCTTCTTGATCCAGAGCTGTAAAGCATCAGAAGCGATAGAAATCTGCTCTAACTTCTCCTGGATAGCTTTGAAATCCTTAATCTCATCTGCTGTAATCTCACCATCAGCAGTAATCTCGATAAGTCTCTCCTTATCCTTATTGATTGCATTTAATGTAGCAAGCATCTCAAGGACAATCTGAGGAAGCTCCTTCTCTTTAATCTCAGGTACATAAACCTGACCAATTGGACACTCATGTGAACAGTAGTAGTTACAAAGTGAAGGTTGCTTATAGCACTCAGACATCAGTAAAACCTCGTCTGGATGTGGAAGTGACTTACCACTCTCAATCTTCTCAATACGATCAGCTGAGATAATATTAAGAAGGTCAGAAGCCTTCTCTCTTGTTAAATCAAGACCTTCTCTTGTTGTCTGATAAATATTCTTATTCTCTTTGATAGACTTCTTACCCATCTAAGTTCTACTCCTTCAAAAAATCAAAATAAACACTCTTATTTTGCTATTTTAGCAAAATAAAGCCTCCCAAATCTCTACTATTATATAATTAAACTATATTTGATAACAAGTAGACAAAGTGACAGTTATTGTTTTTCTTCTCACAAAAGTGCCATTTGCCATCAGATATGATAAAAAAATCCCTCCCAGTCAAACAGTCTGACCGAGAGGGATTGATTTTAAAGTTAAGCCTTTCGAAAAGGAAGTAAAAATTAGTTACTTGCCTTTACAGTATTCCAGATCTCTGTGTAGCGCTCCTCATACTCAGCTGATGAATAATAAACCTCGAGAGATGAGAAAAGCTTCTCGTCTGGGTAGTAGTAGATATTATTTGCTACTTCCTCATCAAGCATAGCCTTAGCAGCTGTGTTTGGTGTTGAATATCCAACATATTCGCAATTAGCAAGAGCAACATCTGGCTCATACATATAGTTGATAAAATCATGAGCGCCCTGAACATTCTTTGCATTTGCTGGAATACACATCATATCTACAGACCAGTTAGAACCCTCAGGTACTACAAGTCTTAAGTCAACCTCATCCTCACGGCCAAGCTCTTCAACACGGTCGAGCATTACGATATGGTCACCTGACCATGCAACTGAAGCAACGAGCTCACCTGATACCATCTTATCCTTGAGGTTATCAACGCCGTATGTTGGCTTAATATTTCCCTTCTGCTCGATAAGGAGGTTTAATGCTTCCTGAAGCTCAGCGTCATTCATAGAGTTGATTGAATAGCCAAGATAGTTAAGAGCAGTACCGATTGACTCACGCATTGAATCGTACATACCGATCTCATTTGCATACTGTGAATCAAAGAGGATAGACCAGATTGTCTCTGCATCTGTTACATTCTCAGGAAGAGTAATCTTATTCGCATCATAGATAAGACCTACTGTGCAGTAAAGATATGGAACAGCGTAGTTAAGAACGTCATCTGACAAAGACTTGTCTTCATCAAAAGTAAGTTCATTAAACATTGGATCCATATACTTAGTAGCATTTGGGATAAGTGACCAGTCGATTGGCTGGATTCTCTCTTCTCTGATAAGACGACAAACCATGTACTCTGATGGAACAATTACATCATAAGACTTATCAAGGTTAGGATACATTGTCTCATTTGTCTCAAATGTACGATATACAACATCATACTGTGGATATTTTGCCTCGAAGCCTGCGATTGTATCTTCTGCGATATATTCACCCCAGTTATAGATAATGAGCTCCTGCTTACCCTTTGAGCTGCTGCTACAGCTTGCTGTAGAGAGAAGAATTGCTGACAAAAGAGTAGTTGATACTACAGAAGAAATCATTCTTTTAATGTTCTTTTTCATTTTGATTTGTCTCCTTTATAAATAAATTCTTTACTTCTTTGTATTTTTCTTTGCTGTCTTCTTGTTTCCACTTACGTTAGAGATAATAAGAAGAACAAGTATTACTACAAACATGATAGTAGTAAGCGCATTCATCTTTGGATTTACACCAAACTTAGCCATTGCATAAATCTTCATCGGCAGCGTCTGTATCGTACTATCGGCATTAAAGTTACTTACCAGATAATCATCAACGGACATTGTAAAGGTTAAAAGTATCGATGACAATATGCCTGGCATAATCTCTGGAATAATTACAAGTCTTAGTGTCTGCCACTCAGTAGCACCCAGGTCCATTGCTGCCTCAGCCAAGTTCTTATCAAGCTGCTTTAGCTTAGGACTTATGGATAATACTGCATAAGGAACGCAGAAAGCTATATGCGCCAGAATAAGAGTAATCTGTCCTTTTTGAATTCCAAGGAATGCGAACAAAAGCATAAAAGATATACCAGTTACAAGTTCAGGCATTACATTAGGAATATAAGTAAGATTCATAAGTGTACTCTGAAGTCTTTTGTTTAAGTACTCCATACCAAGGCAGCTTACAACAGCTATAAAAGTAGAAGCTATTGAAGCTATGGCAGCTATACGAAGTGTAGTAATAAGAGCATCAAACAACTCGCTACCATCACTTCCCTTAAAGAGATTTATATAGTGATCAAATGTAAAGCCACCCCAGATAAAAGACTTAGCTACGCTGTTAAATGAATAAATGATAAGCACAATAATTGGCAAATACAAAAACAGCATTACAAGAGCGATATAGGTGTTAGGAACAAGCTTTTTAAGAAGTCTTCTTGAATTCATAATACCATACCTCCTGAGTTAGCATCCTTATCCTGATTACGAAGCATACTCATAGTAATCAGAACGAATATGAGAAGCATCAGAGACAATACGTTTCCTGCCTGCTGGTAAGCCTTACTCTCGTTAAGAATAAAGGACTGTACTGTCTGACCAATTGTAGTAACTGAACCTTCACTTAAGATATCAGGAATCATGAAGAATGTAAGTGATGGCATGAATACCATCTGAATTCCTGAGATAACGCCTGGAAGCGAAAGTGGGAATGTAACCTTTGTAAATGTCTTAAGGCTTGAAGCTCCCAAATCCTGTGATGCTTCAATCAGGTTGTTGTCAATCTTAAGAAGTACTGTATATATTGGCATAATCATAAATGGCAGGAAGTCATTTATCATTACAATCTTTGTGAAGATATCTGAAAGTACTGGATTCTTAAGGAACAGAATTGGTTCGCTTATAATATTATTTTCGAGAAGGAGAGTATTAATAATACCTGCCTTGGACAAAAGCGCACGCCAAGCATATGTTCTAAGCATAGTGTTCATCCACATAGGAAGAACGATGAGAACGAGAAGGAAGCTGCTGTTTTTATGAAGCTTCTTTGTCTGGAATGCAACGATATAAGCGATAGGATAACCTACAAGAAGGCAGCCGATTGTTGTCCAGATACCGTAATCAAGTGATCTCAAAAATACTGAGAAATACTCCTGAAGAGTAACTCTCATTCCATAAAAATCTGTTGTTACTGTCTTATTCTCAAAGAGTACTTCGAAGCCTTTAAGAGTAAATGTATATCCGCCAGAAGTCTCAGCGAAGAAAGCTCTGAATCCAATGAGAATGAGCGGAAGGATAGTAAATACTACAATCCACGCAAAATATGGATATGACAAAAGCTTAAGGTGCATCTTAAGGTTAAGTGCGCCATAAAGGGCAGCAACTATTCCTATGAATACCAAAAGCATAAGAATATTTCCGAAAATATTCTGTGTTGCATATAAAGTCTGTGATGTCATGCCCTTCTCTTCAAGAGTATCAGTTGTGATAATACTTGATAAGGTATACATATGCATAACTATTCTAAGTACCAAAAGTACAAGAATAGAGACGAATCCCAAGCTTCTTTTTGCTCTGTTTCCAGAATAAAGGTTATAACTTAATGTCAGAGTTAGAGCCGCTACACTAATAATAATTGTAGCTATAAAGCTGATTGCTCCTACCTTAAGAAAATTCAGATCAACCACATTCTGTCTTAATACAACATGCAGATTTGGGTCTATGAGAAAAGTAAAGTTTGAATGAACTTTACGTGTAAGATACTGCACACTAATCTCAAACATTGGAATGAACATCGCAAGAAGAGATATTGCATTCACAATGAGAAGAATTATGACATGCGCAGGCATTAATTTAAGTTGTGCTTTAAGCTTGCTCATTCTTCTGTCTCAGCCTCTTCTTCCTCTTCTTTATCTACGCCCTTAGCACCGAATTCGCCCTTCTTAGGTGAGAATTCAGACTTACGCATAATATGAATATCGTCAGGATCAAAAGTCAATCCTACTCTGCTTCCAACTGTAACAGGGTCAACGTCGTGAATCATCCACTCAACTCCGTTATCACCAATTACAATAATCTCATAGTGAACGCCCTTAAATACAATAGAATCTACTGTACCATTAATGTGGCTGTCACTTTCTTCCTTTACATAGATATCCTCTGGTCTTATTACTACGTCAACCTCGTTATCCTTGCCAGCTTCCATCTCAGCGAAAAGCTTATCCACACACTCAAAAGTTCTTCCGGCAAAGGTTACCTCGAGATCCTTCTTCATGGTTCCAGGAATGATATTTGATTCACCGATAAAATCAGCAACGAAAGCATTCTTAGGCTCGTTATAAATATCAATTGGTGTACCAATCTGCTGAATAATACCATCCTTCATAACAATGATAGTATCTGACATAGTAAGAGCCTCTTCCTGGTCGTGTGTTACATATACGAATGTAATACCGAGTTCTCTTTGCATATCCTTAAGCTCAATCTGCATTTCCTTACGCATCTTAAGGTCAAGAGCGCCAAGTGGCTCATCGAGAAGAAGTACTCTAGGTCTGTTGATGATAGCTCTTGCGATAGCAACACGCTGCATCTGGCCACCAGAAATCTGATCGATATATCTGTTGCCATAACCTTCAAGACCAACCGTCTTAAGAGCTTTCTCAACACGCTCAGTTATCTCATTCTTTGGAACCTTCTTAAGACGAAGTCCGAAAGCAACATTATCAAATACATTAAGATGTGGGAATAATGCATATCTCTGGAAAACAGTATTGATATGTCTCTTATGAGCTGGAACTCTTAATAAATCGTCACCCTCAAAGTTTACGATTCCAGAATCAGCTGTCTCAAATCCAGCAATAATTCTAAGTGTGGTTGACTTACCACAACCTGAAGGTCCGAGAAGAGTCATAAACTCATTATTACGGATATAGAAAGTAATGTTCTTCAAGACCTGTAAGTCATCATAGCTCTTACAGAGGTCCTTAACTTCAATAATATGCTCGCTTCCTGTCTCATCCTTAAGGAGCTGCTTTGATTTTAAATCCTTGTTCTCCATATTGCTTTACCCTCTCATAAACATTAATACCTGCCAGATTAAAAACTAGGCGGTGTAGATATCCAAATAACTTTTGCCTGTCTCTTACTTCTGTTTATCAGATAGTGTGGTTTATCAGGCTTAATAAGGAAGCTGTCTCCCTTTTTGGCGATATGTTTCTTACTTCCAATTACAACCGTTACGCTTCCTTCAAGTACATAACCTACCTCTTCACCATCATGTGGATTATCAGGATAAGTCTCGCCACCTGGCTCAAGCGTGAGAAGAATTGGTTCCATATCATTCTTCTGTGCATTAGGAATCAGCCAGCAAATCTCATTATTAAGATCAGTGTCTTTCTTAACTGCATAATCTTCATTGCTGAAGACCACCTTCTCTTCCTCGTCGGTCTCGTTAAAAAAAGACGCCAGATCCGTTCCTAATGCCTCAAGGATATCCTTGAGTGTCTGGATGGAAGGTGACGTCATATCTCGTTCGAGAAGTGAGATGAAGCCCTTTGACAGCTCGCATCTGTCACCTAATTCTTCCTGCGTAAGATTATTCTGTTGTCGTAAAAACTTAATTTTCTGACCTATTTCCACCATATCAATTTCCCATCTGTCACAAAACAAAGTTAAATAAACTTTGAGTTTACTATTACTAAACCAACAAGCAAATTATATATTCACTTTCTGCGCTTGTAAAGAGGTTTTTTAGTAAATAAAAACAATAAAAATAAAACTCCCATAAAGTCCGTAGTGGTGGGCTTTGAAGGAGTTTATTGCTTGTCGTTTTTATATGCTGGTTTTGTTTAATATTTTGCTGGTTTTTTAAGTGTATTTCTGTAATACAGAAATTTAGCTTTATTTTCCTTTAAAACAGAATATTTTCCAGTTCATTTAGATTACTTATCTCATAATCCACGCGATATTCATCTGAATAAGATAATTTATCAGGGTTATAGTAGCAGGTCTTTATTCCTGCGTTCATTCCGCCTTTTATATCGCTTGTAAGTGAATCACCAACAATTATGACCTCGTCTCGATCTATGGCTTTCTCATTAAATGATTCGGATTCTTTTCCGTCTGTATTTTTTAATAGAAGTTCAAATACTCGCTCAAAGAACTCTTTATCAGGCTTACTTGTCCCTACCTTCTCAGATATAAATACATAATCAAGAATTCTATCTAATCCTGAATTTTTAAGTTTACGTTCCTGAGCTACAGCAGTTCCATTTGTCACGGCACACTGCTTTATCTCAGGATAATTATTTTTAATCTTAAGAAGAAATGGCTTTATGTCATCATTATAAACTGCAGTATCACCGAGTCTTATCTGATACAGATTATTAAACTTAGAAGCATCGACCTCTAACGAGTATACTCTGAAGAAATCTTCAAATCTTCTTATAAGAAGGTCACCTTTACTTATCTCGCCGCGCTCATGACTTTTCCAGTAAGAGTCATTAATGGAAGAGTATGTAGATAACATCTCATCTGAGCATAAGCCCAGCCCTAATTCCTTAAAACACTGGAGAATAGCTCTCTTTTCTGCTTCTTTAAAATTAAGAATCGTGCCATCTATATCCCATAAGATATATTTAAACATAAGGTAATGCCTCCATTAGAAAGTAATAAAAAATATGGTGGCACAAGGCCACCATACTTATTGTAGCAAAGCTGATATATTACTCTGTTCTAAGAGCTGCAACAGGATCCATCTTAGCTGCCTTCTTAGAAGGGATAAGACCACCAATTACAGTAAGAATTGTACTAAGAGCTGTAAGAATAAGTGCTGCTGAGATAGGAAGAACTGCATTTACATTGTTTGTATCACCAATGTAGTGAATGAGCATGTTTCCTGGAATGAGGAGCAGCCACGATACAATTACACCCATAAGACCTGAGCACAGACCTATAATCAAGGTCTCGGCATTAAATACAAGTGAGATGTTCTTCTTAGAAGCACCGATCGCACGAAGAATACCAATTTCCTTTGTTCTCTCAAGAACTGAGATATAGGTAATAATACCAATCATAATTGATGATACAACAAGAGATACTGCAACAAATGCGATAAGTACGTAAGAGATTACGTTGATGATTGTTGTTACAGATGAGAGGAGAAGTCCTACATAGTCTGTATAAACAATCTTATCGTCTTCTGAATGAGTATTGTTGTATTCTGTGATACAGTCTGCAATTTTATCCTTATTTTCAAAGCTGTTTGTGTAAAGGCTGATTGAGGAAGGACAGTCTGCATCTACGTAGCCAAAGCTCTCCATATTACGGTCATAACTTCCGCCACCAATAAATTCATCATAGAGGCCAATCAAATCTTTATCTTCCATCTGGTCAATTGAGCTATCGAATGTAGCAACGAGTTCAGCCTCGCTTAAAGCCATCATCTGCTCTTTCATTTCAGCTGCTGCATCACCAAACTGTTCAATAGTAGCCATTAACATAGCAACTTTCTCTGTATCTTCCATTGATAAGAGATAGTTCTTTGCAACATCAACCTTCTCATCGTCTGAAGCTGCTGAGAAATTATAACCAGACAATACATTTACGTCTTTGTTTGCCATCTGAGCAACAACTACAGGGCTCTCCTGTGTATGCTCTACCATATACTGTGTGAGTTTGTTTGTATAAGCAATTGTTGAATAGATTGAAGCTGATTCTCTGTCAACTGGTCTGATGATACCTACAATATGAAGTTCAACACCATTATTAACGTGGTCCTCGATTGCCTTAATATCTGTATCAAAACAGTCAAAGTTTCCTTCCTCATTCTTCTCATACATATCAGAAGCTGTCATGAGATAGAAAGAGTGATTGAGAATCTCATCATACTGCAGAACAACATTCTCGAATTCCATCTCTTCCAAATTCACAAAGTCATTAGTAAGCTTTGTATATTCCTCATGGCTCAGATAACCGAGCTCATAGAGTGCACCGAGACTAACTTCGTTATTTGGATTAATTACCAGAACAACTTCGTCATACTTTGTTGGCCAGTTACCATAAACCACATCATAGTTATCAATAATCTCCTGGCTAACCATATTATCACCAATGCCTGGAAGCATCTCTGAGAAATTCTCATTTCTGGTAGTCTGCATAGTATATGTACCCATGCCGCTATTAATTGTCTGTCCACCTGAGAATGGGTTTGTATTGAAGAATACTCCCTCATTATCGTAAGCATATACATAGAAAACAGTATTATATGAGTAAACAATTCCATTATCAGTCAGATACTTGTGAATCTCAGAATTCTCGTCATCAAGGTACTGCTTAAACAATGTAAGATTGTTCTTTGTTATACTTGAAGCCATGTTAGAAGCCATCTCGAGCTGTCTTGAATTTGAATAAACCGCATCAAGCTCGTGCTCCTCGGTACTGGCCATTTCCTCTTCTGTCTCTCTTCCCTGCGCGAAAAGCTGTGACAAATCCATCGTCTGTTCCTGAATCTGGATAGGATACGATGTCATGGTATCTCGCTGTATATCTTCAATATAAGTATTTACACCAGTTGAAAGTGACAAAATAAGAGCAATACCAATGATACCGATTGATCCTGCAAATGAAGTCAGAAGTGTTCTTGCAATCTTAGTCTTAAGGTTATTAAAACTAAGAGATAATGCCATTCCAACTGACATTGATGACTTACCCATATTGTGGTTCTCAAGAACCTCTTCTGGTTCCTTCTCAGGAATATATGGATTTGAATCATCTGTGATCTTTCCATCCTTAAGTCTGATAATTCTTGTTGCATACTCTTCAGCAAGTTCAGGGTTATGTGTAACCATTACAACAAGTCGGTCCTTGGCAACTTCCTTAAGAAGATCCATTACCTGAACACTTGTCTTTGTATCAAGCGCACCTGTTGGCTCGTCAGCAAGAAGGATATCAGGATTATTAACAAGTGCTCTTGCAATTGCAACACGCTGCATCTGTCCACCTGACATCTGTGTTGGCTTTTTATACATCTGCTCGCCAAGGCCTACTTCTTCAAGAGCCTTCTTTGCACGCTCTCTTCTCTCAGCCTTTGAGATACCTGAAATTGTAAGTGCAAGCTCTACGTTAGCTAGTACTGTCTGATGAGGAATCAGATAGTAACTCTGGAATACGAAACCAATAGTATGGTTTCTGTATGAATCCCAGTCTCTGTCTTTATAGTTCTTTGTCGAAATATTGTTGATGATAAGGTCGCCACTATCATATCTGTCGAGACCACCAATGATATTAAGAAGAGTAGTCTTACCAGAACCTGATGGACCAAGGATAGCAACGAACTCATTATCTCTCAAGTTTACGGATACATCATCCAAAGCTTTCTGAACCAGATCGCCTGTCTTGTATTCCTTTTTTATGTTTTTAATCTGAAGCATTTTTATCCCCTTTATATTCTGTGTATAAACGCTTATAATTTACCATTTAGATTATAACGGATTATGAATACCATATTAAATTATGATTTTATCCAAATGTATCATTTGTTTTGTCTGTTTTATTATTTATGTCTTATAATTGTTAGCAAATATAATGCCTGGGAGAAATAACTTTCTCTCAGGCATTTCCTTTCTCTATAACCTCACAAATTGGTTTTGATTCTTAATCAAATCTCTATACCATAACTGCTGCACATATTATAAAACTCCTCAGATTCTGTGAATCCTTCCAGCACATCTGCATACGTGCCGCCTTCTTCTAAGAGACTTACCCAGTATTCCTTTCCTTCCTCATCTGCCTCTCTTCCGAAAAGCGCATTATATACTCTCTCAACAAAAGCATCGTTTGGAAGTTCTAAATTAATCAATTCTCTTGAAAGAATAAATGATCTTGCAATCTCTGTTCCTGATATTTCATTATTGGCAAGCTTTTGAACCCAGCCATTTTGTCCAATCTGATCTGGAAGTCTGTTGAGGCATGTTGTATATAGTCTTGATACAAAACCATTTATGTCATTTTGTGCATTAATATTCAATCCTTCAACATAGTATCCTGCTATTACTTCATAGTCGCTGCAAAGATTATAGAACTCTAATGAGTTTGCAAATCCTGCATATACTGATTCTCTTGTCTCACCGTTTGATAGTTTATCCATCCAATAGTTATATCCTTCTGCATCTGGTTTTCTACCGAAACACATTAAATATAAGTCCTCAACAAATACTTCATTTGAAGTATTTTTATTTATATATTCGCTACTAAAAATAAATCCATATCCTACCTGAGCTCCAAAAACCAGACCTAAGTTAAGTTGATTGTTCCAGTATTCATATCCTTCTGTATCCGCTTCTCTTCCAAGTGCAATCTCATAGCATCTTGTAACAAAATCATTCTCTTCCTCAGTCTTTGATTCTTCACTTATTGATGTATCGATGCCAGCCTCTGTACCCTCTATAACATCTTCCTGATTTGTTATATCGTTACCCCTTTGTCCTTCTTGTGTCTCTGGTACAGGAGCTGGCTTAGTGATTGTCTCATCGATTGCAGTTTCTTCTTTATCGCTACTATCTGATATATCTGTAGCATTAGAATTATCTTCTAAGATATCTTCATTGCCATTTGTATTCTTGCCATCCGTTTCTTCTGCATCTGTATCTTCAATTAAATCAGTTCTTGGTGTAGGAAGCAGATACTCTCCATCTGACATTATTATTTTCAGGCCATTTCCATTCAAAGGAAGTGCATAAACATCTGCACCATCCTCATAACTTACTGCATATTTATCTCCGTGAAGATGATAATACTTTGAAATTGATACACCAAGTTCTTCTAATTGAGTTAATGCTTCATCGGACCAGTCATTTGGTTCTTCTGCATAAACAACGTTGAACTTATAGTTCTCATAGAAGAAATCAATCTCTTCTACTGTTAGTGGATCTGTTATATATAATCCATACCAGTCTTTATTTTTTATTGATTCTTCTAATGCAAGTTCTGCACCAGAATTAGATATATTAAGTTCTTCAACTGGTGTTCCTAATAAATCTAACCAGTTAATCATATAGAGACCACTTACATCAACACTTTTAAGATTGCGATCATCCATATATATTCTTCTTGTTCCCTTAAACAACTCAACACCTTTAATGGTATCAAAATCTATTTCTTCATAAATTGAATAGAAATAGTCACTCTCCATATCTAATAGGATTGAAGGAGTTAGTGTATTCCCATCTGGTGCTAATCCTGCTACTACTCTCCTCAAATTATCATCAGGAAAGTTTTCTTCATTTACTTCAACAGAGTACTCATCTACTGTTATTTTACCGTCACCGTTTGAGTCCAATATTTTTAGAAACGTAATATAGTTCTCAAGCTTAACAAGTGGAAGAATTCCCTTCGTATCACCTGGACTAACATCAAATATTCGGCATCTATTCTCATAGTAATTAACTGCTTCAGATATACTGTAGGCTCCATCTGCAAGTTCTTCTTCATCGGCAAACACTTCTACGCTTATCAAACCACTAGACATTGCTTGTCCCATAAATATTACTGATGCAAGCACGGCACTAATTTTCTCTTTTAACTTACTCATATAGCCCCCCATATAGATAAAAAATAGCAAGAAAACTTAGGTTCTCCTGCTTTAATAAATCCCATATGTTGTATAAATCTCGTATTTACTAACTTTATACTTCCTCTGCCAAATAAAATCTAGCAGATTCATTATACCTAACATAAATACTATTCACTTGTCCCCTAATGCGACACAATAATGTAGAAACTTTGACAGAATTGTGAACTTTCTTTAATTATACTACTATTTCTCTCGTATTCAATCAAATATGTTTGTGAACTTTACATAATATTGTTCGTTTCTATTATGCATTATGTGAATAAAAAAATGGGTTCAGAAATAATTCTGAACCCACTTAATTGTACTAATTTAATCTACAAGTAAAAATTACTCGATGATTGTTGATACTGTACCAGCACCTACTGTGTGACCACCCTCACGGATAGCGAACTTAAGACCCTGCTCCATAGCGATTGGAGTGATAAGCTCAACAGTAATTGTTACGTGGTCACCAGGCATACACATTTCTGTACCCTCTGGGAGGTTAGCGATACCTGTAACGTCTGTTGTTCTGAAGTAGAACTGTGGACGGTAACCATTGAAGAATGGCTTATGACGGCCACCCTCTTCCTGTGTCAATACGTAAACCTGACCAGTGAACTTTGTGTGTGGTGTGATTGTACCTGGCTTAGCAAGAACCTGACCACGGAATACTTCCTTACGGTCAATACCACGGAGAAGAGCACCGATGTTATCACCAGCCTCAGCCTGATCCATCTGCTTACGGAACATCTCAACACCTGTGATTGTTGTAGCCTTAGGCTCATCCTGAAGACCAACGATCTCAGCTGCGTCACCAACCTTAACTGTACCTCTCTCGAGACGGCCTGTAGCAACTGTACCACGACCTGTGATTGTGAATACGTCCTCAACTGGCATCAAGAATGGCTTATCTGTTGGACGCTCTGGTGTAGCAATATAATCATCAACTGCCTGCATAAGCTCAACGATTGGAGCATAAGCTGGATCAGCGATATCTGTTGATGTTGACTCGATAGCAGCGAGAGCTGAACCACGGATGATTGGTGTATCATCACCTGGGAACTCGTACTGATTCAAGAGGTCTCTGATGTCCATATCAACGAGCTCAAGAAGCTCCTCATCGTCAACCTGATCACACTTGTTCATGAATACAACGATGTAAGGAACGCCTACCTGACGAGCGAGAAGAATGTGCTCACGTGTCTGTGGCATTGGGCCGTCAGCAGCTGAAACAACGAGGATAGCACCGTCCATCTGAGCAGCACCAGTAATCATGTTCTTGATGTAGTCAGCGTGGCCTGGGCAGTCAACGTGTGCATAGTGACGAGCGTCTGTCTCGTACTCAACGTGTGCTGTGTTAATCGTGATACCACGAGCTCTCTCCTCTGGTGCAGAGTCGATGTTACCATACTCCTTATAGTCAGCCTTACCCTGGAAAGATAATACCTTTGTGATAGCAGCTGTAAGAGTTGTCTTACCGTGGTCTACGTGACCGATTGTACCGATGTTTACGTGTGGCTTATTACGTACAAACTTTTCCTTAGCCATTTGTAATTTCCTCCTTAAGAAAATTATAAAAATTATTAATTCGCTTTGCTTTGCGCGTTAATAACTATTTTAAAAGATTTTGAACTCTCTTGCAACAGTTATTTATCGCGCTATTCAAAGACTTTGTTTATAAATTTAAAATCTCTAACAAGATTAAAAATCAGAATTACTTCTTGAGAACAGCCTCAGTAATGCTCTTAGGTGTCTCAGCGAAGTGACCAATCTGCATTACGAAAGCACCACGGCCCTGTGTTGCAGAACGGAGTGTAGTAGCGTAGCCGAACATCTCAGCGAGTGGAACCTCAGCTGAAATCATTGATGTACCATTCTCTGTTTCCATAGACTTAATGGCACCACGACGAGCGCTCAAGCTACCCATAACGTCACCCATGTATTCCTCAGGAACTTCGATGTCAACCTTCATGATTGGCTCGAGGAGACAAGGATCTGCCTTAGCCATACCATTCTTGAATCCCATAGAACCAGCAATCTTAAATGCCATTTCTGATGAGTCTACATCGTGGTAAGAACCATCGAATACTGTAACCTTAACGTCAACAACTGGGTAACCACCCAATACACCAGCCTGCATAGCTTCCTGTACACCGGCGTCGATTGGAGCGATAAATTCCTTAGGAATTGAACCACCAACTGTCTCGTTAACGAATGAGTAACCAGTACCTGGCTCCTGTGGCTCAAGTCTAAGCCAGCAGTGACCGTACTGACCGTGTCCACCAGACTGACGTACGAACTTACCTTCGCACTCGATTGTCTTCTTGATTGTTTCCTTATAAGAAACCTGTGGAGCACCAACGTTAGCCTCTACCTTGAACTCACGGAACAAACGGTCAACGATGATATCGAGGTGAAGCTCACCCATACCAGCGATGATTGTCTGACCTGTTTCCTGGTTTGTATATGTCTTGAATGTAGGATCTTCTTCAGCAAGCTTCTGAAGAGCTACAATCATCTTTTCCTGTGAAGCACGGCTCTTAGGCTCAATAGCAACCTCGATAACTGGCTCAGGGAATTCCATTGACTCGAGGATGATTGGGTGATCTTCATCACAAAGTGTATCACCTGTTGTTGTATCCTTAAGTCCTACTGCAGCAGCGATATCACCTGAGTAAACCTCTGTGATCTCCTTACGGTCGTTAGCGTGCATCTGAACGATACGTCCGATACGCTCCTTCTTACCCTTTGTTGCATTGAGAACATATGAACCTGCCTCAAGAACACCTGAGTAAACTCTGAAGTAGCAGAGCTTACCTACGAATGGGTCTACTGCAATCTTAAATGCAAGAGCTGAGAATGGCTCTGAATCAGATGAAGGTCTAGCCTCCTCCTCTTCTGTATCAGGGTTAACACCTGTGATATCCTTGATATCTGTTGGAGCTGGCATGTAATCAACGATTGCATCAAGCATCATCTGAACACCCTTGTTTCTCAAAGATGTACCACAGATAACTGGGATAATCTGACAAGCAACTGTAGCCTTACGGAGTGCTTTCTTGAGCTCATCTACTGTGATCTCCTCGCCCTCAAGGAACTTCATTGTGAGCTCCTCATCAGTCTCAGCGATCTTCTCGATCATCTCTTCTCTCTTAGCATTTACGAAGTCTACCATGTCAGCTGGAACCTCACGGTCCTCATACTGCATACCATCTTCGCTTGTATATACTTCTGCACGAAGTGTCATAAGGTCGATGATTCCTTCGAATGTATCTTCCTTACCGATTGGAACCTGAATAGCAACTGGGTTGCTCTTCAAACGATCCTTGATCATGTCTACAACACGGAAAAAGTCTGCGCCCAAGATATCCATCTTGTTTACGTATACCATACGTGGTACACCATAACGCTCAGCCTGTCTCCATACTGTCTCTGTCTGTGGCTCAACACCACCACGTGCTGACATAACGGTTACTGCACCGTCAAGTACACGGAGTGAACGCTCAACCTCTACAGTAAAGTCAACGTGACCAGGAGTATCAATGATGTTGATACGGTGTTCTCTCCAGAATGCTGTTGTAGCAGCAGAACAGATTGTAATACCTCTCTCCTGCTCCTGAACCATCCAGTCCATTGTTGCAGCACCGTCGTGAACCTCACCAATCTTACGATTGATACCTGTATAATAGAGAATTCTCTCTGTTGTTGTTGTCTTACCTGCATCGATGTGAGCCATGATACCGATATTACGAGTCATTTCCAATGAACATTGTCTCTTCTGCATCGTGTCATTACTCCTTATCTATGCATTAATACTTATAGTGTGAGAAAGCACGGTTAGCTTCTGCCATCTTGTGCATTTCTTCCTTCTTCTTGAATGCGCCACCTGTTGCATTTGAAGCGTCGATGAGCTCACTAGCCAAACGCTCCTTCATTGTTCTCTCGTTTCTGTTTCTAGCATAGAGAACCAACCAACGAAGACCCAATGTCTGACGTCTAGCAGGACGAACCTCGAGAGGTACCTGGTAGTTTGCACCACCAACTCGTCTAGCCTTACATTCCAACTCTGGCATTACATTCTCAAGAGCCTTGTAAAAAACATCCAATGGCTCTTCGCCTGTGCGCTCTTTGATGATATCAAATGCGCCGTAGCAAATTGCTTGTGCTACACCCTTCTTACCGTCTAACATGATGTTGTTAATAAGCTTTGAAACCTTAACATCATTATAAACTGGATCCGGGAGCACTTGTCTTACTGGGACATTACCTTTTCTAGGCACTTTACTTCCCTCCTTCATGATATTCAGTATTTCTGAAACCAAAGGTACTCACGTTTCAGTTAAATTTGTTTTGGACCACGTGTCGTGCTTCAAGTAGACATGTCCCGTAGATAAAAATCTATGAACAATGTACTGATCACTTCAATTGTCCGTTTTTGCAGGTCAAGAATTACTTCTTTACCTTTGCAGCCTTAGGCTTCTTAGCACCGTACTTAGAACGACCCTGCATACGATTTGCTACGCCTGCTGTATCAAGTGTACCTCTAATGATGTGATAACGTACACCTGGGAGGTCCTTAACACGTCCGCCTCTGATGAGAACTACAGAGTGCTCCTGCAAGTTGTGTCCGATACCTGGAATATAAGATGTAACCTCGTAGCCGTTTGTTAAACGTACACGGGCAACCTTACGCAAAGCTGAGTTAGGCTTCTTAGGTGTAACTGTCTTAACTACAGTACATACGCCACGCTTCTGTGGTGAGAAAGAATCGATTTCCTTCTTGTGAATTGTGTTAAGGCCAAACTGCAATGCTGGTGAAGCAGACTTATATGTCTTGTCTGTTCTTCCGGACTTGACTAATTGATTAAATGTTGGCATCAATACATCTCCTTTCTGAAAATTTACTGGAATATCCTCGGCATATTGGCGCAAAAAAGCACACAAAAACACCTCCGGATTTCTCCGAGCAATTCATAATAACACCGTAAAAGCTAATTGTAAAGAGGTTTTTTATGCTATAATTTCTCTCGAAAATTCACTACAAACGAGAGGTTTTTATATGTCATTTGCATATTCCTATATCGATTACAACGATATGATTGCCGAACTTAAAGAAGATCTTGAGCAGGGCATCATATCAGAAGAGAGTTCTGTATATATCATTCGCCAGAACACACCTGTTACTTTATCATCATCTTCAGAAGTTTTCTACCCTGTTCTAGATTACCTTTATATGGAGCCAGAACTCAAAACTTCTCTCGTCCCTCTTACTATCGCAGAAGCAAAGCGTGCTTTCTATGCTTTAAATGACGAGTTCAGGGCTGACAGCTGCAAACTTAATCTGAAAGATACATATCTTCAGATTCTTGCAGAGATACTAAAGTCACTTGGAGATTATACACATGGCCGTTCTAAACGTAACGACGAGACAATTTCCGTTGTTTATACACTTAAAGACAATATTCCTTTCGCTTTCTTCTTTGATGACGACGATGCAAGCGATGAACTTGAGGCAGTTAATGTCAAAGAACTAATGCAAGAATTACTATCTTGTAATCAGAACTAAAATTATTGTCTACTTGCCACTCATTTTTTTGTTAAATATGTTTATTTATTAGTATTCACAAAAATAAACATTGTATTTATAATAGGTGGTATCTGTTTAATGGATAAATTTTTTTATATATAAGGAGAGTTACTTTATGAAAGTTAACATTACTGAGACAGTACTTCGTGATGCTCAGCAGTCTCTCATTGCCACACGTTTGCCTTTCGCTGATTTTGAAGGCATTCTTGAGACATTGGACAATGCAGGTTATTATTCACTCGAGTGCTGGGGCGGTGCTACATTTGATTCATGTCTCCGCTTCTTGGATGAAGATCCATGGGAAAGACTTCGCAAGATTAAGGCTAAGTGCCCTAAGACACCTTTGCAGATGCTTCTTCGTGGACAGAACATCTTGGGTTACAAGCATTACCCAGATGACGTTGTAAGATTGTTTGTTCGCAAGGCTGCAGAAAATGGAATGGATATCTTCCGTATTTTCGATGCTTTGAACGATTTCCGTAATATTGAGGTTGCTGTAGACGAGGTACTCAAGTGTGGTAAGCACGTTCAGGGTTGTATCTGCTACGCTACAAGCCCAGTTCATACTCTTGAGAAGTATGCTGCTATGGGTAAGGAACTCGAGGCTATGGGTGTTCAGTCTATCTGTATCAAGGATATGGCTGGTATCATGGGACCTCAGGAAGCTTATGATCTCATCAAGGCTTTGAAGTCATCAACAAGCTTGCCAGTATTCCTCCACACACATGCTACAACAGGTCTTGGCCCTATAACTTATGTTAAGGCTATCGAGGCAGGTTGTGATGGTATCGACTGTGCTATCTCACAGTTCTCAGGCGGTACAGCTCAGCCAGCTACAGAGACATTGAACTATGCTCTTAACCAGCTCGGCTATGAGACAGGTCTTGATGCAGCTTTACTTAAGGACATCAACGACTTCTTCGCTCCAATCAAGAAGAAGTTCCTCGACGATGGCCTTCTCAATCCATATGTACTTGGTACAAAGGCTGATATCCTTACATATCAGGTTCCAGGCGGAATGCTTTCAAACCTCTTGAAGCAGCTTAAGGATATGGGTCAGGAAGATAAGCTTGACGAAGTTCTTGCAGAAGTTCCAAATGTACGTAAGGATCTCGGTTATCCACCACTTGTAACACCACTTGCTCAGATGGTTGGTACACAGGCTACAAACAACGTACTTCTCGGTAAGTACAAGAACATCACTAAGGAAGTTAAGGCTTACTTCAAGGGTGAGTACGGTAGAGCACCAGGCGAAGTTAATCCAGAAATCGCAGAGAGAGTACTTGAGGGTACAGAGCCTGTTACATGTAGATTTGCTGATACTTTGGAGCCAGCTTTCGAGAAGACAAAGGCTGAGCTTGGTAAGACAGCTAGATGTGACGAGGATGTTCTCTCATATATCGCTTTCCCACAGGTAGCTGAGAAGTTCTTTGCAGCTCGTGAAGAGAAGGAATCTAATACAGTTAACTACACAATTGAGAAGAAGGAGGACTAATCCTGATGAATACTGCGTATGTTTTATTGTCATCAGGTAACGAAGTTCTTCCAATGGGCGAAGCAATAATGGATGCAGGTATCGTAATCCTCATTGTATTTGCAGTTCTTTGCCTCGTATTCTGTCTTATTTCTATTTCAGGTAAGATTTTTGCTTCACTTGACAAGAATAAGAAGCCTGCAAAGGCTACAGCTCCAGAAGCTAAGCCAGCTGTTGCTGAGCCAGTTTCTGAGGAAGAATTCTCATCTGGTACACTTAAGCTCAAGGGTTGTGACGAGAAGACAGCTGCTATGATTATGGCAATTGTTAGTGACAACACAGGAATTCCACTTTCAGAGCTTGTTTTCAAATCAATCACTCTTGTTGAGAAGAACTAAAGGAGACTTTATCTTATGATTTATAATGTAACTATCAACGATAAAATTTATGAAGTTGAAGTTGAGAAGGGCAAAGCTAATCTTCTCAGAACAACTGATGTAGTTGCAGCTCCTGCACCTGTTGCTGCTGCTCCTGTTGCTGCAGCTCCTGCTGCTCCTGCTGCTCCTGCTGCTGCCCCAGCCGCTGCTGCTGTTGCTGCTGGTTCAACACCTGTTCCTGCACCAATGCCTGGTACAATCCTTGATGTTAAGGTTGCTGCTGGTCAGGCTGTTAAGGAAGGTGACCTCGTTGCAATTCTTGAGGCTATGAAGATGGAGAACGAGATTTATGCTCCATGTTCTGGTACAGTTGCTCAGGTTATGACTTCAAAGGGTGCTTCAATTGCTACAGGCGATCCAATTATCACTATTTCATAATGGGAGGCCTGATTAATGTTAGAAGTAATTAAGAATCTTTGGGAGACATCAGGTTTTATAATGCTTGACTGGCGTAACTACGTCATGATTCTTCTTTCCTGTGTTCTCTTCTATCTTGCAATTCATAAGAAGTTCGAGCCACTTCTTCTTCTTCCTATTGCATTTGGTATGCTCCTTACAAACCTTGCTGGTGAAGGTGTTTTCCACCCAGAATGGTTTGCAAATGGCATTAACTGGAAAGAGATTGGTGAAGAGCCAGGTCTCTTCGATATCCTTTACCTCGGTGTAAAGCTTGATATCTTCCCTTGTCTCGTATTTATGGCAGTTGGTGCCATGACAGACTTTGGTCCATTGATCTCAAGACCATCTTCACTCTTCATGGGTGCTGGTGCTCAGTTCGGTATTTCTTGTGCATTCATCGGCGCTACAGCTCTTGGATTCACAGGTATGCAGGCTGCATCTATCGGTATCATTGGTGGCGCTGACGGCCCTACAGCTATCTTCGTAACATCTAAGCTCGCTCCTGAGCTTCTTGGTGCTATCGCTATCGCTGCTTACTCTTACATGGCTTTGATTCCTATGATTCAGCCATTCTTCATGACACATCTCACAACAAAGAAGATGCGTCAGGTTAAGATGGAGCAGGCTAGACCAGTATCTAAGGTTGAGAAGATTTGCTTCCCTGTTATCGTATCTGTTGTTTGTATCCTCATCCTCCCTTCAGTTGCACCACTCATCGGTTGCCTTATGCTTGGTAACCTCTTCAGAGAGTCAGGTGTTACAGAGAGACTTAGTGATACAGCACAGAATGCTATGTGTAACATCGTAACAATCTTCCTTGGTACATCTGTAGGTGCTACAGCTGTAGGAACAAACTTCCTTAAGCCACAGACACTTTTCATCATTGGTCTCGGTCTCGCAGCTTTCTGTCTTGCTACAGTTGGTGGTCTTATCATCGGTGTTATCATGTATTACATCTCAGGTGGTAAGATTAATCCACTTATCGGTTCAGCTGGTGTATCTGCTGTTCCAATGGCAGCTCGTGTTGCTAATACAGTTGGTCAGAAGGAAAACCCTTCAAACTTCCTTTTGATGCATGCTATGGGTCCTAACGTTGCTGGTGTTATCGGTTCAGCTGTTGCTGCTGGTGTACTCTTAAGCTTGTTCGGCTAATATAATAAGTTAATTATTATAATGTAATTAAATACGCTGTCTTGATTCTGTTGAATCGGGACAGCGTTTTTTATGTTGGAATTCTAATGAATGATATAAATGTTTGTCGCGCGCAACTTATTCTTATTCTGATTCTTATTCTGATTCTGCTTCATCTGCCAATCAAAAACGTGATTTCTGCCAATCAGTGATTGGAACATTTGGCTCCAAACCTTCATCTGCCACTCAAAAACGCTATTTCTGCCAATCGCTGATTGGAACATTTGGGCTTCAACCCTGCATCTGCCAATCAAAAACGTCATTTCTGCCAATCACTGATTGGAACATTTGGGCTTCAACCCTGCATATGCCAATCAAAATCGCGATTTCTGCCAATCAGTGATTGGAACATTTGGACATAATGGGTGGCACATTGGAATTCAGCAAGAACATCCTCCCCGTCTCCCCTACCTTCAAGCAACCTTCAAGCAAAAACTCCACATAAAACCATCCCCAAGCCACTGCTTAGTGGTTTGGGGACATTAACATTGATATTCTTATTCTTCTAACTTATAAATCAATAATCAGCAGTTGAAATTGGCTCGTTCTCACCGATACTCTCGCCAACGCTCTCGTCAACACTTTCGCCAGTTGTCTCAGAACCCACGCCTGAAGAAACAAAATCCGAAGTTTCATCACCCGTACTCTCAACCTCGCCATCACCAGAGGCCGCAGGAATGTCTCCTTCGCCTGTACCAGTAACCTCAGAAGACTCAGATGGAATACCAGTTATTACTGTTACGCCAGGAGCAATCTCAATGATCTCAGTCTCCTCTGGGGCAGGCATTGTAACACCAACTGTAGATTCAGGGCCTGATGGTTCTGTCTCAGAAGGCTCACGATTGATTGCAGTGACTGATTCGATTGTCTCGTCACGCATCTCCAGAGACATCGAGAATGGATAATCAAAAAGCCAGTAGCGGCGATTCTCATTCTCAAAGACATTATTATGCTCAAGACAGATGTAGTAGTTCCACAAGTCTGATTTGTTGAATGACTCTACGCCTCCAATGTATTCACCTGAAGCATCACATGTTCCAAGTGTTGTAAGAACTGGATATACACGGTGAATGTTTGTTAAGAAGAGCTGATACTCACTTAGAGGTATTCCTGCAACTTCAAAGAGAAGTGTAGAAAGATAGTTAAGTGAGATACATCCAATATCAGGTGTCTGGATAGCATAGTTTGCCCAGATGAAATAATCTGTAATGTAGAGGTTCTGCATCTCTGTCTGAGAGAGATCTGCTGTGTTCTTTACACCCATAATATGCTCATAGAAACCATCATTAAAGCTTGGAAGGTGATCTCCGAAGAAGAGGATGATTGTTGGCTCATCACAATTCTCAAAATACTCAATGAGGTTCTTTACAGCATCATCAGTGTTACGAGCAACTGAGAAATACTGTTCTGCCTCTGGATAAGCACCTGGATCATCCACAATCTCAACATCTGGTGTGAAATTAACATATGTCTTACTGTAGGAACCGTGGTTCTGCATAGTTACATTGAACATGAAGAATGGCTCATCTGAATTCTCTTTCTCATGGTTCTCATATATCTCAATGAGTTTGTCAAAAGAACACTCGTCACTGATGTAAGAACGAATATATTTTGGATCCATGAAGTCATCTACTGCTATGAATTCGTCGAAACCTAAATATTCATAAACTGCTGGACGGTTCCATCCACTTTCGAGATATGGATGAAGCGCATATGTGCCATAACCCAGATTCTTAAGGATACCTACGATAGAGCCTGTCTCATGGTCGATATACTGCTGATAAGGGATTGATCCCTGTGGCATTGCTGCCATTGAATTTCCTGTCAAAAATTCGAACTCAGAGTTTGCTGTACCACCACCAAAAGTAGATACATAGCAGTCTCCCTTAATAGTATTTGTCGAAAGTGAGGATATAAACGGATTGAATTCCTTGGAAAGCTCAAGGTTCTCAAACTGTGAGAAATCTGAATAAGATTCATCCATGATGCAGATGATATTTGGAAGCTTATCGTAGTTTACGCCACGTGAACGATAGAAGTCTGACAAATTACGGCTTCCTGACATTGTGCATCCCATAGTTGCATCGAGATCAGCTGTGATATTATCAAGTGCCACTTCTGAATACATCTCTGGTGGATTAACTACGAGATATTTGGCATTCATTGTGAGAGCTACAAGTACACCATTATCAGAATAGTTCTTTGGCTGATTCCATACGTTATTTACGATGCCAAGCTTCTGCATGATTGAAGACTTTGATGCAGAATATCTGTCAGCATTAAAAAGAGAATTAACAAGGAAAATCGCTACGCTTACGCTTAAGATTCCAACGAGAACTCTGGTTCTCTTATGCTTCATCTCATATCTGAATCGGGATACTACTGCGATAATGAGCATGAAGATACATGCAGCAGTAATAATCATATATCTGATACCAATCTTATACTCAGAAGCAACATTCATTGCGGTCTTAAAAGATACGATATCACTAAGTGTAAATGGCTCGCCTCTGAATTCAAGTTTATAGAAATTAACGATTCCTATGATGAAAATAAGAATATTAGAGAACATAACTGTTAATCTGAGACGATTTGTTAGCGAATAGAAGAACAGATAGATTGCAAGATACAACAGATAATTGATAATCATTGCCTGCGGCGTCTTAATAAGTGACTGATCGTTAAGAAGTTCAACCACTATATACATGACTACAGGCATCAAAAGAAGAATTACCGCACAGAAAATCCTGCGTTTCTTATCATCAAATCTGAATACGAGAAGTGCTGTGAATGCTGATAAAATTACACAGCCAATGGAAATAAAGAAACTATTATAGTGGAACTGGCTGTATCCGATAGTAACGTTTGACTGCATACGAACGTCTGGATTCTGTCCCTTATAAATAACATCTCTTACTTCATCTTTAATGTTATTAGAGATCCATAGCTTAGGTGCAGCATAGTTATACATGCCTTCTGCCAAAACCTTGAAGTAATATGTGCCGTTTGGCTTAAGAGTAAGATTTACATAGTATGTATAGTACTCATCACCGCTTAATTCTGACATATTAACAACTTCGCGATACAGTTCAACACCCTTGTTGTCTTCAACAGTAAAGGTAATATAACCAAGATCTGTATCACAGTTTGCATAGTGAAGCTCTATGTATTCAACTTTACTTGAAGTTGGAATAAAACGCTGAACAAGCGCCTCACCGTGGATAACACCAGAACGTTCTGTACGGTTACCTACGCAGGAAGACTCTCTTACGTCACCAAAAATCGGAATACATAATAATAAAATCAGGAGGCATACTGCCAAAACAATACCAGCTAAAACAAAACGTCTCTTGCGGTCTGTTATAGAAATAAATTTTAAATATTTATCAAGTTTTTTCACTTAAATCAATCCCACTAATAAAGAAAAATATAATACACACTCGTGAACCACAAATTTCATAGGAATTATATTACACCTATATGAGATATTGAATAAGTTGAGACTTTACATTTTCGCAAAAGAAATGCAGGAAAAATGGGATTTATTGTTATCTTTTCCTACAAAAACGGCCCCAAATAAGCGCCATAAAGAATATAAATACTGATACAAGGCAGATTACGCCGCCTGGTTTAAGTCCAAATTCAAATGATAAAACAAGTCCTGTGAGAGTAGATACTACAGAAAATACTACAGATAAAACCACCTGCTTTTTGTAGCTTCGTGCCACTTCAAGAGCTGCTGCAACTGGAACTACCATAAGGCTTGAGATAATAAGTGTACCAACAATTCTAGTTGAGATGGCAATAGTAATTGCGGTAAGAAAAGTAATCAGTGTATTTATTAAACCTACATTTACTCCGAGCATTCTCGCAGACTGCTCATCAAATGAGATAAGGAAAATACTCCTATATAAAAGAATATAAGTAACAATTATTACTGCGCCAATAACAGAGATAGCAATAAGCTCAGGTATGGTTGTGGCAATAATGCTTCCGAAAAGGTACGAAGAAAAATCTGTCGCACTTTTAACAAATCCACTCATTACACCAGATATACCCACACCAAGTGACAAAATAATCGCTACTGCAAGCTCACTGTGGTTTTTGAGGCGGGTTCTTATTCCCTCTATTGCAAATGCGCCAACAAGACATGCAATAACGGCACCAAGGATTGGATTAAGTCCTGCTACAAGACCGATACTGATACCTGCAAGAGATGTATGTGACAGGGAATCTCCTATCATGGACAGACGCTTATGAACAACAATGTTTCCAATAAGAGCCATAAGTACCGATACGATGATACCTGAGATTAAAGCTCTTACCATATAACTGTAGCTAAACATCGCTAGAAGATCACTCATTTGAAGCACCTCCCTCACAAGTATTATCTTTGCCGTGGCCATGTTCGTGGTCATGCTCGTGATGACCGTGATTATGGTGCTCATGGTTATGCTCATGATTATGGCAGTGGTTGTGGCAATGCTCATCCTTACAGTCAGTTGGATCACATGCAGCACAGTGGATGTGATCTGGATGAGTATTACTGTGCTTATGAGAATGTGCATGAACAATAGTCGCACTTGTTGAAGCACTCTCCTCTGCAAGTGAATGATCTGAGATGCAGAGAACTTTATTTATATAAGAAGATACACTCTTAAGGTCATGTGTAACCATAAGAATTGTTACCTTCCTGTCAATATTAAGCGTATGCAAAATCTCAAGAAGTCTGTCTACTGATTCACCATCAATTCCAACTGTTGGCTCATCGAGAATAAGAATACTTGGCTTGTTAATCAAAACTCGCGCCAGCATAACACGCTGCTGCTGACCACCAGATAATTCTCTTATAAGTTTATGTCTTGAACTTGTAAGTGATACTGTATCAAGTGCCTCATTTATAAGAGCTTCACGCTCACTTTTACTTAGCTTTTTATTACAGATTGAATATCTAATAATCTCCTCTACTGAAGCAGGGAAATTAGAAGCGAGTGCACCAGAATTTTGTGGCACATAACCAACTGAAGTAAAATCCTTCATGGAAGTAACATCCTTATCAAGGATCTTAACTGTACCCTTATTTGGTTTAATTAAGCCAAGAAGAAGCTTAATCATGGTAGATTTACCTACACCGTTATCACCAACGATAGCGGCAAAATCTCCACTATTTACATCAAAACTTACATCCTCAAAGAGTAATCCATCTTCATATCCAAATGTAAGGCCTTTTACTTCTACAACATTCATTTAAGCACCCTCAAAGCCTCGAGATTGTATCTCATGGCATTAATATAATCCATTCCATTATCAATATCATCCTGCGATATAGAGCCTAATGCCTTAAGTGCAACTAATTCGCATCCTGTTTCCTCCGAGATAACTCGTGCAGTATCAGGATTAATTAAATCCTCATAGAAAATACACTTGATATTATATTCACGAATATAATCTATCACATACCTCAAGGTTTTTGCATCAGATTCTCCACTTGTAAGTCCGTCTATAGCTATCTGCGTAAGTCCATAGCTATGACACAGATATCCAAAGGCCTCATGTGAGACCACAAGTTCTCCCTCGGTCAACTCATTAAAGAAATTACTATAATCTTCTTTAAGAAGGTTAAGCTTCTCAATATAGAAATTATAGTTTGATGTAAGTCGCTCACTTTGCTCTTCGGTAACGCCAGTCTTCTGGTAGTAAGAACTAAGACTCTCATAAAGACCTGTTACCTCATTAATCGCATTAACTGGTGACATCCAGATATGTGGATCAATGTCATTTGCATTATGCTCATGGCCATGGTGGTCATGATGTTCTTCATGTTCGTGCTCCTCATCTTCACCAAGCTCTTTTACAGTCTCTCCCATAGTAAGAAGTTCTACTTTTGAAGATAAGTCGATTCTATAAATGTCTTTATTATCAATAGAATTAAGAAGATCATTAAGCCAGGTCTCAAGACCAGCGCCGCTTGATACAATAATATCCGCGCCTTCAAGAAGTCTCATATCATCTGTTGATGGTTCAAAACCATGAACATCCGTGCCTGGTGACATCAGAAGGACAATCTCTGCATCTTCTTTAAGAAGGTTTTTTGTAAAGTCGAAAGCAGTATAAACTGTGCAAACTACATGAAGTTTATCTGTTTTAAAAGAATTTGGACGTCTTGTAAAACCGCTGCAGCCTGTAAGGCAACTCAGTACCAAAGCTACTGCCAGAAAAGCACTCAACACATTTTTAAGTTTTATATTTGTTTTACGTGACATTTTAATATCTCTTCGGTTTCACTTTCGGTTTTGGGATAAGTTTCTTAAGCACATTATATTATAATATATGTGTCAAATTAGGAGGTATTCGTATGGCACAGCGTGTTTTTGTTATTGTATTGGATAGTTTTGGAATTGGTGAAGCACCAGATGCTTCAAAATGGAATGATTCTGGCAGTAATACTCTGGCAGCAGTTCTGTCTCATTCAAATGCCCCACTTAGTAATCTCTCCAAGATGGGATTATTTGATATATCAGGTCATAAGGACCAGAGAATCCTTGACTATATCTCTTCACAGACAAACGATACACTTCCATCCCCTATCGGTTCATATGGAAGACTTTATGAATTATCTAACGGCAAAGACACAACAATTGGTCACTGGGAGATCTCAGGTGTAATCTCACCAGAGCCACTTCCTACATACCCAGAAGGCTTCCCACAGGAGATTCTTGATAAGCTTTCCGAGGCAACAGGCCGTGAGATTATCTGTAATAAACCTTATAGTGGCACTGAAGTTATAAAAGACTATGGTGACGAGCACTGTAAAACTGGCGCCCTCATCGTTTATACTTCTGCTGACAGTGTGCTTCAGATTGCAGCACATGAAGATGTTGTACCTGTTGAGACTTTATATGAATACTGCTCCAAGGCACGCGACATCATGTCAGGCTTACACGGCGTTGGCCGAATAATTGCGAGACCTTTCACAGGCACAAGCGGAAACTATACAAGAACTGACCGCCGCCACGACTTCTCACTTGTTCCACCATGCGACACATTGCTTGATAACCTGAAATCCAAGGGCTACGACGTAATATCTGTGGGCAAGATAGTTGATATTTTCGCAAATAAGGGAATTACTGAGAGCTACAGAACACACGACAACCAGGATGGAATTAATACCCTCCTTAATATTATGGATACTGATTTTAATGGCCTCTGCTTTGTTAATCTCGTTGATTTTGATATGAAATATGGCCACCGCAACGACATTCCTGGCTATCGCGCCGCTATCGACGAATTTGATGGTGCCCTCTCAACCATAATCGACAAACTTAATGAAGACGACCTTTTTATCATAACCGCAGATCATGGCTGCGACCCATCCACCGCATCAACCGACCACTCAAGAGAGTGCGTTCCGCTCATGGTTTACGGTGAAGGCCACAATTCTCCAAAGAATCTCGGTTCAATAATGGGCTTCAACTACATCTCAACTCTCGTTTATAATGCGCTTCTCTTATCTGATGTTTCTTCTGCTCGCGAGTTTATTCCAGCAGCAAACTCACATGTCCTCGACGAGAACAATATCATGTCCTATGTCGATCTGACTAATCTTAAGACAACTGCAAAACTATCTGACATCTACACTCTCATCGATTCAGCCATCGCACAAAACTGCGCTTCTGTCTGCATCCAGCCATGTAATGTTCGAGATGCCTATAAATATGCTAATGGCCGCCTCAATATCTGCACAGTTATTGGATTCCCTAATGGCTACAACACCACAGCCTGCAAGCTTTATGAGGCTGAGGAAGCAATAAATAACGGTGCCTCCGAGATTGATATGGTTATAAATCTTAATTATGTAAAAGATGAGCGATGGGATGACTTAGAAAAAGAGATTGCTCTTCTATCTGACCTCTGCCATAAGTATGGAGCTATATTAAAGGTAATCATCGAGACCTGTTCTCTCACAGAATCAGAGATTATTAAAATGTCTGAGATTGTAACATCTGCTAATGCTGATTTTATTAAGACAAGTACTGGTTTTGGTTCAGAAGGCGCGACTGTTGAAAACGTCGCACTCATGAGTAAAAATATCGGCCCTGATGTGAAAGTTAAGGCAGCTGGAGGAATTCGTGATATCTCTACAGCCAAAGCAATGATTGCTGCTGGTGCTTCACGAATCGGTGCCTCAGGTATTAAATATTAAGTTGAATGATTAACTGGAAAACTTTATAACTAATTAGCCTCGTTGCCTAATCTTAGGATTGGACGATGAGGCTTTTTAGTAGAAGATTAGAAATGTGAGGGGATGATGTCAGTGGCAAATGTTCTAATCGTTGCGTTGAGGCAGCATTTGTTGGAGCCATTTAATTTAAATGGCCAATTTATCCACTCTGCAGTGAATGAGATATAGAACGGGAACGGCTGGCAGACTGAAGTCCACAAAGGGGCTCCACAAGATTGTGGAGTTTTAAGCCAGTTTTTGTGGAGTTCACGCCAAAGTCCACAAAACCCCTCCACAAGATTGTGGAGTTTTAAGCCAGTTTTTGTGGAGTTCATGCCAAAGTCCACAAAGCCCCTCCACAAGATTGTGGAGTTTTAAGCCGTTTTTTGTGGAGTTCATGCCAAAGTCCACAAAGCCCCTCCACAAGATTGTGGAGTTTTAAGCCGTTTTTTGTGGAGTTCATGCCAAAGTCCACAAAGCCCCTCCACAAGATTGTGGAGTTTTAAGCCACTTTTTGTGGAGTTCATGCCAAAGTCCACAAACCCCAGACAAAAAGCCTGATAAGAATTATCGATTCCTACCAGGCCTTATAAATACAATAAATTTTAATCGGGATAGATTATGCACCCTTGGCAATAACTGTGTGGATGTATTCTGGAACCTCATTAGGAAGAATTCCGAAAGCAACAGCGAACTCGCCATTCATTACACGCTCAGCGTCGTTAAGAAGCTTCTCATCCATCATGTTGAGACGCTTTCCTTCACTTACCAATGCATCACGGTGCTTAATGATGAGATTAATGATACCGATAATCTCCTCACGTGTACCAAAATTAATGAGGTGTGAGAATGTATTCTTACGAAGATTCTTATCCTCAATCCAGTCAATCTCAATGTTAGGAATGTTCTTAACGAGCTCATCAGCTTCCTTGTGAGAGATTACTGGCTTAATCTTTGAAGTCATTTTCTCATTGTTAACTGGCACGTAAAGTGTAGATGCCTGCTTGATAAAAAGTGGTGTCAAAACATAGTACTGCTCTTCGCCATCACCAAACAAATTCTTGTTCTCGATTCCTGATACTTCGCAAACTCCGTTGCCGCCATAAACAATAGTATCACCAATTGTATACTTCATAGAAAAACCTCTGATATATAGAAATGAATTTTTTAGATAATTAAAAAGGCCCTAAGGCCAGGGGATTATTTACGAATTTATTATAGCACCCTCAGGAATAACAGGCTTGTTGTCATTTTTCCCAAAAATTGTTTGTGAAGAGTGCTATTTTTATGTTTAGGCATAAGTTATAATAGTAGAAAGCATCGAGGGGTCACTATGCAAAATCATCTTATAAATTCTTCAAAGGGTTCAACTTTTGTAAAAAATGATAAGTCTGAATTTGTATCCGTCACTGACGGTTTTCTTGCGATGTTTAAAATTGACAGCAGAGACGATATTATTGGCAAAAAAACAGAAGACGTATTTAACGAATCCGTCATAGAAGCCTCTGCTGATTCAGATATGAGATGCCTGGATTCAGGTATAAGTCATTATGTTATCCCAGCTTATAAAATAAGTGATACAGAAAGGGTTATGGATCTTCATGTCAGCAAGACCACATTCTGCCAGGATGATAAAAAATATATTATTGGTACCTGCGTCTCTACATCTTCAAGTCAGGATGAGATTAATCGCTTTAATTCAAGACTTAAGTATTTCTCAGAATTGAATGATGACGTTATTGCTTTCTCACTTATAGATTTAACAACAAGAGAACTCGTTGTATTAAGAATTCGTTCAAGAGAGAAAAAGGGCAAACCAACAAATATTCTTACCCATCGTCCATACGATGAATTTAATGACTTCATGATTAAGATGATTCCTGATGAGAAGTCAAGAGAACTCTATAGAGAAAATTTCTCTTACGATAAGCTCGTCGAATATAGCGGATCAGGAATACCTGCCAAGAAAATAATCATACCACTTGATATCACTAATGAAGGTGTAATCACTATATGCCAGGAATTCTTTTTCACGATTAATCCATACACGAGACATCTGTGCGTTTTCCTTTTCGGTACGGATGTAACAAAAGATATTGAAGAGAAGGCCCTTCTTGCACAGAAGATTGAACTCGATTCCATGACAGGAATATACAATCACTCTGCGTCATTCCAGCACATCACTGACTATCTCGCAAGCGAAGAAGCTGCTAAGGATAAGCAGCATGCCCTTTGCATTATTGATGTAAATAAATTCAAGCACATAAATGACTACTTTGGCCACAAGACGGGCGACGATGTAATCATTAAAATTGCAGAAGAGCTTAAGACTCTTCCAACAGCTATCACGATTTACGGCCGCCTTGGTGGTGATGAGTTTATCGTGTTTGTAAAGAATATCGGAGATATAGAGCGATTAAAAAAAGCAATAGATGGTCTTCTTAAAAGAGCTCAGTATACCTTGATAGAAAATAAACGGGAACTTACTGTATCTATAAGTATGGGACTTTATATTTTCAGCGACATCACTGAGAACATGGATGACATCTATATAAAGGCTGACCGAGCTTTGTATGAGGCAAAGAAGATTGGCGGCCCTGCTTATTTTTTCTATAATGACAGTCTCACTTCAAATAGTGGAAAAGAGCCAATCGGCAACCCAATTCTTAATAAGCGTTACAATGATTTGAATGCAATCTATGAAGAGGATATAAATGACGATAATGTGTCCTACTACTTAAATCTTACACAGAATAAAGTAGTTAAGCATAATATTGGTGTTAATGCCTTCTCAAGAAAAGAGGATTTTGACAGTGTTGATGATTTGTTCAGATTCATTGTCTCATCTTCAAAGGAATCTCCTGATTTTCGTAAGGAACTGTCAGAGACTGTTGACCGCAAATATCTTATTCTTGCAGCACAGCGTGGCGATTTTGTCTATGAAGATGCATTTAGAATGATAATGCATAATCTGGGTAACAGACGAAGTAAATTAGCTTCAGAAAAATCCATTGTCCTTACTTCTGAATTTCACAAGCTCTATATCAATACTGTAATCAATCCTATGACCCGTGACGTTGAGGCAGTATTAAAGTTAATAAATGTAAATATTGACCACCATCTGGCGATTATTTCTGACAAGACTATGAATAAAAACATAGACAGTATCGCGCTTATTGGTGTTGAGAATAGAACTATCCGTCTCATCAAGACCTATAATGCTAATGAGGATATTAATGTCGCTCATTCTTATGAGGCGGGCGTTAGATATTATGCTGAACAGCATCTCATGGATGAAGACAGACATAATCTTATAAATGCCATGAGTATAGAAACTATTACCAAAGAACTTGAGCATTCACCGTTCTACTCAATCCCTGTCGATATTTTCTCTACAGATGTTGAGTCTCAGCACAAGCTCATTCAGTTCTCTTATCTTGACGATGGCCATGCGGTAATTTATGGAATCATGTCCAACTATTCTTCTCAGGTAGATCTTGAGATTAATTCCATTACTGGTCTTTATAACCGTCGAGGTTTCTATTCTCGTACCAGAAACCTTCTTAACAGCAACCCTGATAAGGATTTTGTTATTATCCGCTGGGATATCGACGGCTTTAAATTGTTTAATGACATCTTTGGCATGAGTGCCGGAGATGAGATTCTCGCTTCCATCGGTAATGCGATGAAAGTTTATACTACTGATACTTCCGTCGTTGGAAATATCGGCGGGGATGTTTTTGTAATCTGCATGGAGGAAAGTAAATTTAATCCTGACGAGATGCTCGAATATATAACAAATCTTCTCGATTCACTTACAGAGGATTACTATTTTATTTTCCATATGGCTGCGTATAAGATCAAAAATAAAGAGGACGACATTACAATCATGTGCGACAGAGCCCAGCTCGCATCAACTTATATCAAGCGCACACAAAATGAGCATTTCATCTGGTATAAGGAGTCAATGTATGAATCCTATTATCGTGAGCAGACAATTCTCTTAAGACTTCGAAAGGCTTTGGCTGAGACACCTGATGACTTCACAATGCTCATCCAGCCACAATACAGCCTTGTAAATAAAAGAACCTGTGGTGGTGAATGTCTCGTTCGCTGGACGGACTCAGAATTAGGTTATGTATCTCCAGGCGAATTCGTTCCGATCCTTGAGAAAACAAATCTTATCACCAAGCTCGATATGCTCATCTGGGAGAAGGCATGCATCTTCTTAAACGAGAGAATTAAGAGTGGTAAACCTGTTGTTCCGCTCTCAATCAATATCTCGCGCTGCGATTTTACTGAGATTAATGTCGTAAAGCACTTAAATGAGCTCACTGACCGATATGAGATTCCTCATAAATATTTCTTCCTTGAGATTACTGAGTCAGCATATACAACAAATGCGGATTATATTACTAATATCATCAGAGAACTTCGTAAGAACGGCTACATCGTAGAGATGGATGATTTTGGTTCAGGTTATTCTTCTTTTAATAACCTTAAGACCGCCCCTATCGATACGATTAAGATTGATATGCGTTTCTTCGAGTTCGATGACGATAATTCTTCTGAATATATTAAGCGAGGAAATATCATCGTAAGTTCAATTATCAGACTTGCCCGTGAATTAAAGCTCACAGTTATAGCTGAAGGAATCGAGACCAGAGAGCAGGCAGATCTTCTCCATAAGATGAACTGCCATATCATCCAGGGCTATCTGTTTGCAAAGCCAATTACGCCAGAGGAGTTTAATGTTTTCCTTGACGACAAGAAGTCTTTGCCACCAAAGAGCAAGAAGTAAGATATAGGATAAAATTTTTTTGGGGGGCTGTCTCTAAGCAGGTTTGTAATTAAACTGGTCCCATTGTCAAGGACAATTAAAGAAAAGGCTGTTTGAAAAGACTA
>JAKSRE010000024.1 GCA_024403775.1 Clostridia bacterium | reverse complement strand
CTCCACAAAAAACTGCTTAAAACTCCACAATCTTGTGGAGCCCCTTTGTGGACTTTGGCATAAACTCCACAAAAAACTGCTTAAAACTCCACAATCTTGTGGAGCCCCTTTGTGGACTTCGGCGTAAACTCCACAAAAAACTGCTTAAAAGTCCACAATCTTGTGGAGCCCCTTTGTGGACTTTGGCATAAACTCCACAAAAAGCTGCTTAAAACTCCACAATCTTGTGGAGCCCCTTTGTGGACTTTGGCATGAACTCCACAAAAAACTGCTTAAAAGTCCACAATCTTGTGGAGCCCCTTTGTGGATTTTCCTACTCCCTGAATTCTCCCATCCCTCAGGCACTCAACAAAAAAGAGCCATCTCAAACGCGATTTCCCAATCACTTTTGAGACAGCCTCTTATACTTAGCGTTTTACTTATTTCAATCCTAAAAACTTAATCAAGGATTAATTCCATAAGAATTACAGAGATTAGCGAACTCTAATGAGCCGGTGAAGCCATTAAAGACGTCTTCATAAGAGCCTCCAAAAGCTAATACTGAAACCCATGAATTAAATCCATCCTGATCTGGTTCTCTTCCAAAGAATGCTCTGTACATACAAGCAACAAATTCTCCCTTTGAAGGGTTGTTGCCAATAAACTCTGGGCTAAATACAAAGCCATAACTTAAGCTTGTTCCAGTTACTTCGCCATTCATAAGCTTTAATACCCAGCCGCTCTGTCCTTCCATGTCAGGAAGTCTGTTGAGACATACGCTGTACATACGTGCTACAAAGCAGTTGACTCCGCCCTGAATGTCGTTTGGAACACCAACAATATATAAGCCTTGTACTACGCCATACTTAGTACAAAGATTATAGAACTCAAGTGAATTTGCAAATCCCGCGAAGATGTTTTCTCTATCCTCACCAGCATTTAACTTATCAACCCAGTATTTAAAGCCTTCACTATCTGGTGTTCTTCCAAAATACATACTATAAAGGTCAGTTACGAATTCTTCGTTAGTTCTGTTCTTATTAATGTATTCCTGAGAGAAGATAAAGCCGTAACCTACCTGAGCACCACAGGCAGAGCCGTTGTTAAGGTTATCTACCCAGTAGTTAAAGCCGCCTTCATCTGGCTCTCTTCCAAGTGCAACATTATAGCAACGCTTTACAAAATCACCGATGCTAAGTTCAGGAGTTGGAGTAGGGGCTACCGTTGGAATAGCAGGGGTAGGAGTTTGTGAAGATGTACCTGGTGTAGTTGAAGGAGTTACATTATTACTACCGCCGTTACTATTTCCAGAACCATTTTGTGAGCCACCATTATTGGCGCCAGGAGTAGCAGGTGTGCTACTTGGTGTACCACTAGGTGTAGGTGTATTACCAGGGGTACTGGTAGGTGTTGTAGTAATAACAGGTATCTCGACAGTTGGTAAATCTGGTTCTGGTGCAGTGGAAGGATCAAATCCAGTTACTGAGACCTCTACAGTAAGATCAGCAGTTAAGTAGTTAATACCTTGAGCCCAAATTTTAATATGGTATGTACCAGGATACAGGTAGCCATTATATGTGTCATATGCAAAATGATGAGTTTCTACGGCTGCCTCTGTACCATAAACAATGCTTCCAATATAAGCATAATAAGAATAACCAA
The DNA here is from genome assembly GCA_024403775.1 of Clostridia bacterium. GTDB lineage: Bacteria > Bacillota > Clostridia > Saccharofermentanales > Saccharofermentanaceae > Saccharofermentans. Next base: position 38,770 of record JAKSRE010000024.1, on the reverse strand, counting down.
TTGGGCGGTCATTATAATACAATTCAGTGCGGTAATTATCGTATGACAATGGAGATTTGAAAGGTATAGTTTCTACATCTGTAACATGATAAATACCATTTTCGTCTATTGTCGCATTACAACCACTAGAAGAATCTATATACAGATTTGGTTCCGAAGAATTATAAATTGTAGGATAGAGTTTAGTGAGTGTGAATCCGTCACTATCGTATAAAACTACTATGCAGTCTCTTAAACTGGTAGCTGATGCATAACCATTAACTCTATATTCTTTAGGAACAACGATATTTATATATTCGCCGCCATTATAATCACCAGTCAAAAATATAGTATTATAAGTATCATACCAACTATCACTCATTGTATAACTGGAAACAATACTTCTATATTCTGGTGGAACATAAACCGTGATAGTATCGGTATCAAAATAGTATTTTCCAGTATCAAGATATGTATTAGCCAGACGCATTATGTAATCTGCTCCGCTAAAAGCGTCCAAATCAAAATCATATAATACGTTTCCAGAATTTGTTTTTATAGTAATGTCAAAATGACCACGTAGGTATCCATGGATAATTTCCGGCTCCAATTCATCTAATAACTCACGAGTAATTTCAATAGAACTTGTGCTTGGAGTAATCTTGAAGTTTACTACTTTGTCATTCCATTTTATCTCTGCAGTAATAGATTTGCCTTCTGGAATTATTACATTACTTATTTTAATTTTAATACTGGTATACTCAAAAACCTTTAAAGTAGAATTATCAATTACTCTAAAAGTATGAGAATTGCTGTAATATGAACCCGTCATTTGGGCAAGTAATGAACAGCCGTCAGGTGAAGAACTAATCTCTGAAACAATAACAGCACCTTTATTTGTATTTAATGTAATACCATCAGATAGATACTGATAATATTCTTTACCACTCCATGACTTGGTATATGGATTATTACTGCTTACAAGATTTTTAAGATGTGGATTGTTCACTACATCCAGATAATTTACTTCTGTAAATGATATATCCAGATAAGTGATTCCTGGAGAATTAGATAAATCAAGACCACTAATATTCGTATTCCATATTCTAATATCAGTCAATGAACTAAGTCTGAATATACTTAATGCTTTAAGACCAGTATTATGAGCGACGATTTTCTTTAATTTGGTATTAAAGTATAGATTTACACTAGTAAGATTTGGGTTACATGAAATATTTAGTGTCTCAATCTCAGTAAAGTGTTCTATACCTTTTAAATCCTTAATCTCTTTTGCATCAGAATTAAGTACAACAGTTCCTGCTCCAGCACCCCAGCTAATTTTGTGGTTCTCGTTGGATACATTAATTGATTTAACTGCCTTAAGTTCAGCATCTGAGAGTTTGTCATCCCCGTTTGTATCGAATTGCGCTACATATGTCCTGAAGTTTATGTCAGGGAAGTTGTTTTCTGTAATTGCTACATAACTATCAGCCATACTTTCTGTTGGCAGAGCAAACGTTAAAACAGGCAAAATAATAGAAGTAGCCAAAACTCTAGCTACAAGCCTTTTAAAATTCATTAGGTTGTCCTCGCATTTCTTTTTCTTAATAGTAAATTCTATTTTACTCAATCCAAAGTGATTTGAAAAGTGCTTTATAGTAAAATAAAAGAATGCCCCAATTTTACTGGGGCCTTCTCCTATGCGAAAGGGTTACTCAACTAAACTAAAAAACTTATAAATCTAGCATCCTGGAAGTTTCCAAACTAGAACACTTTTCGAGAAGAATAGGCGCCATTAACGAGCTTGGAATATACGCGGCCTGTGCATAAATATGCGATAGAGTAGATGACTGAGAAAATAAGAACTACAATCATCAAAATTCCAAAATACTTAATCGGCGAGATTGTTCCAAATGGTTTAAGAAGCTTACTTACCATAGGGAAAGCCGCAAATGTGTGGATAATTGCTACCACAAGTGGAAGGAAGAACATAAGAAGAACCTGTGAATTGATTGACTTCTTGATTTCCTTTTTGGTGAGGCCGACCTTGCGCATAATTGCAAATCCAGAAGCATCCTCATAGCCTTCGAATAACTGCTTAAAATAGAGATTAAGTACGGTTACTGTGATGAATGCGAGGCTTAAAAAGATTCCTACAAAATAGATGCCAGAATATAAACCAACAATATCTTTGGCGGTTGCATATTTCCCGATGCAGTAACCAATGGTCTTATCTTCTTTGTCAAAGTTTAAGCCCTCGTCAAAGTTATCAGCGAGCATAACCTGAGAAGATTTGGATGAGGAGGTAGTTCCGGCAAATATCAGGTCATTATAGACTGCTACAGAATGATCATCAGATGCGCGAAGTGCTTTAATAACAGATTCTTCGTCTGGGAAGATAAAGTAAACAGTTCCGTTACTTATTGTTATTGCAGAACCAAGATATATTTCAGGCATATTATCTACCTTGGTAAACTTATAAACTGACTCGCTGTCTGATCCGAATGTCACATTAAATCCTGCATTCTTAATTAAATCGATGCTATCAGAATATACGCCAATCTCATCTGCTTTAAGACCAAGATCTACGCCGTTAGCTTTCTTATAGCAGTCAGCTGTGATATAGAATGCATCAAACAGATTAAAGTTATAAGTGTCGCTTGAAGTGCAGTTAAGAGTACGGGCGTTGTCATCAATTGTAATCTCAGAGAAACTGTTGTATTCGTGATAGTAGGTGAGATCATCAAATGTAAGATTAGCTTCATCTGAATATTCCTTAATCTCGGCCATTGCAGTAGCGATAACATCTGATTCTGCTGCTGTTCCGCCTACATATGAATTAGGGTCTTCCTTCTCACTGGAGCAGGAATAAACAAAGAAGAAATCTTTAAGATACCAGCTGTCCACCGTCTTATTCATAGTTACATAAAGGCTGATTGCTGCTGACATAGTAACAAGAAACATAGTTGAGAAAACACAGATTGTAGCCAAGTCTGAGGCATTACGCTTCATTCTGAAAAGAATTCCAGAGATTGAAATAAAATGCTTTGTCTGATAGTAGTAATCTTTATTTTTCTTAAGAGCGTTAAGAAGTGTAATTGTTCCTGCCTGGAAGAGGAAAAGAGTACCAAATATAACGAGTGCTACAGCGAAAAAGAAGAAATTCAAAGCTGCTCCTGCTGATGAACTTGTAAAGGACATGATATATCCTGCTGCTAGAAGGATTAATCCTAAAATAGCAGTAAACCACTTGGATTTTGGCTGCTTCTCACCCTTACTTTTTTCCTTCATATAATCAAGAAGATTGGTTCTCTGAATTGAGATTGTGCTGTCAACCTGAGTAACAACAAAGATTATTAAGAACATGATAACAGTGATAAGAGTTGCAAAAATATTAACTGACCAGTCAAAATCAACATTCTCGCTGAGTGATTTAATTATAATCAGCTGCAGTAACTTGGAGATGACGATACTTATAACTGTACCTGTAACTACTGAGATAGAATAAACAATTCCGTTCTCGATAGAAGCAACGCGTCTAATGTGTCTTTTCTCAAGACCAAGAATTCCGTAGATACCTAGTTCTTTTTTACGCTTTTTATCAACGAATCTGTTTATGCTGAATAGGAAAAGAACAGCGACATTAAACATAATAAAAATGCCCATGGTCATAATCATTTGAAGATTAGAGCCGCCCATCAGGTTCTCTCTTATATATCTGTCTGAGGCGAGTGCCGCGATTGAATATGTGATTACATACATTGTGATTATTGCAATGATGTAAGGAATGTATATTGCCTTGTTTTTTGAGAGTGAATTCAAGGCAAGGTCTCTATAGATGTGTCTCATATAATATTCCCTTTTCGAAAATCAAAACTAAAACGATATCCCATTAATCCATAACAGGTGACTGACCATCCCCGATTAGGGCGGTTAATGAATCAGAGATTTTTTTGTAAAACTCGATGTCACTGCTGTTGCCGCGGTAAATCTGGTGGAATACGACGCCGTCCTTTATGAAGAGGACGCGGCCCGCCTTACTTGCAGCCTTAACTGAGTGAGTAACCATTAAGATGGTCTGACCGTTTTTGTTTATGTTTACGAACTGCTTAAGAAGTTCATCTGTTGAACGCGAATCAAGTGCGCCTGTTGGCTCATCTGCAAGCACCATATCAGGATTTGTGATGATGGCGCGGGCTACTGCGATACGCTGCTTCTGGCCGCCTGATACCTCATAAGGATACTTATCAAGAAGCTCCTCGATTCCAAGTGCCTTGGCAATTGGGATGAGGCGGTTTTCCATCTCTTCAACCTTCATGCCAGCAAGGACAAGAGGGAGAAAGATGTTATCCTTAAGTGAGAAATTATCGAGAAGATTAAAATCCTGAAAAACAAATCCCAATTTCTCTCTTCTAAAGGTAGCAAGATTCTTCTCCTTAAAACTACTAAGTGAATTGCCCTCAAGAATGATCTCGCCCTCAGTTGGCTTATCCAAAGTAGCAATTATATTAAGAAGTGTGGTCTTACCTGAACCAGACTCACCCATGATGGCAACAAACTCGCCATCTTCGATTGTAAAGTTAACATTCTGAAGGGCAGTAACCTTATTGCCTCCGAATCTTGTTGTATATACTTTTTTTAGATTTTTAACTTCTAACTTAGACATAGATACCTCCGTAATGTTTTTTACATGTAAAGTTTATCCTTGGAGTAAGAATGGTTCTATTTATTTGTCTTACAAAAAGAACTCCTAATCTTACATTTTTGTAAGATTAGGATCCCCAGGTAAGAGTAACCTTAGTACCCTTAGTTAATTCTGATTCGATATTTATTGTGATATTGAGCATGTCAGCGGTCTTTTGAACCAGATATAAACCAAGACCAGTTGAATGCTTCTCATTATGTCCGTTATAGCCTGTATAGCCTTTCTCGGTGATTCTTGGAAGGTCTTCCTTGGCAATTCCTATACCTTCATCCTCAATTGTTATTGAGTTAGAAGTACCATATATTTTTATGCTGCCTTTGTTTGTATATTTAATTGAGTTAGAGATAATCTGCTCTAACATAAAAGTAACCCACTTATAGTCACTTACTATTGTGGCACCACTTGGCTTAAAATCTACAGACAATCCCTTGGCAACAAACATGGACATGAGTTTTTTTACTGTCTCTCTTGCCGCATCATCCATCTTAAAAGTGCTGAAACTTAAGTCGTTTGTCTCTCCGCTTAATCTTATGTAGTTAAGTGCCATCGAAGAGTAGCTCTCGATTCTTGTAAGTTCACTTCTAAGCCTTAATGAAGTATCTTCATCCTCCATTCCCTGAACGATAAGAGACATTGCTGCAATCGGTGTTTTAACCTGATGAACCCACATTGTGTAGTAATCTGTCATTGCTTCCATTGAAGAAGTGGTCTTAGCCTTAGTAGCGTTAAGGCGGTTAGTTAAAGTCATTATGATTTTAAGATAGTCTTCTTCAATAAGGTTAATAGCGTTGTCGATTCCATCCTCTTCATCTTCAGAAGGCTCAAGAGAATCAGTTAGGACCTCGGGAACAAGTTCGGCCTTTTTAAGAAGAGTGTGCTTTTTATCAAAGTTTCTATAATCAATTAAAGCCAGAACCATGCCTATAATAACTATGAGCGAAGCCATAAGGATAAATGCTGTAATCGGGATATTACAAATCCAGAGTACAATAAAGGATACAAGAAGGCAGGTTAGTGCAGTTACGATAACGCTAAGTCTGTATTTAAGATACTTATTTATTAATTTATTATTCAATTATGTAACCCTGACCTTTCTTGGTCGAGATAAAATCAGCAATTCCGTTCTCTTCAAGCTTTTTACGGAGACGGTTAATATTAACTGACAAAGTATTCTCATCTACAAAGCAGTCGTCATCCCAGAGCTTTTGCATGAGATTATTACGTGAGACAATTTTGCCCTGTTCCTTAAGAAGAGTCTCCATAATGCGGTTCTCATTCTTTGTAAGCTCGATTTTGTTACCGTTTATTGTGACAGAAGAATCGGAGGCTTTGAAAGTAAGTCCCTTGTAGATAATCTCGTCTGATTTCTGTTCTGAAAAATCGTAGGTTCTTCTAAGAACTGCTGTAATTTTTGCAAGAAGAACATTAATATCGAAAGGCTTACTTACAAAATCATCAGCCCCCATATTGATGGCTGTAATTAAATTTATGTTGTCAGAAGCAGAAGATAAAAATATAACTGGTACCTTGGACACACTTCTTATCTGAGCACATCTTACAAATCCGTTTGCTACAGGAAGTCCGATATCCATAAGAACAAGATGTGGTTCAAACTCATTGAACTCACCAAGAATATCGCTGAATCTCTCAGTCAATTTAACTTCGTATCCCCATCCTGAGAGAAGGTTTTTAATTTCAGACGCGATTGTATGATCGTCTTCAGTTACCAAAATCTTATACATAAATTACTCCAGATAAATATATAGAAAATGTAAATACTCCCTTTACAGCAAAAATTATAACATTAGTTTGCTATAATAAAGTTTAAGTTTTGTATAAGAGGTTTAAGAGCTTATTATGTACGATTTATATAAAGAACGAAAATTTGCAGTGATTTTTCCAGGCGGACTTTTTCTGATTCCTGTTATTGCTTTCCCTTATGGAGCGATAAAAGATTACAATGAGAATGGTTTAAATTTTAATATTTTTATGTTTGGATTTTTTACGCTTCTGTTTTTATTTATATTTATAATTATAGTTATGTCCGTAAGAAGTAATCCCTATGAGAGTCTGAATAAACTTAAAGAAGAGAATCCTTCGCTTCTTAAAGAGATTGAAGACGACTTTAAAGTGGCAGAAGATCTTGGAGTCTATGTATGGCAGGGAAGGAAATTTACCTTTATAAGAGGAGGTAATTTTATGGTGACCCCAATTGGGGATATAACCGCTATTGAGATTAGTGAGGTCTATAGAAGAAGATTAGGAAGAATTAATATTATTACTTTTAAATCTTCTACACAGACAGAGGAGGTAAGAATCTCTGCATTATCTATGGATAGAGAAGAAATAATAAAGAAATTAAGTCCTGTTTTATTGGCATCAGGTATTGAAGTTACGATTTGTAGTTAAGGTAAAATAATGCACATAGTTGAAGCAAAAGGAATTCTATCAAATCAAAATGGGATGAATGTATACCGTGGCTGTGTGCACGGATGTATTTACTGTGACTCCAGAAGTGAATGCTATGGATTTAAACATGACTTCGAAGACATTGAAGTTAAGATAAATGCCCCGATTTTACTTGAACGTGCACTTAAGTCCAAGCGTAATAAATGTATGATAGGTTCTGGCTCCATGTGTGATCCATATATGCCAATTGAGGATGAGTTTAAGATTACTCGTAAGTGCCTTGAACTAATAGATAAGTATGGTTATGGTGCTACTGTTCTTACTAAGTCAACACGCGTATTAAGGGATATAGATATTCTTGAATCGATAAATAATAAAACCAAGGCTGTAGTTCAGATGACACTTACTACTTCTGATGATTCCTTATGTAAAATAATAGAACCTAATGTGTCTTTAACCAGCGAGAGATTTGAAGCTCTCATGAAGTTAAAAGAAAGAGGGATTCCTACCGTGGTATGGCTGTCTCCGATTCTTCCTTTTATAAATGACACAGAGGAAAACATAAGAGCAATACTTGATATGTGTAAAACCGCAGAGGTGAAGGGAATAATCTGTTTTGGCATGGGAGTGACACTAAGAGATGGTGACAGAGAGTTTTTTTATAAAGCTCTTGATAAGAACTTCCCAGGCCTTAAAGGGGAATATATTAGACGATTTGGAAATAATTATGAGATAAGTAGTCCTGATAACAGAAGGCTTATGAGAATTTTTAATAATGAATGCAGGCGTCACGGGATACTCGATACACCAGATAAATGCTTTAATTATCTTCATGAGTTTCCAAATAAATGTGAGCAGCTGACATTGTTTGATTTGTAAAAAAGAAGGATAAGGATGAGTAAATTTGATATATTATGGGAAAATATAGGTAGAAGAGATGAAGAAAGTTTTAAGCTGACTTTCGAAGAGATTGAGAAAATAGCAGGAATTCCTATCGATCATTCTTTTCTTACTTATAAAAGAGAGCTAGTGTCATTTGGATACGAAGTTAAGAAAATATCCATGAAGGACAAAACTGTTGAATTCAAAAAGGTAGAAGGAAATGGATTACAATAAAAAATATCGCGAGATTGAAGAACGCATTAATAATGCAAATGAGGATACTCGTGGAATTCGTATGATTGGTGGTTCAATCATAAGTTTTGTTATTACGTTTATGTTTTTCTTCAAGTCAGGAATGTATTCCACAATAAAAGAGGTTGGAGACAGAGCAGTCATTATAGGAATATATGTAATATTTGCTTTGATATGCTGTGTAATTCTTGCCCAACTTTTGAGTGGTATAGCTGAGATGCTGATAAGTTCTAGAAATAACAGCAACCCGGATACTATTAATAAGATTATTACCATGTCGGCAATATTTAAGAGTATTCCGCTTTTTGCTTTTGCAACTGTGTTTTTGGTTGTTGCTATCAGCTTAATAAGGACAGGTGAGATGCTTACAGGCCTTATAATAGCTCTAATGGCTTTTATTCCAGCAGCATTGGCTATAAGTGAATTAATCGGAGCAATTAGATTTATTTTGGACAGTAAAAGCGATAGTGATGATGAAACTTTAATTGCAGAGAAGATTGAAATGTCAACCACACGCATAACGATAATTCTTTTTGGAAGCGTTTTTGTTCTTGTTACGATTATTGCCTGGATTAATATGTTTAGTGGTTCGATAGATCCTTTAGCAGCTCTTTTGTCGTGTATTTTGATTACCGTGTTTTTTGGTGGCATTGGTATTGGACTAATTATATATGGAATTAAAGGTAAAAATTTGTGAGGAATAAGGGAGATGATGACTAGGCGTTTACCGTACATTATAGCGACGTTAGTTCTGTTAATGACTGAAGTGGTTATAGCTCTCTTTGTTCATGACAGATTTATAAGACCGTATATAGGTGACGTTCTTGTTGTTATTGTTGTCTATTCTTTTTTGAGAATTTTTATTCCTGAGGGTTTTAAGTTTTTAGCACTTGGAGTTTTTATTTTCGCTTCTTTTGTAGAGCTTCTTCAGCTTATTAATATTGTGGAATTATTAGGGGTGGAAAATAATGCCTTTTTGAGGGTGCTTATTGGCTCGACCTTTGATATTAAGGATATTGGTTGCTACGGTGCTGGCTGTCTTATACTTGGTGTCTTAGAATACTACAGGTATTCTAAGTTCAAGGGAAAGATGTTTAAGAAGGAGGACACAAAGTGACACTTTTTGAGATACTGATTTGTTTTCTTGCAGGAGCTGGAGCGGGAATAGGCACAGGTTTTGCGGGGATGAGTGCTGCAGGCATAATAAGTCCACTTCTTCTGACTTTCTGCGGAGTATCCCCATATGAGGCAATTGGAATCGGCCTTGCCAGTGACGTTCTTGCAAGTGCAGTAAGTGCATGGACATATAAAAAGCACGGAAATCTCGATGTAAAAAAATCTCTGGTACTAATGTCATCCGTTTTAATTATGACAATAGTTGGAAGCTTTGTTGCTAGTCTTGTTCCACCAAGTACTATGGGCGGAATGTCTCAGATTGGTCTTCTTGTAATAGGTATAAAATTTCTTGTAAAGCCTGGAAGACCAAATGGTAAGTTTACTAACGAGGGCCCTAGAACAAAAATTATTAAGGCAGTAATAGGTGGTGTTTTGGTAGGATTTATCTGCGGCTTTGTTGGCGCAGGTGGTGGCATGATGCTTTTGTTTGTGCTCACTTCAATTCTTGGCTATGAAGTTCATAAGGCAGTGGGAACTTCAGTATTTATTATGACTTTTACTGCACTTATTGGCGGAGTCAGCCACTTCGGAATTTCTGGAATGTCCAATATTCCGCTTCTCGTTTTGTGCGTAATATTTACTTTTATCTGGGCAAGAATTGCATCAGTTATTGCAAACAAGGCCTCCGAACGCACTTTGTGCCGTGCTGCAGGCGTGGTTATGGTTGTTACCAGCGTGATTATTTTATACTTCAATTTCATAAGATAAGTTTTATATAAATTGGTTCTTTTCTTGATAAATAAAATCTGTATAATTATTATGGGTTGGTTCTCACCCTTATGGTTATGGAAGGATTATGTTTATGAATAAAAAGGCGAAAGTAATAATTGCCAGCGTATCTGCCGCAGTGATTTTAATTGGCGGAACAGTAGGCGGCATCTATATAAATAATTCAAATAAATACAAAAGTGCAAATGAGTTTTTGACTACTGGTTCATATGATTCTGCGCGTGAGATTTTTTCTAATCTTGGCGGCTTCAAAGATTCAGAAGAGAAGGTTCTTGAGTGCGATTATTCCAAAGCAGTAGCCCTCATGGATTCCAAAAATTATGATGAGGCAAAAGCTCTCTTTGGTTCAATCCCTGCCTATAAGGATGCAGAGAATCTCATCACTGAATGTGATTACAGATATGCAAATGATCTTTTAAATTCACGTTCCTTTGACGAGGCCAAGGCGGTATTTAATAAAATCAGCAGCTACTCAGATTCTTCAGATATGATTTTTGAATGCGATTATCAGAAGGCCGCTTCAATTCTTGAGACAGGAAACTATGATGAGGCCAAGGCCCTTTATAGTGAGCTTTCCGACTACAAAGATGCTGTTTCTCTTATCTCAGAGTGCGACTATCAGAAGGCGTTAGCCTTTATTGATTCTGGCGAGTTTGACAGCGCAAAATCACTTTTTACTGAACTTGGAAGCTATAAGGATGCTTCTGATATGATTTTCGAAAGTGATTACTGCAAGGCTCTATCACTTCTTGAAGCTGGTGACTACACTTCTTCAAAAGAATTATTCGCAACAATCACAGGCTACAAGGATTCAACCGATCAGGCTACAAGATGCACATATCTCAATGCAACTGAACTCATGAATGAGTTTAAATATGATGAAGCAAAGGCCATGTTCGAGACTATTGCTGACTATGAGGACTCAAAACTCATGCTTACAGAATGCGATTATGTACTTGCTAATGAATTGTTCAGAAATGGCGAATACGAAGCTGCTGGTGCAATTCTAATTGAGCTTGCTAGTAATGAGGAATGGCTCATTAACCACTATGGAAGTCCTTATGAAGTTGATGATTTTGGCGAAATAATTGTTGGCCAGGATGATTATACTCTCGTTAGATGCACACAATACTGGGATCACGGTGGTGCCGAGATCTCGCTTTACTATGTAAATGACCGCGAAGTAGTAGACTATATCTGCTACCGTGTGACTGATGCGGAGAGTAACGGTAAGGGCTTCATTACATTTGATACAGCTGGTACCCCTGTTGATATCTGGCTTTTTGAATAAGATAGATTAATAAGTTTTTTGCACCCGGCCTAAGATCTGGCTGGGTGTTTTTTTATGATTTAGAATATTCGAAGCAAGTCGGAATTATTCTGTTTTTTTTAATCAGCGTTTATAAAATATGCTTCTAACCCAACTTTTTACAAACACGGCTTTCATCCACTCCATCCTCACCCCAATAAAACAAATAAAAAGAGACTCAAATCAACTTTGAGTCCCTAATAAAACATAAATTACAAATCAATCTTTTCAATCTCGCGGGCAAATTTAGACCTAGAAGTATAAATCGCTTTAATTAGCGAATTCTCTTTAATTCTAGTAATCGCAGCCGATAAAGTAAGCTCCTCATTTCTAAGTAGAATGCAGCCATTACTCTCATTAAGATGCGTAATCGCAAGCGCTATCTTAGGCTTAACCCAAGAAACAGAATTAGCATCCGCCCCGACACGGTAAAAAAGTTCATCCAAATTAGAAAACCTTCCAAATCGGATTGAGCCCTGCCAGTCATTACGAAGATTAGTCTTATCCTCAAAGAATAGATCCAAATCCTCCGCCTCGAACGGCCCGGCCCCGTGCTTGGTCAGATAACTTCTTGAGACATAAACCACCTCATCCAGATTTAAACCAATCTCGTTAAGTAAGGAATCGATATTATAAATTCCAGTCCTTGAGGCAGTGACGTGCGGAAAACTTTCCATACATTCGCTATCAAGAAGAAGTCCCTGTCCCGTCTCGAAAATAGCATTCTCATACTTTAAAACCAATGAAGAATCCCAATCCATAAGCCTTACAAGCTTAAGATTATCAAGAATCGTACAGCAGAAATTATAAAGCACATCATCAGATTTAAGTAAATCCAGATATTCTCTGGTCGCGCTTGATAGTGAAGCTATATCTGCGTTAAACGACTTTAAGATATCTTCAACATGAGGATAGTAATAATCCTGTCTTATTATGAGAAGACGATTATATAAGCTATCAATACCCAAGCCAGTTTTATAATCAAAGAGATCCCTGAATGTTACCTTAAATCCTGCCTTGATTCGAATGTCAGCTTCATTAATACCCATACCGCAGCTTCCATGACGTGAATCACCACGAAGTGTCTCGATAAGCATATTGCAAAAGATATCATCAATCAAAGTGATACAGGTTCTTGGATCAGCATAGATATTAAACGGGAGGGAAGACCTATTTGTGATTTCCAAGAAACTATCGATTTCCTCGTCCAGTTTATAAAGGTCAGGCATATAAGTTCTTGCCCAGTAAGTGTCTGCGCCACGCATTGAGCCAGAAGACAGTTCGTGGAAAATGAATCTTTTATCGTCAAGTTCAACTGTATGGCCTGACTGAGCGCCACCGTTATGGCGTATGACAAGACTATGTGGCTTAAGAGATGCCAGATAGTCTGTCATAAGTCCTTTGCCTTCGTCTCCGTAATTACTTCCTATTACTCCATAAATCATTTATTTTCTCTCTTAATGTTTTCTTGCGACCATCCAGGGGAGTGTAGGTGACACCTGCTGTCTTATCAGAACCCTGTGCCGCGCCAGAACTCTTAGCCTTATCAGAACCCTGTGCCGCGCCAGAATCTACAGCACCTTTGACTTCACTTCTTTTTACTACCTTGGAAGCCTTAGCTGATGATATATGCATATCTTCAATTGCATAAGATACAACCTTTCGCGTATCAGAGTCCTTGATTGAATCTAAAATAGAATCCTTAGTCTCGCCCTTTATGAGCTTCATAACAGCGATGATTACGTCGTCAAGTTTATCTACATTGTTACTTGAGATTTTCGCAACACGGCCTGGAATTGCCTCGTTCCAGCCCCTGTAAGAATTACGAGGATTTTTCTCATCGAATCTGTAGTCTGGGCCTATAACGATGTGAGCAATCTCATATTGTTTGCTTGCCATCTCATATGCTTCGTAAAACTGGATATCCTTAGATACAGTGTCCTTAAAAACATTTTCGATTGCTGCAGGGCAGAGGAAGTTTGATTCTCCACCGCAAATCTCATCGCCGATTCCAATTAAGATGCCTTTCTTGCCACGCTTCTTAAAACTGTCAATCTGTGTGTGCTTGGCAGCAAAATACCATAATAAGTTATCAAAACTATATCTGTTTCCACCGCCGAGAACAAAATCGAGAAGCTGTTCAACAACTCTGATATCTGCCTCAAACTGAGTAATCTGCATAGGGTCAGTCTCACTTGTAAAAGCAGCACACATAAGGTGTGGATCGTCTACGACTTTCTCACTTATAATTCTTGTAATTGTCTCATTAAGAGACTTAGTTGCAATCTCATTTGCAAGATATCCCATTGAACCAGTAACATCAAAACCAAGAATTACAGGTGTTGAGTTAGGTGAATCTTCGCTGTCGAATGACTCACGGATTCCGATGAATCTTGAATTGAGTTTCTCAGAGATTTCCTTGCGTGTAAATGTCTGAGAAGCATTGTTTGATGTGCCGAGATTGCGGCTTTTCTTTAATTTCTGCCAGTCACTGGCCTGATAACTTCCGTACCCCATATTTCTTTCTCCTTTAAAAATTTATTTCGCCATTATTTTCGATGCAGAGAGAATCCAAAACGTTAGTAAGAAGGCTTCGTACAAGCTCGACTTTGCCTGACAGGATTGTATCTCTGCTTAAACCTTTAACATACTGCATAACTGCGATGATTATGTCGGCAAGGTAAGTGACATCCGTTTTTTCTATTAGAATTACTCTTCCTGGTATAATCGTCTCAAAATTATGGTTGTGCTGGCCGATTACGATGTGAAAGACCTCGTATTTCTGCATTGCCATATTCGCTAATTCTTCAGAGGTATATGGCGTAAGTGCCTTGTCTCCAAAGATTCTTGAGATACTTGCGTTAGTTAACTCGTCATGGCAGGGAGCATCACCGATTGTGAAGCAGAATCCCTTTTTGCCTCGCTTGTTAAAGCAGTCGATATCTGTGTGCTTGGCAAGAAAATACCACATAAGTTCATAGTCTTCAGGTAAATCACCACCACGGTTCTCGAGCCACAGGTCAAGGAGCTGCTCGGCAATTCTGATATCCGATTCAAAGTGTGTAACCTGAAGCGGTGAATTATCTACAAGCGCATCACCAATTGCAGCAAACATGAGCTGAGGATCACTAACAATATCAGTTGAATAAAGCTGAAGCATAAGGTCATTTAAGGACTCTTTTATAATCTGCGCTGACAGATATCCCATGGAACCTGTAACATCAACACCAATTGCAATCGGAGTTGAATAAGGATGGTCTTCAGAATCTCTTGCCTCTCTGTTACCTATGAATCTTGGATCGTACTTTGGGCTGCAGGACTGAGCCTTAAAGACCTGCTCTGTCGACGAATCGGTAATCTTACGGCTTGCCTTAAGCTTACCCCAGTCAGTAGCAGTATAACTACCATATCCCATAACTTAGCCCTCCTGAAATTTTGTAAAATTATGTCCGCCAAAGCCCTCAACAATTACTCTGTCCCAGTTGCCAAAATCTGTATAGGCGTCCTCAGCTGGCATTGATTCCATGAATTTAATAAATAACTCAGGAGATTCATCTATGAACTCTCCAAGAAGTCTTTTACTAATTCTGCGAAGTTCTTTTAAATCTTCGTTATCGGACGAGTCTTTTTTATGTCTGGCCTTCCACCAGCCGCCGTAAAGGAACGCTTCGTGAGTCTTAGGATTGATAAAAATCGTATCCGTTGAGAGTCCGCCGTGAACGAGTTCGCTATATTCAAAAACGCAGCAGAAGTTCTCCATTCTCGATACAATCCAGGCTACGTGCTTAGGTCTTAGATTGCCGAAAGCAAACAGTGGATATGAATTCTCAGGCTTGTCATAAGCCAGAAGATAGCGTCCGTCAATAAGCTCCATCTTTGCCTTAATATGAGGGAAAGACTTCGACAAATCCTTGCCAGCCGCCTCAGGATACTGAAGCATTGAGATTCCTCTGATAGTCGCCTCGAGTTTATTTCTGTCTTCCTTCTCGAAAATATTAACCACACTATCCTTACTTATATAGGTCTTAACTCCCTCATCTTCATAATAGAAAGTGTATCTGATATTAACTGTCTTATTATCTTTGGTAGCCATAGATAAAAGTTCGTTTCTTGACCAGATAAAGTTATTATCGACTCGGTCGCCACGTGCATCATTCTCAGTTCTCAGATAGTTAAGCATGTTCTGTCTGAGATTTTTATATTCAGTAAATTCAATATCAGACATAAAAGATTTTGATCCGCAATATGGGCAAATCAGGTTTCCATGTGTATCGATTGATAATTCAGCACCACAGTTATTACACTTAACACTAATCATATTTTTGTCCCCTCACTTTGATGATTTAAGTATAACACAGCAAGGTATAAGTTGATATTAACATTTTGTTAATATCAGTCGCGAAAGTTACAGAAATTTTGTAGATTATATATGACATAGGTTCATAGAAAAGCATTGGAAAGAATGTGATTTTGTTTCATTTCAACCAAGTACCTTAGCGAACAATGATTTATTAAATATGGTATAATTACATTGGTAGTTTATGTTCTTTTATTAACCGACAAAAGTATCGGTAAACTTACTAATCTAATATAGGACCAGGAGATAGAAATTAGTGTCAGCTGTGGCATCAAAAAACACGGTAGCTTTAGCCTCAAATAAGAAAGCAGCGAGAAGCTCAAATATTGAGATTTTAAGACTTCTTGCAATTCTTGCAATTATCGCCGATCATTTCATTGGTCAGAGCGGTATTTTGGAGACAACCAAATTTACCAATATGCTCTTTTACTATGCAGGCTCAAGTCTGTCTCGTGTTGCATGCAGCGTATTTGTTATTATAAGTGCCTGGTTTCTTGTTGATGGCAAATTTAAGATTCACAGAGTTATTCATACCTGGCTTACGATTTTTACATATGCGATTCCGCTTGGTATTTTCTGCATATTAAAGGGCCTTGCTGGCAGAGATATTATCGCAGCCTCGCTTCTTCCAATTGAGAGAAGTCCGATGTGGTTTGCGTCTGCATATATGATTGTTGTTCTTATATCACCAATGTTTAATATGCTAATTAACGAGGCTCCAAGAAGAATATCCAGATGGATTATTTTTGTTCTACTGGTTATTTTATCTCTTTATACAACAGTAACATCCAAGAATGGCTACATGACAAATGACGTGTGGGCAATGATATTAATATATCTTCTGACAGGTTATATTAAGAGATATCATCAGGGAACAATCGATTCAAAAGCAAAAAAGCATCCTGTATTAATCTTTCTCGGTATATTTTTTATTGCATGGTTTCCTATAGTTTTCTTTAGAACACTTGCAGATTTTAATTCTACTTCACGTTTGTACATTTTAAGACTTTTAAGTGAATATACTGACTCATACAGAGCGCAGTTCCATTCAATTCCAAATATTATCATGGCCTTTTCTTTATTCTTTGTCTTCAAAAATCTTAAGGTTAAGTCATCAAAGATTATAAATAAAATGGCTGGTACAACTCTTGGTATTTACTGTTTCCATCAGATTCCAGTATGGTATGGCTATTTGTGGTCTGATATATGTAAAGCTCCGATGCATGCAGAGAATCTTCACGGAACAATGCGTGCAGTTTATACAGTACTTACAATAATTGCTTTGTGGCTTATTGGTACAATAATTGAATTAGTAAGAGCCAAGATTTGTAATCTGGTTATTGAAGACAGAGTGATTTATAAGAGACTTTGTAATCGAATCGATAACTTGATTTTGGAAGATGGTAAAGATGATTCAGTAAATAGTAAGAAGAACCTGACAGATGTGAAAGTCTTTTCTTTAACTTTTGTATGTATAGGCGTGCTTTTCGCGGTAAGTAAGCTTATATCAATAGAGCATTACTGGCTTATGCCAATAAGAGCAAATGTAAATCTTATAGAGGATAAGACAATTAGTCTGGTTCTTAGTGAGAATTTGCAAAAAACTGATGCCAATGAAGTTACTGGCAAGGTTACAGTTTCTAATAGCGGAAGTGCAATTGATTCTCTTTCTTCTGGTAAGTATCCAATTTATCTTGGTGTAAGTATTGTTGACGAGAATAATAATGAGGTGGAGCGAGATTATATTCATGTTCCAATCATGCCAAGCGGCATTCTTCTTGAAGGCGATTCAGCTGAAGTTGAACTTAACTTATCAGACAGAATAGATGAGTTTACGATGGAAGGCTATAAAATCAGACTTGAACTTGTTCAGGAAGGAATAGGCTGGTTTGAGGGCACTGCAATTTATTTTGAACTTAACTGACAAAGGATAAAAGATGAGAAGATTAAAGCAACAGAAAACAGTTACAAAAATTCTGTCATCCATAATGGTGGCAGTAGTTTTCTGCACTTTCTTTTTTACAGAAGGCCTGGTATCCACCAAAGTTAATGCGGCAAGCCTTATCACACTTTCAATTAAAACAGATAAGGAAGAGGTCGCTGATGGCGACTCTGTAAGTGTCAGTGTTATAGCTGATAATTTTCCATCTATTGTAAGTTTTGGTGCAATTGACTTTAACTTTGATGAAGAGAGCGTTGAGTTTACAGGTATCGCACGTGGCGAACTTCCAGAGAGCTTCGAACTAACTTATGATGAAGCTGAGATGGAGTCTGGTCTCATTAAGCTTTATGGAGAGGATAAAATAGCTATTACGCAGCTTGCTGAGCAGGCTTCCATGATTGAAGATGGAAGTATTGAGGATGGAACAGAACTTATAGATCCTGCATTTAATTCAGCTGGTCAGGTAGTACTTCTTACCATGAGCTTTAAGGTAAAGAATAACAGTGTTGAGAGCACCAGATTCTTTATTAATAATGCCAAGGACTTTAAGGAAAGCGCAGGCGAGTTCTCGATAATTAACCTTGAGGAAGGCGTAACAGTTAATATTTCAAATAAAGTCTCAAATGATGCTTCAATCACAGATCTTCGTCTGAATGGCTATGATATGACACCAGAGTTCAGCGCAGATAATATGATTTATGAGGCGACTATAAATAAGGAAGTAAGCGATGTAGTAGTAACTGCTGCAACAAGTAATTCCAATTCAACAATCAGAGTAAGTGGAAATACTGACCTTCAGTATGGTAATAACACAGTTATGGTAGAGATAACTGCACAGGATGGTTATACCAAAAAGATTTACTATATAATCGTAAATCGACCAGAATCTCTTATTCCTGTAGATGCTGGATTAGTTGACAGTTATGGAAAGCTTTATCTGTTTACTGAATTTCCAGCAGATGTAAGTATTCCTGAAGGATTCGTTCAGACTACAAGACAAATTGACGGTTATGATGTGCCTGTCTTTGCAAGAGAAGATGTAATGAGCGTTATCATTTATCTCACAGACGAGAATGGCGAAGCTAATCTGTATTTTTATAATGGCAGCACCCGCGCTACAACTCTTTATAATGCGGATACTATCATCAAATCAAGTAAGATTCTGACACCTGCAAAGATTCCTGTAGCAAGCCTTGTTCCAGATGGCTTTACTTCGAGCAGCAGAGATTATAATGGTGCGACTATCAAGGGATATCAGAATGGTAATGGTGATTTTATTGCATATTTTAAAGATGAGAATGGTAAGGCTCAGTTTTTTCAGCTGGATAAGGAGACTCTCGAGTTTACTGAATTTTTCCCTCAGGAGAAAAACTATGAGCAGGAATACAGAGTCTTATTTTTACTATTCTTATTCATTGCAGTAGTTGAGGGAGTGCTTATCACATTTATTGCACTTACCATAAGTCATCTTCGTAAATCAAGAGCAGTGCCAAGAGCAAGACGAGTATAAAGGAGAATAGAAATGAAAGATTTTATTGTCATGATGTTTACTGGAAAGAACATAAAGCCAGAGTGGGAAAAATACCGTAAGGTATTTATGTATCTTGTGTTTGGCGTTCTTACGACGGCAGTAAATTTCATTTCATATATTGTTTGCGACAAGCTTATTACAGGAGAGATTATTCTTAGCATATTCGGCTTTAAGCTGGATGTTATCGACATAATAAATACTTTTATCTCCTGGGTACTGGCAGTTCTTTTTGCATTTTTTACCAACAGAGCATTTGTATTTTTGTCCAAGGGCTCAATTATAAAAGAACTCATAAGCTTCTTTGCCGCAAGACTTGCGACTTTGATTGTGTTTGAGGAAGGAACATTTTTATTATTTATCCTCATCCTCGAAAATGCGTTCAAAATCCCAAAGGATACAATACTTTTCGCTATTCCATTATTAAGTTTTTCAACATTTAACTTCACATATCTGTATTTATTGAAGTTAATCAACTGCGTATTCGTAATGATCGCAAACTACTTTTTGAGTAAGCTCTTTGTATTCAGAAACAAAGAGGCTAAGAAGGAAGTGAAATAAATGGGTAATAATGAACCAGAATTTCTTAAGGATGCACTCAAGTTCGGCATTAATCTTGGTTTGGATAGAATTAATGCACTTCTTAATGAACTGGGTAATCCACAAAAAGATATTAAAGCCATTCATATTGCAGGTACAAATGGCAAAGGTTCAACCGTAGCTTTTTTAAGTTCAATTCTTGCACAAAGCGGCCTTAAAGTTGGCATTTATACTTCGCCATTTCTCGAGCGCTTTAATGAGCGTATGAGAATTCTCGATGGCAAAAAGAATCTTGACCGATTTATCGAAGATGACAGCACTGGTGAGATTCCAAATTCTGAATTAAAAACATATTCAGATATGGTTCAGCTTACCGCTGATAAACTCGTTAAGGAAGGTATGGAACCTCCTACAGAATTTGAACTTGTTACCGCTATCGCATTTTTATGGTACAGGAAAGAAAATGTTGATGTCGTGGTTCTGGAGACAGGTCTTGGCGGACGCCTTGATTCTACAAATGTTATCGACAATCCACTTTGCACACTAATCACTGCCATGGGAATGGATCACAGTGACCGCCTTGGCAGCACAATAGGTGAGATTACAGGAGAGAAGGCTGGTATCATTAAGGCTTCCTGCCCTGCGCTTTTCCTTGATCCATCAGTTACTCTTCTTCTTAATAGTGAGGAGCAGAAAGAAGTTCGTGAGGTCTTAATTAACAGAGCAGAAGAATTAGATGCACCTTATAAATTCGTATGTCCTGATATGAATCAGAAAGTAACTTACGACTCTAATAAGATGATGACTTTTACCTATGATAAAAATACATATTGCACCACTCTTCTTGGAAAACATCAGATTCAGAACTGTGCGATGGCAATAGAGTGTGCAAGACTTCTTAAAATCTCGGAGGAGGATATCCGTGAAGGCGTATCCAAAGCGAGATGGAAAAGCCGTGCAGAAGTTTTATCCACCAAGCCTCTTATCCTTATGGATGGCGGGCACAATCCACAGGGTATTTTAAGTCTCGGCAAGGTAATAGAAGGCCTCGGACTAAATAAAGATTCAGGCAAGGTTAATATCCTTATTGGCGCTATGAAGGATAAGGATATGGACAGAATGCTCGAGATTTTTAAGGGAATTGTAGGAAATGTCGAATTCTTCTACGTTACACGCGTTAATAATCCTCGAACATTCGAACCTGATGAACTTTATAATAAAATAAAGTTCGTGTATAATAGGAACGATTTAATGGAAGATTCCACTTTCGAGGATGCAAAGGAAGCTGCAAAGGCTGCCATAAAAGAGTCCTTCATAAGTGGTACGCCGCTCATTATTCTTGGTTCTTTATATCTTGCAGGAGAGATAAGAGGGTATGCCAGGGAGCTTATTTCTGAAGCGGCAGGGGAGAATATAGATGTTTGATTACAGAGGTTTACTTTGTCAGATAGCACCAATTACAGATGTCGATCTTATGTTTCTTAACATAAGCCCAGAGACTCGCGTAAATGTTGCAAGACAATATAATAAAGCGCTCTCAAATGCTCAGGGAGAGGGAACAGATGTGGCTCAGATTTTCCTTAAGCCACTTATCGTAAATTACCCTGACTGGGGAGATCCGGCACTGGTATTTGGTCTTTGCCTTGCAAGAGACTATGAGTTCAGAAGAGCCGGCGAAAGTGTTGAGTATTCGATCAAAAAAATCCTCACTACACAGAATAATCTTTATGTTGCTCAGGAAGGTCTCAAGCAGATTAGAGATTCTATTACAAGAGGCGACAAGCGTCCAGCTCCTGTAAGTGAGAATAATCGTAAGGGTTCAGGTAATTCTAATAGAGGAATGGGCGGTGCTTCAATGCAGGCTCCAATTCTCATGCGTGCCTCACACGGAAGCGAAGACTTCAAGATGGCAAGCGATAAGGAACGCCGCGAAGTAATGATGCGTTCAGCAGCATCAGGTGATGAGCAGATTAATGACGATATTGAGATTGAGTCAATGAGAACTCCAGCCGATAAGATGCGAACAACAATTAATATCATTGTTGGTGTTTTACTTGTTGCAGCATTGGCACTCATCATATACTTTGTAGTAATCCCATCAGCAGCGCTTCTTAAGACTGCAAAATCTAACCAGGACAGACTCGATTTTCTTGTTAATGAGCTTGGTGAATATAAAAATGATCCTGAAGTTAACGCAGTATTACAAAAATATCTTACCGAGTTTGCTACAGAGGAGGATACTTCAGCAAATGCTTCTGAGACAACTCCAGCAGAAACTGCTGGTGATACACAGATAACTACTCAGGAGTCTGTTGCTCAGGAAGCAGAAGCTACAGCTGTTACACTCTCACCTGAAGAGGTTGCAGCATTAAACGGCGAGGCTGGCGGCGAAGGTGCCGGCGAAGTTATTGAGACAATGGCAGATGGTTCAGAAGTGAACGATGCCAACGAGGCAGGTAATAGTGATAATGGCGAAAGCAATGCTAGTCCTGAAGGAGAGACTCCTTCTGAGACTTAAGGCTGAGGCTTAATAGAAAGTATGAATTTTTAATTGGAGGACAACCAATATGAAATATGTAAGCACAAGAGGATTTGACCGTAAGTTTACGGCTTCTGAAGCTATTGTAAAAGGTATTGCACCAGACGGCGGTTTGTTTGTACCAGAGACAATTCCAACAATCTCAGCTTCAGAATTTGCAGAGATGAAAGACATGAAGTACTATGAGCTCTCAGCTCACGTTCTTTCCAAGTTCCTTGAGGAATTCACTCTTGATGAGTTATTAGATTATACAAGCCAGGCTTATGATGAAGAGAAGTGGGGAGAAGACACACTTCCACTCGTTCAGATGAATGAGTATAACGATCGTGAGTATATCTTAGAGTTGTGGCACGGTCCAACGTCTGCATTTAAGGATGTAGCTTTGCAGCTCCTTCCACATCTCATGACAGCATCACTTCGTAAGACAGGTGAGACAAAGAAGATTTGTATCCTTACAGCAACATCTGGTGATACAGGTAAAGCTGCACTTGAGGGCTTCAAGGATCTTCCAGGCACAGAGATTATTGTTTTCTATCCTTCAGACGGAGTATCTGAGGCACAGAGACTTCAGATGGTAACAACAGAAGGTAAGAATACACATGTTGTAGCTGTTAAGGGCTGCTTCGACGACGCTCAGACAGGCGTTAAGACAATCTTTGGTAATCCTGAGTTTAACAGAGAACTCAACGATTCTGGCATTATGCTCTCATCAGCTAACTCAATCAACTGGGGCCGTCTCGTTCCACAGATTGCTTACTATGTATATTCATATGTTAATCTCTGGAAGAGAGAAAAAATCGCCGAGGGTGAGGCAATCAATATCGTTGTTCCAACAGGTAACTTTGGTAATATCCTTGCAGCATGGTATGCAAAGCAGATGGGCGTTCCAGTAAAGAAGCTTATCTGTGCATCAAACAAGAACAAGGTTCTCTGTGATTTCTTCGCTACAGGTACTTATGACCGTAACCGTGAGTTCTTCAAGACAAATTCACCATCAATGGATATCCTCATCTCATCTAACCTTGAGAGACTTCTTTATGAGGTAACAAATCACAATGCTGATTTGATTAAGTCATGGATGGCTGACTTAAACGGAAACGGTAAGTATTCAGTAGATCCAGCAACATTAAAGTCACTCCAGAAGCAGTTCGTAGGTGGCTTTGCCGATGAGACTGGTATCACAAAGACAATCGTTGATGTATATGACCGCACAGATCATGTAATCGACACACATACAAGTGTTGGTTTTAACATCTACAATCGTTATCATCAGAGATCAAATGATGAGACAAAGACAGTATTTGCTTCAACAGCATCACCATTCAAGTTTGCTCCATCAGTAATGGATGCAATCAAGGGCTCAGGCTATTGCAGCGGTCGCTCAGATGAGACAGTAATTAAGGAGCTCTCAGAAGAGAGTGGCTATCCTATCCCAGAGGGCATCAGAACTCTCACAGAGAAGCCAATTCTCCATAATACCCTCATCGAAAAGTCTGATATGCAGTCCACAGTTGCAAAAATCCTGATTAATGGCTAATCAGATTAATTGATCATCACAAAACCTCCAGGGTTCGCGTATTCGCGCCCCCTGGAGGTTTTTTATTTGGGTAATTGGTGGAATTTCTAGGTTGTTGGTCTAGGCTACCTAGACCGTGCACATAGACTTTTAGCGTTTTTAGGCCCAGATTCTATGTTACTGGTCTAGGCTACCTAGACCATGCACATAGACTTTTTACGTTTTTAGGCCCAGATTCTATGTTACTGGTCTAGGCTACCTAGACCGTGCACATAGACTTTTAGCGTTTTTGGGCCCAGATTCTAGGTTACTGGTCTAGGCTACCTAGACCGTGCACATAGACTTTTGGTATTTTGGGGCCCAGATTCTAGGTTACTGGTCTAGGCTACCTAGACCATGCACATAGACTTTTGGCGCTTGGCCATAAAATAACTGTATAAGTGACGGTAACCGTAACGTCCTACCGTTAATTTAGGACATTTGGAAGCGTATTTAACTGTATAAGTGACGGTAACCGTAACGTCCTACCGTTAATTTAGAACGTTTGGAGGCGAATTTAACCGTACAAGTGACGGTAACCGTAACGTCCTACCGTTAATTCGCGGTACACTGTACCGGCTACCGCGACATCCTACCGCGAAAAAACGCTGTTTTAGCCTCAAAATTCGCGGTACACTGTACCGGCTACCGCGACATCATACCGTGAAAAAACGCTGTTTCAGCCTCAAATTCGCGGTACACTGTACCGGCTACCGCGACAATATACCGTGAAAAAACGCTGTTTCAGCCCAAAATTCGCGGTACACTGTACCGGCTACCGCGACATCTTACCGTGAAAAAACGCTGTTTCAGTCTCAAATTCGCGGTACACTGTACCGGCTACCGCGACATCATACCGTGAAAAAACACTGTTTCAGCTCAAAATTCGCGGTACACTGTACCGGCTACCGCGACATCATACCGTGAAAAAACGCTGTTTCAGCCTCGAATCCACGGTACACTGTACCGGCTACCGTGACATCCTACCATGAATGTAGCCACGCCTCATCCATCCGCATAAAACAAAATTCGTCACAATGCATTTGTAACGCGACGATAAATTGTGCCAATTAGCGAATTATATGTCTATCTCACGACTTGAGGAATTCATAGTGCTATAATCTTATTACTTGAAAAAGTGAAAAGAAATTGGAGAATTGAAATGATGAAGAAATCAGATATTCAGACGCACTCAAATATGGGCGCTGCATGGATGTATTTTGTGGTGCACTTTCTTGTTGAGGTAGTGTGCTTTTACCTCCTTTCGAGCATTAATGGGAACCTGATGTTTCTAGGGCTGGCGGCAATCATTTATGATGCGATGGCATTTGTACCACAGGGAATTATTGGTGCAATGCATGATGCAAATCCCAAGTTTAAACCAGGTCCTATAGGTTACATGCTTTTGATCTCAGGTTTTCTAATGTATTTTCTGGGTGTGGCAGCAAATGCTGATAATAATAAACCACTCTTCTGGCTCGCGCTTATTCTGCTGTGCCTTGGTAACTGCGGCCTTCACATATCTGGCGCCGAACTTACACTAAGAGTAAGTAACGGCAAGATGTCTCATAGTGCGATATTTGTTGGAGGCGGATCTTTTGGCCTCGTAACTGGTAAACTTCTCGCTCAGTATGGCATTAACTTCTGGTGGGTGGCACTTGCAAGTGTACTGATACTGCCACTTGTTTTACTTGCAGAGAACTATAAGAAGACTTCGTCAAAGGATTCAATTAACTGTAAAAACTTTAATTATGCACGTAAGGATGTGTCAGTTGCTTTTATTATTGCTGCTGCGTTTATTATTGTTGCTGTTAGAGCATATATGGGATATGGAATTCCGACTGCGTGGCGTAAGACTGTGATTCAGACTATCCTATTATATGTTTTCATGGGCACTGGTAAGTGCCTGGGTGGTGTTCTCATTGATAAGTTGGGAATCTATAAAACGGCGATTATAAGCATTGCTGGATCGGTGCCATTTTTGCTTTTCGGAAATAATATAATGGAGATCTCGCTTATTGGAATCATGTTTTTCAGCATGACTATGGCGATTACGCTGGCGGTTTTGGTATCTGTGATTAAGGAATGTCCTGGCGGCGCGTTCGGAATAACGACAATTGGACTTTTTCTTGGAACGTTTCCGACATTTGTTTTCAGGGTGGATGGCTTCGCTGTTAACTGCGTAATAATTCTCATTGCCTCAGTTATATGCCTTATACTGGCACTTACGATTCTTCCAAGAGAAGGGAAGTGAGAGCATTGACCATCCTTTATAATGTATGCCTTATTCTATTTTTGGCAGGGGTGTTCGGTGGACTTTTTAAGGCGCTTGATATCAAATCTCTACGCGATAAAGTAGTTATAGTAGTTACGTATCTACTTACTAATGCTTTGTTTAATCCTTTGGTACAAACTATCTTTGATGGCCGCTTAATACAGCTTAGGTACCGCGTGAAGGAACTCGTACTAGATATTCTCGCACTTATTCTTGTAGTAGTTTTGTCTACTATAATTTATCGTCTGCTACTTAAAAATAAAGCGCATATTTTACTTACATCAATCACCATAAATACTACATTACTTATAACAGGCGTACTGGTAACGAGAGATATTGATATAAAAATTCAAGAGTCCTTCTCGTTTATTATACTTCTTGTAGCTACTTATCTGATTCTTGCTATAATTCTTGGACTTAAAGATGGTCTAAGCTATATAAAACTTGGATTAACCTTTTGTTTCTCAAAGCTCATTCTGCCTTTGAGTGCAAGTTTTGTTACGGACAAGATTATCCTTATGTTCTTTAACAATCTGGATTACAGAAAAATAGCCAGAGTATTTTGTGGAATTTCTATGATACTTATCCTAAGCATTCTGATTGAAGGCTTGATTTATATTAAGTTTCTTCCAATAAAGAAGTGGAAAAGTATATTTCTTGCAGTAGCTGGAAATATTGTTTTTACCATGCTTTTGTATCTTTTTAACGATATCGAAGACTTAATTTTCTGGATGGGCAAGTACTCACCAGTTGAGATCATGTTCCCAATATCATTATTAGTTCCTTTGGGAGTTTTGTATGCCATCGCGTATTTTATGGGTGTGCGCCAGCGAAAGGATATTCTGATATTTGCCGCATCGAATCTTGCCATAAAACCAATATCCTTTGTCCTCGGTAATTACATGGTTCTAACTTTGTATTCTGAAATTTTTCATAACCAGCCTGGATTTACCTGGAATAATGGCCGATATAGATTAATAGGGCTTTTTGCATGCATCCATTTTGCCTTATATACTGTCTTTGAAGGATTGATCTATAGGAAGACTTTATTTAATAACAAAAAGAGAGCCTGGCTTCTGGCAGTTCTTTCTAACCTTGGGTTTACACTAACCTGGTGGCTATTGACGGCATCTACCGATTTTGGAAGATATTTCCTAAGTTATATCCACAATAGCTGGATACATAGTGTTTTCTTTGCTCTGGTAGGTTAAAGCAAGTATTTTCTCTTCGAAAGGAGTAATGACAAAGTGAATTCATTTATAAGATTTTTGGATGCTGCAAGTCCAAACTATAAAATAGAGAATGGTTTTGGTACTGTTATGGCGATAGTACTATCCATATCGGTTGTAAGTGGACTTTTTATCTATAAAGTTGTGAAAGAAAGTAAAAAAGAGGGGACAACTTCAAATGAAGATGAAGTTGAAGTATAATAATTTGGAAATAGTATTTATGAGGTGCACTTATGCTTCTTGATGTGGTAGATTCGACTGTCGAAGTTAGCTGGATATTTATAATCCCAGTTCTTATTTTGCTTATTGGTATTGGCGTTAAATTGACTCTTCTCATTAGAGGTATAGATCATGCGGATAAGATTTATACAGAGAAAGAAGAAGCTGCCAAGCGTAAGATGAGGCACCACAAGAATAAAAAGAGCAGTAAGAATAAAAGTAGTAAGACTAGTAAAAAGCATTACAAGAGCTAAGAGGAGGAGACTTATATGATATTAGATGCTATGGGTGGTGAAGGTTTTGTATTTGCTTTATTTGCGATTCCTGTGTTTTTGTTTGTATTTGCACTTATTATTTGGAGTTCTTTTAAGATTGACAAAGTTGTAAAATCCAAAAGGGAGAATAACCACTCAGATAATTCAAAGGATGATATTTATGATAGATTTGGTTAATTATGATGAGATTGGTGTTCCATACGAGGATGAAGAGACTGGTGAAGGTGCCATTTTCTTTAATGGAAAACATGTTACAAAATCTGATTTGACACCAGGAATTTTGATTCCTGTGCTTATAGTAGTAGTGGTTATCGTTGCTGTGGTAACTTTATTAATAGTAAAAACAGTTAAGAGAAAAAGAGGTTAAATAAGTGGAGTATTTAAATTTTGATGTAGCTGATATACCTTTTCCAGAGGAGACTTTGGGTTCAACTACTACTGATTCCAAGTTTTTTGATGGCCATCATTCATTAAGAAAATCTGATATGACAATGAGTACACTTATTCCTGTTATATTGGTTGTTGTAGTTATTGTAGCAGTAGTAGTAGTGCTTCTTAATCGTACATTAAAGTCTAAGAAGGCCGTATAATGTTTGGAGTACTCGAATACTTTTTAACCTGTCTGATTCTGACTATTATTCTTGAGTGGATTATGGCAGGGATAGTAGGTGTCAGGTCTCGTACTGATTTTTACCTGATGTTTCTGGTAAATGTTTTGACTAATCCAGTGGTTGTCTTTTTACAGTCGGTTCTGGTATTAAGTGCTGGCATTAATGCATATATTGTGACAGCTGTGCTTGAGATATCAGCCGTACTGGTAGAAGGATTCATCTATTCCAAGGGATTAGATTATAAGAGAATTAATCCATACCTGTTATCGCTTATATTTAATGGTTTCTCGTACTTTTCAGGACTTATATTTTTTAGATTGATGAGATAAAAATAATCTCAGGCTGTCAGATAGTGAAGACAACCTGAGATTTTTTTAATCCGAATTAATAAGATGTAATAGTATGGGATTAATACCACTTTCGAGGATTAAGCCACCTTAATTACATAGACAGGTCCTGAACTGTTATTTGGATCGTCATACTCAAATACTACAGAACCAAGAGTCTTAAGTGTCTCGATATTACTAAAGCCTGGGTAACTGTTACGCTCAAGATCACCATAAACTATATACTGTGCGTCATATCGACCTAATACTTCCTTGATGAGATTAGTATCATAGGACTGATAAACAGTATCAACATCATTATGACGTGGTGTCAGGTAGAGCTTCCAGACATCTCTTTCTGGATCACTTACAAGGAGGTCAGTCTCCTTATCAACGATTCCGTGGAACCTCCAGAGCCATTCGTGTGTCTGCCAGCCACATACAGTCTGAAGACCAGTGTAAGCTGATACGATACAGTGGTCGGTATAAGAAGTACCGTATGCCTCAACAATGACAGGAGAACCTTCAATATTCTCATTCATCCACTTTATAGCTTCGTTATACTCTGTCATATTGTTGTATTCGAAGTTATTACAGATCTGTGAGGCATATGTCTCAAGATACTTGGTTCCGTCAAGAGTCTGATAGTTCTCACGAGTAATATCACCACAACGCTGCTGGAGAGCAATACCTGTATAGTGGCCTGGAACTGCAAAAAGAATAATAATGAATACAACTGCGAATGGGAAAGTAACATTGCTGAACTGATGATTCTTGTTAACAATCCAGATCATTCTGATTAATGCATAAGCAATTGCAACAGAAAGAATAATGAAAGCAGCGAAAGTGAACTTAAACATTGTATTGGATCTCAAATATCCACCTGTATAAATATCACGTACATAGAAAATCTCAGGTGCGATAAGAAGGAGAAGACCAACAACAATCATACCGCAAACAAAGATATCGATGAGGTTACGATCTCCAAAGAACTTCTGGATAGGATTTGTATACTGATAAGAAATACCTGCAAGTTCAGAAGCTGTGTCCTTTTGCTTGTTACCTCCCTTAACACCAAACATTCTCATATTGTAACGGTAGTTCTTATAAATAATAGTGAAAACAACGAAACAAAGTGAGATAGTTACGTGAGTTCCCCATAAGATCCAAAGCTGGAATGGTGAAGAACGATACTGAACTTTACCAAGAGAATTAGAAATCATATCGAAGTTTGCATTGAAGAGAAGTGCCACAATGTGAGCTACTGCAAATACAAAACTCATTCCCAAAGTAGTAGTAGAAAGTGCACATGAAGCTGCCTGAGTTAAGAAGAAAACGACAAGCAGCACGCCCAACTGAACAACAGTGTGCAAAATAGCATACTGAGAAGTTAAGAGATAACCACCAAGAATAAGTCCCATTGAGAGAACAAAAGATATCGCACCAAATATGGTTGAGAACTTATTAGACTGCTTTGTATTTACTACAAGAAGTGTCATTGCGATAAAGATAAAGTAAATCAGGAAATCCCAATAGTTACACATCTGAGCAATACCAAGAAGAATACCAGCAGTAATAAGTTCAGGAGTGATAATATTCTTAAGCCAAGGGAGAATACCCTTTACATTAAAACCGCTGAAGAATAATGTCTCATGCTCATCATTGGTACCATAGCGAGCCTTGGAAATCATTACGATACAAAGAGCCATGATGAGAAGAACAACCATCATTGACACAACGTGTGCGTGAAGATCTCCAACAAGATATGAATAGAATGGGAATTCGTGAATTGTATAGTCACCAGGATGAATAATCTCTCCTGTCTCACTAAGCTGATATAAGTCAGGGTTATGACCGATATAACGTGTTGAGTTAGGATAGAAGAATTCAGTAGTGTTACCTACATTAATTCCCCATGAAGAGAACATTTTGAGGAATGCCTGTCCTAAAAGAGAACCAGTGTCATAGAAGAATGAATGAGAGTTACCAAACACGATAACAGTGAATGCAGCAAGGATACCTGTGATGTATCTGCTGAACTTGTTCTGATATTCACTGAAGAATTCTGCAGCTTCAGTAAGCATGCTGCCAACGGTATATGCCATAACAAAAGGAATAGCAATAGAAGTGCACATTGAAAGGTTATATGCATAACCTGTTGGGATAGAACTCATCTTAGTAAGAAGTGCATAGATAAACTGTCCAAAATAGTAGTAATTTATCTTGTAACCAGCAAGCCACATATCGTTAGCTGGAAGCACATCAGAACGAAGCATGGACATGATAAAACCATAGTCCATGAACTTCTCCTCACCATTGATATTTGGGAGGAATCCTTTATAGAAACACAAAACAACAAATACCAATGAGAAGAAAGTTTCTTCCCAGATAATCTGATTGAATACATTTCTATTTGATATCTTATTTATGAAATTGGCACGAAGCGGCTTAATAAAATAAGATATTGCGGCAATGAGGAACAGAACAATCCAGATTCCAATAAATGAGAAAGCAGGAATCTTCATATAACCTAATGTCCATACAACAAGTGCGGTAGCCAAAATACCTATTGGTTTTGTTAGAAGGTAAGAACCAGCGTAGAAGTTTTTAAACAGTGTAAATGTGATAGGAAGTGCACATACACCGATTACAAAGATCAGAACCAGCCATAACTCGATGTGGAGAAAATCTGAATTTCCACAAAGCATAAGACCTGCTACAGAAGATACCAGAAAAGGTACAAAAAGAAGTAACAGACGAAGCGGATCAAAATCAGCATCAAATTTTTGATATTGTGTGTTCTTTTTCTGCATATATTTACCAACCCTAAAAATTAATCAACTATATATTGTTTCTCTGCATCACTCATAAGTTTCTGTACAAGTGAAGCACGTTTATCTCTGGTAAGAGCGATGATATTATTTACAACCTTCTCGCTAAGAGTGAAGCAGTGCTCCATTCTGTTCTCGTTATTTTTATCATGCAGTTCTGATATAAACGAAGGTGAGCAGATAAGAAGACCTTCAACAGGATTTAAAATCTGTGCCTGTGGATATTTATTTACCGTAGTATTCTTGCATTTTGTAAGGCGCCAGTTCTTAATATCTGTCTTCTTAATAGAAGGATATAACTTCTGAAAAGCATTAAAATAAAGTTTTTTGATTGTCTCATCATCCTCAGCCCATAATGGATCCTCGGCATCCATATCTCCAACGAGATATACAAGATGACCACCATATTTACGTTCACCAAAGCAGGCTGAATGATTTACGATTCTTGTAAAAGGAATATCGCTTTGCTCAATATATCTGAAATAAGCATCAGAAGGATTTTTCTTAAGTGTAAGAATAAGGCTTAATGTAGAGCCATATTTTATGCTCTTAAGGTCCTTCTTATATTCCTTAGGCAGATTAAGTGTTGAACTGCTTGTAAGAAGCTGATTACATGGACCAGTCAGAATAACATAGTCGCAGTAAATTCTGTGTCTTGAGTTATTGTGAAGCATGCATTTAATGCAGAAATTACGATAACTGTCAGAATTTGCATCGGTATTAGAATCGAGCGTAGCCTCAGCATCGAGTTCAACGTTATTATAAACAATCTCTGTAGCAACAGTTGAATAGTAGAAGATGCCATCATTATCAGTAATATCCTGTGATAAGGCATTTGTAAGGTCATTAAAGCCACCATCAAAGTAGCCAATCTTTCGCTTTGCAGCACGTCCCTGCCAAAGTGAATCGTACCAGTTAATCTTATCCTTAATACCGAGTTCCTTACAAAGCTGAAGCATACCCTTATCAGTCTTACGGAGGTGGTGCGGAAGAAGTTCAGCATATTCATCGCCTATCTTGGCAGGTCTTATGAGACCACCAAGAGTGTTAAGCTGCTCGATTACATGCACCTTAAATCCAAGCTTGGCAAGAGATCTGGCACAGCAAAGCCCTGACAGACCAGAACCAATCACACATACGTGATATTCTTTAGCATTAAGTATGGACATAATCGAATCTTCCATTTATACCCCTAGACCTTCTCCAACTATACTACAGTTTAATACGACAACAGCCCTATTACAATGTGATTTTCTTTGTCTCAAGATAAAATCTCTTCTCAAAAGCCTCTCCCATAGAGAAAGTCTTACGAGGGAAGACACCATCTGTCTCGATTGTCTTGAAGAAAGCATTCTTGCTGATATCAGGCAAAATAACACCAGTATTATTCTCATTTGAGAGCTTCATTACTGAATCCTCACCGTGAATGTAGTCAACCTCAATTGAAGAATTATCCTTAATCATGGCATCAATTACATTCTGAATAGTACCAACAGCGAGAGTGTGAAGTGGCTTAGTAACAGTAGCTGTAACCTTCTTAGCGCCGTCAGTAAGAATAATCTTCTGACCATCTTCCTTTATATCCTCGCCGAAAAGCACATTCTCCTCGCCAATTCTCTTCTTCATCTCATCCATAAGTTCTTCAAGCTTAACACCGAAAACAACTCTGTGAATAGGCTCAAAATCAAGGCCCTTATCATGGATATTTACAACCTCAGCCAAAGCAAATCTTGCTGGATGAGTCTTCTTAAGCTCATCATCAGTAAGTGTAGCCTTAACGTTCTCCCAGTGAGCCTTGGCAGAAGCGAGTGAGTGATTACCATCACCAACTGCAAACAGCATACCGTCAGCAGACTTCGCCAAAATCTTATTAAAGCCATCAATGATATTCTTTGCGATATCAGAATCATTCTCAATAAAGAAGCCCTTAATTGCGCCTGACTTACCATGAAGCTTAGTATCATAGCAAGGTGTCATATTAGCACTAACAGCCTTTTCCCAGGCTGATTCAATTACAAGTCCCTCAGGATCATCAATAAGAAGCATAATATGTGGAAGCTCAACTGGGCTATTGGCTCTGATCTTTACACGTGGTGGAATTCTTGAGATTACAGTGCCCTCAGTAGCTCTGATTCTCTCTTTATTACCAACCTCGTAGCTGTACTGCTCGAGATCAACAGCAATCATAAGGCCCTTACGTGATGGATGAAGGGAAGTAGCACGGTCAAGTACGATAAAACCGTCTGGAAGTTCCTCCCAGATATTATCTGACATATAAGTCTCAATATTCTTCTTAATAGAAGCAAGACGTGCGTTATGCTGCTCCTCGTTCTCGATACCGAGGAAAACCTCTGGCAAAGTAATCTTAAGTGTTGAAGGATTCTCTCCAACCTCATTTTTTACATCATCCCAGTACTCTGGCTCAGATGTATACTGATCGCATGCGATAACTGCCCACTTGGATAAATCGATATTCTTGTTAGGAAGCATTATATTTGGTGCCGCAACAGCAATATTATCGTAAATTTTCATTTATGTACTCCTTAATTTTACGCATTTTCTGAACTATATCATTGTATCACGGGCAAGCCCTAAAAGTCACGATAGAAAGTTACGGTAAGCGCAACCAGTTATCATAAATAATTGGTTAAATCGTGCAAAATGGATTGAATGTGATGATAAAGCCTTTCAAGTGAATGTGGAAGATAAGCTTTTCGAGTATAAAAAAACTCCCGCCCACACGAATGTGAGCAGGAGTCGTAATTAAACTTAAGCTTTAATTAGATGATATCCTTATGATGATCCTGGAGAGACTTAACAACAAACTTAGGGTTTGTCTTATAAGCCTTAATACCAGCAGCAGTTGCCTTAGCAGCAGCCATTGTTGTCATATAAGGGATGTGGTGCTTGATAGCACTCTTACGGATGTAGCTGTCGTTATGAGCAGATGTCTTATCAGCAGGAGTGTTGATGATGAGAGAAATCTTACCATTAACAATCTTATCTGTGATGTTTGGACGACCCTCATAGAGCTTGTTTACACGCTCTGCCTCGATGCCAGCCTCTGTAATCATCTCGAATGTCTTACCTGTAGCAAGAATCTTGAAGCCAAGATCTGCGAAGTCCTTAGCAACCTCGATAAGCTCACCCTTATCTCTGTCACATACTGAGATAAGAACTGTACCCTCTGAAGGGAGCTTTGTCTGAGTAGCTTCCTGAGCCTTGTAGTAAGCCTCACCGAATGACTCAGAGATACCGAGAACCTCACCAGTAGAACGCATCTCAGGTCCTAATACTGGGTCAACTTCCTGGAACATATTGAATGGGAATACAGCTTCCTTAACACCATAGTGCTTAATGATTCTGTCCTTAAGCTCTGGAACTGGTGAAGCGATACCTGTAAGCTCACCTGTCATGATTGTTGTAGCAATCTGTACCATGTTGATACCACAAACCTTAGATACGAGTGGTACTGTACGTGAAGCACGTGGGTTAGCCTCGAGAACGTAAACCTTATCATCCTCGATAGCATACTGCATGTTCATGAGACCAGATACACCCATCTCAACAGCGATACGCTTTGTGTAATCCTTGATTGTAGCAACCTGCTCAGCTGAGAGGTTCTTTGAAGGGAGGATACAAGCTGAGTCACCTGAGTGAACGCCTGCAAGCTCGATGTGCTCCATAACTGCAGGTACGAAACAGTTTTTGCCATCAGAGATAGCATCTGCCTCACACTCTGTAGCGTGGTGGAGGAAACGGTCAACAAGGATAGGACGGTCTGGTGTAACACCGATAGCTGCAGCCATGTAAGCCTTGAGCATCTCGTCATCGTGTACAACTTCCATTCCACGACCACCCAATACATATGAAGGACGAACCATTACTGGGTAACCAATTCTGTTAGCAATCTCAAGAGCCTCATCAACTGTTACAGCCATACCTGACTCAGGCATTGGGATCTCGAGCTTATCCATCATAGCACGGAAGAGATCACGGTCCTCAGCGAGATCGATTGTCTCAGGTGAAGTACCAAGAATCTTTACGCCGTTCTTCTTAAGGTCATTAGCAAGGTTAAGTGGTGTCTGTCCACCGAACTGAGCGATAACACCGAGTGGCTTCTCCTTATTGTAGATAGAGAGAACATCCTCAAGTGTAAGTGGCTCGAAGTAGAGCTTATCAGCTGTATCGTAGTCAGTTGATACTGTCTCTGGGTTACAGTTAACGATGATAGCCTCGAAGCCGAGCTTCTTAAGAGCAAGAGCAGCATGTACGCAGCAGTAGTCGAACTCGATACCCTGACCGATTCTGTTAGGACCACCACCGAGAATCATTACCTTCTTGTTGTTTGTTGAAGGGCTCTTGTCCTCAGACAAATGATATGTTGAATAGTAATAAGCTGCATCCTTTGTTCCGCTTACGTGTACGCCTTCCCAAGCCTCATTAATGCCATATGAGAGACGTGTGTTACGGATATCGTCCTCAGATACTTCGAGAATCTTGCTCAAGTAACGATCTGAGAAACCATCAAGCTTAGCCTGGAGAAGAGCTGGCTTTGAAGGAACCTGACCCTTGTTAGCCATGAGAGCTTCTTCCTCTTTGATGAGCTCAACCATCTGCTCCAAGAACCAGTGCTTAATCTTTGTAAGGTTGAAAATCTCCTCTACAGTAGCGCCCTTACGGAGTGCCTCGTAGATGATGAACTGACGGTCAGAAGTAGGAGCTGTAAGCATCTGCATGAGCTCTTCCTTTGAGAGGTCATTATAGTTCTTAGCGAAGCCCAAGCCGTAACGACCTGTCTCCAAGCTTCTGATAGCCTTCTGGAAAGCTTCCTTATATGTCTTACCGATAGACATAACCTCACCAACGGCACGCATCTGTGTACCGAGCTTATCCTCAGCACCCTTGAACTTCTCGAAAGCCCATCTAGCAAACTTAATAACTACATAATCTCCGTCTGGAACATACTTATCAAGTGTTCCATACTTACCACATGGGATCTCATCGAGTGAGAGTCCACAAGCGAGAAGTGAAGATACATAAGCGATAGGGAAGCCTGTAGCCTTTGAAGCAAGAGCAGAAGAACGTGATGTACGTGGGTTAATCTCGATAACAACGATTCTTCCTGACTTAGGATCATGTGCGAACTGGCAGTTACAACCACCGATAACGCCTACAGCCTCGATAATTCTATATGAATAATCCTGGAGCTTATCCTGAACATCCTGTGAGATAGTAAGCATAGGAGCTGAACAGAATGAGTCACCTGTATGAACACCGATAGGGTCAATGTTCTCGATGAAACAAACTGTAATCTTATTATTGTTAGCGTCACGGATTACCTCGAGCTCGAGCTCTTCCCAACCAGCGATACACTCCTCAACGAGTACCTGGCCTACGAGTGAAGCGTGAAGACCTCTGTCACAAACAACCTTGAGCTCATCAACGTTGTAAACCATACCACCACCGGTACCACCCATTGTGTAAGCTGGACGGAGAACGATTGGGTATCCTAATCTCTCAGCGATTTCTACAGCTTCCTCAACAGAATAAGCAACCTCGCTTCGTGGCATCTCGATACCAAGACTACTCATTGTATTCTTGAACTCGATTCTGTCCTCACCACGCTCGATAGCATCAACCTGAATACCGATAACCTGTACTCCGTACTTGTCAAGAACACCAGCCTCAGCGAGCTCAGAGCAAAGATTAAGCCCCGACTGTCCACCAAGATTTGGTAACAATGCATCAGGGCGTTCTTTTTCAATTATCTGAGTTAATCTATCAATATTCAATGGCTCGATATATGTAATATCAGCAACATCCGGATCTGTCATAATTGTAGCCGGATTTGAGTTAACCAATACGATTTCATAACCTAAATTTTTAAGTGCTTTACAAGCCTGTGTTCCAGAATAGTCGAACTCACAAGCCTGTCCGATAATGATAGGACCAGAACCGATAATCATTATCTTATTAATGTCCTGCTTCTTTGGCATACCCAAGTCTCCTTTATATTTTTTGCGCAAACTAAACGCAATTTTTTTACTATATAGAATATAAGTTAAGTGGTGTTTTGTAAATACAAACTTCGATAAAAATCTTTGGTATTTTGTGCAAAAAAATCGTCATTTGTTTTATAATCTTTTATATGACAAGATCCAATAAAATTTCTTTAGTAATATTATGTATTTTTCTTATCGTTTTATCGGTAGGTTTATATCTCATGGGCAATTTTATTGGCAATTATAGTGATATAATTCGCGAAAATAAAACCGCCCAAGAATACAAACAGTCACTGTCTCGCCTTTCAGATTACGATTATAAAATCTACTATATAGGTAACAAGAGTAATCTTAGTGATTATGGCTTAAATTTATCCGACAGACTTACATTCGAAAAGTATCTTGAATTTGTAAATCCTGGAGATGTTAATTCTGATACAATGCCTGTCCCATGGGAACCAGTTGATATTACCAGATATGATAGTGATGGAAATATAATCGAGATAATTAAAGGTCGTGTCTATCCACAGAATATGTTTATCATAGTGGATAAATCATCAGTATTAACGTCTGATGAATGGGAGATAATCCGTCAGTGCACAATTGACAATAATGTTCCGCTTCTGATTATGGGGCCAAATAACATAAGTTCATTTAAGTCAATTCTTCTCTGGGCAGATGCATTCGAATATATTGATAGCTTCTTATTTATAGATGCGCATCACTATAAGAATAATGTTTTAAGCCAGGATAACAGTTTGGTTGAGACTGATAATAAAAATATTGCTCCAAGGCAGTACGTCTCTAGCATTGTTGACACCATTCTTGATGTCTGGGGCCCACTTCCTTCAACCGAGGAAAACGTAGGGTAATTAAGAAGTATTTTTGTATTATCAATAAATCTTAATGATTTCTTAAGGTTTTCTATCTTTTATCTTCACATTTGATTGCTATTATATACACATGACCGATAAAGAACGGTCTAAGTTAAACGCTGTCAAGCGCAATATACTTTTTCATAAACACTCTAACCAAAAGAAAGAAGGGGCTGTCTCAAAATAAAATTTGAGATAGCCCTAATTCTATGCAACAAAAAC
>JAKSRE010000023.1 GCA_024403775.1 Clostridia bacterium | reverse complement strand
CATTAGTAAGGCTACATCAGCTTTTAATAAGTTGCTTGGAAAGCTCAACTAATTTTTTTATACATTAAGATATTGGAGATTGGAACTCCATATTCCATATATGGAGTTCCTTTTATTTTATGGGTAGGATTTTATCAATTTTAATTTTTTGTATATTATCTGCTCTTTGTGCTTTCTTTTCTGCTAAACACACCAATTCTTTGATTGAGTTTAGGAAAAGTAAAAATGAGGAGCTTTCAATTAAGAAATATGATTTGAATTCAACTAATATCATTATGTTAATTGGTTTAGTGTTGGTATCAGGTTATATTTCTTTTGTCCAGTATAGTAGTAACGTTGACAATTCAGTTTCAGTTTTGATTTTATCAACTATTAGATTATTGATTTGTTTACTCGTCATTGTTGCAGCTGCTATTTATGACGGTAAATTAAGAATAATTCCAAATTATTTACCTTTTTCTTTGATTGTTGCAAAACTCGTTTTCTTTATTGCTGAGTTCTTTGTATTTGATGATTTCTTGGTAAATGCACTAAGTTCAATAGTTGGCTTAGCAGCTACTTTTATAGTATTAACTATTGCTAATAAATTGTCACATGATGGAATTGGGGCTGGTGATATTAAGTTATTGTCTGCTTTGGGATTCTTTGCTGGATTCTCTTTTGTAGTTACTCTTTCTGTTTTTTCATTATTAGCTTGCTCTATTATATCTATTGCTTTGATTGGTATGAAGAAGTTAACAATGAAGGACAGTTTGCCTTTTGCTCCATTTATCTTAATTGGTTTTTTAATTATCTCTTGTTTGTCTTGGATTTAATATGAAGAAGTCTTGTATTTTTATAGTTGTATTTACTTTTGTTTTATTGTCTTTTTCTTGGTACGGTTATTTCAATCAAAAGAAAAAACTTTACGCAAAATATAAAGAGTATATTAGCTTAGCAGAAAAAAGTATTGACGATGGGTTGTATTTGCAGGCAGTTGAAAATTATTATGATGCAATGAAGTATGGTGATGATGAATCCATTTGTCCACTGATTTGTGATGCATATGATGCATACTATGAAGAAGAACCTACAGAAGCTGTTGCTGAGTTATATCTTACTGAATTAGATAATTTAATTACACTTTGTCCGAACAATCCGGACTTAAGATATAAACAAGCTATGATTTATATGGAATACGATAAATTTTATGATGCATATGACATAGTTCGTTTCTGCGTAAATAGTAATGTGATTAATGACGATATAGAAGCTTTATATAAGACTTTAAATTATAAAACTACGATAAACTTGAGTTCTTATTCTGATTATCATACGAGTTTAAACTCGTATATTATTGCTTGTGATTCTCAGGGCGAATGGATACTTCTCGATAGTACAGGAGAAGTAGCTGAGGGTGCTGAAGAATCATCATTTACATATATATCCAGAATCAACGAAGATGGTCTGGGCCTATATGTTAAAACTATTAATCCAGAAAGCATTGATACTGAACTGTTGGAATTAACAGAAACTAATTTTATTTCTAGACTCAGATATGATTTTATTATTTCTGATTCTGGAGTTTATGATTCTAATGCTAAGTATATTAATGTTAAAGTTGGTGATAAATGGTTTTACATTAATTCTGATAAAGAACAATTAGATGGCGAATTTGATTCAGCTAGTATTTTTGTTGATAATCAGGCAGTTGTTGCTCAGGATGATATTTGGTATACAATCGATACATCTGGTGATTTGACACCTCTTAAGAATGTTGAAGATGTTAAATTGGACTTAGATTTGTCTTACATCCAAAATGGCGTTATTCTTGCTAAAGTCGATGGTAAGTATAAAGTTTGTGATACTGATTTTGATCCTGTTAGTAAGTTTGAAGCTGACGATATTGATTTATGTTTATCAGCTGATTCTTATATTGCTTATGAGGCTGACGGTCTTTGGGGATTTGTTGATGTTAATGGTGAAGTAGTTATCGAGCCACAATACTCATGTGCTAAGAGCTTCTCAAATGGTTTTGCTGCTGTTTGTAATGAAGAGGGCTTATGGGGCTATATTGATGTTGATAATGAACTTGCTATTGATTATCAGTTTGTTGAAGTAGGATACTTTAATTCAGAAAAAGTATCTTTGGTATTAGAACCTGATTCTCTATATTATAGTTTTTTGGGATTCTTGTTTAGTGAGGAATAGTAAATGAAAATGGTTGTTAAAAACACTGAGAATAATAGAGGTGAAATTATGTTGGAGGCCATGATAATTTTTCCAACGATTGTAATAATTTTATTTTTTATTATTGCTCTTTTCTCAATTTATTATCAGCATTGGAATTATAATATTATTGCTGAAGAAATTGCTATGAGAGTTGCACAGACGTATAAGTATACTGGGGCTGATGTTCTTGAAGGTTCAGTTCAATTAGAGGAAATTGCTAATTTGAGCCCATATCGCTATTGGTTTTATCAAGATGATTTTTCAGGAGCAGCTCAAAGGAAAGCTAATACTATTGCAAAAGGAAGAAGTAATATGCTTTTCGGTGGAGAAAATATTAGTGTTAAAACTAATGTAGTGAAGGATACCATGGGTAGACGTCATGTTGAAGTTACTTTTACAGCTAAGTATAGTGTACCTTTCGGTGGTATGTTTGAGCTTTTAGGAATCGGAAAATTTACCGAGTGTAAGGTTGTAACTTACGCTGATTGTTATGATGCTACTAATTATTTAAATACGGTTGATTTTGTGGCTCGTGTAACTAACGATAAAAAATTAGATATTATTTCTGAAGCATTAGATTTGATTACTAGTATTTTTGGTATTGATGTTCCCTAATATTTAAAGTGTTTTATTTAAATTTTTGGAGGATTTTTTTGAATGAAAGAATTTTTTGATATGTTAAATCCATACACTAACAAACGTGTAAAGGGTGCTATTACTATATTGCTTTTAATTTTGATGACACCATTTGTTACAATCGCTTTCGCACTTCTTGAGTTAGGTAGATATGAGAATACTATAACTCAATTAGATGAGGCTATGGGTGTATCTACAATGGCATTGTTGGCTAATTATGATAAGTATTTGCAGGACCGTTTTGGTTTATATGCTTGTACTCAGTCTCAAGATTTGAATTCTTTATATAAAGTTTATATGGATGAAAATTTGAATGGTTTGAGATTTTCAATGAAGGCAATAAAAGGAACTTCTGTTACTGGTGTTTATTCTTTAGGTGACAGTGATGTTTTAAGAAAGCAGATTGATGAGTATATGATGCTCAATGGTCCACAAACACTTATTAATGAAGTATTTGATTTATCTAGTCTTTTAAGTTGTTTTAGTAATATTTCTGGCTTGGAGAAGGCCGAAAAATGTCTAAATAATGGCATTAAAACTGCTAATGATGCAATTGATATGGCCGAGGCTGCTGATGAGATGAAAGATTTAGCAGATGGTATTACTAATCTTATTCCTACTTATAATTCTGATTATACTAATCTTAAGAATAGTGTAGATGCTTACCTAACTAAAGCAGCAACTCCTCGACCTA
Organism: Clostridia bacterium; assembly: GCA_024403775.1. Taxonomy (GTDB): domain Bacteria; phylum Bacillota; class Clostridia; order Saccharofermentanales; family Saccharofermentanaceae; genus Saccharofermentans. Next base: position 40,181 of record JAKSRE010000023.1, on the reverse strand, counting down.
CTGATCCTCCTGCAAGTGCTTCTGACGATGATAAGAAGGCAGTTGCTACACAACAGGCAGATTATGATAAGGCGCTTGCAACTTTAGCTGCAACTGTGAACTCTAAAAAAAGTACATATTCTAGCACTATTCAAAGTATTATTGATAAGTTAGAAGCTTATAATAAGCAGATTGAAGATTTGACAAAAGCTAAGAATGATTTTGTTACTGATGCTGGTGCGTTTACTTCTGATATTGCTGCCAATTATTCTGCTACTGCAAATAAAGCCAGAGAAGATCAGATTAATGCACAGTTGAAAACTATGACTGACGAAAATGCTCAGGAATATATTGATCTTCAAGCAGAATTACAACGTTTAAAAGATCAAGATGCTGAATATAAAACAGCGTCTAATTATATTAACGCTAACATTACTGCAGCTGCTTCAATGGCTCAAGTTGGAGACGGACTTGACAGTGCAGTGATAACTACTCGCATTAATAGTCTTAAAGCTTTGAAAACAACAGTTGATAGTTTAGATGTTACTACATTAACTTCTAGTCTGAGTGATTCAACCTATCATGGCGTTACTATAGATGGATATCTAACTTCTACTGAACTTGATGATTATTTTGATAATCAGGCTAATGATATTGCGCGAAGTTCTATAATTTCTTTCTTTAAAGGAATAGGTGGTTTCTTTAAATCAATGATAAAGTGTACAGGTCTTTTTGATCCGGCACAGTGTGCAACTATTGATGTTAGTTACTATTCTGGTAAGTGGGCTAATTATACTTATCCAAGTACAGAGGTTACTATTGAAACAATTCTTGATGATATCAGTTACATATTTGAAACTTGTGAAGCACTCGAAGATGATTTGAGTTATCTTCCTAATCATCCAATTAAGTTTATCATAAACTTTTTTGGTGATTTGATTGAGGTAATTAATGCAATTCTTGATACAATTTCAGATCTCCTTAAATTTGCTGGAGTGATTTCAGATAGAATTGCATATGTAATTGATCATCCTGTTTCTGTTTTGAATGCGGGTTGTTATGCTGGATACAATATGTCATGTAGAACTGGTGGTCCATTAATCGGTAAGATGGATAACAAAGCTAAGCCTACTCCAGGCGTAATCTCAGGCTCGTGTATACCAGGTGTTAGTGATTTGGCAGCCCTTATTCGTTCTTTGGGATCTTCTTTAGTTGGTGGAACAGAGTATTCATTCTATGGATGTGAACTTGAGTATATTCTTTTTGGTTCATATTCAGAAATTGGTAATCAGGTTTCTGCTTTTGGTGCTTTATATATTTTGAGATTATTGTTAGATGTAATTCCAATCTGTACTGATGAAGAAGTTGCTATGATGGCTGCTCCTGCTGCTGCTGCTTTTGGTGTTGGTGAATTGGTTGTTTATTTGGTTATTTGCTTTGTTGAGCCTTTAATTGATACTTTATTATTGGTTAACTCTGCTAAGGTTCCTTTGATTAAGACTACAATTTATCTTACGCCTGCAGGAATTCCAGAATTAATTACTGCGTTTATTAGCGTTTCTTTGACTAGTGCCGAGAAGAACAGTTTGATTAGTGATGCTTATGATGCCTTTGAAGTGGATGAGGCGGATAGGCAAGCGATAACGGATGCGCATGTCACGCAACCTTCTTTGAATGGTTTTGAGAAGTGGGCTAATGGCTTCTTGAATTTGAATTATAGAGATTATTTATTCGTTTATCTTATACTTATGACTGCAACGGATCCAATGGGTGTATATCGTAGAATTGCTAATGTTGTTCTGATGGAGGAAAATCAGTACTATAAGAATGCTTATGGTGAAGATGCTTCTTTTGAACTAGATAAAGCATATACATTTGTTGAGACTACAGCTAATATAAGCGTAAATCCACTTTTAAGTGATACATATAGTGATTATTCGATTTTCACAATAGATAGAGCAATTTATAGGGGTTATTAATATGAAGAAAGTCAATAAATTATTTAAAGGTTCGAACTGTTCAGGTTTGATAACTTTAGAGGCTTGTATTACGGTTATTATGTTTTTATTTGTAATGCTTTTTTTGTGTGGTTTATATGTTGTGTATATGGCTCAAAGTAAAGTTGCGGATACTGCCCTAAAGACAGTTCAAAGTTTATCTTTCGAAACATACTATATTAATAAATTGCATTTATCTGGTAATTTGACAGAAAATGGTTCGATTCAGTCCTCAATAGGATATTTAGTTTCTAGAATTTTTACAGGTAAGGATTCTGCACATCCCGATAGTTTTTCTTATTCACAGCAGTATTTTTCTGATAACTTGTGGTGGAAAGGTTCTCAAACAAGTATTGGTGAAGTTGTTAAGAAAAGATTTATTGGCTATTTGAGTGGTGGTGATGAGAATCTAGCAAATAAGATTCTTAAAGGTTTGAACATTGATAATGGTATTGATGGTTTGGATTTTTCACAATCTTATGTTGAAGGTGAAGAACTTCATATTGTAATTAACTATACAATTGAGTACCCATTCGATATTGCAGATTTAGGCAAACGTCAGACTACTGAAACTGTGTGTTCAAGACTTTGGCTTGATGGTGTATAATTAATTAGATTATTTTTCTAGGGGGATATATTTAATGCAGATGTTTAATTTTACTTGTGAGAATAAGGGAGATAGAACTTATCTAACCTATAATTTGGATGATATGACATCTCTCGATACTATGACTCTTGGTATGATGACTAATAATGAGATCAAGGGATTATTGCATTTGGATTTCTCACAGATTAATGGACAGGGTATCTGTAGGTATAATATATCCTCTAAGATGAATTTGAAGCAGATTTTTAGTGCTCCAATTAGCAGAGCTCATTTGCTTGGTGTATTTCAGGGAATTTGCGATACTCTTTTGTCTCTTGACGAATTTATGATTTCATCAGATTCAATTCTTCTTGATACAGAGTATATCTATGTTAATATCGCTGATTTTGAGACTGGTGTAGTTTGCTTGCCAATACTTACTAAGGTAAATCCAACTGATAATATGGGATTATTCTTCAAAGATATTTTGTTTTCAGTTCAGTTGGAGAGTTATGAGAATAGTGAATGTGTTGGTAGAATGATTAATTACATCAATACGACTAATTTGTTTTCTGTTTCTGAATTTAGAGATTTGATTGTATCACTTAGTGGTAATTCTCCTCTTGGTCAGGTAAACAGAAATATGTCAGCACCTTCTGTTAGTGGTATGCCTAGCCAGATGGGAGCAGTACCTGTTTCTACTGTATCTTCAGCACCAGTTATTGGTAATTCGCCTATGGCTAATTCAATACCAACTGCTGCACCTGTTGCTCCTGTTGCACCTAGTGCCCCTATGGTTCCTCCTGTTGCACCTAGTGCCCCTGTGGTTCCACAACCTGTTAAGAAGGTAACTAAGGTTGCTGCACCAAATGCTAATTCAAGTGAGATTGAAGCTTTAAAGGCTCAGCTTCAGACTATTCCTGAAGAGGACGATATCTCAATGTTTTATCTTTTGCAGCATTATAATTCTGAAAACAATGAGAAGTATAAGCGTGCAAAAGAAATCAAGGAAAAGAATGCTGAAATTAACAAGCGTATTAAAGAGCTTGAGATGGGTATGGGCGGAGTTCCTAGTGGTAAATCCAAAAAAGATAAAAAGAGTAAGGCTCCAAAGCAGGCAGCTGCTCCTAGTGTAAATGTAGGTTATGTAGTTCCTGGTCAGGACAAGATTCAGTCTAATCCTATGCCTGGAATGAGTGCAATCCCGCCTATGGCTCCTCAGCCGTCTCCTGTTAGTCCTGTTGCGCCAGTAGCACCAGCGATGCCTTCACCAATTCCTATGACTTCTGCACCTACACCTTCTGTAGGCGTATCTGGAGGTAATTTTGGTGAGACTACAGTTCTTGGTGGTGCTAATACTTATGGTGAGACAACAGTATTAAGTGGTGAGCTTGCAGCACCTAGTGTTCCATATCTTTTCAGAGTTACTAATAATGAGAAGGTATACATTAACAAGAATATCTTCAAGATTGGTAAGGATTCTTCATCTTGTGACTATGCTATTCCTAATGGTGCAGTAAGTAGAAGTCATGCTACTATCTTTAAGAAAGATAATTTCTACTTTTTACTTGATGCTGGATCTACTAATCATACATATGTAAATGATGCTATGATTCCTAATAATCAGGAAGTAAGACTTAATGATGGTGATAAGGTTAAGTTTGCTAATGAGGAATTCAAGTTCATGATTGGTTAATTATTCAGCCGACGTTATTATTCAATTTAAGCAAAAATTAATCCCGATAGTCTTTGAGATTATCGGGATTTTTGTATCCAATAATTTTTATGAGAATTAATTATCTTTCTAATCTGTCAGCAGTAATAAAATCCATAGCAACATAAGCGATATTATTATCTTGTCCAATTAAGATACGATAAGCGTAATCTTCTTTAACAATGAAAGGAGTTGTGCCAGACTGCATTTGTCCTAATGCATCCTGAACCAATTGGATTGCTTCATCCTTGGTAAGGTCAGGATAAATAGTCTGAACATATGATGCAAAATACTTGCACATAAAATCAAAATACGAAGCATCGTTTTGATATTCAGTTAATACTCGTAAACTTGCGATTTTATTATCGACTTTACGTGTTGATCCCTGAATACCTGTTGAGAATGAAGTAGCAGTATTTGGAATAGTAGCATTAAAGTAATTATACTTATCGGAATTACTGTTAATTTCAGCAGTATCAACATCGAGATTTGGAATAGATACTGTATAATTCACGTCAGGAATTTCAAAATTATAACCTAATAAGTATTCATTATAAACAGCTGTTGATTCATATCTTTTTCTAAACTCGTCAATATTCATGCCAAATGATTTGACAAAAATGGTAGGAAGAGTGAAATAGAGAATGATACTAATGATTACTAGTAAAATCGATAAAAGGCAGATAGGAATAACAATATCTTCCTTACATTTTTCAATAAATGTTTTATTATGCTTCTTGCCACTTAAAGAAGCCTTTTCAGATTTCTTTTTCTGCTTTTGCTCTTTAACTACGCTTTTTTCTCTTGAGTGTTTGGATTTATTCAATTTTGCAAGAGCCGCTTCATATTCTTCTACAGAATAAACTGAATTATCATTATTCTTATTGTCGTCCATACATTACCTCATAAATTGAACTGATTTTTAAAATCATAATATTGTATAATTATTTGAGTTATAAGTAAATTGACTTTTGGAGGAAACATATGGCACACGTTCTGGTCACTGGTGGTTCAAGAGGAATCGGTCGTAAAATAGTTGAGAAGTATCTTAAAGAAGGCGACCAAGTGTCATTTATATATTCTTCTAATTATGATGAGGCAGAATTAATTAAGTCATTTGGAGAAAGTTCTGACAGAATTAGATGCTTTAGAGCGGATGTTGCTAGTAGCAGCGAAGTAAGTAGTGCCATAAATTATTTTGTAAATGAATTCGGTCCATTTGATATCCTGATATCAAATAGCGGAATATCTAGGGTTGGATTAGTTACTGATTTTACTTTCGAGGATTATCATAAGGTGATGGATACTAATTTTGGTGGGTTCTTTAATGTCACCAGGGAAATTATTCCTATGATGGTACATAACAAAAAAGGAAATATAGTTGCTGTCTCATCTATGTGGGGACAAAGAGGCGCATCCTGTGAGGCTCTCTATGCTGCAAGTAAAGGTGCAGTGGATGCTTATGTAAAATCACTTGCAAAAGAGTTAGGACCATCTGGAATAAGAGTAAATGCAGTATCTCCTGGAGTTATTGAGACTGATATGATGAAGAACTTTACTGAAGAAGATAAGGCTGATCTGGCAGATGAGACTCCGCTTAATAGACTTGGAAGAGCAGAAGAGGTTGCAGATCTTGTATATTATCTTACTTCTGATAACTCTTCTTTTGTTACTGGCCAGATTATTGGAGTAGATGGTGGTTTTTAATCGAAAGTGTGTTTTCCAAAATAAATATATGTAAAACAAAAAGGTTGTTATCATTGATAACAACCTTTTAAGTGGCAGGGGAGACACGATTCGAACGCGCAACCAGCGGTTTTGGAGACCGCTGCTCTACCATTGAGCCACTCCCCTAAGAACTCAAATATTTTATCTATTTGTTTGCACTATGTCAAGTAGAATGTTATATTATTTCTAAATTATATTTCGAGGTGACTATATGAGACTTGCAATTATTGGTACTGGTAATATGGGTAAGGCCTTACTTAACGGCTTTATCGAGGGTGCTATCTTTAATAAAGAAGATATTAATGTTTGTGATTTAAATGAGACTGCTCTTAATCAGGTTGTTACAAAGTACGGAGTTAATGGTTTTAATTCTGGAGCTGAGGCGGTTAAGGGCTGCGATTATGTTTTGATGGCAGTTAAGCCAATCCACTTTGATGCAACATTGAATGATATTAAAGGTAATCTTAGTGAGAATGCTATCGTTCTCTCAATTGCTGCAGCTGTAACTTGTGCAAGAATTCAGGGCATTCTTGGTGAGAATAGAAAGTTCGTAAGAATTATGCCTAATACACCAGCTCAGGTAGGCTGTGGTGTATCTGCTGTTTGTCCAGTTGGTCTTAATGAAGAAGAGACTTTATTTGTAAGTAAGCTTCTTAATACTTGTGGTGAAGTTATTCTCTGTGATGAGAAGACACTTGATGCTATTGGATGCGTATCAGGTACTGGTCCAGCATATGTAATGCTTTTTATCGAGGCTATGGCAGACGCTGCAGTTAGTCTTGGAATTAAAAGAGATGATGCTCTTAAGATTGCTTCTGCAACAGTAATGGGTTCTGGTAAGCTTTGTCTTGAGACTAAGACTCATCCAGCTGTACTTAAGGATGCGGTTTGTTCTCCTGGTGGAACAACTATTGCAGGCGTTATGGCGCTTGAAGAAGCTGGACTTCGTAATGCGGTAATTAAGTCTGTTCTTGCAGCAGATAAGAAAACAAAAGAGATGCAGGGTAAATAATTTTGGCAAATCTAATTAACGAAGTAACAATTTATACTGATGGAGCTTGTTCAGGTAATCCAGGTCCTGGTGGATGGGGTGTTGTCCTTATGGCTGGCTCACATCAGAAAGAATTATCTGGTGGCGAGAAGCTTACAACAAATAATAAGATGGAGCTGACAGCTGTTATCAAGGGATTAGAGGCACTTACAAGACCTTGTAAAGTTAAGGTTTATAGTGACAGTGCCTATGTTGTTAATGCTTTTAATCAGCACTGGATTGATAATTGGCAGAGAAACGGATGGCGTAATAAGGCACGTGAAGCGGTTGCCAATGAAGATTTATGGAAAAAACTTTTAATGCTTACTTCAAAACATGAAGTTGAATTTATAAAAGTTAAGGGGCATGCAGATAATGAGTTTAACAACCGCTGTGATAAGCTTGCTGTAGCTGCTGCAAGTGAGTTTTCCTGATAAAACTTAATCTGAATGTAATTTTATTAATGGGGATTTTAGGTGATAATATGAATGAGCATTTGATTGAGAAGACCTGTTCTGTCGAGAATGTGTTTCACGGACGTGTCTTTGATGTAGATATTAAAAAGGTTGAACTTCCTAGTGGCAAAATCTCAACTAGAGAGATTGTAAAGCACAATGGTGGTGCCTGTATTCTGGCTATTGATGATGAGCAGAATGCATATCTTGTCAGACAGTTTAGAAGTCCTTTCGAGGATGTGCTTCTTGAGGTTCCAGCTGGAAAACTCGAGAAAGATGAACTTCCACTTAACTGTGCTATTCGTGAACTCAAGGAAGAGACTGGTTTTGTAGCTTCAAATATTATCGATCTTGGCTATGAGATAGCATCTCCTGGTTATGATTCAGAAAAGATTTATCTTTTTGCAGCGACAGATCTTAAATATGATGGTCAAAAGCTCGATGAAGGAGAATTTCTTGACGTTGTTAAGATGCCGCTTAAGGAACTTGTTGAACTTTGTGACAGTGGTGCAATTAAGGACGGTAAAAGCCTTATTACTATTTATAAAGCAATACGTAAACTTAACATTAAAATCTGATTCTCCTGAAGACTAGGCAGTATAGTTCTAATTTTGGTACAAGGCTTTTGCTAATATCCATAGCACTATATTGCAATGAATAACGAGGTTTTTATGGAGAATTCGGAACTTAACAGAGCATCTGGCAGTGAGCAGTTTGACGGCAGGGGCGAAGTAGCAGGTATTTTGCTCTTTTTTCTGGCTGTTGCCTTAAGCTTAATGTATTATCTTCCAGCAGAAATAACAGGCGCTCTCGGAAGCATATTGAGAAGTATTGGTTTTGGCTTTATTGGTTATACAGCCTATGTTATTCCTGTATTCTTTTTTTATACAGCAATTGATTTCTTTCTCGAAAAGCGTAACGGAGTAACTCCTCAGCGTGTAAAATCAATCATTTTAATTCTCATATGTGTATCAGCTATTTTATGTTCTTTTACACTTGATTATGAGCACTTTAAACTTTTATGTTCCAATGAGGCCAAAGATGGCTTCTCAGCTTGGAAAGGCTTAAAGCTTTTATGGATTTCAGGAATTGATGGTAAAATTATTACTTCATCTAATCCTAATTCTTCACTTTTTATACCTGGAGGACTTCTTGGTGGCCTTGTATCTATGGGGCTTTACAGTATTGCAAATAAAACCATTTCGATTATTGCTCTTATTGTATTTCTTATGTCTCAGGCAGTTCTTGTATATAAGGTATCTCTTAAGAAAACAGCCAAGAAAACTGTTAAAGCAATCTCTAAGGCTACATCAAATGTTTATCGTTCAGTACAAAAGAAGAGTACTGCTTATGGAAACTATACACAGATCAGTAAGCCTAATTCGCCTCAGGTATTAAGACAGCGTCTTTCTGGAGCAAGAAAGCCTAATAATTCAAGACCAACATCAGTTCCTAAGAGTATGATTAAGGTTCAGGGAGCTGATAACTCACTTCCTGTTGATAAGAATGGATTCCCAACTGTAGTTGATAGTAATTCTTATGGATTTGAATCTGATGCTTCAGTTATCTATTATGGTGAGAAGTCAGTTAAGACTTCACCAACAAAGGATTCAACTGCTGTTGCTGATTTTGGATATACAACAACCAGATTAAGTCCTGAGGTTAAGCCTGTTAAGAAGGATATGCCTACTTTCCTCAAAAAGGAAGAAGAACCGGCTTTTTATGATTTTGGTACAGATGATTCCAATACTTCATATACAAATAATTCAGGTTACGCATCTTCTAATGTGGCAGGAAGTACTTATGAAGAGACTGAACCACCATATTCACTTGAAGATGATGAATATGATGTAAATAGTGGATTTGAGATTTCTGAGCCGATAGTACGCCCAGCTGTTATGGAGGAGGGTGTTAATACTTTCGTTGATGAAGGCATTTCTGAACCTATAGAAGAGCCAGTTGAAGAAAATATTTTTGTTGCTCCAAGACAGACTACAGTTTCTAAGCCTGTAGCTTCTTCAGAGGAGTTAATTCCTATTAATTCTCTTGAAGAGGATACTGAAGGATTTAGCAGAACCGAAGGACGTATTATTGAAGATTCAGGGGCTCCTGAACGTAAACCAAGATATACTGAGAACAGAGTTAATCAGGTAAAGGGAAAATCTAAGGTATACAGACCAGCTCCTACCAAACTTCTGTCTGAAGATCCAAACAAACTTAGTGTTGCAAGTGAAGTTGAACTTCAGGAGAAGGGTAAGCGACTTGTTGAGGTATTTAAGAGTTTTGGTATTGATGCAACTATCATCAATATTACTCATGGTCCTTCGATTACTAGATTTGAGCTTACAGTTCCTACTGGTGTAAAAGTTAGTAAGGTAATGAATTATCAGGAAGATATTCAGTATTCCATGGCAGTTGTCTCAGTTCGTATTGAGGCACCTATTCCAGGTAAGAGTGCGATTGGTATTGAGATTCCTAATGATACAACATCTGCTGTTAAGCTTCGTTCATTACTTGAATCAAAAGAGAATAAGACTTCTGCACCTCTTTGTGTTCCACTTGGAAGAGATATTCCAGGTAAGCCAGTTATGTGTGATCTTACCAAGATGCCACACCTTCTCATAGCTGGTTCAACAGGTTCTGGTAAGTCAGTTTGTATTAATACAATTCTTACAAGTATTCTATGTAAGGCTACTCCTGATCAGGTAAGACTTATTCTTGTTGACCCTAAGATTGTTGAGCTTCAGGTTTATAATGGTATTCCACATCTTGTTATGCCAGTAGTTACTGATCCTCGTAAGGCTGCTGCAACTCTTAAGTGGGCTGTAGGTGAGATGACAAGAAGATATCAGCTTTTTGCAGATAGTGGTGTGCGTAACCTTCAGGGATATAATGAATTTGCGAAAGTAAATGGTGAGGAGCAGCTTCCTTGGATTTTGATTATAATCGATGAGCTTGCTGACCTCATGGCAGTTGCTGCAAAAGAGGTTGAGGGTTATATTGGCCGTCTCGCTGCTCTTGCACGTGCTGCTGGTATGCATATGATTATTGCTACTCAGCGTCCTTCTGTAGATGTTATTACTGGTACTATTAAGAGTAATATCGCTTCAAGAATCGCTTTCGCAGTATCTTCTGGTGTCGACTCAAGAACAATTCTTGATTCTCATGGTGCTGAGAAACTTCTTGGTAAGGGTGATATGCTTTATGCTCCAATGTCTGCCATGAAGCCAACAAGAGGACAGGGTGCATTTGTATCAGATGAGGAAGTAGAAGAGGTTGTAGCGTACCTCACACAGACTTATGGTTCAAATTATGACGAGGATATTATTAAGGCCATTCAGAGTGATTGTACAGAGGATAATTCTCTTCAGATTCCTGGAAGTAATTCTTCAGGTAGTGAGGCTGGTGACAGTCTTTTAAGTCAGGCTGTTGAGATTGTTATCGAAGTTAATTATGCGAGTGTATCAATTCTTCAGCGCCGTCTTGGAATTGGTTATCCTAGAGCTGCACGTCTTATTGATGTGCTTGAGAAGAAGGGCTACATTGGTCCTTATGAGGGATCTAAGCCTCGAAAGGTGTTAATTAACAGAACTGACTGGCTTGAGATTCAGGCTAAAGGTGAAGCAAATGAGTAAGTATATTTCTGATACAGTAATTTATGAGAATATTGAATGTAATAAGAATGCTTTTGAACTTTTTACACTTCTTAGTGACAGAAAGGCAAAAGTCGCTTTTGCGGAGAGTTTAACTGGTGGAATGCTTACATCAACACTTGTAGATATACCTGGTTCAAGTTCTCTTCTTGATGGAAGTGTTGTTTCTTATTCTAATAGTGTTAAAATAGATAAACTTAAAGTACCAAAGGAAGTAATAGATTCTGTTGGTCCTGTGTCTTCTGAATGCGCTGAAGCCATGGCATCAGGCGTGCTTAACCTTATGAATTCTAATTTTGCTGTATCTGTTACAGGTATAGCAGGGCCAGGTGGAGAAGAAGAAGGTAAACCAGTAGGAACTGTATATATTGGTATCGCTTCAGATACAGGATATGTTGATTCATATCGCTTTGTTTTTGAAGGGGACAGAACAGAAGTTCGTAGAAGAACTTGTGATAAGGCTTTAAGTTTAATTTGTGATTATATTAAAGGTATTAAGTGACATAATATGACAGATGTAAATAATAAAGCAGCAAAATCTCGTAAAAGAGCTAACAGTATGGCGGTAGCAACCCTTCTTATGATGCTTGGGTTATTGTTTTCGAAGGCTAGTGGCTTTTTGCGAGATATTTTTATTGGCCAAAAGTTTGATGAATTATATAGAGACAGTTTTACTCTGGCGTTTACTATTCCAGATCTTATTTATAATCTTCTTATAGGTGGTTCAATTCAGTCAGCACTTACTCCATCTCTTTCTGGATGGTTATCCAATGATGAAGAGAAGAAGGGCATGCATATAATTAGTATTTTTATTACTGTAATGTCTGTTGTAATGCTTGTTGTATGTGTACTTGGTGTTTTATTCTCAGAGCAGTTTTTTTCTGGTTATAACTATATCTCAGGATTAATTTCAAAACTTGCTGGAAGTAGTACAGGTGCTAAGAACACAGAGACTGTATATCTTGCATCACAGGCTTCCAAACTTCTGTTCCCACAGATTTTCTTTATGATGCTTGCAGCATTTTCAATTGGAATACTTAATGCTTATAAGAGATTTTCATCAACTGCATTTGGTCCGACAATTTATAATTTCTGTGTATTAATCTCTATTATTTTACTTGCTGGAAATTCGAAGAATAAACTTATGATTTGTGCAGCTGGTGTTATGGGATCAGCAATAGTTTACTTTTTGTATCAGCTTTTTGTTGGCTTTGATAAGTTAAGCATGATTCGTTTTCAGTTTCAGCCAAAGGATTCTGAATTTAAGTCTTTACTCAAACGAGCACTTCCAATAATGTTATCTGCTTCAATTGTTCAGATTAATATGGTTATTTTAAATAACTTTGCTCTTATTTTCCCTAAGGGTGCAGTGTTCGGATTACGTAATGCTTCTACTGTATGGCAGCTTCCTTATGGAATATTTGCTGTTGCAGTTGGTAATGTTATGCTACCTTCTCTTGCAGCTTTATATGAGAAAAAGAAATATAAAGAGGCAAGTGAACTTTTGTCTTCAAGATTGAGAACAGCTCTTTTTATGACTATACCTTCCGCTGTGTTTGTATATGTTATGAGTGATGACATTATAAGAGCGATTTATCAGTGGAATCCTGACAGCTATACAAATGATACTGTAAACCTGACTGCAACATTTCTTTATGGTTATGCGATAGCTATTGTTATTCATACAGTTGTATTTATTATGAATCAGGCATTCTATGCTATTGGTAAGACCAAGATACCTTTGCTTGCCGGAGCTATCGGACTTATTACTAATCCACTTTTGTGTTTATACTTTATTGCTGGTGGCCATGGTGCTTTCTCATTAACTCTTACATATTCAATTACAAGTTTTATCCAGATGATGGTATTGTGTATTTTGTATTGCCGTAATGAGGAGCTTAGACCAAAAGGGCTTTTGCCATTCTTATTTAAAACATGTGGATCAGCAATTCTGGGTGGAATTGTTATATTTATTCTCTATGATAAAACCTATTCAATTATTCTTAATTCAACCAAGATGAAGCAGCTTATGTTTGTAGGCGCTTATGGTGTGTTGTTCCTAGGAATATACTTTGTTTGTTCTGTTTTACTTAAGATTGAAGAGAGTAAATACTGGGTAGATAAAGTTACTCGAAAATTATTAAAAAGATAATTAAAAATGTTTTGAAAAAAACGTCAAAAACCCCTCAAATTGTCGTAATTTGTCGAACTTTTGTACTAAAAAAGTTGTTGACAAAAATGTATTATATTAATACAATAAGAACATAAAAAAGAACAAAAGTTCGCTAGGCGATAATTTATAGGAGGAAATATGGCAAAGAGTAAGAATGCCGGTAAAGGTACAGTTCAGTCAATTACAGATCAGGATGCCCGTAAGAAGGCTTTGGATGCAGCTATTGCACAGATAGAACAACAATTTGGTAAGGGTTCAGTAATGCGTATGGGTGATAAGGGCCTTGCAGAGATTGAGGCTATCCCTACAGGTGCATTAACACTTGATATTGCCCTTGGTATTGGTGGTTTCCCACGAGGAAGAATTATTGAGATTTATGGACCAGAATCATCTGGTAAGACTACAGTTGCACTTCACGCTGTTGCTGAGGCACAGAAGGCTGGTGGAATTTGTGCATTTATCGATGCAGAGCATGCACTTGATCCAGTATATGCTTCTAAGATTGGTGTAGATGTTGACAGCTTGCTTCTCTCTCAGCCAGATTGCGGTGAGAATGCTCTCGATATTACAGAGAGTCTCATTAGAAGTGGCTGTATCGATGTAGTAGTTGTTGACTCTGTTGCAGCATTGGTACCTAGAGCTGAAATTGAGGGTGATATGGGTGATTCTCATGTTGGTCTTCAGGCGCGTTTGATGAGCCAGGCTCTTCGTAAACTTACACCTGTAGTTGCAAAGTCTAATACAGTATGTATTTTTATTAACCAGCTTCGTGAGAAGGTTGGTGTTATGTTTGGTAATCCTGAGACTACAACAGGTGGTAGAGCTCTTAAATTCTATTCTTCTGTAAGACTTGATGTACGTAAGGTTGAGACTTTAAAGAATGGTACAGAGGTTATCGGATCTCATACAAGAGTTAAGATTGTTAAGAATAAGGTTGCTCCACCATTTAAGGAAGCAGAATTCGATATCCTTTATGGTGAAGGTGTATCTAACGATGGCTGTATCCTTGATCTTGCAGTTGAGAATAATATTATTGAGAAGTCTGGATCATGGTTTGCTTATAAGGGCCAGAAGATTGCTCAAGGACGTGATAATGCAAGAGTTTATATTAAGGAGCACAAAGAGTTTAGAGATGAACTTGAGGCATTGATTAGAGATTCCTACAAGCCAGCTGATACAGTAATCCTTGAAGAAGAGGAAGAAGAAGAATTTGTGGATGATGATGACATCCTTGGAATTGATGATTTAAATTAAATGATTTGTTTTAATGCAGGGTCTTCGGTAACGAAGACCTTGTTATTACAGAGGTAAAATGGCTGCAATTAACGAGAGTGAAGTTTTTTATCAGGCACGGGCACATGCTTTGAAGTATATAGGTTTCAGATCCTGCTCTTCAGGGAAAGTTCGTAAATATTTAATCGACAAGGGATATGATATTGAATTATCCAAGGCAGTTGTCGATGAGTTAATTGAGCGTAATTTTATTGACGATTATAAGGCATGTAAGCAGATTTTAATATCAAGATGTGGCAAGAAACAGGAAAGTAAGCATTATAGTTATAATCGTCTTATTGCTGCTGGTGTTGAAGAGGAAGTAGCAGATGATTATATTTCTCATTTGGATTCTGATTATGTGACCTGTGAGCGTCTTTTTGAGGCGCTTTTAAGTTCAAATGAGTTTACCTCCAAGACCGTCAATATTACACCAGAAGATTACAGACTGCTTTTGATTAAGTATGCTCTTAAACGTGGCTATACAATGGAAGTAGCGGCAAGAGCATCAGAAGATTTTGGTTGTTAAGTATTTTTCTTAAAATTACTACTATTTTTAGAAAACTATAATATAATCTCTATATATTTGATAGGAGATTACATTATGAAAGATATAAAAGTATCATTAATTGCATTAGGTTGTTCCAAGAATCTTATAGATGCTGAATGTATGATTAAGCTTCTTATGGATGATGGCTTTACCATGACAGAAGATTATACTGAGGCACAGGTTGTAGTAATTAATACCTGTGGTTTTATTGATTCTGCAGTCAGTGAAGCAATCAATACTATTCTTGAAGTAGCAGACAGCAAAACTCCTAATGGTAACGTAGAATATATCGTTGTAACTGGTTGTATGCCACAGCGCTACAGTAAAGATATATTGAAGGATTTACCAGAGGTAGATGCAGTATTAGGAACATCACATTATCAGGATATATGTAAAGTAATTAATTCGCTGGTAAATAGTAAAGAAAACGAAGTGGTTAAGAATGAATATGTATCTGAAGCAGGTGGTATTGACCATCTTACAACTGACAGATATATATCAACAGGTTCTTATGCTTGGCTTAAGATAGGTGAAGGATGTCGCAATAAGTGTACATATTGTGCAATTCCTCTTATAAGAGGAGATTTTATATCTCGTAAGATGGAAGATATTCTCGCTGAAGCAGAAAACCTTGTAAACCGTGGTTATAAGGAATTAATTCTTGCGGCTCAGGATACAACTAATTACGGAATTGATTTGTATGGCGAAAGAAGATTACATGTTCTTCTTAATAATCTTGCCAAGATTGATGGTTTGGAATTAATTAGAGTAATGTATGGATATATGGATGGACTTGATGACAATATAATTAATGAGTTCAAAAATAATCCTAAAGTAGCTCATTATATGGATATTCCAATTCAGCATGGTGATGACAAAGTTCTTAAGGCAATGAACAGAAGAGATACGACTGATATCATAACTGAGAGACTTAAGAAACTAAGAGAAGCAGTACCTGATATTGTTATAAGAACTACAGTTATGGTAGGTTTCCCAGGTGAGACTGAAGAAGCATTCAATAATCTAAAGAATAATCTTAAGAAGTGGAAGTTTGACAGATTAGGTTGTTTTATGTTCTCTCCACAGGAAGGAACAGCTGCATATAGTATGGAGAATCAGGTTCCAGAGGATGTAAAACAGAGCAGATATGACGAGATTTATCAGCTTCAAAGTGAAATTGCAAAAGAAAATAATCAAAAACGCCTTGAAACTGTTACATCTGTACGAATTGATTCTATTTCAGATGATGGTATATTCTATATTGGACGTAGTAATTCTGAAGCTCCTGAAGTAGATCCAGTGATATTTGTTGTTGCTGGTGAGAAGGAACTTGAGATAGGACAAGTATATAATGTAAAAATTGTAGATTGTTCTGAATATGATATGACTGGAGTATGTTTATGAACCTGCCAAACAAATTATCTATGCTAAGAATCTTTTTGATTCCAGTAGTAATGTTTTTTATTTTGCCATTATCATATGCTGGTGATTCAGCTTTCTTAAATGGTGTTGTTAATAACCAGATGCTTATTGCGGCATTTGTATTTATTATTGCTTCACTTACAGATTTGTTAGATGGTAAGATTGCAAGAAAGTATAACTTGATTACTAATCTTGGTAAGTTTTTGGATTCCCTTGCTGACAAAATGCTTATCATTGCAGTTTTAATTGCCTTTGTTGAGATAGGAAGAATCTCATCATGGGGATTAATGATTATTGTTTTGCGTGAGTTTATGGTAACAGGTATCAGAATGCTTGCAGCAGAAAAAGGTACTGTAATGGCTGCTAAGATGATTGGTAAGATTAAGACAACAATTCAGATGATTGCTATTATTTATTTGTTGTTTGAGCCTTCTATTATCAGTCTTTCAGGACATGAGAATGTGGTTTGTTTAATTGGTAATATTTTGTTCTATATCTGTGTAATTATGACTGTTGTATCAGGAATGGATTATCTTTTGAAGAACTTAAATTACCTGAAAGAAGAAAAATAGTTAAAAAAATGTATTGACATTTTTTATATATTACATTAAAAAGATTAAGGTAATCTTTATTACAATTATTTGGAGGTAGCACAATGATTTCTACAGAGGAAATGTTCAACACAATTAAGAAGATGATCGTTGATCAGCTTGGTGTAGACGAGAGCATGATTTCAATGGATTCTTCTTTCATTGATGATTTGAATGCTGATTCACTTGATATGGTTGAGCTTGTTATGGCTATGGAGCAGGAGTTTGATGTTTCTATTCCTGATGAGGTAGCTGAGAAGGTATCAACTGTTGGTGAGGCTATTGAATTCGTTAAGAATTTGATGGAGTAATTAATTAAAAAAGAATTGAATTTTGCTGAATACATTAATTATTGTATAATAACTAATGTATTCAGTTTTTTTTTTGCGGAGATTTGAAAGAATGGCAACTTCATACGATAAATTTGAGAAGTCTTTAGGTTATACTTTCGATAATAAGAAATTATTGGAATTGGCATTTACTCATACTACCTATGTCTTCGAACATAGTAAGGAACATTTTGAGTCTAATCAGAGACTTGAATTTATTGGTGATGCAATTATTGATTTGGTAATTGGTGAGAAATTATATGCACTGAAGCCTAATGAGGGCGAGGGCTATCTCTCAAAGATTAGAGCTATTATTGTTTGCGAGAAGTCTTTTGCCAAGGTTGCAAGAAAAATTGGAATAGGAAAGTATCTGCTTCTTGGTAAGGGTGAAGCAAGTCAGGGTGGAGCTGATACTGATTCTATTTTGGCTGATGCTTTTGAGGCAGTTATAGCCGCAGTTTATTTTGACAGTAATTTTGATAAAGTTCGACAGGTTGTTCTTAATAATCTTGATGAGATAATTAAGCTTGCGGTAGATGGAAAGATTTTTCTTGACTACAAGAGCCGCCTTCTTGAGATATCTCAGATTAAAGATAATCAGCATGAGGTTGAGTTTAATATCATTAAAGAATCTGGACCTTCACATATGAGAATATTCGAAGCAGAAGTTAAGGCAGATGGGAAATTTCTCGCGAAGGCTGAAGGTAAAAGTAAGCGAGAGGCTGAGCAGAATGCTGCAGAACTCGCAATCGACATATATAAAGAACTATTCGGGTTATCCTGATGGACTATATGTGATATAATTAATTTTCATTCTACTTTATAAGGAACATATAATGCATCTTAAGAAACTCGAGCTTCAGGGATTTAAATCATTCCCAGAATATACACTTATAGAATTTGATAAAGGCATGACTGCTGTTGTAGGACCAAACGGAAGTGGTAAATCTAATGTTACCGATGCTATCCGTTGGGTTTTGGGTGAGCAAAGTGTAAAGTCGCTTCGTGGCGGTAAGATGGAAGATGTCATTTTTACTGGAACTCAGTCACGTAAGCCAATGAATTATGCAGAAGTCACTATGACATTAGATAATAGTGATCATTTTGTTAACTATGAATTTGATGAGATTCAGGTAACAAGAAGACTTTATCGTTCTGGTGAGAGTGAATATCAGATAAATAAGGTTAATTGCCGTCTTAAGGATGTAATTGCACTTTTCTTGGATACTGGCCTCGGTAAAGATGGTTATTCAATCGTTGGTCAAGGCCGAGTTGATGAGATTTTGTCTACTAAATCTGAAGACAGACGAAGAGTTCTTGAAGAAGCTTCAGGTATTGTTAAGTATAAAGTAAAAAAAGATGAAGCAGAGCGTAAGCTTAATTCAACAGAACAGAATCTTATTCGTATTAATGATCAGATTAGTAGTCTTGAAGAGAGAATTGAGCCATTAAGAATTCAGTCTGAACAGGCTATTAAATATCATAAACTTTATGACGAACTTAAAGAGAATGATATTGCTTTGATGCTTCATAAGATTAATAATGCCAGCCTTGCCATGGGTGATTCTGGTGATGTTAAGTTAAAACTTGAAGAAGACCTTAAAACAAATGAAGATTTGTTTATAAAAATTCGTGAAGAGAACAGAGCACTTAATGAGAAGGTTGAGAGCCTTGATGAGCTTATTGAACAGAAACGTCAGGATATGTCTGATATAAGTGAAGAGGCACACGATATTAAGGTTGAATTAGGTGCTTCAACTGCAAAGGAGAAATATCTTACTGAGCGTAAAGAAGCGATTCAGTCTGAAAAGGCTGCGTTAGCTTCTAAGATTGAAGAATTCAACAGAGAATATGCTGAGAACGATTCGAAGGCAAACAGTATTCTTGATGAACTTCGTGAAGAAGAGAAGAAAGCTGAAAAATTAAATGAAGAATTAAGAATTCTTACTGAGGAATTCTCCAAAGCCAGTGCTTCTCAGAACGAAGTGAAGCAGAATATTGAGAATAAGACCAGTGAACTTATTAATACTCGTGAGAGAATCAATATTCTTGATACAAAGATTCAGAGCAGTAATGAACAGCTTTCTGAATTGATGAAGCAGAAGAATAATGGTAACAATTCTGTTGAGGATCTTAAGAAAGAACTCGAGACTAGTGATAAATATTTCCATGACATGATGACTCAGGTTGGAAATGTTACTTCTGATATTAATGACCGAGAGGTTATTCTTAAGGATATAAATAAACGTTTTCTTGAACTTAATAAGGATTATGAAGAAAACAATCGTAAACTGATTGCTGGTAACAGTAAGCTTAAGCTCCTCATTGATAATGAGAAGGCAAAAGAAGGCTATCAGGAGTCAGTAAGACGTCTTATAAGAGAGACTGAAGGTACATCAAATGCCAAGAAGATAGTTGGTATTCTTGGTGACTTGATTTCAACTGATTCAAAGTATGATATAGCAATTGAGATTGCTTTGGGTAACAGTATTCATAATGTTGTAACTGAGACTGAACAGGATGCTTCGGATCTTATTAATGTGCTCAAAAATGGTCACATGGGACGTGTAACATTCCTTCCTATTGAGAATATTCGTCCACGTGAGATTGAATATGATTTTGTATCAAAGGCAAAGAGAATTAATGGTTATATTGGTATAGCTTCTGATTTGGTTGAGAATGACAGAGATATTGATGACATTGTATCTAATCTTCTCGGAAGGATTTTTATCTGTAATGATATGAATTCTGCTCGTCAGATTGCAGCTTCTACCAAGCACCAGATTAAGGTTATTACATTAGATGGTGATTCTATTAACCCAGGAGGTTCACTTACTGGTGGTTCTGTACGTAAGAATAATGCTGGTATTCTTGGCCGTGGAAGAGAGATTGAAGAATTAAAAACTATCTGTGATACTCTTGAGCAAAAACTTGCCATTAGCGAGACTGAGAGACAGGAAATTGATGATCAGAAGCGTGATATAGAAAAAGAAGTTTTACAGCTTGAGGAACAGCTTAAATACTTTACTATGGAGCGTGTTAAGGCTGAGACTCAGTATAATAACGATAAGAGCAGACTTTCGGCACTTGTTGATAGTCTTAATAATATTAATGAGACAATTGAGTCTGTTTCTAAGCAGCGTCTTGAGTATATTGACGATAAGGAAGAAAGTAGTCTGGTTGTTGGTGAGATTGAGAATGAGCTTTCAGATTACAGAGAAGTAATTACCAAAGGCGATACAAAGAATAAGGCATCTATCGATAAGATGGATAAGCTCAAAGAAGAGATTAATGATTCTAAGCTTGTTATGGAGAGACTTATTGCTGCCCGTAACGGTATTATGGAACTTACTGGAGTTATCTCTCGTGAGAAGAAAAACTTTGAGGAAAATCTGAACGATAAGAATAATGAGATAAGTGAGATTGAACAGGAACTTAAGAGTATTCTCTCTGAACGCGAAGTTAATAGCGGTAAAATTGCTGAGTTTAATAAAGTACTGTCTGAGATGCAGGAAGAAGTCAACAAACTCAATAAAGAAAGAGATGAACTGGATTCAAGTGTCGAAACTTTTGTTGACAGAATTACAGGACTTCAGGATACAATTAATAGTATTCGTAATGAGCTCAATAATTTGACTATAAAGTATGAGAAGTATATTAACGAGATTGATAACTGTAAGAATCATCTTTGGGAAGAGTATGAGCTTGCCTACGGTAATATTGATGGAACAAAATTCCCTGAGATTACTGATGAAGCAAAGACAGGAAGACTTGTATCTTCTCTTAAAACACAGATTCGTAATATAGGTCCTGTTAATCTTAATTCAATTGATGAATATAAGCAGGTATCTGATGAGTTTAACTTTAAGTCAGAACAGCGTGATGATATTGTTAATTCAAAAAATGACCTTGAGAAGGTTATTGCAGACCTTGTAGAGGAGATGAAAAAGCAGTTTATCTCTAACTTTAATACAATTAATCAGAACTTCAAAACTGTATTTGAGGACTTGTTTAATGGTGGTACTGCAGAGATAGTTCTTGATAATGAGGAGGATGTCCTTAACTGTGGCATTGAGATTAAGGCACAGCCACCTGGAAAGAAACTTCAGAGTCTTACACTTCTCTCTGGTGGAGAACGCTGTCTCACAGCAATTGCGCTTCTTTTTGGTATATTGCAGTTAAGTCCTTCTCCATTTGTTGTTCTCGATGAGGTTGAAGCAGCACTTGATGAAGTTAACGTTACAAGATTTGCAGATTTTGTAAGAAGGTATACTACAAGATCACAGTTTATTCTTGTTACACACCGTAAAGGTACAATGGAAGCCTGCGACAGAATGTATGGTGTTACAATGCAGGAGAGAGGTATCTCTAAGATATTGTCTATGCGTCTTGGAGATAATAATTAAGAAATACGAGGGTAGAAAATGGGATTATTTGATTCATTTAAAAGAGGTCTTAATAAAACTTCTGAATTTTTTAGTAAGGGATTCACACGAATTGCTGCTTCAAGTGGTAAGTTCGATGAGGATATGCTCGATGAATTAGAAGAGCTTCTTGTAATGGCTGACTGTGGTGTTGATGCTTCGTCAAAGATAATCGACCATGTTAAAGCTGAGATTAAGCGTACTGGTATGGATTCCAAGGAGAGTGTTCTTGGCTATGTTAAAAGCGAGATGCTTGGTATCTTGGGCGAGAAGACTACAATTGAACTTGAGCCAGATAAACTTAATATCATTATTATGGTTGGCGTTAATGGAACTGGAAAGACAACTACCTGTGGTAAGCTTGCTCTTAACTGGAAGAAGCAGGGCAAGAAGGTTATCCTCGCTGCTGCAGATACATTCCGAGCTGCTGCAGTAGAGCAGCTTAAAGCATGGGGTGAGAGTACAGATACAACTGTAATCAGTCAGGAAGCTGGTTCTGATCCTGCTGCAGTTTGTTATGATGCAGTTCATGCTGCTATTGCTCGAAAGGCGAATGTTTTAATTATTGACACAGCTGGAAGACTACATAACAAAACTAACCTTATGAATGAGCTTACAAAAATCTATAGAGTAATTAATCGTGAAGCTCCAGACGCTAATGTTAAATCTCTTCTTATTATTGATGCGACAACAGGTCAGAATGCAATATTACAGGCACAGGCTTTTGGCGAGGCTGTATCACTCGATTATATTGGTATTACAAAGCTCGATGGCAGTAGTAAGGGTGGTGTAGCAGTTGCTTTAAGATCTAATATCAATAGCCCAATTGTTCTTGCTGGTCTTGGAGAAGCAGCTGAAGATCTCGTTGATTTTGATCCAGAATTATTTGTTAATTCTTTGATCAAAGAATAATTGATAAGAGTATTTACAATAATCTTATTAAGTGTTATTATTTATGGCGTTGCGGCATCATAGAACAAGGATCGTCCGACCTTTTCTCTGATGTATGCGTATATTAAATTTATTGGAGGACAAAATTATGTCAATTAACAAGGCAGAAATCATCAAAGAGTACGCTCTTAAGGAAGGTGACACAGGTTCACCAGAGGTACAGATTGCACTTCTTACAGCAAGAATCAATCTTCTCACAGAGCACTTGAAGACTCATAAGGGTGATCACCACTCACGTAGAGGACTTCTTATGATGGTTGGTAAGAGACGTGGTCTTCTCGATTATCTCGCAAAGATTGATATCGAGCGTTATCGTTCACTTATCGCTAGACTTGGTATCAGAAAGTAATTTTTGATAATTATCATGTCGTTGATTGCCATCCTAAGTAAGTCTTAGGATGGCTTTTTTATTTGTTTTTTTATTGAGGTATTAATATGAATGGATTGCGTAAACGATTAATCGGTTCTCGTCAATTCTATAAAACTGTATTACTCATAACATTACCGATTATTATGCAGAACGCTCTTACAAGTGTTGTAGGCTTTCTGGATAACATTATGGTAGGAAGACTTGGTACTGATGCTATAAACGGTATAGCAATATCAGGTTCACTTCTTTTTGTATTTCAGCTTGCAATATTTGGTGCAGTATCTGGTGCTGGTATTTTTGGAGCACAGTTTTATGGAAAGGGAGACCATAAAGGTGTTTCTGAGGCATTGAGAATTAAACTTTATTTATCAGTTGTTCTTACTGCTGTAGGAATTTTGCTTTTTTGTTTTTTTATGAAGGATTTTGTAGGGCTCTACTTACATGATGCGACTAGTAGTGTTGGTAGTCCTGAAGAGACTTTAAATCAGGCAACAAAATATCTTACGATTATGCTTATTGGGCTTCCACCTATGGCATTATCTATCTGTTATTCGTCTTCAATGCGTGAATGTGGAGAGACTTTTGTTCCAATGATTGCAGGAATAATAGCAGTACTTACAGACCTGTTTTTAAACTGGGTTTTGATATTTGGTAATCTTGGACTTCCTGCACTTGGAGTTCAGGGTGCCGCTATTGCCACAGTAATCTCAAGATTTGCAGATTGTGCGATAAATGTTACTTATACACATACGCATAAGAATAAGCTTAAATTTGCTCAGTATGTTCTTGAGACATTTAATGTGTCAGGAAGTCTTCTTAAGAATGTTGCAATTAAAGGTTTACCTTTGATGTGTAATGAGATTTTCTGGGTTTTATCTGTAACCGTTACTGGTCAGCTTTATTCCTATAGAGGTCTTGATGTTCTGGCAGCAAATAACATAAATACAAATATTGGTAATGTTTTTAATATTGTGTTTATAGCTCTTGGAAGTACTGTCGGAATTCTTGTTGGTCAGCAGCTTGGAAGTGGAGACACTGAAGGTGCTCATGATACAGCATATAAGATGATTTTTTTCTCAGTTGCTTCATGCTTTATAACAAGTGCTGTTATGCTTTCAGTTTCAGGTGTTATTCCTAATTTTTATAAAACAGAACCTGAAGTAAGGCAGCTTGCATCAAGTCTTATTAAAGTATATGCACTTGGAATGCCATTAATGGCTTTTAATCATGCGACTTATTTTGCGATAAGATCAGGTGGTAAGACGTTTATAACACTTCTTTTCGACAGTGTATACTGCTGGACTGTTAATGTTCCTCTTGCTTTTGTTCTTGTGCACTATACAGGACTTCCATTCCTTAGCATTTATACATTAGTAGTTTTCTCTGAGATAGTTAAGTGTGTGTTAGCAACTATTTTCTTAAGAAAACTCAACTGGGCAGTGGATCTTACACAAAGTATTGAGAACTAATATTACTATACTTGGATTTTACGCCACTTTTACATAAATATTATGTAGAAAAGCTGCATCGGTTTTAGGGTTACAGTTTAAACTTATGATTAATGAGCGCAGCTTATCTTATTTGTTTTATTTGATTGAGGTATTTATTATGTGTGTAGTTATGAGAATAAGATTCATTTAAATCAAAAGCCAGTTAATGGTTTTTGATTAATCTTGAAAACTATTAAATGTATGGAGATTTATAAAATGAATATTGATAATAATATATTGAAGATGGATTTTGCTAATGTGTATTTTGTTATAGGCACTTCCTATGCAGGTAAATCTACAATTGTTAAGAATCTTGCAAAGAAACATAATGGAATAGCTCTTGAAGAGAACTACCATGATGTAAAACTACCTGAACTCGATAGTAAAGATTTTCCCAATCTTACCTATACACGTGATCTGAAGGACTGGCGTGAATTTATCCGCAGGACCCCTGACGAATATGTTACCTGGTTAAATAATGCCAAAAGAGAAAGCGAGATTGTTGAATTACAGATTCTTGAAGAATTGTTATCTAAAGAAGAATCAAAGAATAAGAAGATTTTTGTAGATACAAATATCAGTATTGAGACTCTTCATAAGATTTCTGATGAAAATCATGTATTGGTTTTATTAACTGATGTGAATACTTCAATTCACCGCTTTTTTGACAGACCAGATCCTGAGAAGCAGTTTCTTTATAAACTTATGCTCGAAGAACCTGATCCTAAAGCTTCGCTTGATAATTACCGAGAGATTCTGACAAGGGTATGCTCTCAGGAGTGCTATGACGAATTGGAAAACTCAGGTTTTAAAGTCATCTATAAAGATGAGAGTAGAAGTCAGGAAGAGACAGTAATATTAGCCGAAAGTCTTTTGTCTATATAAGTTTAAAGTAATAAAAATGGAGGATTCAAGAATTGAACCCTCCAGATTTTTTATCGATTTAAATCTAATTACTCTTCGTCCTCACCAGTAATGATTGAATCAAGATATTCCTTAACTGCTGAAGGAGCAGGTGCTCCAGGAATAACACGCTTATTTACGCATGTCTCGAGTGAGATAGCCTCATATACATCCTCCTCGAAATATTCGGAGAACTTCTTGAATGTATCTAAGTCCAACTTCTCAAGAGTTGTTTTATTCTCAATACAGTAGTGTACGAGCTTACCTGATACTGCATGTGTCTCACGGAAAGGCATACCCTTACGTACAAGATAATCAGCAAGGTCAGTAGCGTTTGTAAAGCCACCGAGTGCAGCAGCTTCCATATTCTCGCTATTAATTGTCATTGTCTTTATCATGCCAGTAAATGGAACGAGTACACCCTTAACAGTATCGATAACGTCAAAGAGTGATTCCTGAACTTCCTGCATATCCTTATTATATGTAAGTGGAAGTCCCTTCATGATAACGAGAAGTGCAACAAGGTCACCGTAAACGCGGCCTGTCTTACCACGTGTCAACTCAGCTACATCTGGATTTTTCTTCTGTGGCATCATTGATGAACCTGTTGAATATGCATCATCAAGCTCAATGAACTTAAATTCCTGTGAAGAGTGAAGAATAAGCTCTTCTGAAAGACGTGACAAGTGCATCATGAAGATTGATACGCTTGAAGCAAGCTCAATTGCAAAGTCTCTGTCAGCTACGCCGTCAAGAGAGTTACCTGTAATATCAGCCATACCCAAAATCTCAGCTACACGTGGTCTGTTAAGTGGGTAAGTAGTACCAGCAAGAGCACCAGAACCAAGTGGGGAGATATTAGCACGAAGTGCAGCAGCTTCAATTCTCTCGGAGTCTCTTAAGAACATCTCAATATATGCAGAGAGATAGTGAGCATATGTAATAGGCTGAGCTCTCTGAAGATGTGTATAACCTGGCATATATGTCTCAAGGTTATCGTATGCGATTGTAATCAATGCATCAATCAATTCATCAAGAAGGTCAAGGATCTCACAGCATTCATCAACTGTATAAAGTCTCTGATCGAGTGCAACCTGGTCATTTCTTGATCTTCCAGTATGAAGTCTCTTACCAGCGTCACCAATACGGTTTGTAAGTTCTTCCTCAATGAACATATGAATGTCTTCTGCATCAGAATCAAAAGTAAGAACACCATTATCGATATCACTTAAGATAGATAATAAACCTTCCTTAATGCTGTCTGCATCCTCTTTTGAAATGATACCCTGTTCAGCAAGCATAGTTGAATGAGCAATAGAACCTTCGATATCCTGCTTATACATTCTGCAGTCGAAAGGAAGTGATGAGTTAAAATCGTTAACGGCCTTATCAGTTGCTTTCTGGAAGCGTCCGGCCCACATTTTCTTAGCCATAGTAAACTCCTTATGTGTCAATTCTTATTAGCTCAGTAAGAGCTTTGTTACGATAATTAATGTCTGTACGTAAGGTAAAGCCCTGGCTCTCCCAGAAATTATTACCTGCTTCGTTATACTTAAAACAGAGTAAAGCCACTTTATTAATACCTTCATTTTTAAGAGCATCCATTGCCATATCAAGAAGGGTAGAAGCGATACCTTGTCTTCTGTAGCTATCGTGTACAGCCAAGTGGTGTATAAATCCACGACGACCATCATTAGTAGCCAGAATTACACCAACAATAATATTATCACAAATTGCAACAAAACATGTATTAGGATTTCTGTCCAAAAGTTTTTTTATTCCGTCATAGGAGTCATCTTTGTCATTAAATCCCATATTTTTACAGGACATCCAGAGATCATATATACTCTGGTAATCTGTCATTTCCATGAGTCTGTATATCATTTTTGTAGTTCTCCTTTTCGAAAATGTATATTTATACAATATTATGAATAAATATACAAGATAATATAACTGACCAGATTAATTGTCAACAAAGAATTACTTCAAAAAAGAATATATTTAGTATTGCATTTTTGTTACAAGAAGCCTAAACTAACTCTAATAAATCTTTAACTCAATCCGGCGAGGTTGGAAAGATAATAATAGTTTTTGCTTAATATTACCTGAATTATAGATTGGCCGGATTATATGTATAATTCGGTTTTTGTTTTGCTTAAAATTTTGAAAGGAAGGTTAGTACATTATGGGTGAACTGATTACAAAAGCTACATTGATGGACGAAGCGGCTATTAACAGAGCTCTTGTTCGTATTTCTCACGAGATTCTTGAGAAGAATGAAGGTCTTGATAATCTTGCACTTATTGGTATTCAGAGACGTGGAGTATCAATGGCTAAGAGAATTAAGGAGAATCTTGAGCAGATTGAGGGTAAGGAGATTCCTATGGGAATTCTTGATATTACTTTCTATAGAGATGATTTATCAATTCTTGCTCATCATCCTATTGTAAATGGTACTACAATTCCATTTGATGTTAATGGTAAGAAGATAGTTTTGATTGATGATGTTTTGTTCTCAGGAAGAACGATTAGATCAGCAATCGAAGCTATTTTTGATTACGGAAGACCACAGCAGATTCAGCTTGCAATTCTTATTGACAGAGGACACAGACAGCTTCCATTTAGAGCTGACTTTGTTGGAAAGAATGTTCCTACTTCATTAAGTGAGCAGATACATGTAGAGTTCGAGGACTTTGATGGAAATAATCAGGTTCTTCTTTGTGAGGAGGCGTAAAAATGGGTTTGAAGAATAAAGACTTATTAGGTTTAAAACAATTAAGCGCTGATGAGATTATGGAGATTCTTGAGACTGCAAAAGCTATGAAGATGGTTTTACAGTCAAATGTTAAGAAGACTTCACACCTTCAGGGTAAATCAGTTATCACTTTATTTTATGAGAATAGTACAAGAACGAGATTGTCATTTGAGCTTGCTTCAAAGTATATGGGTTCAGCAAGTGCTAATATCTCTGCTTCAGGTAGTTCTGTAGCTAAGGGTGAGTCACTTCTTGATACAGCAAGAACAATTGATATGATGGCTACAGATATTATTATCATGAGACACAGTCAGTCTGGTGCTCCACACTTTATCGCACCACATCTTAATGCTTCTGTAGTAAATGCTGGTGATGGTATGAATGAGCATCCAACTCAGGCTCTTCTTGATATGTTTACTATGTATGAGAGATGGGGAGACTTTGCTGGTAAGAATGTTGCTATCTGTGGTGATATCTACCACAGCCGTGTAGTAAGAAGTAATGCAATTGGTCTTAATAAGCTTGGTGCTAATGTATCAGTTTATGGTCCTAAGACAATGATGCCAATCGGTATTGATAAGATGGGTTGCCGCGTTGCTGATTCTGTTGAAGATGCTGTTAAGGGCGCAGACGCTGTAATGGGTCTTCGTGTTCAGCTTGAGAGACAGCATAAGTCACTTTTCCCATCAGTTGCTGAGTACAGCCACTTCTACGGTATCTCTGAAGAGATGCTTTCTAAGGCAAAGGATGGAGCTCTTCTTATGCATCCAGGTCCTTGTAACCATGGTGTTGAACTTCCTACATGCGTTTACGATTGTGATCAGTCAGTTATTAATGAGCAGGTTACAAATGGTGTTGCTGTCAGAATGGCAGTTCTTTACTTATTGAATGCAAGGAGAAATAACTTATGAATATAATTATTAAAAATTGTAATGTTCTTGGTAAGGAACAAAAAGAATTATTTATTAAGGATGGAAAGTTTGTAGCTTCTTATAGTGATTCAGAAGCTGACAGAGTAATTGATCTTGGTGGAAAGCAGGTTATCCCTGGTCTTATTGATATGCACTGTCACTTAAGAGAGCCAGGATTTGAATATAGAGAGACAATCGCTTCAGGTACAAGAAGTGCTGCTAAGGGTGGATTTACTTCTGTATGTCCTATGCCAAATACTAAGCCAGTTGCTGATAACGCTGCTGTAATTAGTGGTATTTTAAAGAAGGCTCAAGATGCAGGTTATTGTCGTGTATATCCAATTGGTGCTGCTAGTAAGGGTCTAAGTGGTAAGGAGCTTGCTGAGATTGGTCTCATGAAAGAAGCTGGTGCTGTTGCTGTATCTGATGATGGTAAGCCAATTGCTACTGCAGAACTTCTTCGTAAGGTTCTTGAGTATTCTTCTGACTTTGATATGCCTGTTCTTAATCACTGTGAAGAGATGAGTCTTGCTGATGGTGCTATGAATGAGGGTGCTATTTCAACTTCAATTGGTATCAGAGGTATCCCTACAGCTGCAGAAGATATCATGATTGCAAGAGATATTATTATGGCTGAGTACTTAGGTCTTCCAATCCACATTTGTCACGTTAGCACAAAGGGTGGCGTTAGAATGATTAGAGATGCTAAGGCAAGAGGAGTTAAGGTTACATGTGAGACATGTCCTCATTACTTTACTCTTACCGAGGAGTCATGCCTTGATTATGATTCAAACTTTAAGATGAATCCACCACTTCGTACAGAAGAAGATAAGCTTGCTATTATCGAAGGTATTAAGGATGGAACAATTGACTGTATCGTAACTGATCACGCTCCACATCACGAGGATGAGAAGGTTCTCGAGTTCTCACTTGCAAATAACGGAATCGTTGGTTTTGAGACAGCTTTTGCATTGGGTTATACATATCTTGTAAAGCCAGGTACAATTACACTTGAGAAGCTTGTTGAGGTTATGTGCTTTAATCCATCTGAGATTTTGAAGCTTGGCAGAGGAGGCCTTAATGAGGGCGACGATGCTGACTTGACAGTTGTTGATCTTGAAAATGAATTTACTTTCGAGAAGGATAAGATGCTTACAAAGGGTAGAAATACACCTTATGATGGATATAAGCTTTATGGTGAACCAGTATTAACAATTATGGGAGGAAATATTACTTATGAGAAACTTTGCTGATAGACTTACAGACAAGATTGCAGAATTTAACAATCCAACAGTTATGGGCCTTGACCCTAAGATTGATTATCTTCCACAGGCACTTCGTGATAAGTGGATGAATGAGGTAGAGAATGTAGAAGAAGCTACAGCTCTTGCTCTTTATGATTTTAACTGCCAGCTTATTGATGCAGTTTGTGATATTATCCCTGCTGTAAAGCCACAGCACGCATATTATGAGATGTATGGTATCGAGGGTATTAAGACTCTTCAGAAGACAATTAAGTATGCTCAGAGTAAGGGAATGCTTGTTATCTCAGATGCTAAGCGTAATGATATCGGTGCTACAGCTACTTGCTATGCTGAATCAATTCTTGGTAAGACAGCAATGATTGATAACAATGAATATGCTATGTTTGGCTCTGATGCTATTACAATCAATGGTTACCTTGGTATTGATGGTATTAAGCCATTTATCGATGTATCTTTAAGAGAAGGTACAGGTATGTTTAACCTTGTTAGAACTTCAAATCCTTCTGCTGGTGACTTACAGGATCTTATTCTTGAAGATGGAAGAACTGTATATCAGGCAATGGCTATGAAGGTTGACGAGTGGGGTAAGGAGCTTATTGGTGAGAATGGCTTTAGTTCACTTGGTGCTGTAGTTGGTGCTACATGGCCTGAGCAGGCTGTTAATGCCAGAAAGCTTATGCCAAATGCAATTATCCTTGTTCCAGGATACGGTGCTCAGGGTGCTGGTCCTGATAGTGCAGTAGCTTCATTTACAAAGGACGGTAAGGGTTCAATTGTTAATGCATCAAGAAGCCTTATGTGTGCTTGGAAGAAGAGAGAAGACTTGGATCCTATGGATTTTGCCAAGGCAACAAGAGACGAAGCTATCGATATGAAGAATAAGCTTAACGCTGCTCTTAAGGATCGTAAGTATTGCTAATATAAGTTTCTAACAAAGGATATAAATATGCAGGAATATAAGTGCAAAATTAAAAATATTACTAATCTTAATAGTGATACAGTTTACTTAACTATTGAGTGTCCTGATATTGCAAACATGGCTAAGCCAGGTCAGTTTGTAAATATTTCAGCTGATAAGTTCCTTAAAAGACCTTTTGGTATCGCTTCAGTTGATAAGGAGAACGGTACATTCTGTATCGGAGTAAAGATTGTTGGTAAGGGAACCAAAATCATTAGCCAGTTTGCTGTTGGCAAGGAAATTGATGTTCTTGGTCCTCTTGGTAATGGTTTTGATGCGGATATGTATCAGGATATTATTCTTGTTGCTGGCGGAACAGGAGTGTTCCCAATTAACTTTGCCAAAGAGTATTACACAAAACTTGGCAAGAACGTTAAGGTAATTCAGGGTTTTAGATCTAAAGATCAGATTATTATGAGTGATGATAACTGTATTGTCTCAACAGATGATGGTACATACGGCATTCATGGTAACTGCTGTGATGCTCTTAAAACTCTTGACTGGACTCAGTTTAATAATCCTGTAATTTTAACTGTTGGACCTCTTCCAATGATGAAGTTTACAGGACTTCTCGCAAAGGAATTAAATGTTCCTTGCTTCGTATCAATGGAGCAGAGAATGGCTTGTGGAATTGGTATCTGCCTTGTTTGTATCTGTAAGATTAAGGCTGAAGAAGAGGGAAAGCCATTTGATCATAAGCGATGCTGCAAAGATGGTCCTGTATTCCCATATGAGGAGGTTATCTGGTAATGAGTAGAATTGGCGTAAAAGTTGGTAATGTAGATTTAAAGAGCCCAATTATTCTTGCTTCAGGTACATGTAATTTTGGACATGAATTATCTGAGTACTATGATTTATCAATTCTTGGTGGTCTCTCTTCAAAGGGGCTTACTTGTAAGCCTAGAGTAGGTAATGAGGGCGTACGTGTAGCTGAGTGCAGCTCAGGTATGCTTAATTCAGTAGGACTTCAAAATCCAGGCGTTGATTATTTTATCGAGCATGATCTTGATTATATGAGAAGCCTTGGCTGTGGTGTTATTGTTAATGCTGCTGGTCATTCTTTTGAAGATTATATTGAAATTGTAAGTAAGCTCAATAAACATAAAGATAAGATTGATGCACTTGAGATTAATCTTTCTTGTCCTAATGTTAAGGCTGGTTGTATGAGTGTTGGTTCTGATCCTAACCAGGTTGCACAGATAGTATCTCTAATGCGTAAGGAGACTGATCTTCCACTTTGGATTAAGCTTACACCAAACGTAACTGATATTAAGCCAATTGCTCTTGCAGCACAGAATAGTGGTGCTGATGCAGTAGTATTAATAAATACTCTTCTTGGTATGGCTATTGATATTAAGACCAGAAGACCAGTTCTTCGTAATAACACTGGTGGTTATTCAGGTCCAGCTGTTAAGCCAGTTGCACTTAGAATGGTTGCTGAATGTAGTAAGGTTCTTGA
The DNA here is from genome assembly GCA_024403775.1 of Clostridia bacterium. Taxonomy (GTDB): domain Bacteria; phylum Bacillota; class Clostridia; order Saccharofermentanales; family Saccharofermentanaceae; genus Saccharofermentans. Next base: position 7,217 of record JAKSRE010000023.1, on the reverse strand, counting down.
TATTCCAATAATTGGCTGTGGCGGTATCTCAACTTATGAGGATGTTCTCGAGTTTATGATTGCAGGAAGCTCTGCTGTTGAGATTGGTACAGCAAGCCTTATTCATCCAACATGTCCAGTTGATATTACTAAGGACTTGGAAGATTACTGTGAGAGTAATAACATTAATCTTAAGGATTTAACTGGAACTTTAGAGTTGTGGTAAGATAGAAAATAACGATTTACATAAAGGAGAAATTAAAATGGCTAATCAGGTAATTGAAGCTTTATTTAAGACAAATGCAGTAAGAGTTGCTCCAGAGGATACACCTTTCTGGTATACATCTGGTACACTTGGACCTTTCTATATCAATACACATTTTATTATCAAGGATGAGGATACAGCTAACGATTTTCTTAAGAAGATTGAGACTTATATTGCTGAAGATAAGGTAACAATGCCTAAGAAGCTTTTCCTTGATTTTATGGATATTTATCAGAAGTCTGAGACATTTAAGATGATCACAGATTTCCTTACAGCAAAGCTTTCTGAGTATGATTTTGATTATATTTCAGGCGGTGAGAGAAGAGATTTCTTCTTCTCAATGCTTCCAGCATATTTCTTGGCTAAGCCACACCTTACAATCTTTAAGGATGGTTCTTCAGTTTATTCAACTGAGAATTTTGAGATCACAGTACCTTCTTCAGAAGTTGATTTAAAGGGTAAGAAGGCTCTTCATGTTGCAGACCTTATTACAGAGGCGTCTTCATATATCAGAGCCTGGATTCCAGCAATTAAGGAGTTAGGTTCAACAATTACTGATACAGTTGCAATTATCGACAGACATCAGAATGGCGAAGCTAACCTTAAGGCAGAAGGCGTTAATATGTTTACTTTTGCTGGAATTGACAAGGCTTTGTTCGATGAGGCTCTCTCCAATGGTGCTATAAATCAGGCTCAGTATGATTTAACAATGAAGTTCCTTGAGAATCCTTCAGAATATATGCAGGATTTCCTTAAGAATCACCCAACATTTATTAAGGATCAGATTGCTATGGGTGGCAAGGCAGAGCAGAGAGCCAGACTTGCTATCGAAAAGGGATTTGCAAAGGAATAAAATACATGACTATTAGATTTTATAATGCACGAATAATCAGCATGTCAGATAACCTTCCACAGATTTTTGAAGGCGAACTCCATGTATCTGAAAACAAAATCACTTATGTTGGAAAGGGTGAGGATGGTTTAAAATCCACTTTCGACAAGGAGATTGACTGTAAAGGTAATGTTCTTATGCCAGGTCTTAAGAATGCTCATACCCATACTGCCATGACATTCGCGAGAAGTTTTTCTGATAATCTTCCACTTGATGAATGGCTTCATACAAGAATTTTTCCAATGGAGGGAAAACTTACTGATGAGTGCATTTATTCTTTTAGTACTCTTGGTTTTGCTGAGTACTTAAGAAATGGTATTACTTCCTGTTTTGATATGTATTTTAATTTGCCAAACTATAACAGAGCCTCTATAGACAGTGGTTTTAGAAGTGTTTTATGTGGCTCTGTTAATGATTTTGGCGGTATCGACAGACTTGAAGATGAGTTTGTTGAATATAATAAGTGTCATGAACTGATTAGCATGGTTCTTGGTTTCCATGCTGAGTACACTACTTCAGAAGCGATTATGAAGCGTATTTCTGAGATTTCCCATAAGTATAGTGCTCCTGTTTATGCACATAATTCAGAGACTATTAAAGAAGTTAATGAATGTATTGGAAGATATGGAAAAACACCAACTAAAGTAATGGAAGATTTAGGTCTTTTTGATTTTGGTGGTGGTGGATTCCACTGTGTATGGTTTAATGATGAGGATATGGATATTTTTAAGAAGCATAATCTCTATGCTGTTACAAATCCTTGTTCAAATCTAAAGCTTGCAAGTGGTATTGCTAATCTTCAGAAGTATTATGATGAAGGAATTAATGTTGCAATTGGTACTGATGGTGCTGGAAGTAACAATGCTCTTGATATGTTCAGAGAGATTTATCTTGCATCAGTTTTATCAAAGGTTAAAAATGATGATGCTTCAGCCGTTGATCCATATGCTTTATTAAGAAGTGCAACTACAGTTGGTGCAAGAGCAATGGGTCTTAATGATTGTGACTGCCTCGAAGTGGGTAAAACAGCAGATATTATTATGCTTAATATGGCTACTCCTAATATGCAGCCAGTAAATAATATTATTTCTAATATTGTATATTCAGGCAATCCATCTAATGTTGTTATGACAATGATTAATGGTAAGATTCTTTATGATAACGGAGAATTTACGTCAATTGATACTGAAAAAGTATATAGTGACTGTAATCGTCTTATGGAGACATTTAATTAATGCATATTCTGATTGATTACTTTAAAAATTATAAAAAACAATCTATTATCGGGCCTCTTTTTAAATTATTAGAGGCCGTTTTTGAGTTGATTGTTCCTTTGATTGTTGCTGCAATTATCGATAAGGGTATTGAGAATAACGATATGGGGCTGATTGTTCGTTATGTTGGCCTTATGGCAGTATTTGCTCTTGTTGGATATTCATGTGCACTTATTGCACAGTATTTTGCTTCTTATGTAGCCAATAATATCTCGTGCTCAATCAGAGCGGACTTATTTAAGCGTATTTTAAGAATGAATCTTACCCAGTACGATGATATTGGTTCTTCTGGTATTCTTACTTCACTTACTGATGATGTTAATCAGATATCTAATGGTATAAATCTTTTTTTAAGACTTCTTTTAAGATCACCATTTATTGTTGTTGGTGCCTCAGTAATGGCTATGACAATAGATTTTAAGGCAGCTATGATTTTTGTTCTAGTAGTTGCTTTACTGGCTTTGATTATCGTTCTTAATATGAGAACTACTCTGCCTTTATTTAAAGAGTCCAGAGTAGAACTTGGTAACCTTTCTGGTAGAACAAATAATGGTATTAGCGGTGTAAGAACTATCAGAAGCTTTAATAAGTCAGAAGATGATTTTAATACTTTTAGTAATCAGAATAGTAAGTTTTATTCAATTCAGATTAAGGCTGCTAAGATATCAGCTCTTCTTAATCCAATTACATTTGCTGTAATTAATCTTTGTATCTGTGCTCTTATTTATTATGGTGCTATCCAGGTGGATTCTGGAATACTTACCAAAGGTATGGTTATTGCTTTATATAACTATATGTCACAGATTCTTGTTGAGATTATTAAGCTTTCTAATCTTGTAGTAAATGTAAGTCGTTCAATTGCCTGTGTTAATAAAGTTGAAGATATGCTTAAGGAAGATGATGTTAAAGCATCTGATAATGCTGATTCAATAGACAGAAGTAAAGAGGCGATTTCTTTTAAGGATGTATCATTTACATATCTTAATAACTCAGATGCAACTCTTAAAAATGTTAGTTTTGCTATAAATAAAGGTGAGACAATAGGTATTATTGGTAAGACTGGATCTGGTAAGTCAACTATTGCCAAACTTATTTCTGGTTTATATGAATCTTATGAAGGCAGAATTTGCCTTTATGGTAAGGAATTAAATTCAATTGATGAGGATAACAAGGCCAAGTTAATTGGACTTGTTACACAGAAGACTAACGTAATCACAGGTACTATTGATGAGAATATCATTGTAAAAAGATCTGGGATTGATGAAGCTTCTATTGTTGAAGCAATTAATAATTCTTGTCTTGATGAAGTTATAGACAGAACAAAAGATAAAAGATTGCATATGCTTTATTCAAATGGCAGTGGTACGGGTCTGTCTGGTGGTCAAAAACAACGTCTTGGAATTGCCAGAGTTCTTGCAGGTAATCCTGAGATTTTAATTTTTGATGATTCTACATCTGCTTTGGACGCAAACACTGAAAGCAGATTATTAACAAATATATCTAACCTTAAAAATAAGCCAACAGTTGTTATCATCTCACAGAGAATTCGTAGTGTTAAGAACTGCGATAAGATTTTGTATGTTGACGATGGCGAGATAGTAGGATTTGATACTCACGAGAATCTATATAACAAGTTAGACGATTACAAAAACTTCTGCTTGCTTCAGGGTCAGGAGCTAAAATGAAAACAAAAATAGAAAACTTACTTAGAACCGTGCGCAATATGCCAAATGGAATTTTATTTATGATTATCTCAATCATAATGTCTGTTTTGGTATCAACTTTTTCTTTGTTGGTTCCTTTGTTTATCGGAAGAGCTATCGATAGTATGAGCTTAAATATGGATTTTACCAGTGTAAAATATTATATTTTCTTATCAGTAATCTCAGTTGTGGTTGCTGGAATTGCACAGTTTATATTAAGCAGAATTAATATTGTAATTAGTAACAATATTATTTTTAAGCTTCGTAATGATGCATATGGAAAATTAAGCAAGCTTCCTATGTCTTATATTGATAAGCATCCATCTGGTAAACTTCAGAGCCTTATTATTAGTGATATTGATGCAGCTGGAACTGGAATCCAGATGTTTTTGAATCAGTTTTTTGTAGCTCTTTTATCTATTTTGGTTACGCTTGTAATCATGTTTAGTCTGCAGTGGAAGATTACTTTATTTGTGCTTCTTTTCACACCTCTTTCGTTTCTTACTGCTTTCTTTATTGCTAAAAGAACATATAGTTCTTTCAAAAGACAGGCTGAGATCAGATCAAAGCAGACACAGTATATAAATGAGGTAGCTAATAACTTCATTCTTCAGAAAAAGTATGCAATTGAGGATAGGACTTTCGAAGAGTTTGAGAAAATTAATGAAGAATATCGCAATAATGCAGTTAAGGCAACATTCTATTCTTCAATTACAAATCCTTCTACTCGCTTTGTAAATGCTCTTATTTATGCAGGAGTTGCTCTTCTTGGTGCATATATTGCAGTTAAGACAGGTTCAACGCTGACTAGTGGAGCACTTGCGGCAATCCTTGCTTACTGCAGTCAGTTTATGAAGCCTTTTAATGAACTTTCTGGAGTTCTTACTGAACTTACAGATGCATTTGCCTGCATGGATCGTGTATATTCTTTCCTTGGCGAAAATGAGTTCAAAGATGTCTCAACCATAGACAGAAATTCTTTAGACTCTCAGATTGAGGAAGTGGAATTTAGAAATGTTACGTTTGGCTATAATAAAGATCACCCAGTATTGAAGAATGTATCTTTTAAAGTAACTAATGGACAAAAACTTGCAATTGTTGGGCCTACAGGTTGTGGAAAGACAACTGTAATAAATCTTCTTATGAGATATTATGAACCAGATTCAGGAGAGATTCTAATAAATGGAATTAATATTAAAACTCTTCCAGTAAATGAACTTCGTGAGAGAATAAGCATGGTATCTCAGGATACCTGGTTTAAGGATGCCTCAATTGGAGAGAATTTAAAGTATGGAAATGATAAATTGTCCGATGAGGAGATGGATAAGTACGCATCTTTATCTGGAGCTAAGTCATTTATTAGACAGCTTCCTAATAAGTACAATAATAAACTTAAGTCCTCTTCATCTGATTTGTCAGAAGGTCAGAGACAGCTTTTGAGTATTACAAGAACTATGTGTTCTAATCCAGAGTTTATCATTCTTGATGAAGCAACGGCTTCAGTTGATATTTATTCAGAGAAGAAAATTCAAAAAGCCTTTGATGAACTTTTATCAGGAAGAACTTCTATAGTTATTGCGCACCGTCTGTCTACAATCGTTGATGCAGATGTAATTGTTGTTCTTGTATCTGGTGAAGTTAAGCAGATAGGTAAGCATGAGGCCCTCGTTAATGAGGAAGGCTTTTATCAAGAATTGTTTAGTAACTACATTAGCAATTGATTATTTTGTTATTTTTGATGGAAATAGTATACAAAATCAACTAAACCTTGCCACATTTCACAAAAAAGTCACATTTCTCCCTTTTTTTATTAAATTTGACATTATAAAATTTAGGTATGTTAATAACTTATATGGGGAGGAGAGTTATTATGTTAAAAGTTAGTGTTGTTCGTAACAGAACTATTCGTAAGTTTTTAGCTTCATTTATCTCGTCATCTTTGGCTGTATCAATGATGAGTTTTACTGCTTTTGCAGATGGTGAGAAGACTGGTAAGCCTGTTTATGACAGAGATTACACATATCAGAACATTTTAACAGATTACATTTATTTTGCTGAGAATGATTTGACTGCTCTTAGTCATCAGGTAGGTGCTTTTGCCTGCGGTGGTGATTTGAAATGGGGTAATGGTGGTCAAGGACAGTCTGTGGCTTCCTATGCTAATAATATTGTTCAATTCGGAGCTAGTGAAGGTGACTTAGGTGCTTGGATAAAAAATGATGACTTAAAGGATAAAAATATATTCGCTGGTAATTATGAGGGCGGTTTATCTTTTATTCAAGAAAATGATAATTTTATCGATATGTCTAAGGCTTTTAAGGCATTAGAAGCTCAATCAAATGCTTTAACTAATTCAGCTGATTATGTTGTTTCTGAGGATGATGTGGTGATTCAAAATGTTCCTTGGATACCAGTTCCTGAGATAGCGATAAATATTAATATTGATAAGTTTGATGGAAAAAATATAAAAATACCTGCTTCATTACTAGATGGTGTCTCATATATAAATATTACTAATAATGAAAATAATATAAGTATGGAAGATCTTGCAAGAGAAGGTTATGTTATTACTTTCGATGATGTAACTAATATTGATTTAGTGTTTACTGAGACTTGTGATCCTCAATCTCATACTAATCCAGTATATTTTTCTGTAAATGCTGATTTGAATAATCTTTCTCCTTACGATCAAATGAGAAATAGATTTGGCGGTAAAGGACTTGCAGGAAACTTTAAAAATATTGATAGAGCTACTGAATTGGCAGCTGACGATGCTCAGATTAATCTTAAGGGTATGAATTTATTATTTAATTTCCCTGATGCGGAAGATATTAGATTGACTCTTTTTGAAGGACATATTTTGGCTCCAAATGCAACTGTTCACGTTGAAGGTGGAAATTTTGAGGGTGGTATTATTGCTGAAAATATCGATAATTCTTTAGGTGCTGAAGGACATTACTATCCTTTTAATACACCTGAGACTCATGATTATCCTTTAGTAGATCCTGATGATACTACAGATCCAGACGATGGTAATGGTGGTTCTACAACAGATCCAGACGATGGTAATGGTGGTTCTACAACAGATCCAGACGATGGTAATG